>JAKJJU010000033.1 GCA_021713295.1 Thiotrichales bacterium 19S3-11
TGTTAGCTCATTGGTTAATCTCATTTCCATTATCCCTGAAGAAGATTGTGAAAACTGTTATTATCAATGAGCCTATTGATTTCTAAAAGGTTTTTCTGCTGTCTAATACGTTATGTCGTGTACAAAGTTTCATTCCAATGATTTCTTTAGCCGTAGAGGGTGAAAAGCAGTATCCTGTATCAAATATTAGTAATGCTTGTTCTTGTCAGGTCACTGGAACAGAAAAAAACTTTATAATTAAGTGTGTTAAAAAAGCAGAGCCAGTTAATGCAGAGTTCTGCAGAATTGATGGTCAGGATGTTAGTCCTATTAGTGAACTCGATGTAGGTCAAAAAGGAAAAACTTCTCCAACAAATATAGGGAAGGGAGTTGAAGGTTTTTGTGTGCGTAAATCTGGTGATACGCAAGGCTATGCTACAATTGATCTATCACAGCTTCAAAATCCCAATTCGTTATATGTAGTAAATTTTGACGTACCGCAAGAAAAAATTAATACGCCAGTTGTTATGAACGCTACATGGGTAGATTATTCATTCACTAGTTCAAGTGGTAGCTGTCAATATCAAGGGCCTCAAAAATCAAAAGCTGCAGCTATTTTTGGCATGTCAGATTAAACGTTTATTATTAGTGGTAGTTTAAATAAAGGTTGGCCGAGAGTTATTTTTTTACTGCCGCAGCAATAACGCCAGCCAGTATAAACCCAATAATAGCAAGATAGACTGGGAGTAAAATCGATAAATTTGCAAATAAACCTAATAATATTGCATTAATCGCCCAAGCAAGTCCAAAGACAGAAACGGTTCCTCCCATAATCTGTCCTTGCTCATCTTCTGAAACTTTATGCGATAGCCATGCTAAAATAGCAGAATAAAATACAAGCTGTAAAATAAATGCAATGACAAACGTTACATACTGTAGCCATAAGTTAGGTATTATAACAGCGAATAGTAAGTTTAACCCGAGTAGAATTCCACTTAAAATTACAATAAATTTTAACGGAAAGCGTTTCGTTAAAAATGGTAGTATTACAAGCACCGTTATAAAATCAAATATCGCAGCTAAGACAAATGATAAGCCAATCTCAGATTGATTTAGGTGATATATCTCTGATAAAACTAATGGGAAATTTTGCATATAAAAGCCCCATGCCGCTTGCATTAATAAATAAGATAATGCAAGTACGATAATTCGTTTATCAGTAAACATCACCCTAAAACTAAAGAGCATATCTAATATCTTAATTTTTAGACGTTCAGATATATTTGTTATACGAGTTTCTTTTAAAAATATATAGACGCTTAATGTATTAATTAAGGATAACACTCCAGCAACTAAGCAGGGTAAGGCTGCTTGCATTAGACCTGATGAGATATAGCCAACTACTGTTGTTAATAATGGACCAAAAATAAAGCCTATAGAACCAGCTAAAGTTACATAACTTAGGTTCCTTGCTACTTTATCTTTAGCTGATACATCAATAATTGTTGCTTGTGCTAATGCAAAAGAGCCACCAAAAATTCCAACTGTTAGGCGACTAACTGTAAATAGCACAACACTATGAAGTCCAATTGCAATGACAGATAAAAAATAACTAACGGAAACACCAAAAAGTGATGTTAATAATAATTTTTTTCTACCATATTGATCAGATAGTCTACCAAATATTGAACTTCCAAAAAACATCCCTAATGGCCACATAGCAAATACCATGCCATACCAGAAGTATCGTATGCTATTAGGCGTTGTAATGTTAAAAAATAAGCTATTATGTGGGTCTAATATAATTTCAGGTATGATCGGAAATATTAATCCAAGTCCCATCACATCAATTGCAATTGTTAGCATTAAAATAAATAATATAAATCCAGATTTAACTGGTGAATTTGAGTGTGTCATTTTCTTCTTCTCACTAAATAGTTACATACACAAGCCCCACTAAGAGTGGCTAATGTAATGATTTACTTTGTTAAATATTTATGTCTTGCTCTATTAACGAGCGATAGTGAGAAAAAGGGTACTCATTGGCTTAGCTTCCTAGTATCAATAAAGTTTATTTTTATATTTTAAATTAATCAGATGTATAATACATAAACAAAACATTCAAGTCAACTAACGTGTAAGGCATTGATGCGTTAATTTGTTATATTAATAAAAAATCATCTAAAATGATAGGTGAGTTTGATATTTGGGGTTGGTTATGAAAAGTGATAATATTCACTCAAAGAGGATAAGTATATTTATTGCATATTCTTTGATTACGTTAACAATTTATGAGCTAATAGCCGAAGCAATTGAACCATACTTTACACACATATTTTACTATCATACGAGTAGATTCACCGCTGCGTTATTAATTATTTTTACGATCCCGATGTTTATTATGACCCGAAAAATAAAATTACCTTATAGCGAAATGGGGTTTAATTTTAAGGATTGGAAAGCCATAGTAATTGAGTCAGTTATTGTTAGCATAGTTTTTTGTATTCTCATGACCTTGTTATTGTATCTATTTATAAACTATGTGGGTATCTTTAAAGGTATTCCTTTTTATAGGCAATATGATCATACATCATCTGTCGCTTTGATTCTAATGCCAATAATTTATGTTATTTTTACTGCATTACAAGCATTTCTTATTCATAGTACCATACAAGCAGCATTACTGAATTTGTTGGTAATTAAATATAAAAGTGTGATATCGATTATTATAACCGTATTAGTGTTTGCAAACTTTCATCTTGATTTAGGTTTATCATTTGCATTGTTTGTAATTCCTCCAACCTTAACTTGGTGCATTTTATTTGCAAGGCATCAATCCTTGCTAGGTGTATATATTTCACATAGCATTATAGGCTTCTGGGGCTTATTTATTTTATCATTTGTTGATGTGATTAAAACATTGGAAATATATCTTCAGGTCCAATAAACAGAATTTAATTGATACTGTCTATAATTGCCCTAAAGTACTTAGGCATATTGGGTCGTAAATACCAACAAAGTGCTATAGCTTGTTGATAAGTTTTTCCGCCATTTAAAATGCATAAATGACGCTTAAAGTCGTCATCTTTGATTTGATTGAGCGAATCATGTGTTAATACAGTATAACCAATGCCAGCCCTTAATAGTACGATTAAACTCTCAATGTTATTAATAAAATAACGTTCTTTTTGACAATCATTAAATAAGTTAAACTGCTTTAAATAGCTAAAGGTAGCTTGATCTGTTTCATCAAAGTCAATAATTGTATTTGATTGAACGATTTCTTCTATTGGTTGATTAGATAAGTTTTTTGAACCAATTAAATAATAGGTCTCAGCTTTTAAAACTTTCTTTTGCATTTCACGTGTTACTTGCTCTTGATGAAGGACGGCAAAATCTACTTCGCCTTTGGATAATAAACTATTGCGTATATTCGAATCTTCTGTGTCAAACGTAACACGAAGGTTGGGAAATCGTTTTAAAATGGCGGATGTATTAGGTATCACTCTAGAGTTCATAATGCTACTTGGTGCAGTAATTTTAACTCGAATAATACTTTTATCATTTGTACCAAAAATCTGATCCATACAGTCTTTTTCTAACATTTTAGTGGCCTGACAGTAACGCAGTAAGGCTTTGCCTTCTTCAGTTAGTTGCATTCCTTTTCGGCTTCGAATAAATAACGATATAGATAGTTTTTCTTCTAATGTGCGTATTCTTTGTGTAACAGCAGTTTGTGTTAAATGTAGTGAATCAGCTGCTTGATGTACGGTATGATATTTAGCAATTGCAATAAATGCTTCTAAAGATGGGCTTAGTAAACTCAATTTTTTTGATCACTTATAAAATTTAATTCATTTTATTTATATATTAATTTTCTTTATTATGCAAATTCTAAATAATAAAACAGTGGGCTTAACATGCTACAAGTAAAAAATATAACCAAATCTTATGCAAATGTAGACATTTTAAAAGGGATTAGTTTATCAGTTGAAAAAGGTAAGTCATTAGTATTGCTAGGGCAAAGCGGCTCTGGTAAAAGTACGTTACTAAAATGTTTAAATTATCTTGAAAAAGCAGATAGTGGTCAATTGGTTGTAGGTAGTGAGCAAATTAACTTTGATGCCAAAAAAGAAATACCATCAAAAAAGCTTCTATCGCTACGTCGTCGGGTGGGTATGGTATTTCAACAGTTTAACCTATGGCCTCATTTAACCGTCATAGATAACTTGACATTAGCGCCTAGGAAGGTATCTAAATTAGCTAAAGATAAAGCCTATGATCAGGCAATGAAATTCTTAGAACAATTAGATTTGTCAGATAAAGCAGATTGTTATCCTGAGACATTATCTGGTGGACAAAAGCAGCGTGTATCTATTTTAAGAACTTTAATGATGAAGCCAGAAGTTATTTTATTTGATGAGCCTACTTCTGCATTGGATCCAGAGATGGTTCATGAAGTATTACAAATGATATTAACACTTAAATCACAACACATGACAATGATCATTGCAACGCATGAAATTAATTTTGCAAAACAAGTAGCAGATGAAGTGATGTTTTTACATCAAGGCAATATTCATGAAGTTGGTACGAAAGAAATAATTGATCATCCTAAAACTGAACGTTTCAGGCAGTTTTTAAATATTATGCAGCATTAACAATATAAAAATAAAATAGTTGGAGATTCATTTTATGCTTAAAAAAATAGTATTTTTAGTTAGTTTATTGATGACTTTAGTCATTAATACTTATGCGCAAGATCAGAAACCGTTAATTTTTGCAACTGAAGCAACGTATCCTCCCTTTGTATCAATGAGTTCAAATGGTCAAATTAAGGGATTCGATGCAGCAATTATTGAAGCACTTTGTACGCAGATGCAAAGAAACTGTAAATTAGTAAATGCACCTTGGGATAGCCTTATTCCAAGTTTACAAATTGGACGATTTGATGCGCTCTTCGGCGGTATGGGTATTACAAAAGCAAGAGAGAAAGTTGTAGATTTTACGAATCCATATTATGAGAATTCAGTAACGTTTGTTATTAAAAAAGGTAGTGATTTTTCGCTAAATACTATAAAAGGTAAAACGATTGGCGTACAAGTAGGTACGACCTTCGCTAAATATCTAATGATGAAGTATGGAAATCAAATTACGATTAAAACCTATCAAAGTAATATGACGGCATTAATTGATTTAAAAGCATCTCGCCTTGATGCGGTATTTATCGATAAGCCAGTTGCTAAGCTTTGGTTAGATAAGAGTGATAATAGTGATTATATGGATAAGTATTCAATTACAAATACAACCTATTTTGGCACGGGCAATGGTATTGCAGTTAATAAAAATAACCCAAAGCTAGTGAAACAATTAAATTCAGCTTTGGCAGATATTAAAGCCAATGGAACGTATCAAAAAATCGTTCATCAATATTTTGGATAAATTAAATGTTTAGTGGTTTTTATCTGGAGATTATTTTAGCCATTAAGGTAACGATATCTGTTGCTGTAGGCGCAAGTGTTTTTGGAATTATTATCGGCTTAGTTAGTGCATTATTGGAATTTCAACCTAGAAATGGTCTTGCAATTAAACTGATTAATATGTTTATTAGAGGTATTCCAGAGATCTTAATATTATTTGTGATTTATTTTGGCATAACAGCTGTAATATCAAAAATTAGTGGCTCTTATTTTGAAATTAATCCACTCACTGCAGGAATTATTGCACTTGGGATTATATTTCAAGCATATGCAGCTGAAGTATTCATTGCGGCATTTAATGCAATCGATAAAGGAGAGATTAAAGCAGCACAAGCACTTGGAATGACAAATACAAGTTGTTTTATCGCGATTATTTTACCACAAATAGGCAGGCATGCTTTACCGGGGTTATTTAACCTTTGGCTTGTTATATTAAAGGACAGCTCAATTGTATCGTTAATTGGACTTAATGATATGACAAATCAGGCCCAAATTGCTGCAAATCAATCATTTGAGCCATTTACATATTATGGTTTCGTTGGTTTGCTGTATTTAGGCCTAACTGCAATTTCACAAATCATTTATAAAGGGTTAAACCACTGGTTTTCAAGGGGGCATTATGCTTAGTTTATTAAGTCAGTTTAGTAATAGTTGGATCAGTGGTATTTTAATTTCATTAGGACTTACTTTCTTTGCTATTATCATTGGCGGTTTTTTAGCAGTTGTATTAACCGCAATAAAGTCTTATAAATTACCGATATTGAGTCAGTTTGTTGATTTATACTTATTTGTTGTTCGCGGAACACCATTTTTGATACAGTTATTTATTATTTACTATGGACCATTACAGTTCCCATCAATCTCTAATTCCATAGTTGCATTTCTATTTCAATCTGCATTTGCTTGTGCTTTGATTGCGCTTGCGATAAATACATCTAGTTATACTACGACTTTATTTCTCGGTGCGATTAATAACTTGCCAAAAGGTGAAGTCCAAGCGGCAGAGGCATTAGGCTTAACTAAAGGTAATATCTTTTTTAGTATTTTATTACCGAGAATGTTCTATCGTGTATTGCCAGCTTACTCCAATGAGATTTTAATGGTTTTAAAATGTAGTGCCCTAGTTTCCAGTATTTCAGTATTAGATATCATGGGCGTTACTCGGCAGGTAATGAGCTTTTCTTACGAAATTATTCCATCACTTGCTATTGCTGGTAGTATTTATATATTTATTTCTTTACTAATAGGGGTTTCATTTAAATACTTAGCTAGTAAAAATAGTTATCACTAAGGCGACATAATCAGCAAAAAAATCTAGAGTGTATAGCAGGCATATGAGGTATTGTAGATTCTTTTTTCTTATTTGAAGTAGCATTCGTATCACCAAATAAACCGGGTGTTGTACTACTAATCTTATTCAAATCAGTTTTCAACTCACTTAATAAGCTATTGAACATTACATAAAGTTGTTGAATGTATGCTTTAGCATTATTTCGTTCAATCGCACCCTTTAATTTTGCTAAAGCTTTTTTTTCTGCTTCAGGGCCTTTTTTATTTGTAACGGCAAATACAAGTTCTAAAAGTGCTTCTTGAGGTGTTGGAAGATCCATCTTTCTATCCTTGATATAATCATCTTATTGTTATTAAAATTTTCAAGAGGCTATTTTAATTAAATTTATTATAAATTGATACGAATAATATATTTCAAATAAAACAAGTATAAAATTTTTATAAAACATATAGTTGGTTTTGAAATTATTAATTTTTATTTTAAAGTGACTGACCTACCCTGCATATTCAAACATAGATGTGCTAAAAAATTCTGGTGATATTTATTTACTGACGTTAGAGTAAAGTGTAATGTTATTTTTGAATAGGTATGTGTTCTAAAAAGGAGTTCTAATATTATGAAATTAAGAAATACAATAGCCTCTTTGTGTCTGTTAGCACCATTAACAGTTCTTCCAGCAACTACTCTAGCCTGTGGAGGGAATAAGGCCAAGGCAATGATGGATACGATTAACTATCAAGTTTCATCAGAATCAAATGTAGAAACAACTCAAGCAGAAATATTTGTTTCTTTAAATGCATCAATTGCTTCCGGTGATTTAGCTAGCATTCAGGGGCAAGCTAAAAATGATTTAAATGGCTTAATTAAAGGCAGTCAGTGGACGATTGAGGATTATAGGCAGAGTAAAACAGCCAGTGGTTTAATTAATGTTACTATGATGTTAAAAGATCGTTTAACTTCACAGCAGTTAGCAGAACTTACTGATAAAATTGATTCAATTGATGGAAAAGGTAAGCAATATAAGCTTGACCATATAAATTATCAGCCATCACTAGCTCAGATGCAGCAAGCTAAAAATACACTTAGGTTAAAAATTGTTGCAGATGTAAGCAAGCAATTAAAAGAACTAAATAAACAAACTGGTCAAAAATATCATATTCACGAAATTAACTTTATAGCGCCTTATACTGCACCGCAACCACGCGCTAATGTTATGATGGCAGCATACGATGGAGCAGCTCAACAGAAGGTGGCACAGCCTATGCAGGTTTCAACTAAGTTGGTGTTAACTGCAAATGTAGAACTAGCAAAAGATCATAATACAAAATAAGGTAATTAATTAAATAGCATGAATGGAAAAAGTATATCATATGTCATTAGCGCTTTTATTCTAGCGTTAGGTTTGGCAGTAGGGGGGTATTTTATCGCTTACGGAATTATGAATTTTCATAATTTTAATCGTTATGTTCAGGTAAAAGGCTTATCTGAGCAGACTCTCAAAGCAAATGAAGCAGTATTTAGTATTAGTTTTAGTGCAAATGCCGATGACTTAAAATCACTCTATCAGAAGATTCAGCAAAGTCAGAATGCGATTATTGTTTTTTTAAAAGAGAATGGCCTAAAGCGAGATGAAATAAGTTTAGGTGGAACCTCAATTAATACTAACACCAATCGAGACAATAAAAATACGCCATTGTATAGCGCTTATGGAACGATCACAGTACTAACTGCTAAAGTTGATCTAATACAAAGGTTAAACCAGTTAACTGGGCAGCTAGTTGAAAAAGGGGTTGTTATTACTTCCAGCCAAGTTAGCTATCGCTATACTCAGTTAAATGATATTAAACCTAGTATGTTAGTTAATGCTACCGCAAATGCCAAAATTGCAGCAGATACATTTGCAAAAAATGCACATGCATCTTTAGGCTCAATTCGTCAAGCATCACAAGGAACCTTTTCTATTAGTAATGCCAATGATAGTTATGGTGACAGTGATATAATGAAAAAAGTGCGGGTTGTTGTTTCAGCGCAATATTTTTTGCGTAACTAGAGTTATTAAAGATTCTACATTTTTTAATACATTGAATTTCATCAAAACTTTAGCAAAGAATGTATGAATTTAAGGGGTTCGTTAGTTAAAATTTTCACAATGAAGTTCACTTTTAGAATTAGTTGTTTATAATAGTCATCACTTTTGAGTTTACTCATAATAATCAGTGGTAAATGGAAATGCCTCGACTTATTCATATAGAGCAACGAGATCCTTTTGTATGGTATGGGTCTGATGACTTAGACTATCAGACTCAAAATGAGGTAAAGCCATATAAGCTGCACATTAATGTTGCTGAAAACTCCTTAAAAAAAGCAACTGAGACTGTAATAGAAATGATGCATGGAGTGTATTGTCCTATTTACAAACTAAAAATTGTTGATCCAGGAATTAGAGATTCATGCCTACAACATCAATGTGACCTTTATAAAAATGACGCATCAGATAAAGAAGAAATTTTAGCAGAGATTAAAGAAATTGAGCGGTATAAAAATAAATGTCAAATTACCATTTATATTTATAATAATGAAAATCAGTATGCAGTATTTTTTAAAGAGTTAGAAAACCGCTTTAAATCTTTAGGTATTCAACCAGGTGATAAAATGACATTTCCAGATCAGCCAATATCAACTTATATAAGTGGACGTTATGATCGCTATTCTGATGGAGGATATATTAAGCCTACTGCAAATTTTAGCCGAGAAGAAGTCAGCTACATCAAAGAAAAACAAGAAAGTTGTAAATTTTTTAATCAACTAAGACAGGTGCTATCTGAAAAGTCTCATGGAGTGCCACCTGCTATTTGTTTTCAATTGACTGATCTGCATACAACGAAGGGTGTTGATCAAGGTAAAGATTTCTAAATCTATAGATATTTAATTAAGATTAAACTAAGCATTTTAGCTATAACAACCAGTAAGAAAATAATGAAAATAGTCAGGACTGTTTTTTCACTGAGCTGCGATTTTAATTTAACGCCAAAGGGTGCAGAAATCATGGCAAATGGAATAATTAATAATACGGCTGGCCAGTATATATAGCCTGTAGAAAATTTAAGATCAACAGTATCAAAGTATCCTAAAATACCAAATAAAATTGCTCCTACTAAAGAAATAATTAATGCAAAAAAACTACTAGTGCCAGCAGCCTTTCTTATCGGAAGCCCAATTTTAGTTAATAACGGCACGGCAATTATGCCTCCACCAAGTCCTAACAGTCCGGATAGAAACCCCATAATAAATCCACCAAAGCGAAGTTTATTTTTAGGTAAGTCAGCTATTGAGTTATCAGGTATTTCAGGTGCACTTTTAAACATACGTATAACAAGATCAATTAGAATATAGATTAAGACCAAAGTGAAAATAATTGTCAAAATGCCAGAGGTTAATCTTGATGCGACAATAGCGCCTAATATCACAGATAGAATAATCCAATTAACAATTGGAGTGATAGCTGGTCTGTGGATCATGTTCATAGCATGATTTTTTAGTACAGAAGCAAGGGAACTAAAAATCATTATAGTTAAGGCACTACCTGCAGCAAATTGCATGTAATATTCTTCTGTTTGAATGTTATAGTGATGAAATACTATAGCAAGGCCAGGGACGATAATAGTGCCTCCACCAATACCGAGAAGGCCTGATAGAAACCCCATTAGAAGTCCTAAAATTACTAACATGATAACCAAGTCAAAACCAAACATAAGGCCCCTTAGTATTTATAACTTGTATTAACTTATTGTTAATTATAGCAGTAATCAATACTATCAACTATGGCCTTGCTTGACGAAATTTGAGTAGTTGGTAGTATGAAAAGATGATGGATATAGATAGTTGAAGAGGGAGCTTATGTTAAATATTGCAAAAGTAAGAAGTCATTTTCCAGCATTAAGTCAAAATGATCATGGCGTTCCAGCAACTTTTTTTGATGCTCCTTCAGGGACACAAGTACCGGATGTTGTCATTAATCGTATGATGAATTATTTAAAATCAGGTGTTGCTGGCACAAAGGGTATCTATAAAACAGCGCTAAAGACAGATGTATTAGTTGAAAATACCAGAAAAACGATTCAATCATTTTTAAATGCATACAGTAAAAATGAAATTTGCTTTGGTCAAAACATGACCTCATTGACATTTGCATTTTCAAGAACACTAGCTAATACCTGGTCACCTGGGGATGAAATCATTGTCACAGATTTAGATCATGAGGCTAATATTTCACCATGGAAAATGGCGGCTAAAGAAAAAGCAGTTGATGTTTATACATGGCATTTTGAAACTGAGGCGTGCACTTTGAATATTGAAACTTTAGCTAAGTTGTTAACGCCGAAGACAAAACTTTTAGCAATTACTGCTGCATCGAATATTAATGGTAGCATGCCAGAATTAAAAGAAATTATCGAGTTGGCACATCAAAATAATACCTTAGTATTTGTTGATGCTACACAGCTAATGGCGCATCAATCCATTGATGTGCAAGAGCTAGATTGTGATTTTTTAGTTTGTTCAGCCTATAAATTTTATGGTCCTCATATAGGTATTTTATATGGGAAAAGAATCTATATGGATAATCTATCACCTTACAGAATTGCAGGGGTTATCTCTGAATGTCCTTCATCTTGGGAGACTGGAACACAAAACTATGAAGCGATGGCTGGATTAGAAGGAGCAATGCATTACTTAGCATCTATATCAGAGAACGAACAAGTTACTAGTACATCACTTAAAGAGACGATGCAAACAATTAGTGAGTATGAACTTCGCTTAAAACAATATTTTCTATCACGTTTAGAAAGCTTTGACCAAATTAAAGTTTATGGTTTTAATCAGCCTGAAAATAGCGTCAACCGGACACCAACGTTTGCTTTATCATTTAAAGGTTATTCAGCAATGGAAATTGCTACCATACTAAATGATAATGGGTTTTTTGCTCATTATGGCCATTTTAATGCGCCAAGATTTATTGAAAGATTTAAACTTCAAGCACAAGGTGGAGTAGTTCGAATTGGGTTTGCCCATTATAATACCTTGGAAGAAATAGAATATTTAATTTCAACATTTGAAGCTATCTATATGTCTGAAAAAACAACTGTCTCTATGGCAATGGCCTAGCTTTTGTTAAAGAATCACACAGCAGCACTCATCAGATTTTTGTTCGCTTTGCTTTTCTGAGGATAACAAAGGCATTTTTGGATTGCTTGGTTTGCTAGTTGTAGTGCTTCTAGTGGCGCCAATAGGCATAGTAGTGGCTTTTATTTCAATTTCATCGCCATCTGCTGCTGAATCAATTTTATATTCATCACTGTCGCTACCATAGCCTAGAGATTTTAATTCCATTGACATCCACTTTGGTAAATCTTCATGTGATTGTCGTGGTGCGCCAATATGATTTTCTTTAAACTGATTTTGAATTTTTTCTTGTATCCAACTTGGTGCCATTTCATTAAACACAACCATACTAATAGCAACATTGCTGCCTGATAGAGAAATTGGTTTACCTTCATCAAATACAGGAAACATTGGTTCACTTAAAACTTCTGGTTTATCTCCATCCATATCTCTTTGGAAATCAACAAATGAGATTTTCCCTAATTTATCCTTTTGACCATAAACCCAGTGTGCACCGTCTATACCTTGTATAAAAACAGCAAATGAAGAACCATTTTTAATATCTGAACATTGTGTTTGGATAATATCTTGAGTGTGAGAAAGATCATGTTTGCTAATTTTAAAGTGTTTTATATCAGTGATTTCTGGTATTAATATACTGTGTTGTGATAAGTCACCAAAATATTTTTGCATACCTTTTATTTGCTCTTCATGCCCAATACTAAGGCCAGAATACCCAGTAATAACGCCCAAATATTGGTCAGATGATGTTTGGATTGGAATTGAATTTTCAGTATTTTTATATCGGTTATACATATCTTTTTTTAGCTGATTAACAGTTTTTCCCAAAATGGCTGCTATTGTCACTAATGAGCAATTTACCTTTTCTTCAGTATCTCCTGATGGCTTGCTGAGAGGGCGTAGTATTTGTTTTGCAGTTATTCTGATATCATCATTAACATATGGCATTATTTTGATCTCCTATATTTATTAAAATATTAAAATATTAAAATTACCTTAAAATTAAATTAAATATAATTAATCATAAATAGTTAGAGCATAACACTTAAAAAAATTAGCGTTTTTTCAGTAATTTGTCTGATTGTTGTATGTTAGATTTTCAATTTATCTTAATAATATATGATGGGAGTTGCAATTATGCCGATACCAGTAATAAAAGCTAAAACTTCAGATGGAGTTAGAGATTTCTGTGTTGTAGATGAACAAGCCTATTATCGTAGCAGTGGGAGTAATTCAGGAACGCCAGGGTTGTGGTATCCTTGTGAGGGAGTAGGTGAAGGCTCAGATGGAGCAGTTGTCAAAACAGGGGAGGAGCTTTATAGTTCAGATACACCTCATGAATTTGTTACTCGTGCATTAAGTAGAGGTGATATTGATACAGCAAGTAATTTTCTTAGGTATATGATTATAACGTCTGAACCAAATGATATTGGCAGTGTTTCTGAAGATCATTCTATTGGTAATATGGTAAGAACAGGTGGGTTAGTTCATGCTGAGGTTGCATATCAACTTTGTGCTATTGATGGAAATGAAAATGATAAATACTGGCAATATGGCTATGCAGAATATTTAAAGAAACATTTTAATTTAGATCATATGCAACAGTATCAGAAAGAACTAACTTCATTTTCAGAGCCGGAAATTGTTGATTGGGAAAATATAAATTCATGTCTTGGAGAGATGGGGGCAGTATTAAAACAAAGGCAGCCAATATCCTTTGAATATAAAAAACCAGAGAGTTCGGATAGTGAAGATTTTACATCAAGGAGACGTAGGCGTTTTCATGTATCTTCTAGTGATGAATATTCAAAAGCATATGCTAAATTTTTTAATGAAAAATTTGAAGAAGCATTTATGGAGCAATCAATTGATATAGTTTCTGAAGCTAAAAACTTTCAGCGAAGTAGCGTGGCACTTAAATTAACGGGAGATTACCAACAGCATCATAGAAGAAAGCTGTCTTCAGTTGATTTAGAATCAATTGCATCAAATACTCAAATGTCACTAGATCAAAAGGTAGATCAAATCAAAGAAAAATCTACAGTGATAAAATCAAATCCTAATTCTTTATTTTTAAGTGAGGAAGAAAATAGTAAGCCGGATAGTAAAAAATGCTGTTCAATTATGTAAATTTATAGGCTTTTTACACTATTTCTTTTTTAGTAATCTCAGTGCGTTTAAAATTACTATTAACGTTGCCCCCATATCCGCAGCAATTGCCATCCATAGAGTAGCAACTTCAAATAATGCAAGAATAATAAATAAAGCTTTAATGGCGATTGCAAAGCTAATATTCTGTTTAATAATGCGCATGGTTCGCTTTGAATGGCGGATTAACCAAGGCAATTTATCGAGATCATCGCTCATCAATGCAACATCGGCTGTTTCAATAGCAATGTCACTACCGATGGCCCCCATTGCTATACCAAGGTTTGATGTTGCTAATGCTGGTGCGTCGTTAATGCCATCACCAATCATTGCAACAGATGAGTACATTTTAACTAGATTTTCAACTTGTGATACCTTCTCCTCTGGCAGTAATTCAGCATGTACCTGATCAACACCACTTTGTTTAGCTAAAGTATATGCGGTTCCTTTATTATCACCAGTTAGCATAACAGTTTGTGCTATACCAAGTGATTTTAATGATGCTAAGGTTTCTTGAATATTTTCTTTTAATGCATCTTGAATGGCGATTAGACCTATTATTTTTTCATCAGTACCAACAAAAACAAGCGTATTACCCTTATTTTCAAGTTCAACAGCTTGCTGATGAGTCTGCGCATTCTCACATAGCTTTTTCTCATGGCTTAATATGTGGCTACCAAGCCAGTAATCGGTCCCATTAATACTGCCAGTTGCTCCTTTCCCTTGTAATATTTTAACATCATTACTAACAAGCGTAGCGATTGATCTATCTTGTGCATATTGTGTAATTGCCAAAGCGATAGGGTGGTCAGTATTTGCTTCTAGCGTTGCGGCTATTTGTATTAATGTTTCTTCATTTTCACCGTTACAAGCAATAATCGTTTGTACTTGAGGTTTACCTTGAGTGAGTGTGCCTGTTTTATCAAATGCAATTGCCTTTAATTTAGCAGGAACTTCAACAAATGTACCACCTTTGATGAGTACACCATTACGTGCAGCTCGAGCAAGTGAAGAAACAATTGATATAGGTGTTGAAATAACCAATGCGCATGGACATGCAATAACGAGTATAACTAGAGCTTCATAAATCCAATTATACCAATTACCATCAAATACAAGAGGTGGGATTAATGCAACAGCAATCGCAAGAATAATCATAACCGGCGTATAAATTCGTGCAAAACGATCAACCCATTTTTCAGAATTCGAACGTTTTGACTGCGCATGCTCTATAGCGCTAATTATTTTAGCAACAGAGGACTCTTCAGCGCGTTTTGTTGTTTTCATTTCTATTACGCTGTTACCGTTTATGCTCCCTGCATATAATGCATCGCCTTGTTTTTTCTCAACGGGCATTGATTCACCAGTAATTGGTGCTTGGTTTACAAAACCTTCACCTTTTGAAACAGCGCCATCTAAGGGGATTCGCTCTCCTGGTTTTATTAATACTCTACTGCCAGTATTAATTTCACTAAGTGTTTTGGTTTCAAACCTTTTATCATGACAGCAATAAACTTCAGCAGTATCTGCCGTAAGACTCATTAATTTTGTGATAGCATTTCTGGCATTACCAACACTCCAAGATTCCAAAAGAAGAGAAAATGCAAAGAGAAAGCTGACAACTGCAGCCTCAAACCATTGTCCAATAAATACAGCACTTACAATTGCAATAACCATTAATAAGTTCATATCTGCATCTAAGCGTTTTAGTGCAGCAAAAGCTTTAGGAAATACAAACCAGCTACCAAATATAATTGCAACTAAATAAAGTAATTGAGAGATAATAGGAAAAACTTCAGTTGCACCAGACTTTCCAACAATAAGTGCATGCGTTGGCCCATGCATGACAGCATGAATAAGATAAGCGGCTAGGATTGCTAATCCACTAATGCTGGTTGTGATTAGTTTTAAATTGCGTTTTATAAAGCTTTGAGGTTGGTCTTTTGAAAGAATATAATCTTGCCATAAGATTGATTTTAGACCAGATTGTTTGATTAATGAAATAATCTCTTTAGCATCGATTATATCACTTTCATTAAGGTTAATGATTAATTTTCCATTTAACAGGTCAAACTGCAGTTTGTCTTCGGAAATTTTTTTATTAAGCGCCCGTTTAATAATGCCTACTTCTTCCACACAATCTAGACCATAAACTTTGAAATTCAGTGAGTTGTTGTTATTCATAGAAACTCTCCTTTGCGTGAATTTCAGGTAGATGTTCTAAATTCATTTTTATCATTGAAATGATGGCATTTCTATCGGCGGTGATAATTGGATCATCTGTTAATGCATTTAATAGCCATTGAAGTTGTGCTTTATAAGCGTCATTAAAATAAAAATAGTGATAGCGACCCGCTTTACGCCTATGGATAAGGCCGTTTTTTCTTAAAATATCAAGATGTTTAGAAAGTGTCGAATTAGCAAGGTTAAAGCAATATGCTAGATGACATAAACACAACTGATGTTGATAAATTGCCATTAATACTCGGATGCGCGTTTCATCTCCAAGTGCTTTTTGAAAGTCTACTATATCAGCTAATTTCATTGGGTGCCCCTCTTTTTTATATTTCGTCAAATAACGAAATGAACATAAGGGAATTCTATCGTGAATTAGAAAAAAATGCAAATTTTGATTTAAATTGTTATTAAATCTTGCTTCATGAAGGAGTTCAAACCATACTTTATCAATAGATCAATCTAAGCTTTAGATAGTTGAATAAGGATGAAATGAAATAATGCGTAATGCGATTGGTTTAACAAGTATAGTAGTTGCTGGTGTAATAACTGGTGGTTTTAACATGGCTGTGGCAAATCAGTCAGTAGCACTAGATGAGATGAATTTTAATTATCAAGTAGATCCTCAAAAAGGCACTAAGCCTAGTTGGTATCCATTGAGTGTATTCAGCGATGGAAATAAAACCTATATAGAATTTCCTAAAAATGTAAATGCACGTAATATGCCAGAGATTTATGTTAAACCAGTCTCTGAGACTGAAGGTGTGCCAATTTGGCGCTGGAATAAGAGTTATTTGATTATTAATCAGGATGTTAAAGGAGTTAAATTAGTTAAGGGCAGTGATGTCGTTATGATTAAAAATACTCAAAATCCATATCAATATATTGCACCGCCACCAAAGTATCTTGCTAAGTACTATCAAGGACCAATTATATATTTATTTGCTGGTATTGCTCAAAATGACAGCGCTAGTTTTTCTTCATTTTCAACTAAATTATCATTTGAATACAATTGGGCTTTATCCAGACATTGGCTCTTGGGCCTAGGATTAGGTGGATATTATATGCCAAGTACAGGAGCAACATCGTCGGATCATAAATCACTTCAAAAGTATGGTGCTGATGTTTATGCAAAAGGGAGTTATCTATTTTTTAATGGCCTCTATTTATCGGCAACAACAGGTGTTGGCTATTCAAGAGATGAATGGACCGATAAGTCAACTGACGAGGAGACTTCTAAATCAGGTTTACAACCTGAAGTAGGTCTTGGAATGGGTTATTTAATTACACAAAAATTTTCACTTGATTTAAATGCAAACTACATGTTTAAAGGAGGCGGGTTATTTAGTAACATTTCTGTATTAATTGGTATGGGTTATCATTTTTAATTGCAGTGTTATTGAGGATTTTTTATGAAAATTATTACAGTATTTTAGGAAGCTTGTTATTTTTTTAAAATATTGTAAAACAGACAGTTAGTAATATTGTATTGTTCTGTATTTATTTGGAATTTAAAGATATATTACAGATTTGACTTAAACATTTATTGGTTGTTACAAAAAAAGTCGCTATCGTGTAATAGCTTAAAAATTAGAACAATATAATAAAAATAAACGATATTAACCATTCACACTTATGCTGTGATTAAGGGGTTTGACTTTTGAAAAAGATCGTCCTTTTGTGCACCTTGCTATGCTTAGGTGTCGCTGAGCAATCTTTTGCCGAAACAACTCAGAAAGATATGACTAAAGATGCTGCTTTTTCGAACATGACTAATCAGGCTTTCCCATTAACGCCTGATCAGATTGAAGCTGTGAAAGATTTGATTGCAGAACGTCAGAAAGCATCTTCTGCTGCGCCAGGTACCAGTGATCAGGAAAGTTCAACTCGTACCTTATTGGTTAGCCTTGATCCAACGAAACGTTTTGTTCCACCAGTTGTCAGAATCGGTGTTGGCATGATTACATCAGTGGTATTTACTGATGCTAATGGTAGAGTTTGGCCAATTACTCAGTATACAATTGGAGATTCTAAAAGTTATAATGTTATTTGGCAGAAAAAAGGTGGTGTTCTTATGATTCAAGGACTTAAGCCATTTAAACAAACTAATATGGCCGTAATGCTACAAGGGTTGCAAGTGCCTGTTATGGTGACATTATTAACCGGACAAGACCAGTGGGATTATATGGATTATATTCGAGTTCAGGCTAAAAGCCCAACGGGCGATGCACTAGCTCAAGCCGTTAGTCAAGCGCCTAAATATTTAACAGATTTACTTTCAGGGCTTCCTCCACAAGGTGCAGTTGCTATGAATGTCTCTGGAGCAACTGATATACAGGTATGGCGTTACAATGGGAGTTATTTGGTTCTGACGCCAGCGACTTTGGTCTCGCCGGCATGGACAGCTAGAGCGCAAGATAATGGTATGGTTAAAATGAATGCATATGAAATTTCTCAAACACCTTATCTTATTCTGAGTAATAATGATCAGGTCGAGCATGTAACCATTACAACAGCGGGGACAGGCTCATGAAAAAGTTTTTAGGTAAAATTTGGAAAAGCCCTCGTGGCCGCGTATTAATTTTTATCTCTGGTATTGTTGTAGTATTCATTGTTGGTGCCAATTTATTAATTGATAAAAGTAAAACTCCGGTATTGCCTTCAAAAACAGCCAATATCAATATTAAACCTGAGCAAATGGTGAAGGTGGAAGCAGCCGATCAGCAATATCAAAGTCTAGCTGACAAACATCAGGAAGATGCACGTGAAAGTGCACAAAAATCTGGTAAGAGTTATATGGCGAGCATTTTCTCATTTTCAGATTCTAAAGATGGTGATAAAACTAAAAGCGATGCAAGTGGTGCTTCAGGAGATGCGAAAAATGGCAAGAGCATGGATCCCAAAAGTTTTTATAGTTCAGGAGAAGCAAATAAGCCAACCAAGCAATCAACAGCTAGCTCTGGGAGCGGTTCTGGAAATAACTCAAATGCAAATGCTAGTGGTAGCGGTAGTCAAGGTAGTAATTATACGGGGTATGTTAATCCTCAATTACAGACACAATATGAAAAGCAGATGTCTGAAAGCTTAAAAGATTTAGTTAAAGCATGGGGTGAAGGCTATCAATCGCAAACGGTGGTAGCAGAACAAGAAGCTGGAGGTCCTGGCTCTGGTCTTAAACCTGGTGAAGGCCCAGTAATGATAAAAGCTGGCTCGATCTTGTTTGCTGTTATTGATACAGCTGTCAATAGTGACCAAGAAGGAACGCCTGTGCTTGCAACAATTGTCACAGGACCATACAAAGGAACTAAGTTACTTGGTAGCTTTAAACGAGCAGAGGATCGTTTGGTTGTACAGTTTAGTATGATGTCGATGCCGTATGCCAGTAGAAGTATCGGAATCAATGCTTATGCGATTAATTCTAAAACGGCCCAAACGGCACTAGCATCTGATGTAGATAATCACTATCTAACCCGTTGGGGTGGATTGCTTGGTTCGGCCTTTTTACAAGGGTTTGGTACCTATTTTAGTAATACAACAAGTAATTCATCATCATCAGACTGTCCAGAAGGAAGTTTCTGTATTATTAACGGCGATCAATTCCAAACAAGCTTTAGAGATGGTGTTTATTCTGGTTTTGGCCAGGTTGGTACTGCATTAGCTGATGCCATGAGCAAAAACTTCAATCGCCCACCAACAGTGACATTAGATCAAGGTACAGGTGTAGGTATTCTCTTTATGTCAGATGTGACTGCAACTGGGGCTGCAGATAGTCAAGTAAAAGGAGTAGTAGGTTTGGATGATTCATCATCATCTTCTTCATCTAGCTCTAATTCGCTTCCAGATGACAGACCATCGTATAATACTCAAGGTCGTAATCCATCAAATGCGACTAACTCTTATACAAATTCGGGTGGTTCAAATAATTATAATAGTGCCGGTGCTTCAAGTAGTAGCCAAGGGCAAAATAATCAATCTTATAACAATTAGTAAATTGCGGAGATGACGATGGAAAATTACGATTTTGAAAATGAAGCGCTAGATTCGCAAACGAATCCAACTTCAAATACACAGCAAGAGGCGGCTGAGAAGCCAACCAAAAAGCGTTTGGAGTTTAATTCATCATGGCTTATCTATGGTGTTGGTGCAGCAGCTATTTTGTTTGCAGTATTTATACTCTTTAATATGGGCTCATCATCTAAGACTAAAAAAGCACCACCTAAACCATCTGTATTAGAGCAGAGCTTTACACCGGTGTCAAAACCACAGGTACAGCAGGTTCAAGTTCAAGATACCTCAAGTCAAACAATGAATGCATCGGTAGCAAAAATGCAGTTAGATACTAAAAATGCTTTAAATGAAGTAGCGCAAAATTTAAAAGCTGAAGCTCATTATGTTTCTGAAGGCATGAAGCAACTGAATGATCAACAAAAGCAAATTGCTCAGCAACAAGTTCAGATGACAAAAACAATTGAAGAATTATCCAAGGCCGTACGTGATGTGCAGCAAGGTATTGATAGAGCCAATTCTCAAGTCAAACATATGGCAAACCTTCAAACAAGTTTAGCCAGTGTTAGTCAGCAGTTAGCAATGCTTCAGGCTGAACGTACAAATATGGCAGACCCATTGCAATTATCAGCAGTTATGCCTAATAGAGCATGGTTGCAAAACTCTAAAGGTAGCACAATTGCTGTAACAGTAGGTAGTCAGTTGCAAGGATATGGTAGTATTACTAAAATTGATAGTGAAAATAATAAAGTTTATACTAGTTCGGGGTATGTTTTTGAATAGGCAATTGTTTATTCTGAACTAAATTAATAAGCGCATTTAAATCATAGATAATAAGATAAAATCAGGAATGCACAATGGCTTTAGTGAAGGGTATTTATAATTCGATTGAAGAAATATTTGCATGGATTAGTATGCACAGTAAACAATCAGTGAATACTTATTGTGACCTAGAAAGTGCAGATAGTAAAAATGTTTTAGTAGCAAAAGATGGTTCCTTAGCCTCAATTATTCGTCTTGATGGTTTCCACCGTTTTGTCTCTTTTGATGAATTTAATTTTATTAGTTCACGTATCACAGATGCACTACAGCCAGTATTTAATATTGAAGGGCACACCCTACAATTTTTCTTTTCATATGATCCCAATGCAATTGAGGAAGAAATTGATAAGTCACTTGAGCCTGCCAAAATGTCAGCAAAGCGAATTGGGCTTAAAATTGAAGATATATTTGAATCAAGAAAACAGGCCTTGAAAAAATATTGTTCAACAGAGAGTTGTTATATTGTAATTTGGACAAGTACAAAAGTTTTAGCAAAAGTAGCTTATGGTCAGGCTGCAAAAGCTCATAGTGATAGGTTAAGAAAAGCCAAGCTATCTTCAGCTAAAAAATCACAACATTTGTTTAGTGTTTTGCCAGAAATTAGAAATATCCATCAGTCATTAGTTGATAGTTTGATGGAAGATTTAAATTATACCGGTTTGTATGTAAAGTTATTAGATGTGCATTCAGCAGTAAGAGAAGTTAGAAAAACAGTTGACCCAGATTATACTGATTCAAACTGGACACCGTCATTACCAGGCGACCGTCTACCACTTAAACTATCAGAAAAGGGACATAAGGACTTATCACCCTATTTGTGGACGCCACTTGATGAACAAATTTTTGGTCGTGCTGCAGAAAATATAGATTTAAAAATTTCAAAAATTGGTGATAATATTTATGCTCCAATGTTTATTGATTTATTTCCGAAAGATGTTAAGCCATTTTATGAGTTGTTTCGTCGATTGAAAGAATCTGGTATGCCGTGGCGAATTTCATATTCAATTAACGCCAAAGGTATGAGCATTGTTAAAACTAAGGCAATGTTAGCACAGTTTTTAACATTTACATCCTCGCAAAACAAATTAATTGTCGATGCTAATCGACTATTAAAACAAATAGATGAATCAAGTGATGACCCAGTTACCAAGTTATCAATTTGTTTCGCTACATGGGCACCTGAAGATAAAGTGCCTTTACTGCGTGAACGAGCTTCTAGGCTATATAAAGTGATTCAAGGTTGGGGAGGAGCTGAAGTAAGCGATGTTTTTGGTGATGCATTTGCAGCAACCACAGCATCTGCCTTGTCATTAGCTCGTCGCAATGCTATTCCAGCATCAGCAGCACCACTATCAGATGTAGTTAGAATGCTGCCTACAGTTCGACCTGCATCTCCTTGGGAGGATGGTGCTTTATTATTCCGTTCACCTGACGGTAAAATTTGGCCTTTCCAGCCAGGGTCCTCACAACAGGTTAGTTGGATTGATTTGATATACGCACGCTCAGGGTCGGGTAAATCAGTACTATTAAATGCGATAAACTTGGGTGTTTGCTTATCAAAAGGCCTTGATACGATTCCATATATTGCGATGATTGATATTGGGCCGTCATCAAAAGGTTTCGTTAGTTTATTACAGCAAGCATTACCAAAAGATCAGAGCCACACTGTCATGTATCATCGCATGAAAATGTCAAAAGAGGATGCTGTAAATCCTTTTGACACTTTATTAGGCGCAAGATTTCCAACAAGTGCCCATCGAATCTTTTTGGTTAATTTTGTTAGCGCATTAGTTTTGGATAACGTTGATGATCATTTACCAGAGGGTATGGCAGCAATGATTAGTATGATCATTGATGAAACATATAAACAATATAGTGACGATCAACAACCAAAGCCATATACACCGGGTCTTAATGAGGATATTGATAAAAAAATGGCTGAAATTCCATCGGATGAACCTTGTAAATACTGGTGGGATATTGTCGATAAGTTATTTGTGCATAAAGAATATAGATTAGCACAATTAGCTCAGTGTTATGCGATGCCTAATATTGCAGATACGGTATCAATGGCGCACCACTATGCGATTAAAGATTTATATGGTGAAGTGACGATGTCAACGGGTGAGAATTATATCACTGCATATTGTCGTTTAATTTCAAGTGTTATTCGTAATTTTCCATCGTTGGTTGATATAACAAATTTATTTGTTTCATCATCGCGTATTATTTCAATTGACTTAAATGATGTTGCACATGGCGGTAGTGAAATTGCAAACAAACAAACATCAATTGCTTATATGTTGGCTCGACATGTTATTGCACAGCACTTTTTTACAGGACTTGACGAATTGAAATCATTTCCTGAAGTTTACCGTCCCTATCATGCTGAACGTTTCCGACAGATGTCAAATGAACCTAAACGTCTTGTTTTTGATGAATTCCATAGAACGGCAAAAAGTACAGCGGTTAGAGAGCAAGTATTACGCGATATGCGTGAGGGTAGAAAATGGAAAGTACAGATTTCATTGGCATCACAATCACTAAAAGATTTTGATCCTTTAATGCTTGAGTTTGCTACTTCGGTATTTATTTTAGATGCCGGCCCTCAGAAGGCGATTGATGAAACTTGTCAAACATTTGGTCTGTCTGATACTGAGCGACTTGCCCTAAGAACAAGGGTGCATGGCCCGAGTAGTAAGGGGGCGACTTTTATTGCTCAATTTGCTACTAAAAAAGGTTCAAATACACAGCTATTAACAGCCACTTTAGGTGCTGTTGAGCTATGGGCATTAAATACAACTTTAGAGGATGCTTATATCCGAGACTCTTTATATGATCGGATTGATCCAGTTCAGGCTAGACAGTTATTAGCAGCACGTTTTCCAACAGGCACTGCGACAGAGTTTATTGAGGTAATGAGTAAAGATAATCCGGATAAAAATGTTCGTGTATTTTGTAATGAAATTATTGATGAAATGGTTACGGAGTATTTCCGTAAACAGCAGTTTAGTCTTAGACAGCAAATGATGTAAATGAAGTTAAAAAGGGTAGTGATATGTCTTTTAAAGATGATGTAGTGCGTTACTGGGGATCGTTTCATAACCCAGTTTTAAATAATTTGCTGACTAATATTGAACACATTGAAGGTAAGCGTTACAGCGGTGTTACTGATTATGAAAATGATTTAGAAGAGATTGCTAAATCATATTACAATTGTAGCTTTAGTGAAGAAAATGGTCGTAATCTAATTTCCTTGTGTAATGAAATGCCTCTGGCCTATATGGCTTATTTTATTCACCAGCTGCATAAACATAATGCGAATTATTTTGGCGAATTATTTGGCTATATGGAAGCGAATAAGGCTGATGGGGCGGTTACTTTTTTTGCAGAACGTAACCGTTTATTTGAGCGTGCTCAAATGCTATCACGTGTTTTTTCACAAGAGAGATTAGAGGCTGTAAATGAAGCGTTAGAAGAAGTAATATAGCAATTATTTCAAAATTAGAGTTAAATTAATGACAGAGAAATTAAAAAAGCAAAACCAAGGTGGCATTTATGGCTGAAGATGTACTAACCCAAATCATTAAACGAAATGATTTCTACAAACAAAATTTTAAGCGTTTGACAACTGTTTTGTTAGTTAGTTGTATTTTGAATATTGGACTATTTGTAGGGTTGATGTTTACAATTGCTTCGAAACCCCAGCCAAACTATTTTGCGGTTACTGAAAATGGTAGATTATTGCAATTAAAAGGTACACAAACAGCGCAAATAACCGACTCAATGGTTGTATCTTGGGTTTCACAAATTGTGCCTAAATTATATGCGCTAGACTTCCTAAACTATCGCTCACAACTAAATGATATTAATAAATACTTCACTAGTTATGGGTGGACAAGTTATTCAACGGCATTTAAAGCGGTACTAGATCAAATTGTTAAAGATAAACTCGTTACGCGTGCAACTTTACAAGATGTTCCAGTTGTAACAGCTAAAGGCGCAATTAATGGTATAATGGCTTGGAAAGTTCAAGTGCCTGTTATGATTAACTTCCAACAAGGTAAAAAAGAACAAACCAATGAGTTTATTTTATCATTAACAATCATGAAGAATCAGAATACTGAAAGTGGTGAATTATTAGGAATTTCACAAGTTGTTGAATTACCATACAGCGGTAAATAGGATAAAGAATCATAATAAGGGCCTAGCCAACGTATTGGCTTAAAATTATAATTTATTTTAACCAGTATAGTTTTATATTTCTTTCGCTAATTTATTGGCAAGCCCAATATATGTCTCAGGTAAAAGATCAGTTAGCTGGTCTTTTGCAGTTTGTGGTAAATCGAGTTGATTAATAAATAGTTGCATATCCTGAAGGTTTAAACGTTTTCCTCTAGTTAGTGCTTTTAATTTTTCATAAGGTTTTTCGATACCATAGCGACGCATAACAGTTTGAATGGCCTCACCTAAAACTTCAATATTATTATTTAAGTCATCTATAAGCACAGCCTGATTAATTTCTAATTTGCTTATCCCTTTAAGTATTGCTTGATAGGCAATTAGGCCGTGAGCAAAGCCAACGCCAATATTACGTAATACAGTTGAGTCAGTTAAGTCACGTTGAAAACGCGAGATAGGTAATTTCTGGGCTAAATGTGTCATCATAGCATTAGCAATACCTAGATTACCTTCAGCATTTTCAAAATCAATTGGATTTACTTTATGTGGCATAGTTGATGAACCGACTTCGCCTTCAACCGTTTTTTGCTTAAAGTAATTAAAAGAAATATAACCCCAAATATCACGTGAAAAATCAATTAGAATGGTATGAATTCGTATAAAAACATCCAATATTTCAGCGATATAGTCATGCGGTTCAATTTGTGTTGTATAAGCGTTATAAGTTAATCCAATACGCTTAACAAAATTATTGGCAAATACTGGCCAGTTGACTTCTGGATATGCACTAATGTGGGCATTAAAATTTCCTACTGCACCATTGATTTTACCGAGATATTCAAGTTTATCAAGCTGGTTAAGTTGCCTATTTAAGCGTGCAAAAACATTGGCAAACTCTTTACCCAACGTTGATGGCGATGCTGGTTGGCCATGCGTTCTAGATAAGAAAGCTACTTCAGAGAATTGATTAGCCATTGTTTTAAGTGTGGTGGCTATATCTCTTATGTATGGCCTTATTTGTTCAACGGTATCTTTTAACATTAATGCATAGGATAAATTATTAATATCCTCAGAAGTACATGCAAAGTGGATAAACTCACTATATTGACTTAATGACTTATGATTAGCTAGTTTATTTTTAATAAAGTATTCAACTGCTTTTACATCATGATTCGTTGTTTTTTCAATACTTTTTACGTTCAATGCGTCATCTTGATTAAAGTTTTTGATGATATCATTTAAAAAGTTAATTTCATCGTCGTTAAATGTAGGTAGCTCTTTAATTTCTGTTTGTTCAGAAAGTGCAATAAGCCACTGAATTTCAACGAGTGTTCTATAGTAAATAAGTCCAAATTCTGAAGTGATTTTATTTAAAGAGTGTACTTTAGCATGATATCGTCCATCAATAGGAGAAATAGAAAAAATGTTTAAGTTAGACATAATTACCTCTGTTTTTTAAATATGCGTTCTTTTTCACGTTGCCAGTCTCTTTCTTTACTACTGGATCGTTTATCGTGTTGTTTTTTACCTTTCGCTAAAGCAATTTCAACTTTTACTCGACTACCTTTAAAATACATAGCAAGTGGAACAATGGTATAGCCCTCTTTTTCGACACCACCAATTAACTTATTAATTTCACGACGATTTAGCAATAGCTTTCTTGTAGCAGAAGGTTCAGCCACAATATGGCTTGATGCGCTATGTAGTGGTGTAATTAACGCGTTTAAAAGCCAGACTTCACCTTTGCGAACAATGACGTGGCTGTCAGATATCTGTACTCGACCTTGGCGTATACTTTTAATTTCCCAGCCTTTAAGGACAATTCCTGCCTCATACTTATCCTCTATAATATAGTCATGGCGAGCTTTTCTATTTAATGCAATTGTCGCTTGACCATGATTGGATTTATTATTTTTCATTGGTAAATGTTTTCCCATAAGCAGATAATTTGCTACAATGGCACGATTTTAGCATGATTTGATTCAAACAATACAGAATAAAAATAGAGAAATAGTAATGAGTAAAGTAGAAAAAAGTGCATCTGTTCCTTATTCAGCTGAAGCTATGTATAATTTGGTTAATGATATTGAAGCATATTCTGAGTTTTTACCATGGTGCTCAAAGGCTGAAGTACTAAAGCGTACTGATGAAGTTGTCGAAGGTAAACTTTATGTAATAAAAGGTGGATTTGAAAAATCTTTCGCAACACGAAATTGTCTTAAAAAAAATAAAGAAATGACATTGGAGCTATTGGAAGGGCCATTTAAAAAACTTTATGGTTTATGGCAATTTAATGAGACTGACGATCATTCATGTACGGTTAATTTCTCAATGGAGTTTGAATTTTCAAATCCTTTTATGGCAATGACAGTTGGTATGGTGTTTAATAATATCGCTAATACAATGTTGGATGCTTTTTGTAAGCGCGCAGATGAAGTATATGGGAAAAAATAATGTCTTTTCAAGTAGCTGAAGTTTGCTATGCGTTGCCCAATAAGCAATATTTAATAACAGTTCACCTGCAAGAAAATATGACAATTAGAATGCTTATTGTGAAGTCAAAAATACTGAAGTTTGTTCCAGATTTGGAATTGGAGCAGTTAGTTATTGGTGTATTTTCTAAGAAGAAACAGTTGGATGATATGGTTCAAAATGGCGATAGGGTTGAAATTTATCGCCCATTAACAATTGACCCGATGGAAGCTCGTCGAATTCGAGCGGAGAAAAAACGTAAAGAGAAAAATCTAAAACACTTTGGAGCTTAACTTAAATTTGTTAAAAGCCATTTTCTGGAAGTCCATCGATTAATAAACTACACTAACCTGAGTTCGAAAATAGAAAGTAATTTAACTATTTAATATTTAAGGTGTTATGATGAGATGAAAATTCACAAACTACATCACTAATTATGGAAGATTTACTCATCACAACATTTTGTCGCCTAGACGACTTCTGCATTATCCTTAAAAAACATTTAAAAGCCAATCTAATAGGCAAAGAAAAATCAACCAAAGGTAGAAAGCCTATTCTAACAGTTAGTGAAATAGCTACAATCTTAGTTATGTTCCAACAA
>JAKJJU010000034.1 GCA_021713295.1 Thiotrichales bacterium 19S3-11
AATAAACAATAAACAATAAACAATAAACAATAAACAATAAACAATAAACAATAAACAATAAACAATAAACAATAAACAATAAACAATAAACAATAAACAATAAACAATAAACAATAAACAATAAACAATAAACAGAATATCATTACAGACGCTACAATAACTTCTATTTAACTAACAAAAAATATAGCTTCATTTTTTTAAAATAGCTGTTAATATTACGATGAAATTAAAGTAGTTACCATGGGTGGGGAAAATATGTCTAATCTATTTTTAGCAATTGTATTTGATAATTCAAATTTTAAAAGTGGCATGGATTTATTATTAAAACCATTAATTGATGACGCTGTAAAGAAAGCATATCAAATAAAGTTTTTATGGTTAAATGATAAACCCTCTCAAGCAAAGGATTATCAAGCCTATAATTCTAGAAGGAAGGAAGTAAGTGAATATCTTGAAACAATGCCCATTAATTTTGAACTAAATTTTTTGCTACTCACTAACCCAAAAAGTGAATTTGCTTCAGCTCCAATTATTTATGACACATTTGATGATCATGAGAACTTTTTTAATGGATTTAAGCAATTATTACAAAATAATAGAATCAATTGGCTTAAACTTTCCGTCGACTTAGATTTTTCTGAAAATAATCATCTAAATAATACCAGTGATTCATTTGGATATAAATTTCTTCAAAATGTACTAAAAATAAATGAAAATATAGAAAAATTAATAAATTTTATAAAAGTAGAGCAAACACATAATAGTGCTGATCAGTCCTATCAGGTCATACTTAACAATACGCCCTATTCTATCTCTAAACAGTTTATCATAAGTTTAAAGCTATATTTTGATCAATATTTATCACATCAAAACCAGAGTAATCTAATTTCTAGGTTTACTTGCGGATATAGTGCTAATACTTTGAAAACTTTAAGTAAAAACATTAACAATTTAAACCCATTTAATATCGACCCTGATCGATTAAATGACGAATATTTTGAACACTTTTTTTTACAGGATGTCGCTGACATTAAATCACTCGTTAAAGATAATGATAGCAATGACAGTGGAAATCAGAAACAAGAGACACCAAAACAAATTTTCTCACTAACGTCACTTAAAAAAAAATCTGCTTCCTTCTCTATTCTTCCAAAACCTCCAAATAGTTAATTAATACAAATTTACTAGACGCTTAAACTTATGAATAGCAAAGCTCATTGATTTTCTGATTAATTGATTGAGTTTCTGTGTGTTCTGGATGACGATCATCATATATTTTTTGTGTTATTGTATAGGCTATATCACTTTGAATTTTAGCATTTATTAAATCTTCCTTACCTAAATAGGCTTTAGCCATATTTCTTAAGGTATAAGCAATATTGGGGCTTTCTTTGTCTTCATAGATGTCTGACTGAATGTCATAAGCACAGTTAAAATTTGCTAAAGCTTGGTCATATTGCTCAAGTGCCACATAAACATTAGCCATATCATTAAAAATAACAGCTGAAAGTACTTCTGTTAAATTCATGTAACTATTATTCTCACTGATAGATCCCATTGCCAACAGTATATTTCTATTACTATAGGCTTGCTGATCATTTTCAATCTTATTTAATGACATGGCTATTTGATAATAGTCCAAAGCATCATTAAAGTTCCCTTGTACATAGTTAAGCTTAGCCATAAAGTAATTTGTTATTGCTAAATTCATAACTGAACTAATCGACGATACAATATGTTGCGCTCTTTTTAATGACACCGCATCTTTTTGATTCCAAATTAGATGTAATGCACAAACTAAACCAGTATTTACTACCGTTTGTAAATTTCCCCATTTTGTTTCATTTTCTAATAATTGATGAATATTTTGATCTACATATAAAATTACATCATTAATCTCTGACCATGTTCCTTGATCTAAATACCTATAATTCTGTGTGATTAACTGAACGTTTTTCAAGTAATTATCCTTCCATTTATAATTTCAAAACGGCTCAATTATCTTTTTAAACCAATTATATTGCAATAGCGACAGTAACAATAATCATTTCAGAGAAGTTTCTTAATTAATAATTTTTCCTCTTTAGATGCGAATTCCTCATCCCAATGGTTTAGTTTCGAATGCATTAGTTTAAACCATAATGGTGGAATTAGAGCAATGACGATAGTTGTAAGATATCCACTGATCATCATTGGTGCATCTGGGTATGGTTTTAGATCTTGATAAGCTACTTCACCTGCCGCATGATGATGCGAGTGTCGAGTGAGATTAAACATACTCCATGAACTTAATCGTTTATTTGTATTCCATGAATGACGAGGCTGTACAGGCAAAGCTGGATTTCTAACTATTCCGTAATGTTCCATATAGTTAACAATTTCAAGTAACGCTTTTGCAATCAAACCACAAGCAATAAATGCAAACATACTACTTAAACCACCAATTAAATAAGCAAGAATAACAAGGAAAATACTCATTAAATAACCACGAATTAATACATTAGTAAATGATAAAAAAGACTGTGATTTTTTATTTAAACGATTTTTTTCTATGCGCCAAGCACTGATATTACCTTTTATGGTTGAAGCGAAAATATGAAAATAAACATTTCTCCCTCTTGGGGCTGTTGCCGGATCTTCACTTGTTGCAACGTATCGATGATGACCATAGACATGCTCAATAGAAAATGCCGTATCAAAGCTAAATGCTAAAAGCCAACGACCAATTAGCATTGATGCCTTATCCCATGTTCTATGCGTTAATTCATGCGCAGTAATTGTACCGATCAGACCGATCATTAAACCTGTTAAAAGTATTGCTGATAGATTACTCACAATTGAATTATCAGCACGTATTTGTAATAAGTTAATGCCAGATAAGTTGCTTAAAAAAGTACCAATATTTAGAAACTCATCATTACTAAAGCGCCAAATTAAGGCAAAAACAATCAATATTAATAATGGTAATGCAAGCCATAATTGATAGGTTAGTAATTTAGGATTTTTGAAATTTGGCGTTGAGGTATCATTACCGGATAGTTCATCTCCGATAGTATAAAACAATACAACCATTATAAATGCTGCTATTGTATAACTGCCACCAGCAAAAATAGCAGCAGCTGCAAATAATCCAACGAAATGAAATAGAGTATATTTTAAATAATGAAAAATCATCATACTCTGTTTAATATTACTATTTTCATCTTCCGTTGGTTCGCTTCTAAGTGATTTAATATCAGCTGTTGTTAAAAAACGATCCGCATAAATCGACTGTTTTTCAACGTCTATTGAAATTAACGTTTCTTGCGCATGATCAATCATCGCTTTTGGGCCACAAAGGTAGACTTCCGTATTTTTAGGATCACTAAGCTTGATATGATCAGCAACTAAGCCTTTTTTACCCTGCCAATTTTCATCATTATAAGCATCTGATAAGACAATATGAAACTCAAATCGCTCAGGCCAGTTTTTTTGAATTTGTCTAATTTTTTCTAGCTGATATAGATCGTTTGTTGTCCTTGCACCAAAGAGTAAAGTAACAGGACGAAAATTATCTTCATCTAAGGCTTGTTGCAATATTGCAAGTATTGGTGCTAAGCCACTGCCACCTGCTATAAAAAACAAGTTATTTTTCTTACTTCTAAGATAAAAGTCACCTTTAGGGCCTTCTAGTGTTACACACTTACCAAGCAAATTATTTTTTGCAATCAATGTTGAAAGCACACCACCGTTTATATGTCGTATATAAAAACAAACTTCTTGATCTGCGTTAACCGGTGTAGCAAACGAATAGTTTCTTGAAACATTCGGCATGTCATCAAAAGTTAAGCTAATATATTGCCCTGCTTTATAATCAAGTTTTTCATCTAATTTAATTCTAAGTTCTGTAATATCATGAGTTAGCTTTTCTTGGTAACTAACGGTTCCTTTTACTGATTGAGCTGCTTCAGAGGCATCTAAATCAACCTCAACTTCAATATCAGTGATCGCTCTACTTTGACAGGCTAAAATATAACCTTTGGATAATTCTTCATTTGAAAGAATATAACCTGTTTCAGTTAATTCTCGAACTTTACCCTTCGTTAAGCGGCATTTACAGGTAGCACAACCACCGACACGACAGCTATTGGGAAAATCAATACCAGCTTTAAGCGCACCCTGTAAAATAGTTTCTCTGTGGTTGATATCGACAAATTTACCGTTAATAACTACTTGGTGTTCTAATGGTTTTTTATTAAAAAAAGAAAACATAGCTATATCTTATTATTATTTTTACGTTTCTATTTTACACAATAGCAAACTAAGTTTAGAGGTTCTGTATTGACATTCAACGGTTATTTTTTGACAATTAGCCAAGTTATTAACTTATGTATATATGGATATTACATTGTGTTTCAATCAACTATATCAATTCCGTCCTATTGTATTCGACAGATTTTAACGATACTGACCACACCTGAATGCAATGCGATTAGTCAATTTACTATTGATGAAAAAAAATTAAATCATTCATTAACTTATATGCCATGGAAAGAATTTTACAACCTACTGATACAAGCAAAAAACATCCTTAAACATCAATCATTAGGGCTTGTCATTGGTGATAAATTACTAACGAATACACACGGTATTCTTGGATTTGCTATGATGAATAGCACCTCACTTCGTCATTCAGTTACCTTACTAGAAACTTACCTCCCCTTAAGAACAAATCTTATTTCAATTAAACATCAAATCAAAGGCGATTATTTTTTACTTAAACTATCTGAAAAACACCCACTCAACGACGTAAAAGATATCATTTTAGAAGCTGTGACTTTAGCATTAAAACATTTAATTGATTATATTACTATGAATCAAAACCTTCCCATTTCTATTGCATTTTCATTTGCTAAGGGCACTCAGTCAAAGTTAGCTTATCAATTATTTCAGTGTGATATTCATTATGATCAATCGTTTGATGGCATTTTAATACCATTAGCGCTAATTGATAAACCATTACCTATGGCTGATGCTTATGCTTGTTCTGCCGCTATCGATATTTGTCAAAAAGAATTAGAAAAAATTGAAAAAAAATCAAGTATTAGTCAGCAAATTTATAACTTGCTTCTAGAAAACCAAGGTGAATTTCCTTCATTGGAAGTAATTGCAGAAAACTTTCATCTATCTGCTCGAACATTGCACCGACGCTTATTAGATGAAAACACATCCTATCGAGACATACTAGATAAAGTTAAACATACCCTAGCAACTGCCTATTTGCGTAATAAACAAATGACCATTCAGGAAATTGCATTTAACCTAGGTTATCATGATGTTGCAAATTTTCGCCGTGCGTTTAAGCGCTGGGAAGGTATTCCACCATCGAAATATTTGTCACAATACCACTAAGTAAATCTACTTGTTATAACAATAGGCAATATTATATTCATGTCCCTCATTAGGACTATCTAATTCTGGCATAGAATAATGCTTTTTATTATTTTTATCAGTGTTCCCTAAGAATAGATAGGGTATTTGCGTTAATTGAGACATTGCGCCAGAAATGGAATCCTGTGTTTGTGAAAAGCATGAAGAGATAGAATCCTGTATTTGTGAAAAGCATGAAAATATAGACTTCGGTGTTTGTGGTGTTTGAACATCATTTACTTCAATTGCATCTAGTTCATTTTTATATTTTTTTTCAAAATCTTCTATCCATTGATCCATCGGTTCACTAACGTAATCACCATTAGAATCATCATATCGAACCGTTTGCCCCTTACCTTCTTGAGATTTAGCAAATTGATAAAATTCATACTCTTCTAGTGACATTGGCATATTTACCCCCCCCTTAGCTTGCTTAATTAAATCAATGAAAGCTAAAGTATATTAAATTAAGCCAAGTTGTCAAAAGATAGTTTTTCTTAAATAAAAGGGCTAATCTAATTTAAGCGTATCTAAAATGGCTTTTTTTGTCATTTTTTTATTATCTGAAATTTTAAGTAATGTTAATAATACTTTTGAACTTTCACAACAAAGTGACTCAACAATTTTTATTATTAATTCTTTCTCACTAATACCTATAGAGTCAATAATTGAATTATTGAGGTTTAATAACTCATATAAGACATCAACTCCTAATAAACGATTATTAATTTTATCTTTTTGGATGTATTTTTGTACTATACCATTAATTTCTTTTCTTGCCACAGATTGTTTATCTTTAACATAGTACAAACAAGCTATAACTATCTTATCCTGCAGCATTTCAGCATACTTTGAGTTAAATATATGATCATATAAATTTAAGTATTTTTTATCACGAACTTTTTTATTATTATTTATTTGATAAATATACATTATTCTCTCCCACTTTATACTTCAAAATAATTATATGGAATAATTATTTTTTTAAAATCGTAATCGATACCCAAAGTTAAGATGTTATTTTTTCTTAAAAATTATATTCAGAAAAAATAAACTGTAGAACAAGTAATACAGAACAAGGTTCCAGAAGCATTAAAATCTAAAGCTTCTTTAATACAAGAGCATTTATTCAAAGAAACATAATTTGGGTAGTCAATCACCATACATAGTGTATTAAAATAAATTATAGTTCAATAAAATAATGGATTGCATAATTTTATAATATTTTTTATTGCAATTGATCTTAAAGTTTACACTTCAAATTGAACTAAATCATAAATAAGGGGCGATATTAAGTTATGACAAGGCATAAGCGTCAAATATGGACTAAAGAAGCTGAAAAAATGAGATTACTACTTAACTCTAGAATAGGTCGTACAGAGCTAGAGAAGTTAATTAACTTTGCAAAAGGCTACAAATACGATATAAAAATTTCTCTTAAATACAGATGCTTATCTGGTTTAGATTTATCTGGATTAGATTTATCTTTTTTTATTTTAGAAAATTCTAATTTGATGGGTACTAATTTGATGGGTACTAATTTGACGGGTACTAATTTGACGGGTACTAATTTAAGGAATGCTGATTTGAGAAATGCTACGTTAAGAAGAGCTATTTTAGATAGTACTGATTTAAGGGATGCGACTTTAAAGGGTGCTGATTTAAAGGAAGCTTCGTTAAGAAGGGCTATTCTATGGCGTGCTGATTTAAGAGATACTGATTTAACCAACTGTGAAGGTTTAGTCTACTATAAACAAATTAAAGCTGCAATTTTTGATGGTGCCACTATACATAGTCTTGATGATACTATTCAATATTATATAGTTCAGAGCTTGAATATACAGCATAAAAGAATAGATATAGATACTATGAACTTATTGAAGGCTACTGAAGAAATCAACACAGCCTCCCAATCACAAGCTATCACGCAGATAGATTCTATATCAAATCAGATTACTAGTTTTATTGCTAAAGATAATAAAACTGCAGTTAAGTATAAGGAACAGCTAAAAGACCTTAAATCTAAACTTGGTGAACTTTCACTGAAAAAAAAGCACTTTTTCGATAAATCTAAAACTTTACAAGAAATATGTTATTATGCATCGTCTCATAAAAATATTTACAATTTTAAAACAAGCACAAATTCAGAAAAAAATATTATAGATCTTTTAAATAATGATCAAAGCTTTAATTTACTTAAGCTTCATATTATTGGTATTCCAAATAGGGAAGTACATAAAAGAGATATAAAGAATTATGCTCTTTATAATGAAGCAAGTGATACTGATTATCGTAAGATGAATAGGATTTTTAATGGATTAAACAATCAAGATAAAAAAAATAAAAAATATTTTTCAAATCCAATGAATATTTTTCAATATGAGTCTGAAAAGAAAAAAACAGAGCCACCTTTCATAGAGCAAATAAGATAAAAAAATTATTTTCAATAAGATATAAGATCATATAATGCATATACCTAAATATAATAAGTGTCATGATCAACGTCATGTATTTCATTAAGTTAAGCATTAAAAATTACCATATTCTAAAATAAAACTGATCATAAATTAACCAAAATATCTTGACTAATTATTAAATGTCTGATAAGATTTATCCAATGAATTAAAACTATAATAAAATGTCATTATGATAAGCAAAATTGAAAAACTTTATACATCAAGCAAAAATTTTATTGAGCTAGCTAAGATTAGCGAAAAATATGCCAAACCGGTAGAACAATATTTTAACAAGTGCCTACCTTCTTACCAATTACATAATTTTACTTTTGTAAGAACTTATAATAACTCATCACGTTCGATTATTACACTTAGACCATTTTTAGCATTAAAGTTTTATCAAAATAAACTTCACTTAAATGATGCTATGATGGATCTTAATCATTATCACCCAATTTACTTTAGACGGGATACTATGGATGATAATGTTCTAAATAAGTTTAATTTATTAAACAACCATACTAAGTATTATGAACCTGTTGTTTTAGAATTTAAATTTAATTCCTTCAAAGATTCATTATGCTTTAACATTTCCAATAAAGATAGAAAAATTAATTTGTTATCTATACTACCACCACTTTATCTGCTATCCATATCGTTCTATAAACGATATGTTCCAAGTTTAGATAGACGCCTACCTATATTCCCGATTAAAAGTGAAAAAAACATAAACCTGTTTGATTATAAAAACTTAAATGTATTTAATCAATTAAAAGATGAATTTTCATTAACCAATAAAGAAATTGATTATGCACAATTATTAACTTTAGGTCTAAATACCGAACAATTATCGTATACTCTCAACAACTCTAAAAGAACAGTTGAGAAACACATTATTAGTTTACGAAGTAAGTTTAATATAGATAAAAAACAAGACTTAGAAAATTACCTAGCTACACTCTATATAAGTCATGCTAGCGAATTTGTTAGTAGCCAACTTAATCCCTATTCAGTAATAAAAACTGCTAAATAGTTACCCATCCCTTTTTATTTATAATTTATCTAATTTAGAGCCTTTTATACGAATCCAAAGTCCGGTTCTTGAACCTGCTTATTTTCTATATTAAACAAATTAATAGGATTAGAAGCTGGATTAAATTTATGTTCATCACCTTCGGCACTCTTTAATAAACCTTCAGGTACTCTTCTGGATGAGTGACTAGGATTATTGGGATCATAAGATCTAGTAATATCCTCCCCCTCTGGTTGAATCTTTAATAAACCTTCAGGTACGCTTTTGGATGAGTGATTAGGATTTTCGGGATCATAAGACACCCCACTTGGAGTCATATTACTATCTACTGGTATTATAGGTTGTTCTAAACCTTCATTGAAATATCTTGATTTACATTTTTCAGATATTTTAATATATTTTTTAAAGCCTGAATATTTAATTTCATCATTTTCGTTATTTTTTATTAGCGAATTAATATGTTTACGTATTACTGTAGCCTTTGTGTTGATTTGAGCTAGCATATTTTCTGCAGTTTTAGAGATAGAGGAAGAAAATTTGCTTAGATTATTCCTTTTTTTGCTAATATCATTTATAACGTTATAGAGAAATTTGTCTGCCTTATCATAAGCATTAAACGCCTTTTCTTTGCCTAAGAAAAAGCCAAATCTATTAAACCTTAAAGTTTTTTCCTTTTCCTTACTGATCAATTCGTTATTTAGCATATAATTCATTAAACTCGTTAATTCATAGATCAGTTTGATATTATCTATGGTATGGTTTAAAAGCTGATAATCTTGGGTAAAAATATAGTTACCAAAATTTGTTAGATAAGAGCCATTTTCAAACACATGATCCGTTTCATTCGCAAATTTTTCGATACTATTTATAGCATCATTATAGGCATTATAATTAAATACAACACGTTCAACATCTTCACTAGTTAACTTTTTATCAGACTCAAACCAATGGTATAAATTTTCAAATTGTTTAATATCAATATTCTTAAATATATTATTTTGAGTTAGATAATTTTCCAATTGATCCGTTAAACAGTCTTTATCTTGTAACATTTTTATAGATTTACAATAATAAGTAAAAATATCACTCTCCTTATTCATTGAGTTAATAATAAGCTTAGGATTCTGCTTCAAATACTGAATCCTAACTTTAGTCATCTCTTCAATTTTTATTCTTAGTGAGTCATCTTTCTTTAAAACTTTCCCAGCATAATTTTTTACCGTTTCATTATCTGTACTAACAGCAAAAAGGTCAATTTTCTCTTGATCTAGTAAAAATTCTGCTAACGCTTTATATTTAGACGATTTATATTTATTTTGTCTGTAGCGCGCATAAAAATAAACTGCTGTAACTAACGGTGTATCCATATATTTATTTTTAATCGGCGTATTTAAAAGATTAGGGTCTTTTTCTAATAGCTTCTTAAAACGCTCAATATCTCCAGATTTTAATGCCTGAATAAAATGATCTGGTATATATTTTACTTCTGTATTTCGCCATACTTTTTGAAGCGCTGTATATTGACCCTCACCATATGGTTTAACTCCTTTTATTTTGTCACAAATACCTTCTTCGCCTAAATAAAATAATTTGTCCAAAATTAATATCGCTTTATTTATATCACTATCTTCTATTTTTTCTTTGTTTGCTATGTTTTCAAGTCTTCTTCTTAATTCATTAACCAAGAGTTGTTGCATTTCCTTTAATATATTTTTATCTGAATTCTTTTTCATATATCTGATCATTTTAAAAGCATCGAAATTTATATTATTTCCGACTCCAGGTATATCATCAAGCTTCCAAGGAGTCTTAGATGATTCAATAAATAAATCAACTTTATCTTGATGATTTAAAATAACTTTTACACAATCTAACTTTTCTTCTAGAATAGCAAACTGTAACGCTGCTACCCCATACTCACCATTTGTAATATCACAATTTAACTCATTCTCTCTTATTTTGAAATGTGTTGCTAAGGATCGTGATGCGTTATTGCAAATTAACTCTCTAACTCGATTCTGAGTGTTTTGAGATGCTACTACATTTGACCCTAAGCCGTTATCTTTAATTAGTTTACTTGGCATATGCATTCCCCTTTTAGGTTTGGTTAGAGTTGACAAATTATCTTAGTTATAAACAGAGCCAATACACCTTTCAGGTGAAGGCTTACTACAATTATGACCATTACAAGCTATTACCCTGTAGCATGCTGATGACTTACCCATATCAGATGTATCTTCGAAAGGATAATACCCATAATTCATTTTATTTCTTGAAGTGTCCAAGTAATAGCCATAAGCGCTATCACCTACTTCTCCAATAGTATTCCATGTATTATTACTTGGATTTGAGCTTCTCTGAATTTTATATACTTGAGCACTACCTATACTATTGGCAAAATAAACTAAATTATTCCCTTCATTATCACGTTTAATAATAATGGGTAATGTTTTTGTTTGCTCAGATGTAAAACTAGGAGTTATTTTACCAACTACATTAGGTGTTGTTAGCTTTGGATATTGAGAAGCTAAATTTGAACAACTCGCATTAACTAAAGTGCTATCTGAAAATTTTTCATTAATACATTGAATTAATCCCATTAAGCTTGCTTCATGATTATTTTCATTTATTGTATCTAACTGATTGTTGGAGTTACCAGGCCAATGATAAGACTCAAAAACATAACCATTTCCAAAACCTTTCATACCTGAAATTTCAGCATGTGTATATATACCAAAGACAGGATATGTAGGTATGTTGTCACTATTTATTTGACTAGCATCTGGGTATGCGTTTGATCGTAGCGACCATATTAAGGCTCCTGCTATATTCGCCTGTGAAAATGGAATATTTTGATCTAACCCTGTATTATCTAAAAACTGTGATAAATAAGTACCGGCTCCAAACTCACCAAGAATGAATACTTTATCATTTAGCTCTGCTGTTTGTGTATTACTTTTAAACCAACCTCTTACATCTGAAAGTGCTTGATCAGCAGAATCTGGATAATAGTGCTCAGATATGATATCAATATCTGGTTCATCATGTTTATAGTCTCTATTTGGATCTATAAACATAGCACCATCCATAACCAATTGCTTTGCATGTTCATTTTGTTTAATATCTTTTGCAACCGCTTCTGTCCATTGAGTAAAAACTTTTTCTTCAGGTATTGATGATGATTCTCTACCAGAATCTAACTCATTTCCGGTTTCCCAAGCAAGAATAGTTGGGTCATTTTTATATTGAACTTTTGTGATTGTATTTACTCTATTTAGTATTACATTAATGACTTGCTGCTGAAACTTTTCACGTATTTGATCAGTATAAAAATGATCTCTATTATTTCCATCTTCTGAGCAATTAGTCCCTAGATCAGAACAAAATTGTGTTATCCCTCCCCAAAAACTTTGACTATCTATAAACGGTATGATTACTCGGATATGATGAGCATATGCAGAAGCCAATACACGATCAAATTTACTAAATAATGTATTATTAATAACAAATTTTCCATTATTTATATAGAAATAATCACAAGGATGTGCTGCATCACCAGTTGCATTAGCACTTGCTTTACATTGTAGTAGTGATTTATCTTGCCCCCCCCCTTGATATGAAAATGGATATACTCTAATCACCTTTGCACCTAGCTGACTAATTGAACTAAAAACATCTTCAATTTCATAATCATTTGGTGATCTAAACTGTTGTTGCCAACGCCTTTGTACTGGATTGCCTTTCTGTTTGTTCTTAACACCTTTTGCATCTAGTGCAATGACTGTATCTTGAACCATTGTCATTTCAGGTACATTAAATGAAAGAAAATGAAAAACCTGAGAATTTTCACAAAGTTGAGTACCACATTTAGTTATAAATGGCCATGTGTTTGGTTTGTCAGAGATCACCTGAAAACTATAACTAACTGGTTTTGATTGATATTGTGGCTGAACAACTTTTGATTGCGGTGTTTTAAAAGTTGCCTGCACAACAATGGTACTTTTATCTTTGATGCTTGCTGTTTTATCAGCTTTAATGGTTAATGTACAAGACTCATTAACTTTAAGTGATTTTACACAACCAGAAATTGATATACCTTGAGTATTCTTATTTACTTTTGAGTTAATAAAATAACTTAAGTTATCATTTGATGTTTTATTATTATCTACTAACTGTAATTTGATTGTTTCTGAGGAGTTAATTTTCATTTGATCATTTTTCATTCCTGTTACTTTTACAAAAACAGGAGAAACAACAAATACACTATAATTTTTAGTTGCAATTACCTTACCGTTATATTTAACTGCAACGCTAAATTTTTCATATTTATTGCTTTGAGAACTATCGCCGGCTATAGGAATACTGTATTTATGACCAAGTTGCGCATTTGATATAGAAACATTATTTGCACCTGAGACTTTAATTTCATACCCCGTATCATTCAATCTTTCACTATTAGCTAAATTTTTACTGTTAATGCTAATATTTAAATCATCTGTTGAATTTCCTACTGGTGTTTGTCCTCCATTTACATCACTAACTGCAATAGTTACTTGCTTTACTGGATTAACAGGATTATTAGAAGAACCTGAGCTACTATTTCCATGACAACCAGCTAAAAGAATAGAAAACGAAGCTATTGTCACTGTTCGTACATTAATTAAATGTCTACTAATTTTCATTATACATAACCTTTTTACATTATTTTAATTATAAAATTAACAATCTTTAGCTACCCAACTTGAGTTATAAAAACATTAATTTCTACTATAAAATTGAATATATGAATTAAAATTATCATTACTATTTATTCACCTATGATTGATTAACATTGGCTAACCTTTACTATAAATATTGATAGAGGCAACCTTATATTTTTGTTTACTTTTCGATACCCAAGGACAGGCAGGATCATTTCTATTAATTTGTTGGCAATAAAATACAACCCCAGTATAATCAGCTGGATAAGCGTAACCAATCACATTATCACAATTAACTTGTTTAATCTCAGAGCTTCTATTTTCTAAAATATAGCAACGTGATGATGACTTACTAAACGTCACATTAATTACATTGTCTTCTTGTGAATTAATACAAAAGGCAAAATATTGTTTAAGATTTGGCCAATATTGAACTTTCATACCACAAGCAGATAATTGTACACTACCTAAACCTTTTATTGCCTGAACTTGAAATTTCAAAGGAAATGCTCCTTGTGGTGGGTAATTTAGCATTGTAAAAGTATGACCACTTATTTCTAGATGAGGCCCATTTGAAGATGAGTCATCATAATGATACTCGCAAGAATCTAAACCATCACACACTTGTATTTTTTGATTGTTAAAATACTCATAAAACTTTATACATGCCTTATAGCGTCCCCCTGTATGCGTCATATCCCATGTATAAGTATCTCCAGGTGATATCGTACAAGTATCCCCAGGACCATCTAATTTACAATGAGAATTACCTATATATATACGAAAATTACCATAACCAACATCACATTTAACCATTTCCCATTTATATTTAGAGTTATTGATAATAGAACCACGACCATTAGCCAAGACTAATGAAGGAGTTATTAATGCAAAAAGTAAGCAATATAATAAAATTAAAATACTACTTTTAAAATTAAAAATCATAAACGAGTCCTCAAATTAAGATTTAAAAAATATTAGATATATCAATCTAGTTAGATATACAAATCACACTCTTATCTTTACCGGCGCATTCTTTCTTAATATGCTTACAAGCAGGAAATACAGTATAAAAAAGTCCCATATTAAAATTTTCATCATTACAATACTTTCCATTAATCGCATCATCAAAAGCAGACCAAAATATAATATTGCTTTGTTTGTTATTTAATAGAGAAAGTACATTAGAATTTTTATTAAAGTCAGTTAATACTTCATTAAGATAATCAATTTCATTTTTAACGGATGCTGGTTTACCATATCTTCCTTCAGCTATATCAGCATATCCTGTTTCTCCCAATTGAAAGGTCTTACTTAAGTCATACGAACTATCATTTGACTGTATATATGTTTGAAGTGATTGATAGACCGCATGCATCATAACTTTTAATGATGGAATATTCTGAGTATATTGAATAAAATATGGATAGACATGTGCTGCAAGGATATTTATTTCATCATAGCTTTGATTATGATTTTTGCCAAGATACTGTTTTGATATGCCCCATTTAACCACTTTTGGAAAAAAACTACACAAAGAGGTATTAACTGAGAAGCCTAATTCACTTTGATTATATTCAGAAAAAGCATTACTACTCCACGTAGATGGTAAATTTTCATAACCCTCTTTATTATTATTTATAAGCCCATTTACTGATGTTTCTTTTGCTGAACACAAATCAAACTGAGAAGTATTAACAAGTTTTTTATCTTCATAATCAATAGTATATTGAATTGGATTACTAGATTTCATGATAACAGGCTTGAAGCCAACAGCATTACTTCCGCTTGGAGTTGGTGTACCAGTAGCAACAGAAAAGTTAATGCCAACAGGTACATTTATTATATGATTGCCTACTTTATTATAGTATTTTAAATCTGATAGAGCCTTATGCATAACATCAATAATTAATGGCATTGTTAGCATTTCTCTAAAGTCATTATACCCCGGAGCTTTTATAAATAACCAATGTCCATTATTATCTCTTTTTGCACTTAAGACAAATCGCTCATTACCAATAATAAATTGACAGTTTTTATTGTTTGATATTTTTTGATTTCCATGGTTACATATATCATTTGCATAAGCATTGTTAGAAAGCCAATATAATATATTAGCTTCTATAAATTGTTTACAACCTTGAATATTGGCATGAACACCACTACATAAGTTAGGATATTTTTCCTTTGTTAGAGGATTTAAATAACTAACACTTCTATTTAACCAAAAATTACTATATGGACTATAGATAACAAAGCTAACCTTATGAATATTTTTTGCATTTTTTAAAGCATTAATAAACGTTCTTTGTAGTTGAGCTGAATTATTTGAACCTACATCAGCAAATGTTCCCATTTCTTGTATTAAAGCAAATTTTCTTTGATTTAATATATTAATCATTTTTTCAATATGTGCTGATGCTTGTGAATAATTACCATAATAATACTGTGGCGCAAAATTCACCCCATAGCCGCTGTAATTACGTATATTATTTTTTTGGATAATATTTACAGCTAACTGTTTAGAATGGATATGGTCAGCAAAATTATCATTTAAATCTACTGATGCTATAACTGTACCTTCTTGATTCAATGCTTTTAAATATAAATTAAAACTGCAAGAGCTATTTGGCTTTAAAGGCAAGTTACTACTAATATTAGAACAACTATTTTTCTCACCGATAGATAATGTGCCTTGACCAGTTAATGAGGGTTTAATTTCTAGTCTGGTAATATTCTGCTTGCCACTATTTGTGACTGTATAACTGGCTATCTTTTTTGTTTGACCAGTATAAACATAATCTTGCTTATTATCTAATGTTAAGCCTAAGCGCTGCTTCGGTATATTTTTTGAAACTTTAATATTAAAAGTTGCTGATTGTTTTGCGTTTGCAGATTCTGTATTTATCTTTAAATAACCACTATCAACTTCATTGTCAGAACCATTAGGCTTAAATTTAATAGCAACTATACAACTTTTACCTGGTTTAACTTCTTTAGATGCACAGTTATTTGTAATAACAAACTTTCCCATACCTGCTTTTTGAACTAACTTTGCTGTAATATCAGAGATATCACCCGTATTGTTCTTATCTGCTGTAATCGTATATACAGCATTCGTTGTTTCTGATGCTGTAATCGAATGCTTAAAAGGTTGTGTATCTTTAATAGAGTAATTTAAAACTTTTGGTGTATGTTTAAAAATAGGATTATGATGAAGCATAAATATAACAATATCTTCTATATTCCCACTATTTATTGGCGTTACATCATATAGTTGATCACAGTTTGAAATCCCTTTTGATCCTGAGGCCTTAATCGACAACTGATTAGAAATTAGATTAAATTGATAGCTACACTGCGCATGATTACTAAATGTAAGATCAATTGTACCACTATTATGTGAATCAACTGGCAAATTAATTTGATTGGAAAGTAATCCTGTAAAATGTTTATTATTATTCAAATAAATATTAGCAGTTGCATCTGGTGCAGCTGGAATTTTTGTTATTAATATCGTTGCTCCTAAAACTACTTTTATAGGAATAATTAATCCTACTAATGCTATTGATCTTTTCATGTTATACAACCCCTCAATATTTAATGGATTTAAAAAACTTATACATTATAACTATTAAACTAATCAGACATTAAGCGTATTAACTACCCAAAAATATAACTTATTAATTTTTTAGAACATATTAATCACTAGGATTTGCTGATACTTCTGAAGTGTTTTTTAAGGCATCTTTTTCTTGATCAGCAAGAGAAAATATAAGTGGGCTAGAGGAAACTTTTTCAGGATATCTATTTTTTTTAGATTCAATATTCTTACTAAAATTAGTCAACTCAATATCGTTATGTCTATTTGGTTCGGTATCATGAGCTTTATGTCTAATATCAGCCATTACTTCATGAATCTTATCATAATCACCTTCAAAATAATCACTAGAATCAGATGAAGATCTGCTGAAATAGTTTTTATGACTTTTAATCATCTTTTCGAAGTCTTCCATTAACACCATAATATCACCTGAATTTTTTGCATATTCAAGTTTTTCTACATATTTAGAAATATTTTTGATTTTATTGCCCAAAGAATCTGAATAATAATTACTTTTTTTACATTTAAGTCTACATTTGGTTAGCTGTATAACGCTATCAACCATTCTTTTGAAATTTTCAGTTCTGAATTTTCCCATTTTAAAATTTGTATATTCACAACTAATTTTTTCTTCATATATTTTTATATATTCACTAGACATATAATTCATAATTTTATCTTTATGAGGAGGATAAAACATTTTTCCTAAATTAAACATTCAGTTTTACCTATATTAGCTTCATTAAGACATAATATATTCCTCTATATTTGTAATTATTAGGGTGTTAAATACCTAAACAGATGATAATACAGTACCCTATATATAAATAATATTAGGACAAACAGATTGTTTAATGCTTTGAATAATTCAAAATTAACAACAAGTTTACTTCTTTCTTACTGACATGAATTAAATGAGTGCAAGTAACTATGCTAAATAAAAAGGATTTAAAAATTTAGACATCAAAATTCTACACTATATCTTCTATCTCTTGTAGACTCTACCTCTTGATCAATACCTTTCTTAAAAAAAATCGTATCAGGGGCACTTTTAATCCGGTCTCTTTTATTTTTTATACTAGAGGCAACTGCCGCAGTTATAGCTGACTTTATCGCTATTGCACCAACAATGGGTAAAGTTACCTTTGAAGTTGCAGCAGCTGCTGTTGCAACACCTGCTACTACAAGAGTATTTTTTAGTAAATGACTAGGCTTAGACTGAACTAATTCAATATCAGATACCTCTTGCTTATTAAGTGAACTATTCTCATTATCTAATGTTTTGCCTGATTTAGAAACAGAATTCCTTTTAGACCATGAGGAAATTTTTTTGCTACATGCGCTTTTTATTGAACTTAACATTGATTTTGCAGGCTTAAAAAAACAATCACCAATTAATGCTACTCCCCAACAAACTGATTCTGCTACAGCTGAAACAGCAGTAATACTGCCTTTGACTAAGCCACCAAGATATTTATTTACCGTCTGAGCTATATCATGTGAGGTTTCTTTCTCTGCCCAGAATGTGAGCGCTCTCATCCCACGATAAAATATAGTATCGGACAAACTGCATAAAAAAAGCTTAGCAAATGTCATCCCTACTAACGGCCATGCATAAAGCTTTAATGCATTATAACCAATTGCTTGCTTAAAGCTTGATCTTGCATTTTCTGCTATACGATTATTTGATAAAATATATTTTCTTTCTTTATTAGTAAGTTTTCCAAAAACTGTGTCACTAAATCCTCTTACCATAGCCATTCTCCATAACATTCTATAAGTTACCGGCGGCCCATTAACATGTCCATTTGCATGGTAAGTATTTAAATTTATTGACTTTAAAGCAATTGTATAATCTAACTTCGCTGGCATAGCAACCCCTTCTTTCTCTAAAATTTGAACAGCTCTATAATAATTTAGTTGTATTATAATAAAACAGTATTCAACACCCATTATTAAAAAAAGAAATCCAGTATAATCAAACTAAATCAATACATACGAGAGTGATCAATAATGCAAAATAAACAATACACCCCTATTCCTTTGTTTGATACAAAAAAACACATGAATGAAACATGTTTATCAAACAAAAAAATATATAAATATAGCAATGACTTTATTTACTCATTTTCTTTTTTAATGGAAAAATCTGATAAGGCAGGAACATTTAATTCATATCGCCGAGAGATTGAACGTCTAATTAATTGGAGTTGGTATATTAAAAATAAATCTATTCTAAAGTTAAATAATTTTGATTTCCATGATTACATGCAATTTATAAAATCTCCACCAACGTCTTGGGTCGGAGATTATAAAGTAAGAAAATTCATAACTATCAATGATAAAAGAGTTACAAACCCATCATGGAAACCATTTGTATATAATAGGCTTCAGAAAAATGACTGTTTCTCATCTAAATTAAATACTGACTCTTATAGTTTAAAAGATAGCTCTATACATGAGTTATTAATAATATTAAATTCATTTTATAATTTTTTATTGGAAAAAAAATATATTGACATAAATCCCATATTATCATTTAAACTAACAAATTATTGTCAAAATGCAAGAGTGACACAGAGTTTTAATAAGCTTGATGCTAAACAAGTTGAGTATTTACTTAAATATTCAGAAATTATAGTTGATAAAAATCCACAAGTATATGAAAGAAATCTACTTATAATTAATTTACTTTGCTTTACAAAACTAGTGCCTTCCGAACTAATTAATAACAATAAATCTCAACCTAAAGTAGGTGATATTTATTTAAATAAAAACGGAGAGTGGATAATAAATACCAATAAATGTAGAAGTATTTTACTAACTAATAAAGTAATTAATTCATTACAACGTTGGGCAAAATTTTTAGGTTTTAAAAACTTCAGTGAAATACCAAAAAGTTTACCCTTAATTCCCAAATATAGATCAAATGGCAATATCTCCACCATTACACATTTAAAACGTATTTTAAAAGATAATTTTGAATTTACAGCACAGTGCTTAGAAAATAATAAATTATATCATGATGCATTTATATTTCGAGAAAAGATAAGATTAACATGGTTTAATTTAGATTATTCATAATCATCAATTGCCACCTGCTGAGTATTTTCTTGCTTTTTATTATCACAAGCTAATCCAGCTGCTAAAAAAATAAAAGACCCTATGGCTGCTGAGGTCATACATGTATTTCTTCTTGATTCTGAATCTGGATCTCTACAAATTAGTTTATAACCACTATCAATTGTACCTATATAAGGTACATAGCTAGGATTTGTTTCTGCTGTTTTAGCCAATAACTCTTTCGTTTCTAATTTAGAAAGTTTTTTAACTTCAATATTATCAAAGCCAGCAGACGTAACAAATGTTTTCATCCATGGTAGATTAAAGCTAAATTCACTTTGACGTCCTAAAGCTCTAGTCATAGGTGTACTAATGCTACCAGGCTTTTTAATTGTTATTTGATAAAGCGCACCATCTTTTATATTTCTAGAATACTGCTCTGCATAAAAAGGGTTCTGTGTTATAAACAAATACTTACTGGGCTTATCAACAATACGGCCACCATGATAATAAGTAGCTGAGTTAGAAGTTATCATTTTTGAGTTAAAAACTGGTATAAACTTAGCACCTAATTGCTTTCTGTGCATATTAAAAAATATAGATAACCTTTTATTATCTAACGGCATTTACGCAACCTCCTATATTATGACTAATTATATTTAAATTTATAAATAATATAGAGTTGTAGCCTCTATATCGATTATAAGTGTATCAGATTTCAATATGATCCATACGGGTATTAAGCACCTAAGTTATTTCTATTTATAAATAAGACTAAGACGCAAATTTTACGAAATGATTCTGATATTGCATCGTTAAAAATCAGATATAGGTATTGACTACCCTTCTTATTGTAATTACATGATTTATATTCAAATTACTGGCCTGATTTATTAGTAAGCAAAGAACATTTTTGCTTTTGTATACTGATTATAGTTAGGAGGATTTGTCATGATTAGTGCGCAAGATAACATTAAGACTTTATTAATGTCACAAAGTTATGCGTTTACTTTTCCAGTTGATAGTTTTCAGGAAAGTTTACTTGAGGATAAAGTAAAATATCAATTTTTTGGTTCACAACAAAAACGAGAATTTTTAAAGCTTCTAAAAGGTAGCTTAGAAAGAGGCGTTAAAAATACAGGGATTAGGGCGCTGCAAAAAAATGGTCATAATCTCGATAATGTGCCTATGGCTTTAATAGCGATAGAAAGCTATCTCAGAAATCGTTCAACGTATACAATTTCAGATAATTCGGTTGATATGTCCAATAATGCTATTGTTAGTTTTAAATTAGTTGATAAAGTAATTGAGCTGGGCGATGATCCAATTAAAAACCATGAAGATATCAAAAATCTATCAAAATTAATTAAAGATTTTGCAAAAACAATTGATTTAAAAACCAATGATGTTAAAAGAAGAAAGACTTTAGTTGATTCGTTAAACACCATTGCCGATGCTTATCTAAATTATACAAATGACTGTGTAAAAGATGCATCATTAAGTGAAATACTAATTGATTTTAGAAATAAGTCTAGTCAGTTAAAAGCTGTATTTGATACATCAGTTTTTGAAATGACGCAGTTAGAAAATACTAAGTTAAATACAACTGATTTAGGTACTAAATCAACAATTTTAATGGTTATTTATCAACTAAGATTACAAGCTTTTTTTAATGGTGTATGCCAAAATCTAAATCCATCGGAAGTCGTTGATAATGGTGAGAATGCATCTAAATTAGAAGCCTGGAAAGAAGCAGAATCAGTCCCAGTTAAAAAAATTGTTAAGTCAGGTCAGTATATTGATGAGCAAGTAAAATTACGCCCTTTAGAGGATAATGCATTATTTAAATCATATTTTGACAATCATTTGATAGCGCTAGGTTTTGATAATGAAATTGAAAGAAATAAAATACGAGCACAGTTTTTAAGTGTTTATAGAAAAAATTCTAAAGGAAAGGATCCAAGAGTTGAGCTTTCGGATTATCAGGCTCATATGCAGCGATCTAATAAAATATCGGCAATCTATGCCATATTTAATCGACTAGCTCATGTGCATGACTTAGGTGCTTATGTTACTTGGCGAGCTGGGAATAATAGTGAATTATTATATGCATCGGTAGTATTGGTAAATCAGTTAGCATCTGAAGTGCAAAGTGAAATTGATTCTGGTATTGTTTCATCAAAATATGCAGAAAAAAATCAGCCATTAGTTCATAATATTAATCAGAATATTGCTCTAGTATCAAAAGCTTTAGGTGAATTATTTGATAGTTCTCCTAATAGCATGTACAGCCAATTACAAGTCCGTGTTGGTAAGATTGATCAGAAAGATGACTTGCAAGTTCAAGAGGCTTTAGATTCTTTAAAGTCAGCTTTAGCATATGGGTATACAATTAGTTCAAATGATACGTTTCAACAGAAAGCTAAAACTTTCTCAAGTGATACTGATCATGTAGTTAGATCTTCAATGAACCATCAAGTTAAGGTATTAGAACGTACATTTGAATTAGAGTCTCAAACATTTCAGATGAATAAATTGATTGACCCGTTAGTTGATAGTGATTTAGAAAAAACGCCTTTAGAAAAATTAGAAATGTTAGTTAGTTTGCATAAACAAATGCAGCAAAAACTTCAAGAAATAGAAAAAACAAGATTAGCTCAAGAAGAAAGCTTAAAAGCATATAAAATATCATTAATGGGTGATATCTTTGAAATGGAGGCTTTGGTCAATAAATCTTTAGAGCAAGCATCTGAGCTAAAAAAAACATTAACTCAGGAAAAAGATCCAAGTCAAAGAGAAGCAATTTTAAAACAGATCTCTGCACTTGAGGTGACTTTAAGCAGTCAATTATCAAGTCTTGATAGTATAAAGCAAACGACTGAAACTTTTATTGAGAAAATGGGGACACTGGGTGATGATTTAAAAGAAAAGCTTGTTCAAACAGGTTCACTTTTAGATAGAGCCAAGCGAACATTAAATACATTATCAAAAGACGTTGAAGTATTACAGCAATTGCTTAAAGAAAAAGAAGAAGTTTTGTCTAAAAGAGATGCTCAAATTGAAAATCTTACAAAGCAGGTAGAACAACTTAGCCAAGAAAAAGAAAAACCCAAAGAGCAACCTATTATTCAACCGCCAGTGATTCTATCTCAAGAAATGCAGCAACTAAAATCATCTTGTAGTGCCCATGCATTTAAATTACAAAGAGAGATAGATGATGGTTCTAGTTGTTCCAGAAAGCCAATTAAAATGGCAGTTTTAAATAAAATTGTTGAATTAATTGATAAGCTACCAAATGGCAATGGAAATAAAAGTGAATTATATAAAGAAGCTTTAATATTTGTTGCAGACCAGAGAAAGACTCAAAGAACTACAATCAAACAAAAAGTTGAGGCAGGACTTTTTAGACATGATACAAAAGACCTATTAACGAATAATGGTATTGAAGTTCAAAATATAGCCATTTAACTAGTCTCTTCATACATGTAGAAATATAACATATGGCTTAAAATCAAAATTTATATCTACAAATAAACGTTAACCAAATACATAGGAGAATGAATATGATTAAAAACATGGATGCCGTATATTCTTTATACAAAAAGCTTCAGAACTATCGTGCAAGTACTTTTAAAATAACAGCGACTGAATACGCTGAATCACAAAACCTTGGGCTAGGCATCAAAAGAATAGGTTATAATGACTCTGCTTTTCCAATATCAACAGATACTCTAAATAATAGCATAGCAAAATTAGATCAAGCAATAAAAGAATCATCTATTGCAGTTAACGAAAGCTTATCAAATAGAAGAAACCCTGAAATACCTCCTCATATTATACGTAATATCGAAGAGTATCTTTTAATTACTAAAGATTCAGGGAATGAGTTCTCTTCTTAAACTTTATCCACAAATTATCTTCAACCAATACTAGGAGAGTAAATATGGTTAAAAACATGGATTCCGTATATTCTTTATACAAAAAGCTTCAAAACTACAATACACTAAATTCAAATAAATCAATACCTTCATTATCTCTATTATCCTCTGGGTATATTACAGATTTTAAAATAACACCTAAAGAGTATACAGTGTCACAACAACTCGGATTGGGTCTCAGTCGAATAAGCAGTAGCAATGCTTGTGGGCCTATAAAAATCAAAAATATTGATGATATTATTTCAAAGCTTGAAAACAAAATTAGAGGCTATGAAAAAAATACTTTTGCAAAAAAAGATTACAAATCATCCAAAATGGATAAAACAATACCACCCCAGGTTATATATAATACCTATCAGCATATCGATACTACCAATAACTGTAATAGTCAACAAAATCCGTAGAAATATCAAGTCACTTTTTTATAATATAAATAATTTGATCATGGCAATTTTGCAGAAAGTTTAATAGGTAAATTTTTATCTTGAGCCTCAGAAAATAAAAATGGTAGGATCGTCTCATTCTGATGATTAGGCCCATTAGTCTTAAGTGCAATGGCCTTTTCAGCCTCACTCATTGAAATATATTTTTGTCCTGATATATTTTTCCAAGTACCTGTTTTATCGAGAGCATTACAGTTAGACACAATTGTAGGGTCAATACTACTTTGTAACTTATAATCAAAAGCAAGTTCATTTGTAAATCTATAAAAATATTCGAACTGTACTCCATCAAGCCCAAGAGTTCTTCTCTCTTGTTCTCTAAGCTTTCTATATTTCACTAATGGAGTTTTTAACCTCTCATCCTTATTTGCAAAAAAATATTTTTGAATGGGTTGTAATTTATTATTCAGATATTTAGCACCAACAGGCGTACTATACATAAGAGAATTTTCATAATTTCTTAATGAAGATACTCCAATAGGCTGTGCTTGCTTAGATGAAATCATTGCAAACTGGCATTTTGGATTCACTTTAATACAGGTAGTTGATGGATATTCAATATCAAAGTCTGTAACTAATATACTTTTGTTTATTTTTGTTGCCGATGAAAGCAACAAAAGCTTAGTATAATCAATATGTTCAGCTTTTGGTGTTTTTAAAATCATTCCTCGAGAACTTTCATCTTCTTGAAGAGATTCTAGTTGCTTATATGATAAATAATATTCAAGGTCATTCAGATTAAATAACTCAATATCAATAGCTTTTAGTAATTTTCTAGTCTCACAAACCTGATTTTTAGTTAATACATTAAAATCTAATGCCAAATGATATGGTATATTCTTAAAAAACACTCTTTGTTTGAGCATACTATCTAAACAAATTTTCGGTATAGGAAATAAACTATCATTTTTAAATTTTTCATCATATAAAATAAATAATGAAAAAACCACTAACTCTTTCTCTAAAATATTTTTCATTATTTCTCATCAAAAATATAATTTTCCATATTTTCAGATACTATATAGAATAAATTTATGATTTAAGGGTGTTTGACACCCTATTATTACTTTACATATATTTATATTAATAATTAACAAATAAAAACTGATGCTCCCTTGATTTAGTAGACACAGTCATCTAAAAATACTCCTGGAAAGATCTAGCTAAGGCTTTTTTTAGCCGCATTCGCAACTTTAGTAACGGCTTTTTCTTCTTGCGACTTAAATATTTTTGGGGCAGCAAGACCACCACAAGAAATCAACCCAATACTTCCAGAAATAGAACTTCCAGTTACACCACATAATGAACTGCCAACCACGCTACTTACCGCAGCAACTACAGGAGCAGTACCGAAAGTAACAACCCCTGCAAAAGATATGCCAATGACAGCAACGGCAGCCAATACAACTTTTGCAGCTGTGGACTTCCACCATTTTGTTTTAATAGAATTGTCTCTAAATTTCTTGACTTTTGACCTATCTAGCGCCCCATCAGTTAAATGATTTAAACTAACTAATTGAGTAAGTGCCCCATCTTTGAATACACTTTTTTTAGAAGTCACAGCATCATTATTTATAATATGTTTTACAAGTTCATTACGATGACTTCTAGCTTCTATTTGAAATTTTTCTTTCTTATCACATGAAGTATCCATCGATTCTATATGATCATAGCTTTGAGCTATAATCTCTGTCACATTTGGATTATTATTTAGAAAATTAATAGTCCTAGTATTAATATCAACCCCAGATTCATCGGCTGCTAGAATAGCTTTTTGCAGAGTTTTGTTATTCTTTAATAAGCTCCAGCCATCTTTAAAATCGATTCCCTTTTTATTTAATAAGATGATAATTTGTTTTAATCTAGAATTTTCATTTATATATTTTATATTTATTTCTGAACAAAGCTTATATTTAGCTAAAATTAAATATGATAATACATCAGTTGCTTTGAGTTTTTTAATAGTATTATCTTTTGTATTTAATAATGATAAAAGATATTCTTGACTATCAAAATCATGAAGCTCCATTAGACAATTTATTTCATTATCCTCTATTATTTTATGTTGAAATTCACTAATTAATTTTGTACCTTGTGCAGTATAAATACTTCTTAATAAGGCAAACACATCAAGATCTTCTTTATCAGAGCCGATATAACCTTCAGGTAAACTAGCTGGATTACCTTTATGATCTTGTAAAGTCCCATCTAATTTTTCATAATTACCATAATCAACTAATGACACAGATAAATTTTCATCAATGCAATAATTATCTAGCTTGATATCTAAATGTGCCAAACGGAGTTTACTTTTTGATAACATTCCATTATGTAAATCATATACACAATATGTCATTTTAATGGCAATATCTAATTTTGTTAATTGGTCAATCTTTTCTGATTGTAAATACTCGCTTAATGATATTCCTTTAAAATTGAGAGGAATGGCTAGCTTCCCTCCTTGATCATCTTGGTACTTTATATAGCTAACTCAGTATAATATGGTCTTATTTAAACAGTTCATCAATTGTACATTGTAACCTTCTTCTTAGTTTTTTCTTTTTTGCCCACTGTCTTTCAATAGAATTTAAATCAGGTGAGTATGGCGGTAGGTATTCAATAACATGGCCAGATTGCTCTATCAGAAGCTGTGTATC
>JAKJJU010000035.1 GCA_021713295.1 Thiotrichales bacterium 19S3-11
CCTAGTAATAGCTGTAGTTGTTTGATGGCTTTCATTGGACTCGTTCTTTTTTATTTTTTCGCAATTATAAAATTGCATAAGTTCAATTTAAAATCAATAACTTAAGCTATTACTGTCCTGTAGTGTGTAATAAAGAGAAATTTATTCATGATTTTGTTGCTGCATGGACAAAAGTAATGACCAATGATTGTTTTAGTAGTTAATCAAATCCTCAACTACTATAGAAATGCGCACGGCCAAGACTTTAAAGGTGATGTCTCTTCATTCGAGTAAAATAAAAAACTCTGACTTTTATTTTGAGCAAGATGGTCACAATAAGCTTTTTCTAAACCTGGAAATGCGCTTACTTCTACCAATTTTGAAAACCCAGCTAATTGTAAATCTTGTTTTGCTGTTGCCACAAAAGATTCAGGCACATAAACTGCTAGTATGCTATCAACATTTATTGATCCAATTGTTAATGGATGCTCATAAACCTTCTTTTTGAGTTCTATCATGTCATTGCTAATACCATAGACAACAGGATAAATATGATCATTACAACCTTTAGTTGCATAATGCTTACACATATAATAGCGCGAACTACTATATAAACTGACGCCATTTGAAATTGGCTGATTCAAATCATGCAATGTATAACCACGTTCTCCTGAATTTAAGAGAATACCCTTCTTATTTAATTGCTTCATTGTTAATAAGCCATACTTTGCTACACTCGCTAAACACGTACTATTAGAGCCATGAAAATAAGCAACCCCAAAATCTTCTTGATCTTCTTGCCATTGATCAGTTTCAGAAATATCTATTGTTAAATCAAACGTCATTTTTACACCTCCTTGTCAACCTACTTTAAAACAGTTTGATACTTGATTATTTAACTATAAATAATCACAATTTATTACATTAAAAAATGATGTAAGCGAAAACCTCACATACTCGTCAAAGCTTGACAGAATAGATCAGCAAACTGATAATCGATTTAAATAAACTATTTATTAAAGGAAATACAATGTCTTTCGCCGTAATATTTGATATGGATGGAGTTATTATTGATTCAGAACCGCTTTGGCGAAAAGCTGAAATTGAAATCTTTAAGCAAATAGGTTTGCATTTAACAGATCAGTTATGTAGGGAAACAAAAGGTCTTCGCATGGATCTGATGATTAACTACTGGTATCAAAAGGCGCATAATCCTAACATTACAAAAGCCAAATTGGCAACCGAGTTAATAGCTAAAGTAACCGAATTAATTCATCAAATAGCCACACCCATGCCTGGGTTAATTCATTTAATGCAACAACTAAAAGCTAATAATATTACTATGGGATTATGCAGCTCATCTGCACTCAAATTAATTGAAACTGTAATTCAACAATTCGATCTTAAACAATATTTAGCAATATATCACTCAGGTGAGAATGAAATCTACGCCAAACCACATCCTAAATGCTATCAAACAACAGCACAACTTCTTGGTTATCAACCTCAGAACTGTATTGTATTTGAAGACTCTACAACAGGGGCAATTGCTGCAAAAGCAGCATCTATGAAAGTAATTGCAGTGCCTGAACCCATAGAAAAAGATAATCGATTTGATTTTTGTGATATGGTAATTAATTCATTAGAAGATATTAGCATTAACGAGCTACATACATTAGCTAAAAATACTATTTAATTAATAAATATAAAAGGAATGTATCAAACTGAGACGCTACTAACGCCTCAGTAGATTAGATTATGATTCTTGTTTCTCTTTTTTATCAGTATCTAACTGTTGCTTATTCTCTGAATCAGCAGACGTGTTATCATCACGCTTTTTGTTGTTATGATGATTCGCCTTAGATTTTCTCTGGTGGTCTTTATTAGAGTCTTTCTTATGATGATGTGATGATTTATTTGATTCATCATCATCTTGTTTCTTTTTATTTGAACCAGAATGACTTTTAGCTTGAGCACTACCACCTTTATGATGCTTCTTTTGATTACCACGGTGCTGTTGTGTTTTATGCTTTTTATGAGAAGATTCACCATGTTTAGATTTTGTATCTTCACTTGCATCTTTATGCTCTTTCTTATCTTCATTAGCTAAAGCAGCAGACTCAGCCTTTTCTTCTGTGGAAACAGCATCTAAATCATCAGCTTTCTCAACGATTTTCTGAGAAGGTTCCGTTTGTTCTTGCTCATGCTTATCAGAGATTGTAGTGGGCTCTTTAGCTTCAACCTCATTCAACGTTGCCTTTACTTCATCTTTTTCATCAGAAGCTGTTTCATCATTTACAACAATAATTTCAGGCTTAGTTTGAATTGTCAATTGTTCAATGATTTCTGTTTGAATTTGAGGCGAAGGTACAACCGGCTCTTCTTCAACTTCCTCTTCTTGCTCGTTATCATCATAAGCTTCGACAACGACATGGCTATCTTCATCAGAGAATTTATCAGAAGTATCTATCGTCTCAATAGCAACATCTTCAACTTCTATTGATGATATATCCGTAGTTTCATTATCAACTTCAATGACTTCTTCGATAACTGCTTCAGAAGATTTCAACGATTCCGACTCAATTTCAGCTGTTTTTTCTTCAGTTACTTGAGTGTCACTCTTATTAGGTTTATCGTCAACTTTATCTTCAGGATAGTCAATTATAATTTCAACTTCAGCATCAAAACTTGCATCATCTGCAGAAACATCAATACTAATAACCGCTTCATCAGCTATTTCCTGAGTTTGAGTCTGTTGTTTATCGCTCATATTAGCTGATTGAGCAACAGTAACACTTTCTTGAGGTTGGTTAGTTTCATCCTCAATAGTTATAACATTCTCATTAGCTTGTGCTTTAAATTGATCAGCTTGCTCTTGTTCAGCTTTTATTCTCTGTGCTTCTTCAAATGCTTTTTTAGCTTTTATAGCTTCTTTCTTAGCCTCCTGAGCTTCACGCTTGGCAATTTTTGCTTTTTCTTCTTTCTCTAATTGCTGGCGCTTCAATTGTGCTAAATCAATACATTCAAATTTCAAATACTTTACTTTATGCACGGTTGACTGAGTTTCCACCTGCTGCATAGAATCACCAGTGTCAGAGGCTTTTAGAATTTCTTCGACAGTATTACTAATACGACTTTTTGGATCTTTAATCAGCTTACTCGTTGTTTGAAACTTAAGTGGTGATACATTTAATGATTCAATTAATGCATCGGCCGATGTAATCACTGTTTGTTTTGACTTAGTTTTAGCAACTGCTGCTGTATCTACTTTCTGCTCTTTTTTACGTTCTTGTGTTGTCGTAGATGCTGCAAGCTTCACATCAACAACATCTTCACTTTTGTATAAGTTCTGATGACGTCCATTATTACGTTGATTACGCGAAGACTGATTACGACGATCACCATCATTATTTTGTGATGATTTCTGATTTCTTCCCTTTGACCCGCCATACTGCTGTGATTTCCTACGATCTTTTGACTGATCACGATCCTGTCTTTGCTGGCCTTGACGTTGCTGTTGCCCATGTTTTTTCTGATGTGGCTGTTGCTTTTGACCTTGATTAGGTTTTCTATCTTGTTGAGGTTTCTTCGTTTGTGTTTTTGGCTTAACTTCTTCAGTTGCACCAAAAAGGCTATTCCAAATCTTCTTAAACAAACCTTCTTTTTGTCCTTTTGCTTGCGCTTTAGGTGCTGCCTCAACGGTCATTGATTTGACTAATGGTTGTTGTGCTTTTGCTTTTTTCGGTTTTATATAATTTTCTGAGTCTTCTTTTCTTTCTTCAATTAAATTATAACTTGATTTGTTAGCTACATAATTATCACCCCAAATTCTCTGAATATAGTAATGAGGCGTTTCAAGATTAGGATTAGGAACTAATACTAATTTGAAATCTAATTCCGATTCGATATCTTTAACTGCATCACGCTTTTCATTTAATAAATAGGTTGCAACAGAAATTGGTAACTGTACTCGAATTTCATTTGTTTTTTCTTTATGTGCTTCTTCTTTAATTAAACGTAAAATTGATAAAGCCAGAGATGGCACAGAGCGAATAATACCTTGCCCTTCACAGCGTGGGCATGCAATTGTCGCTGATTCTCCAAGTGATGATTGAAGTCTTTGTCTTGAAATTTCAACCAAACCAAATCTTGAAATGCGAGTCATTTGTACTTTAGCACGATCTTTTGCTAATTGATCAATTAATGCATGCTCTACATTACGTTGATGTTCATTCTCCTGCATGTCAATGAAATCAACTACAATCAAACCGCCAATATCACGCAAACGTAACTGGCGAGCAATTTCTTCAGCTGCTTCCAAGTTAGTGAAGTAAGCTGTTTCTTCAATATTATCACCACGAGTTGCTTTCGCTGAGTTAATATCAATTGCAGTTAATGCTTCGGCTGCATCAATAACGATTGATCCACCTGAAGGTAAACTAACTTCTCGCTTATAAGCTTCTTCAATGCGACTTTCAATTTGCTCTTTTGAAAATAAAGGTACTGTATCACTATATAATTCGACACGTTCTACAAAATCTGGGCGTAACATTGAGAGTTGACGCTTAAGTGATTCATATGCCTCTTCACTATCAACGATAATTTTTTCAATATCATCTTTTAAATGATCTCTAATCGCGCGAACAGTAATATCGCTCTCACTATGAATTAGAAATGGCCCTTGAGCACTTTTATAGGCTTGCTGAATGGCTTGCCATAACTTTAATAATACATTTAAATCCCACTGCATTTCTTCAACTTGACGATCAACGCCTGCAGTTCTAATAATAACGCCCATCCCCTCTGGAATTTCTAAAGAATCAAATATTTCTTTTAGTTTTTGACGATCACCGCCTTCAATACGACGTGAAATACCACCTGCTTCAGGATTATTTGGCATTAAGACTAAATAACAACCCGCTAATGTGATATATGTACTTAGTGCAGCACCTTTTGTACCACGTTCCTCTTTGTTAATCTGTACAATAATTTCTTGACCAACATCTAATAATTCAGTCAGTGGAATATCTTGGCCTTCTTTTACTTGTTTTTTAAAATATTCAGGTGCAATTTCTTTAAATGGTAAAAATCCATTTCTCTTTTCACCATAACTAATAAATGCTGCATTCAAACTAGGCTCAACGCGTGTTACGATACCTTTGTAGATATTTGCTTTTTTCTGTTCGTAATCAACACTTTCTATATCAATATTTAATAGTTTCCCTTTTTCGACTGTCGCGATTCTAACTTCCTCTGGTTGACGCGCATTAATTAACATTTTCTTCATAATTAAGTTTAAACCTCTTTTTTTAATACTTACGTTTACAAAGCGAAAACAAAGCACAAAGGATAACTTAGATGAAATATTTAGTTGATACGCTTTAAGCGTAAACGACACTAACTGCTTACCGACAAGCTTACTACGGTAGATAATAAAACACTACCTATTAACTTTTAATCTAGACAGAAACGCTATCGTTTTTTAGAAGCCAATATTCTTTTTATCGTTATATATCAGCTACCTATCAGAACTACTTAGCTCCTACAATTACGCAATCATCTGTCAACTTCTAAATTTATTGGCTTCCGCTATGCTCAAGTTTTGAGCTACTTTATAAAGTGAAGCTAAAAAATCTATACTAAAAATTTTGTTTGTCATCTGTAGCAAAAAGCAACTGTGCCTTCTTTACTTTACTATTTCTATCGCTTTGCTGTTTCGCTTTTTTTATGCTCAAGCTTATGCTTTGAGCCTATTTATTTAAAAGTGCTCTTTAAATTATTCTAAGGTTAGTCAAAACTAACAAGCTACTCTTTAGTCTTATCTGTATATTTAAGACAGCGCTAAAGTGCCTTTTTACACTTCTTGTGCGTACTATATCAGGTTTTTGTCAGAGTGCAAATTAAAACCATAACCATATAGTTTAATTATACCCATAATTTCAAATAAATTTTACTTAATCAAAAGTTATTGGATATTTAAGCATGTATTTCTGCATCTGTTTTCGTTATAATCACAGCATGTTGAAATCTAATCGGTTGTTTAAACATTCTAGACCGAAATAACTGTCTGATAACTTAGACTATTGGAGTTAACTATGGCTGATGACTTAATTTCAACTCAAGTAATTGACCCTGCTGAATCTAATGAGTGGCTGGAAGCACTTGAGTCTGTAATCGAACGTGGTGGCGTAGAAGCTGGCTTTCAAATTTTAAATGAATTAAACCAAAAGGCACATAATTTAGGTATAAAAACACACTATCAAAGTGCCAATTACACCTATGCTAATACAATTGCTGTAGAGGATGAACCTGACTATCCAGGTGATATTTCACTTGAACAGCAAATTGAGACCACAATTCGCTGGAATGCTGCTGTTATGGTAGCTAAAGCAAATAAAAAAGATAGCTCTTTAGGTGGTCATATATCCTCTGGTGCTGGTGCCTTAACACTGTATGAAGTTGGTTTTAATCACTTTTTTAAAGCACCAAATCAATCTGATGGTGGTGATTTAGTATTTTTTCAGGGGCATAGTTCTCCTATTATTTATGCCCGATCATTTATTGAGGGACGTTTCAGTGAAAATCAAGTTACACATTTCAGACAGCAAACTTGTGGACTTGATGGCCTAGCTTCCTATCCTCACCCTTACTTACACCCAGACTATTGGCAATTTCCAACCGTTTCAATGGGATTAGGTCCCGTACAGGCAATTTATCAAGCCAGATTTATGAAGTATCTTGAACATCGTAACCTAGCTGATACTAAAAATCGCCATGTTTGGGCATTTTTAGGTGATGGTGAGATGGATGAACCAGAGTCTCTTGGTGCAATTACTCGTGCTTCAAGAGAAAAATTAAACAACCTTACCTTTGTAATTAGCTGTAACCTGCAGCGCCTAGATGGGTTAGTTAATGGTAATGGTAAAATTATCGAAGAATTAGCTAGTGTATTCCACGGCGCTAACTGGAATGTTATTAAAGTACTTTGGGGAAGTAATTGGCAAGCTCTATTTGATAAAGATATTAATGGCAAACTTCAAAAACGTTTAGCGCAATTAAATGATGGACAACTACAAAACTGTACCGCTCATGGTGGTAGTGCTATTCGCGAGACAATTTTTGGTGGCGATGAAGAACTTACACAACTGGTAGCTGATTACTCTGATACAGACCTTGAAGGATTACTCCGTGGTGGACACGATCCTAAAAAAGTCTATGCTGCTTATAAAAATGCAATGGAATCTGTTGATAGACCAACCGTTATATTAGCACATACCGTAAAAGGTTTTGGCTTAGGTGAATATGGTGAATCAAAAAATATTGCCCATAATGTTAAAAAACTAAGTGTTGATGGCCTAAAATACCTGCGTGATCGTTTTGATATTCCATTGACAGAAAAGCAAGTTGAAAACTATGAATTTCTTAAGCTTAAAAAATCAGACAAAGCAATGGAATACTTAAATAAGCAACGTAAAGCACTTGGCGGTTATACACCTGCGCGATTTGAAATTGATCTTAAGCTTGATATTCCACATTATAGTGACTTTGCAAAATTATTTATGCAATCAAGTGGCGAACGTGAGTTATCAACTACGACTGCTTTCGTGCGCATGCTCGTTGCATTTACTAAAAACAAAGAAATTGGTAAATACGTTGTTCCAATTGTACCAGATGAATCTAGAACGTTTGGAATGGAAGGCCTATTTCGTCAATTAGGCATCTATAATATTAATGGGCAACAGTATGTCCCTGAAGATAAAAAGCAAGTGATGTATTACAAAGAAAGTACTGATGGGCAAATATTACAAGAAGGTCTTAATGAGGCCGGCGCATTCTGCTCATGGTTAGCTGCGGCAACTTCTTATAGTGTACACCGCGTACCAACTATTCCTTTTTATATTTATTATTCAATGTTTGGTTTTCAACGTATTGGTGATTTTGCTTGGGCAGCTGGTGACTCAATGGCAAAGGGCTTCTTACTAGGTGGCACATCTGGACGCACAACACTAAATGGCGAAGGCTTACAGCATCAGGATGGACATTCCCATATACAAGCTGCTGTTATCCCTAATTGTGTTACTTATGATCCAACCTATGCTTATGAATTAGCCGTTATTCTTTGGGATGGTTTACGCCGTATGTATCAGAATAATGAGCATATTTTCTACTATATTACCGTTATGAATGAAAACTACCCTCACTATGAAATGCCAAAAGGCTCAGAAGAAGGCATCATCAAAGGTTTATATTTGTTAAAAGAACATAAAAAACCTAAAAAAGCCCATGTCCAATTAACTGGCTCTGGCACCATCTTACGCGAAGTCGAAGCTGCTGCTGAATTATTAGAAAAAGATTTTGGGATTACTGCTGATGTATGGAGCATGACAAGTGCAAATGAACTATATCGCAACGCTATGAGTGTCAAACGCCATAATATGTTACACCCTGAGCAAAAGCCAAAGCTCTCCCATATTGAGCAATCATTAAAAGACAGAAACGGCCCTGTTATTGCTTCAACGGACTATATTAAACTCTACAGCGAGCAACTGCGAGAGTTTGTACCGGCACGTTATGTTACGTTAGGCGCTGATGGCTTTGGTAGAAGTGATAGCAGAGAAAATTTACGTAGTTTCTTTGAAATTGACCGCTATTATGTTGCCTATGCCGCTATTAAAGCATTAGCCGATGATGGCACAATTGAAAAATCTAAAGTTAAAGAAGCAATGAAACTATATAAAATTGATCCTAAAAAACCGGAACCTATGTACGTCTAAATTACAAGGAGTCATATCGTAATGGCGATTAAAGAAATTCACGTCCCAGATATTGGTGACTATCAAGATGTTGATGTTATTGAAGTAAATGTTTCAGTTGGTGATACTATCAAAGAAGAAGACTCACTTATTACACTTGAAACAGATAAAGCTAGCATGGAAGTCCCTGCCCCTTTCTCTGGTACTATTAAAGAAGTACTGGTTAAAGTTGGAGATAAAGTTTCTGAGGGTTCATTGATTGTTAAGCTTGAGTCAAGCTCTTCTGAGACACAACAACAAATTAACAAAGAACCAGAAAAAGAAACCAAAAAAACTACCACTTCAACGTCAAACATCATCGAAGTTAAAGTACCTGACATCGGTGACTACCAAGGTGTTGATGTTATTGAAGTTAATATCTCTAGTGGTGATGAAATTAAAGAGGAAGATTCACTGATTACACTTGAGACAGATAAAGCCAGCATGGAAGTGCCCGCTCCTTTCTCTGGTAAAATAAAAGATGTCAAAGTTAACCTTGGTGACAAAGTATCTGAAGGTGATGTTATATTAACGCTTGAAACAAGCGCTCAAATAGCTACAGAGGAAGCACCTAAAGCAGCCAAGCCTGAAGAAACTGCAACAGTTAAGCCATCACAAGCTTCAAAACCAAGTGAACCTCAAAAAACAACAGCACTACCTCCTGTTGTTAACACCAATATTTATGCAGGCCCAGCTGTTCGTCGCTTGGCTCGAATTTTAGGTATTGATTTATCACGGGTACCTGCAACTGGTAATAAAGGCAGAATTACCAAAGAAGATTGTTATAACTATGTTAAAAACTCACTAAACCAAGTTCAATCAGGTCAAATTCAAAGCTCAGGCAGCAGCTTAGATTTATTAGCAGACCCCGTTGTTGATTTTGCCAAATATGGTGATATTGAAACTCAACCATTAAGCCGCATTAATAAACTAAGTGCTAAAAATTTACATCGCAACTGGGTTAAAATTCCTCATGTAACTTTTTGGGATGATGCCGACATTACTGAACTTGAAAACTTTAGAAAAGCTAAAAAAGCAGTCGCTGAAAAAGCAGGTGTTAAAATTACACCTGTTGCATTTCTTGTTAAAGCTGCAGCAAAAGCACTGCAAGCATTTCCACGCATGAATAGCTCACTTTCAGCAGATGGTGAAAACTTAGTACTTAAAAAATATTTTCACATTGGTGTTGCTGTTGATACACCAAATGGTCTATTGGTACCTATTGTTAGAGATGCTGATAAAAAAGGTATTTTCGAAATTGCTGAAAACTTAATGGATATTATCAAGCGTGGCCGCGAGGGCAAATTGCGCCCAGATGATATGAAAGGAGCGACCTTTAGCATTTCCAGTCTTGGCATACTAGGTACTACCGGTTTTACCCCAATTATTAATATGCCAGAAGTTGCGATTTTGGGTGTTTCTAAATCTCAAATGAAACCTGTATATAATGGCAAAGATGGCTTTGAGCCACGGTTAACCTTACCATTATCATTATCAGTTGATCACCGTGTTATTGATGGTGCATTAGCGGCACAATTTTTAACTTATTTCTGCGAAATACTAAAAGATTTGCGCGAAATCATTTTATAAACAATTCATTAAATTCAATTTAAAAATAAGGAAAATAACAATGACCACAAAACAAACTGAAGTTGTTGTTTTAGGCAGCGGCCCAGGTGGATATAGTGCAGCATTTAGAGCTGCTGATTTAGGCAAAAAAGTAACGTTAATTGAACGTTATGATTCTTTAGGTGGCGTATGCTTAAACGTTGGCTGTATTCCATCAAAAGCATTACTACATATTGCTAAAGTCGTAGATGAAGCAAATGACTTAAAAGGCAAAGGTGTTATTGAGTTTGGCGAAGTAACGTTTAATCGTGAAAAAATTCTTAAATGGAAAAATGAAGTTGTTAGTAAATTAACAACTGGCCTTAAAGGCATGGCAAAAATGCGTAACGTTGATGTAGTACATGGCTATGGTAAATTCACATCCGATAAGTCAATTGAAGTTGATAACAACGGTAAAAAAACAACCGTTAACTTTGAAAATGCAATCATTGCTGCAGGTAGCCAACCCATTAATTTACCTTTTATTCCAGAAGATCCTCGCATTATAGACTCTACAGGCGCTCTAGAAATGGCTGAAATTCCTAAAAATATGCTAATTATTGGTGGTGGAATCATTGGTCTTGAAATGGCGCAAGTCTATCATACTTTAGGCAGCAAAATTACTGTTGTCGAGTTTATGGATCAACTAATGGGTGCAGCTGATAAAGATGTTGTCAAACCTTATGAAAAAATGGTTGCTAAACATTATGATATTCGCCTTGAAACTAAAGTAACTAAAGTTGAAGCAAAAAAAGATGGCATCTATGTTTCAATGGAAGGCAAAAAAGGCAATGAAAAAGCAGAAAAATTTGATCGTGTATTAGTTGCAGTTGGCCGCACACCTAATGGCAAATTAATTGGCGCTGAAGCTGCCGGCGTTAACGTTGATGAACGCGGATTTATCGCAGTTGATAACCAACAAAGAACGAACGTTTCTAATATATTTGCTATCGGTGATATTGTTGGTCAGCCAATGTTAGCACATAAAGCTGTCCCTGAAGGAAGACTTGCAGCTGAAGTGATTGCAGGTCAAAAACACTTCTTTGATCCTAAATGCATTCCATCTGTTGCTTATACTGATCCTGAAGTGGCATGGACTGGCATTACTGAAAAAGAAGCAAAAGAAAAAGGCATTAAATATGATAAAGGTGTATTCCCTTGGGCTGCAAGTGGTCGCTCATTAAGCCTAGGCCGTGATGAGGGTATGACTAAAGTTATCTTTGATGAAAATAACGTCATTATTGGTGCTGGCATTGTTGGGCCTAATGCAGGCGAATTAATTGCTGAAGCTTCACTTGCCATAGAAATGGGTGCTGATGCTGAAGATATCGCGTTGACAATTCACCCACATCCAACTTTATCTGAAACATTAGCGTTAGCAACTGAAGTATTTGAAGGCACGGTAACTGATTTACCAAACAAACCTAAAAGAAAATAAATACTATCTTGATTAGAAGCAATTTTTTGCTTCTTTATATTAGCCTATAAAATTAAATATAATGACTGCTTTATTTCTCTAAGCTTTGAAGTTTATCATTGCACGTAATCTTTTTTATAAGCACACTTGCTTGCTTTTCATTTAGACTATTAGTGAGCCTTTTTAATCGACTCTCTGACTGTATTAATGTAATTATTCTATCAATTCCCAAGGCAGTTAAGACGTCATAACATTGTTGCTCATTTAATTCTTTTAAGATGTTTTTCAACGCATGATATGTTTTAATTAGCTGCGGCAATTTAAACATAATAGCCTCTAATACAATATCATTTTGCTCATAACTAATTTCTTCAAGTATACACCACAAATCCCTTGCAGTTTTTATTAAAAAAATCAATTTTTCATCTAAAATATCCAAAACAAAACCTGACTGTTTTTCATTTAGCTGATTTAAAACATAAGTCAACTCCAATGAGGAGTTAATCATTTTAGGCCATTGATCAATTGATTTCTCTAAATAATTACTTTTTTCAAAATCACTTAGCTCACTGAGTAGTTTTACTAATCTGCCCTGCATTTGTATCAGTTCCTCATAACGTGATTTATCTATAATCACATTTTATAGGTTTCGTATCATTTTTAATACCGTAAAATAACGAACACATAAATTTTGCATCCATTTTATCTCTTATCTATTATATTTATTTCATTTTCATCTTTAATAAAATGACTATAAATTTTTATTAAACAAAAAGTTAATAACAATTTTGGCGTTGGTCTCCTAAAGTATATTACAAGAAGCAGTTTACAATTTTTAAATGTCTGATTATTCTATGTTGGTAATTAATTGAAAAGGTGATATGCAATGCCCTGGAATGATTTATGTCAACAACTAAATACAAGCCCTAATAACGTTATTATTGAAACAGATGATTACAGACTTGAAGGCATCCTCCTAAGAGGTCAAAGCAAAACTACAACACCTAATTCACTTGTTATAATGGCGCATGGTCGCCAAGATCAGGTAGCGCCACTATCAGGGATTACAACAGATCGTCAAATTAGCTTTGCAGCACCAATAGGCAATCGCTTATTTAGGCCTGAAAATAAATCAAAAGATCAAGAAACCATAGAAAGAGAAAGCTGTTGGATCAGACATAAAGTAGAACAAAGTAAATTAATCCAAACACAGAGTCAACCGTGCGTTATTCCTAATTTATATATTGGCGTGCATATGGCCTATGAACTAACAACATCAATCAAACCAATGCAAGATGCATTAGCTCATGGGCACGATATTTTTATCCCCACTGAATTAGCCTTTAAACAGACTCTGGTTACTGAGTACAATCAAAAGAAAACACAAAAATTAACCATTAGTGGAGAACCAAAATTTATCACGAAAAAAGACAAAAAAATACCTATTATGAAGCCAGGCATCTACTCTTCAACGGGTAAGTTTGACAGTCGCATGCAACAATACAATGATCACAAGATCCCCTTAGCTGATGTCATCAACCAACTAACAACGTATGAACATATTTTAATGTGTACCTGCCGCTCGCCTTGGCGACCAATAAGTAATGACCATGCTACTAGTTATGAAAGTTTAGAAGAAGAAACACATCCAGCGACATTTGGTGAATTTGATAACATTTATTCCGTAGATGGAAGCTTGTCATCTGGCATTGAAACAACAATTTCAATCGTGCCTAATCATTTATTTATGATAGAACAGAAGGTTCAGACATCCATATCGTTTAATGCTTAACTTATACTTTTACCGATATATGTATGTAGTTTAGAGCATAAAAATAATTAACACCTCATCAGAATTACTATTTATAAAGAATTAAAATTGATTGTATTTTAATCAAAAATGCAATAAATTTATTATTTTTTACAGCTTATCAAAACAAATCATTTAATAAATATTAGACATATACCAATAAATAAAAAATCAATTATTAATTATATATGTATAAATATGACTGAAATATTTTTCCGTTTCATTTTAAGCTCTAAATTCATGTATACTTTGCTTAGGCATCATTTACGAATAAAGCCTACAACATCAAACTTTTTAAAAAAAAAGGGGGGGGGTCAAATGAACCATCAAGAATATGAGAAACTCAATGAGCGCTTAAGACAAGCAGCAGTAGATAACAATATCAGTAACGTACGTAACTGCATAAACGAAGGTGCAAACGTCGACACAACTGATGCTGTTGGACACACGCCATTGCACGTCGCAGCAGCACATAATAATTTAGAAATGGTCAAATTCTTATTAGAGCATGGTAGCGATCCAAATAAAATGATTCTTGACAGTGGATGGCTACCAAAAACATTCACACAGAACAAGGAAATCGCTAATTTACTAGATACATACTCAGATAGTATTACGTTACTGACATCTGCCATCTATCATAATGAAAATATGGATTCAGTTGATAACTCAATCAACCTCACATTAAATACTCGAAATCTATATGGAAGAACTTCATTACATGAAGCAATTAATCAGAATAATATTCAAGCACTGGAATTTCTACTGCGTCAGGAAGGCATTAACTTACATGCAACAGATAAATACGGACATACTCCATTAAGTTATGCTGCTCGTAGTAATAATATCGATGCAGTAAAACTGTTGTTAGACGCTGGTGCAAATCCCAGTATCCGTGATAGTAATGAAAATAGCAAATATCCACTCCATCACGCTGTGGAACAAAACAGCCAAGCTATTGCTCGACTATTGAAAACACATATGTATCCACCATCCTTACAAAATACAATGATTGAATATTTTGCTAAAAATCCAGGTCTTTTTAATGAACAAAAAAATGAGATTTGTGAAGACTTAATAGAGAAAATAGAAGAGCATTATCTTTTTATGCCTCATAACAATAACAATAACAATAACAATAACAATAACAATAACAATAACAATAATTGCTGTATAAGTTAAATCAATCAATTTAACTTAACACTTTTTTGACAATAAAATATCCATATATTCATTCATAAAGCTTTGTAGATAAATTAATAATAAAGTTCACCATCTATTATAATTCATCAATTGAATACATTAGCTAATAAATATCAAACAGAAAAAGATGAACCACAACCACAAGTTGTTTTTGCATTTGGGTTTCTAATGATGAAATGCGCACCTTCTACATCTTCTTTTTGAACTTCATAAGTTTCATGTCATTTTTAAAACTTTAAACCAGCAGACATCCATATCGTTTAATGTTTAACTATTTTTACCGATAAATGTACGTAGTTTAGAGCATAAAAATAGAGAATAATAGATCAAAATGTATACTATATATCGAGATAAGCATGTTTGAAGAATATAACAACCCTAAAACATCACCCCAACAAAATGCAAATAAACAATTATTGCAAACAGCAATTAATAAAATGAATTGCCAAGCTATTGTACGCCTTCTTCAAAAAAATGCTAAAGTAGAGATTAATGATATTACAAATTTTATCAATAATAAATCATACTTCTCAGTTGGAATACATTCTCGTATTGCACAATATTTATTTATAGCCTATTTTATACATAATAATCATAACTTTGAAGATTTGGATCATCAGATTGAATCATTGAGAATGCATATTCCTTATGAAAAATTAAATGAGATATTAGATCTAATCAAGTTTATCACAGCAATAGGGCATACTTTAGATCCTGAAAAAAAACTACATTTATAGATGATCTTTTTATAAAATATCAAGGTAACTTTCAGGATCATGATTACCACACGAGATGGAAGAATCAAATTGACCGCTTCTCCCTTAAGAATTTTACTAAGGATGATATATTCAATAGTGTAATTTTAAATGATGATCTACTAAATGGTTTACTTAAAATAAGTAATAATACAAATTTAACAAATCTTGATAATAATAAAGAAGGAGCCTTTCAACTTATCCTCCAAACGGCTTGTCAAAAGACTAGCGCCTTATCTCCCTCTAACGTCACCGAAGACATGAAGAATATTAAAAGATTTCTAGAAGAATCTAAATTACCAGCAGCTTATCTTTTAAAGCGTTATTTAAGTGATAATGACGGCAATATAAGATTTCATTGTATGCGTTATTTTGCTATAAACGGCAACTTGGATGGTTGTGATCTAAATAACAAAGAACAAAGAAAAGAGTATGAAAATAGATTCAAGTATACTCAAAATCAAAGTAATTTTGTTTTTCATAATCAAGAAAAAGCTCAAGATTCATTAGATAATCATTTTGATATCCTATAGCTTTTATAATATAAATATCAAACAGAAAAAGATGAACCACAACCACAAGTTGTTTTTGCATTTGGATTTCTAATGATGAAATGCGCACCTTCTACATCTTCTTTGTAGTCAACATCTGCACCCAATAAATACTGAAAACTCATTGCATCAATCAACAAAACAACACCCTGATTTTCAATCACGATATCATCATCATTTTGAGCTTCATCAAAGGTAAAGCCATATTGAAATCCTGAGCAGCCACCACCTGTAATGTAAACGCGTAGCTTTAACTCAAAATTACCTTCTTCTTCAATTAGCTCTTTAACTTTTAGTGCAGCAGCATCGGTAAAGTTAACCGGTGATGCCGCTTGAACAGCCTCACTCATAATTTAATACCTACCTAATTTTGATTTATTATAGTTTTATTGATCAACATCGATCATAGATAATTTTACCTTACCAAAGCGGTCTACTTCAACTACTTTGACATTAACTGTCTGCCCTTCATTGACAAAGTCAGAGACTTTTTCAACGTGATCTGAACTCATTTTTGAAATGTGTAACAAGCCATCCTTACCTGGTAATAGACTTACAAATGCACCAAAATCCATAACTTTCAGCACCTTACCTTGATAAATCTGACCTGATTCAACTTCAGCAGCTGTCGATGCCAGCATAGACAATACTTTATCAAGCATCGGCTTATCCGTTGTGAAAATTTTAACCTCACCTGAATCATCTAGGTCAATATTTGCACCGGTTTCATCAGTAATCTTGCGAATATTTGAGCCGCCTTTACCTTTAATATCTTTAATTTTATCAGATGCTGTTTTCAATAAATGAATACGCGGCGCATAATCTGATAAATCTTTACGTGGCTCATTAAGTTGCTCATTCATAATACTTAAAATATGTAAGCGCCCTTCTTTGGCTTGATCCAAAGCGCTAGCCATAATCTCACGAGTAATGCCTGCCACTTTAATATCCATCTGTAATGCCGTAACGCCATCTGCAGTTCCAGCAACTTTAAAGTCCATATCACCCAAATGATCTTCATCACCTAAAATATCAGATAAAACAGCAAAACGATCTTCATCTTTAATTAAGCCCATTGCAATACCTGCAACAGGTGCCGCCAATGGTACACCCGCATCCATCATCGCTAGAGATGAACCACATACCGTTGCCATCGAACTCGAACCATTAGACTCAGTAATCTCAGAAACAACACGCACAACATAAGGATATGTTTCTTCATCAGGGAAAACTGCATAGGTCGCACGACGCGCTAAATTACCATGACCAACTTCACGACGCTTTGGCGCCCCCATCATTCCTGTTTCACCAACACAATAAGGTGGGAAACTATAGTGCAACATATAACGATTGCGTATATCACCTTGAAACTGCTCTATCAATTGTGCATCTCTATCATTACCTAACGTTGCAACAACGATTGCTTGAGTTTCACCGCGAGTAAATAGCGCTGAACCATGAGCACGTGGTAAAACACCTGTTTTAACTTCAATTGGACGCACAGTACGCGTATCACGACCGTCAATTCTTGGCTTACCATCTAAAATCGTATTTCTGACATGGCTACGCTCTAATTTTTCTATAATCTCAATAATTTCATCTTTTGAAGGTGAATCATCTTCTTCTGTAACAAATGCATCAATTGCTTGATGCTTAAGTTCAGATAATTTTTCATTTCGTATTTGCTTTTCTTTAATTGAAAAAGCTTCTTCAATCTTAGCTAAAAATGCCTCTTTAACAGCCTTAACTAATTTCTCATTTTCTACTTTGGCTTCGAAAACCCACTTTTCTTTACCTGCATGCTCTACTAGCTCATTAATTGCATCAATTGCACTTTGCATCTCTTTATGACCATAAAGTACAGCACCAAGCATAACTTCTTCAGGTAAACCTCTTGCTTCTGATTCAACCATTAATACGGCATCTTTTGTGCCGGCTACAACTAAATCAAGATCTGATTTGACCAATGCTTCATACGATGGATTTAATACATAGTTGCCATCAATGAAACCAACACGAGATCCTGCAATAGGGCCATCAAATGGTACACCCGATAATGCAAGTGCTGCTGAAGCACCAATTAACGCTGGAATATCAGCAGGAACTTCTGGATCAAAGGATAATACACTTGCAACAATCTGTATTTCGTTATAAAACCCTTTTGGAAATAAAGGTCTTAAAGGGCGATCAATTAAACGAGATGTTAATGTTTCATGATCACTTGCGCGCCCTTCACGCTTATTAAAACCTCCTGGAATCTTACCAGCAGCATAAGCACGCTCTTGATAATTAACTGTCAAAGGGAAAAAGTCCGCACCTTCTCTCGCTTCCTTTTTCGCAACAGCTGTTACTAGAACAAGGGTATCTCCCATACGCACAGTAACTGAAGCGGTAGCCTGACGAGCTATATGACCTGTTTCTATTTCAACTTGTTTATCGCCTAACTGAAATACCTGTTTATATACTTTCACAAATGTTTACCTTTAATCTTAAACTATTTAAGTTAAGCTATATCATATTCGGGTTATAACTAAACCGCAACCGCTAACTTAACGTTTCTTTTTCTTATATATTTTTTACTGAGAAAGCTCGCAATAAATTAACGACGCAAGCCTAATTGATCGATTAATGAACGATAGCCTTCAATATTTTTTGACTTCAAATAATCAAGTAATTGGCGACGCTGACTAACTAGTCGTAATAAACCTCTTCTTGAATGAAAATCATGTTTATGTACTTTAAAGTGCTCTGTTAGGTCAACAATACGCGCAGTTAAAAGTGCTACTTGTACTTCTGTTGAACCCGAATCATTTTCATCTTTACCAAATTTAGCTATAATCTCTTGCTTTTTTTCAGCACTAATCATGTCAATCTCCTGTGTTTTTTAAATGTTTTTAAATTACGTTATATTGCCCACTGACATAAGAGCAACGCAGTATTGTAGTCTTTTTTAAGTAAAACAACAACCCTATTGATTCAAACAAAACAGATAACAGCTAATTCTCTTAGTTTATTTATGCATACATAGTCATTAAACGATAAACTCTTCTGAAACTGACGAACTACTATTACTACTACTAGAAGCAACAAACAACAGCATACTATCTTGGCTTGCTATCATTGGTAAATCACTTCTATACTCTTGTAAAAGCGTATAGGTATTGTATTTATCAGATTTATTAGTCATTCTAATATGATAAAATAAATCTCGAAAAGCTTTAAATGGATTCGTATAATTATGCCTATGCATATGGGCATTAACCGCATCAATTATTTTTTTACTCAGGCCTCGAGAAGGCTGATTGTTTAATATAACATAAGCTTGTTCACACATGCATTCTAAATATTGCAATAGTTTTTCCCGTGTATTTGCATCATATAATGAATTGGCATGCCACTTATTATTGCGCCGAATTGATACTGGTATATTGTTTAATAAAACAATTCCCTCTATTTCATAGCTCTGTTTAAATGAATCACCTGCAAGAACGGTCGTTTGCTCTAAATATAGCTTAGCTAAAAGTTGCATCCATTTTGCAAATATCATATCTCTACCCTCTTGTGTTTGTAAGTACTGTACATATTTATGATTTTTATGCTGCAATACTTTTTGTAAGGTTAGCGCTGCATCATATGCAAATCTGAGTATATTTATTTTGTCATCTTCATTTTTCCACTGTTTTAATACATTATCTGCATACTTATCACTATGGTACTTTTTAATGTGATGAACTTTACTAGCTAGCCCCCAAAAACAATTAGAGAAAAGTTTCTGTACAAGATATGCTTGATTGATTGACTTAAAATTTACTAAATTTAAAATTTTATTCACACTAAAATAGCGACTAGAGGAATCATAAGGCAAACCTCTAATTAACTGCAATAATGGTGCTTCTTTTTGAACCCAGCGATCAATTTCTTTGTGAAGATTTAAGATAATGCCTTCATAAACTACACGCTCTAGCAAATCCAACATCGCATCAATCTTAAATGTTATTTTTTCTATTAGTTCACGCAGTTTAATATTCATATGCTTATCAGTTAGCTCTTTATAGCGCCCGTAAAGTTGAAACCATTTATCAAATGCTAAATTAAAATCAACTTTCAAATTAATTAAATTCTTTCTTACTAAATAATACTTAAGTTGAACTTCGACTAGAAAATTGATAAGTTCTTGAATCGCTGTATTTAATTCATGGTTTGAAACAATATGTATGTCTTTCTGCTTAAGCTCTAGCGCCTTATTTAACAAATATACTTTATCTAAACTCAAACCAGCATTAACCACTCCTCCAACTCCTTTAATACTGCTTGTATTTTGCTTACTTAAACCTTCAGAAGCTTTTTGAAGTTCTTCAATGACTTCTATTGAAACATGAATTTTATTCATCATCGTTGATTTATAAAGCTGCCAATTTGAAAGAATACTTAACATGGTTATATCATTGTTCAATCCAAAATTATCATAAACTTTTTTACATGTTTTAAGATACTCAACATACTCACGTAATATATTATCTTGCGATTTTTGATGATGTAATATGCTATTTGTAATGTTAATCCACTGATCAAGATAGATAAATAGTCCCCCATCATGAGTTTCCCTAGTATTATGCTCTGAAACAACTCGAGTGCCCAAATTAGTATGATAGTTTTTCTTAAATAGATCTAAAATAAGGGTTAACTCTCTCCAATCAGCAATAAATTCAGCCTCTAGCTCCTTAAACTCTTTAATTGAAGGAATCATATCGCTCTCCTTAACATTCCATGATCAAACAAGAAGTAAATACTTTTTATTACAATGTCTTATACGTTATATTCACTGACTCCATTCCTTATTTTAATAATGCGGATGTATCAATTATAACACTTTTTAGTCTGATTATTAAAAGAATAATTTTTATTAATCGAAGTCATTTATCAAGACAGCTTCTTCTATCATTATAGAGACTAGTAAATTAGCGGCTTTTTTATTAGAATTTGCATTACAATGAAGGATCAATTCAAACTTTGAGCATATAGTAAGTGACCATGCAAGATTACGCCAAACAATCAGCCGCTAAAAAAGATAAAAAACATAAACCTAGTTATACGATTAAATTCAAACTTCCGATCATGGTTATTGCTGCTGCCATTATCCTATTAATTCCTACCTGTATTTTAATTAGCCGAATCATCTACCTTGATACGTCAGAAAGTAAATTTCTCAATCAGAAGGCTAATCAAGAAGCCATTCACTCCTATGATATTCATGCATCACGCGGCCTTTTATTGGATCGTGATGGCAGACCATTAGCTGTTAGCACAATGCTCTATGAAGTGATCTTTGATATTAAAGTCATGAAAGACTACCCTGAAAAATATTCACTATTAGCACAAATTCCAATTGCAGGTTTTGATCATAATGCCATAGCGCAATTAATTCATGAGCACCCAAATAAACGCTATTATATTGCAGCAAAGTATATTCCACCATATCAAGCGAATCAAATTAAAAAACTCCACATCCCAGGTATACATTTAGAAAAACAAATGCGCACGTTTTACCCCTTAGCCGATATAGCATCTCAATTAGTTGGCTTTACCAATGCAAAAAACCAAGGGCAATCAGGCATTGAATTACAATATAATAATAATTTGACCGAAAAAAGTGGTGAAGAAACCATTGAAACTGATGCTTATGGCAATTTAATACGCAATTTGAATAACACTACCCTACCCCACAATGGTCAAGATATCCACCTTAGTATTGATAGTATGATTCAATACTTTGCATACAAAGCGCTTAAAGAAGGTGTGATTAAGGCTGAAGCTTCCAGTGGCTCTGTTGCTGTTATTAATCCAAAAACTGGTGAGGTATTAGCTATTGCCAGTTATCCAGGCTTTAATCCAAATGCCTTCTCCGAACGAAATGGCTCAGGTCTTAAAAATAGAGCAATCGTTGATACCTTTGAACCTGGATCTACCATAAAACCTTTTATTGCAGCATTAGCTTTAAATATGGATAAAATCACACCAGATACCATAGTTGACACAACGCCTGGTAGTTATCGCATTCAAGGCCATACCATTCATGATGATGCTAATTTTGGCGCAATTACAGTTACACAGATTATTCAAAAATCATCAAATATCGGTATTTTAAAGATAGAAAAAATGATTCCTAAAATTGACGTTTATCACTATCTACAAAGTTTGGGATTTGGAGAGTCATCGTTTTTATTTCCTGGGATAAATATGGGCTATCTCCCTTATATACCCAAACTTGGTGATTTAGGCTATGCAACCATTTCATTTGGTTATGGAATGACTTCTTCTGTATTACAGTTAGCACACGCTTATACGATGTTTGCAAATAATGGGCAATTATGCCCACTGTCATTAATACATAGTTCAAATGAAACACGTAACTGCAAACAAATTTTACAGCCCCAAGTAGCGAATGAAGTCCTTAATATGTTAAACAGCGTTACGAATGTTCATGGGACTGGCGTATTAGCTTCAATACCGGGATATGAAGTTGGTGGTAAAACTGGTACAACTAACCAAGCAATTCAAGGTGGATTTTCACATACCTATTATAATGCCGTGTTTGCTGGTGTTGCCCCGCTTGATAATCCAAAATTAGTTATTGTTATATGGATTGATAAGCCTTTAAAAGGTCGTCTATACCGTTTTGGCGGAGTCTCTGCTGCACCAATTTTTGCGCAAATAGCTGAAAATTCTCTTAAATATTTAGGTGTCCCTTATACAAGTAACTTAACCGCTTATAAAAAGATTGAGCAAAATAAACAATGGCTACTTAAAGTCATTGCAAATAACTAATCATTTGCCTTAGAATTAGTCATATTAATTTGTTAAAGCAACTATCACTTCGAAAGCAACAAAATAGGATTTGAAGCAATCATGTTCAATAAAACATTACTAACCACATTTACACTACTTTCAATCGGCATGACAACAGCAACAATTCAAGCAGATACGTTAGATAAATATCAAGTTCCATTGAATCAATATGGTGCTGTTGATGCTAATGCACATATCCCTTTAAGTGTCCAAGTACCGCCCGCTCCATCTGATTTAAACTTACCACAACTTGTCACTGCTCAAACTATTTGGTCTAAACAGGTGCCACCTCAACCAACGTTGGATGTGGCAAGCTATATTGTAATGGATGCTAAAAGTGGCAATATTATTGCTGAACATGATGCAAATAAACGTATAGCACCGGCAAGTTTAACTAAGCTAATGCTATTGTATGTTGTTTTTGAACAGCTAAAAGCTGGTACAATGAGCCTAGATACACAAATTCAAGTACCAACCGTTGCTTGGGCTACTGGTGGTTCACGTATGTTTTTAAAACCTGGTAGTAAAGTCAGTGTTAAAGATTTACTAGAAGGTGTTATTGTTGCCTCAGGCAATGATGCGGCTGTGACTTTAGCAACTTATGTTGCTGGCACACAGGAAGCTTTTGTTGACATGATGAATCAATATGCTAAAAAATTAGGACTTACCAACACCCATTTTACTACGATCATGGGCTTACCTGCGCCTAACCTTTATTCATCTGCTTTTGATATGGCTAAGCTAGGTCGTGATATTATTTTGGATTTCCCAGAATACTACTATATGTTTAAGCAAAAAGAATTTTCTTATAATGGTATAACTCAAACAAATTACAACAAGCTTCTGTTTATTGATCAGTATGCTGACGGTTTAAAAACAGGTTCAACTTCTGAAGCTGGCTTCTCTCTCGTTGCTTCAGAAAAACAACCTAATAAAAACCGTCTAGTCGCAGTCGTTATTGGTGCTAATAATCAAAAAGGTAGCGCTACTGCTGCTTATACGCTTCTAAAGTATGCTAATCGCTTCTTCACTACTGATTATGTTCATATGTCAAATGACCCAATTGGCAAACTTGCGGTTTATAAAGGTCAAGTCAATGAAGTTCACTATGGTACTGATGGTACTGTTGCAATTACTTATCCATACAATGTTAAACCAAGTGATTTAAAAACTAATGTTGATATTAAACAACCGCTAATTGCTCCAATTGCAAAAGGCCAAACTATTGGTCAACTAACCATAACGTATCAAGATCGTACATTAGCTGTTAGCCCTATTGTTTCATTAGAGTCAGATCCTGAAGGTAATATCTGGCAGAAAATGAAAGGCACTGTTTCTTTGTGGTTTTCATAAATGAATCAACCTCGATCAACTAGCGCAAAGCTTTATATTCAGCAGCATCACAACCCATTTGATAACCTATCGGTTGAAAAATACTTGTTTAACCATGTAGCACCCAACACCCCAATACTCTATTTGTGGCGTAACAATCCTTGCGTTGTTATCGGGCGCGCACAAAACCCTTGGCTTGAATGCAATCTTAGTTTTATGGATCAACAGAATATTCCAATGGTTCGTAGACATAGTGGTGGTGGTACTGTTTTTCACGACTTGAATAATTTAAATTTTTCTTTTTTATCTCCACCTGAATTTTATGATAAAAATAGTCATCTAACGATCATTACCAATGCACTAAAAATGCTGGATATCAATACGATTATTTCACCTAGAAACGACCTTCTACTACCCATTAAAGGTAAATCCTATAAAATATCCGGTAGCGCTTATAGAGAGTCTAGAAAACAATCACTACATCATGGTACTTTACTCATTGGTGGTGATGTAGAGCTTCTCAATCAGTGCATTCATAGCAAAGAATTAGCTATTAATGCTAAAGGCGTTCGATCAGTTCGCTCAGAGGTTCTAACGCTCCAACATATAAAACCACAGTTATCTATCGAAGAAGTTATCAATGCAATTAGTCAGTCATTTATGAATCTGTACCCTAATACAACCACAACGCACTTATATAACTCTGGGCAATTAACTCAAGATGCAACTGAAATTATTGATGAAAGTCAACGTCTTCAAAGTTGGCAATGGCGTTTTGGTAAAACATTACCTTTTGAGAAACAGTTTAGGCTTAATGAAACCGATTATATCGTTTCTGTTAAACATGGCATGATTGACTCTATCCAACCTGCAAATAAGCATAAAATACGTATTCAACCAAACACTGCATTTTTAAATGATCTTCAACAAATTAAGAGCATCGCAACGCTAAACTAAATTTTTTTACTATTTCTTTAGTTTAGTTTGTCTATGATTATACGATTTTGATAATTTAAATATGACCGGACTTAATAACAAAATACCAATTAAATTTGGTATTGCCATTAAACCATTTAATGTGTCAGCCAATAACCAAATAAACTCTAACTTTAAAAATGAACCAATACAAACAGCAATTACCCAAATAAAACGAAATGGCATAATTGCTTTAACACCCAATAAAAATTCAATACATCGCTCACTGTAATAACTCCAACCAATAATGGTGGTAAATGAGAAAAAGAGCAAACTCAATGTGACGACTAAATGCCCAACATAGGGTAGTAATACCTGCATCGATTCTGAAGTTAACACTGCACCACTTTCACCTGATTTCCATAACCCTGAAAATAAAATCACCAATGCAGTCATTGTACAAACCATAATAGAATCGATAAACGTACCAAGCATAGCAATGAGGCCCTGTCTAACAGGATCATTCGTTTTTGCAGCTGCATGGGCAATTGCTGCAGAACCTAAACCCGCTTCATTAGAAAAAATACCCCTTGATACACCAAGCTGTATTGCTAAAACAATACTACTGCCAACAAACCCACCTGTTGCAGCAATTGGTGTAAATGCATAACCAAAAATTAAAGCAAATGCATTCGGTAATAAATGTCACACTACAGGACAGTAATAGCTTAAGTTATTGATTTTAAATTGAACTTATGCAATTTTATAATTGCGAAAAAATAAAAAAGAACGAGTCCAATGAAAGCCATCAAACAACTACAGCTATTACTAGG
>JAKJJU010000036.1 GCA_021713295.1 Thiotrichales bacterium 19S3-11
GTTACTCTGTCTTTTTTATGATTGCAGTATGCTTTATTAAGAAAAAAATAAACAGATTAAATTTCCTTTTAAGCAAAGCTACAATCATACTATTAAACTAAACTGACACACTTAAGTGAACACTACCAGTCACAGGCCTCTGCAAACTGTTTTTATGTGGAAAAAGTAATTCAAGTCATTGCAGATCATTTATTTTCGGGTAATGCAATCGATAAAATAGCCCTAAAAAAGCAACTTGCAGTCATTGAAAAGGATTTTATAGAGAATACACACTTAGGAGAGGATCGTTCAATCGCTGGTCATGCAGCTAGAGGAACAATGCGTACGCTTACAAATGCTTTATCTACAATGACAATGGTTGGCCCAATTGTACAATATGCAAAAAATAAAGATAACCCTCAAATGACTACGTTTGCTGAAAAAGCATTTCCTTTTTATGCCCATACAGACTCTCAGCAATTATTAGATAAAAATATTGAAGAAATCGTTGATATTGCAGCTCAAAATTCGCCTAGATAAGTGATGGTTATCAATTGCACAGTGACTTTCTACTTAATAGGGTAGTCAAGCTAATTGCAATTAGTGAGAATATGGAAAATAAGGTTAACATGAATAATCCATCATAGAATTGTATATGTGGAATATGAAGATCGAAGATTTTACTAGCGTAGCGAATTGGAGTATCTTGGGCATAGCCAAACATAATTTGACTAACAAATCCTCCTAGAACAATAAAGGTGTTATTCAATGCAATCGCTGTTCCAGTAACTTCAGCTTTAGTATAATATGGAACTAAAGAGAAAGCTAAAACAACGCCAGATGCTGATAGACCGCATAATATTGAATATAGCACAATATCAAAATGATTAGCTATAATAGGAATAGCTCTGATGATGTAAATCGTAGCGCCTAGAGCAGCGAGTAGTATAATTAATCCTTTTATTGCTTTTAACGATCGTGCCAATAGACCTATAAAAAAGGCAGATATAATAAAGCTAAGCCAGTATATTTCTGAGATATCTAACGCTTCAGTTTTGCTGTAATGATAAACAGACTCATAAAATTCTTTTGTCCAGAACCCAGCAAAGCCCATGATGATACCCCAAGTGAAAAATGAGTATGCAAATATACCAAGCAGCGCTTTGTTAGTGAAAATATCTTTGAGATTATTAATTGTTTTTGACCATCTCATATGGTTTTCATTAGGCAATGTAAATGATGTATTTTTTAATGAGATAAGTGATAAAACTAATATAATTAAAATCATAAAGATAAGTATAAGATTAGATAGATTCCAACCAAACTCTTGTAGGACGAAAGTATATGAATTCTGTGCTAATATTGCTCCGAATGTTGATGTCATTTCAATGATAGCAATGCATAGCGGTAGGTACTTTGGTTTAAAACTTTTTGCTGCAATAAAAGCTGCGCCAATATAGCCAATGGAGCAACCAACACCAATTATAGAGCGACTGATCGCTATAAAGTAACTATTAGGTGACAGCCAATAAAGCAGACTACCAATAAGTGTTAAAAAGATACCTGCTGGTAATATTTTTTTTATACCATACTTATCTAACAGTAAACCATTAGGAATTTGAAAAAGTGCATAGGCTGGAAAATATAATGCTGATATATCAACTAGCTGCGAAGTTGTAAGAGAAAATCTACTCTCTACATAATGTGAAGTAGAGATAGGGTCGACTTGTAAGAAAATAGAAATCAGTGCAAAAATGCAGGCTATAAGAAATAAAAATAATGGAGATCTAATCGTTAGCATAATTATTGAGTCCTAGTTACTATGTTATACCACATAAGCTTATTCCTTAGGTTGCCTAGACAGTATTGTAAATTATAAAGGATACTAGCATATTGTATAAAATTAGCAATATGATAATAATCACATTATTTAGGTACTGTCTTAATTCAAGTCTATGCTTAATATATGGCTTTTAAATATAGTTAAAGCGTTTAATGTTTTGCTTTTTAATTCTTCTAATATAAATTCATCAGCAATTAAAGGTGGTAGCCAATAGATGGTGTTGCCTAAGGGCCTAAGCAAAATACCTTCATTAACAGCGATTTGATAGAGTTTAAACCCAAGACGTTCGGATGGGATGTTAACTTTTAAATCACAAGCAACCATAGCACCAACTTGACGAATATTGCAAATCATTTGTGTTTGATCTGCAACTAACTGCATATTTGCTTTCATTATTCTACCAATAGTATTAGCCTGATTTATCAGATTATCTTCTTCAATAATATTAAGTACTTCTAATGCAATGGCAGCACCTAAAGCATTACCAGAGAATGTATGAGAATGCAAAAATGACTTTCCATTGGCATAATCATCATAAAATAAATCATAAATCTCATTAGTGGTCATTACACAGCTAAATGGTAGCCAACCTGAGGTTAAGCCTTTTGATAAACAAACAAAGTCAGGGTTAATTTCAGCATATTCACAGGCAAGAAATTTACCTGTTCTGCCAACGCCAGTCATAATTTCATCAGCGATTAAGTGAATATCATTAGTCTTAGCCCATACGGCCAGTCGTTTAAGAAAATCAGGGCTGTAAACTAACATACCACCAGCACCTTGTAGTATGGGTTCAAATATAATTGCAGTTACTGTTTGCTTATGTTTCTCTAGTTCAGGCAATGCTTTTAGCCAGTATTCTTCTGCATTGTGCCATAGTGGGTCATTCTCTCCTGAGACATAGGGGATAGGATTAATCATAATAGGGTTAAGTAACATCGATTGGTAAGCATCTTTATAAATACCTAAATCACTAACACTCAATGCGGCAGTTGTTTCACCATGATAGCCATTTTTAAGTCCCATAAATTGTGTTCGTTGAGTATCACCTTTAATAACTCGGCTATGGATACTCATTTTCATGGCAATTTCTACAGCACATGAGCCGTCACCTGCATAAAATATTTTTGATAAATTAGGTAGCTTTGAGATCAACTTTTCTGATAAATTAACGATTGTTTCATAGGTCGTATTAGCAAAAATAACATGTTCAAATCGTTCAGCTTGATTAATTAATGCTTTTTTTAATCTTGGATGATTATGACCTAATGATTTACACCACCAACTTGAGATAGCATCTAAAATCTTTTGTTTATTATTAAGTGTAATATAACAGCCAGCTGCCTGTTCAATGACTAAGGGTTTGAACGATTCATAGTCTTTCATTTGTGAACAAGGATGCCAAATTGTTTGATGTGTTTTTTGTTGTATTGTTGACATCATTTTAAGTTAACCTTTATATATTTTATGGTTGACTAGTTGCGTAGCTTACCATAGAATCTGCCAATCAACAATCATTGAATAATCAGGAAATAGCTGTTGTGAATGCGAATGAAGTTTCATATAAATCAGATAGATATAAATTTGGAATTAAAGGTAATGCTCTGTCAATTAAAGCGTTATTTGAGCAACCTTTTCTTGAGGTGATATATGAAGCTGCCAGTGTTCATCGAAAGCATTTTCACCCTCAAGAAATGGAGCGCGCAACGCTTTTAAGTATTAAAACAGGCGCTTGTCCAGAAGATTGTGCTTACTGCCCACAAAGTGGTCATTATAAGACAGGTGTTAAAAAAGAAAATTTAATGAGAGTTGAATCAGTACTAACAAAAGCAAAAATAGCTAAAGCAAATGGTTCAAGCCGTTTTTGTATGGGTGCTGCTTGGCGAAACCCACCAAAGAAAGAAATACCTACTATTATAGAGATTATTAAAGGGGTCAAAGCCTTAGGTTTAGAGACTTGTATGACATTAGGAACATTAACAAAACCGTTAGCCCAGGCACTTAAAGATGCGGGACTAGATTTTTATAATCATAATTTGGATTCATCCGAGGAATTTTATAAAAAGATTATTACAACCAGAAGTTATGATGAACGTTTGCAAACATTACAATACGTTCACGATGCGGGTATTAATATTTGTTGTGGGGGTATTATGGGAATGGGAGAGACGATTGAAGATCGTATAGACTTTCTTAAGCAGCTTTTACGATTACCAGAACCTCCTCAATCGATTCCAATCAATCGCTTAATTGCAACTAAAGGCACGCCACTAGAACATACAAAACAAATGGATAACTTTGAATTTATTAAAATGATAGCCATTACAAGGATAGTCTTTCCAACCTCGGTTATTCGTCTATCAGCAGGAAGACGTCAGATGTCTGATGAAATGCAAGCATTCTGTTTTTTAGCTGGTGCTAACTCCATTTTTTTTGGTGATGTGCTATTAACTGCTAATAATGCTACGGTAGATGCTGATGAACTACTACTAAATAAGCTTGGATTTAATATAACAGATAAACCGCTAAGTCGGTGTAGTAGTAAGTTATGATTGAGCAGTTAGCTAAGCGACTAGAGAGTCAGAGAAGTAAACAGTTATGGCGAGATAGACTATGTTTAAGCGCACAAAAATCTAATACAGTTACCTATCAGGAAAAACAATTAATTAATTTTTCATCAAATGATTATTTATCGTTGAGGCAGCATCCAACGATAAAATCAGTATTGAAACGTGCAATAGACTGTTATGGTTTTGGCAGTGGTGCATCAGCAATGGTTAGTGGTTATACGGATGCACAAAAACAGCTAGAAGAAACGTTCGCTGAGTTTGTTGATAGGCCAAAGGCTTTATTTTTTAACAGCGGATATCATGCCAACTTGGGTGTATTTACATCATTAGCAAATCGTCATAGCACTATTCTAGCAGATAAATTAATTCATGCTTCAATAATTGATGGTATTCATTTATCAAGGGCAAAACACATTCGTTATCAGCATCTAGATATTGATGATTTTTTAAGGTTAATGCAGCAATATCATCCGCAATTTGCTGTTACAGAAAGTATTTTTAGTATGGAAGGAGATTTAGCGCCATTACATAAAATGACAGAAATTGCTAAAGAAAATGCTGCAATCTTAGTTGTTGATGATGCGCATGGCATTGGTTTATTGGGTGCTAAGGGGCAGGGTTGCTGTGAACATTTTAATTTAGATGAGAAAGATATTGGTATCTTAGTTTCTCCGTTGGGAAAGGCAATCGGTGGCCTTGGTGCATTTGTATCAGGGAGTAGTGAAATTATTGACAGTGTCTTGCAGTTTTCAAGAAGCTATCATTATACAACAGCTTTACCAGCATTTGTTGCAGAAGGATTATTACGTTCAATAGATTTGGTTAAAACTGAAACTTGGCGTAGACAAAAACTAAAAGAGTTAATTCTCTTTTTTATTCAAAGGGCGCAAGAGTTAGGTTTGGAATTAGTCTCAGAAGATTTAACGCCAATCAAATCAATTGTTATAAAAGATAATCAATCTGTACTTCAAGCGCAGGATTATTTATTAAATTGTGGTTTTTTGGTCTCAGCAATTAGACCACCCACGGTACCAGCGGGTACAGCAAGAATAAGGATATCTTTAAATGTGATGCATACAGAAGTAGAAATTAGCCAATTATTAGAGTGTTTAGCTCAGTTTATTGAAAAAATATAAAGTTGTAACAAATGAGTGATCCGATACTAGATGAAAACTACCATGCTATTTTTATTTCAGGCTGGCAGTTTAAAGCAACCATTTTTTCAGAAATTGCCAGTCAATTTAATAGCTTCCAATTTATTGAATATTCTGAAATTAAAGCTAAAAGTATTTCATTTGGAGAATATACAGAACAGTTATGTAACCAATTATCGTTACCAACAGCTAAAAAAACGGTGCTTATTGGTTGGTCTTTAGGCGGTTTATTTACAATTGAGATGGCTAATAAATTAAACGATAGAATCAATGCTGTAATTTTAATTGCATCATCACCATTTTTTTCAGAATCTAAACTAACTAATTGGTTTGGAATTAGTCAGTTAGAGAAAGAAAAATTTTATTTTTTATTTGAAAATAATAAAAATAAATTAATAAGGCGCTTTATTAATTTAGTGTCATATCCTGTAATTAATAAAAATATATCTAACTATCTTAGTTATAAAAGTGATTGTCATTGGCATTTATTATTAAAATTTTTATTTGAAATTGACTTAAGAGAGAAACTTAAGACATTAATAATGCCAGTTTTATCTATATTAGGTACAGAAGATGCCATTTTAAAAATTAATAAAGAGCAGTTAGAAAACCTAAATATAAATATTCAGATACAAAAAGTGCAACAAGCAGGTCATATACCATTTATAACGCATCAAGAGTTAATAACTTATAGGATTAAGGACTTTTTAGATGCAGCAAGTTAGTTTAAGTCAGATTAAGCAGTCATTTAACCGTGCAGCGATTACTTATAGTGATCATAATTTAATTCAGCAACTAGCACAGGAGCATTTAGTTGAACAAATAGTAATACGACGCAATAACTTTAGAATAGCTGCAGATTTTGCTTGTGGTATTGGCTTAAGTACAAAGTATATTATGGATCAATTTAGAATAGATGAATGCTATGCAATTGATATTGCGGATTGTGCTTTAAAGTTAGCTCATGAGCATTTGAAGCATTATAAAGTTAAGTTAATTGAATCTGATTATCATCAGGCGGTATTAAAAGATAATAGCTTGGACTTGGCATTTTGTAATATGGGATTTCAATGGAGTTATGATTTAATGGTGACTCTAAAAGTTATGTATCAACAGTTAGCGAATAATGGGATATTGGCTTTTTCGCTACCTTTATCAGGGACATTTTCATATTTAAATGCATGTGATCGGTTAAACTTTCTGACTTCAGAAAGAGTCTTAACGATGCTTAAACTGGTAGGTTTTTCTGTTGTTTCATTTGAGCAGTTTTATAAGACTTATAACTTTCAATCATCATTAGAAGCATTAAAAGTACTTAAAGGCATTGGTGCTAATATTAATCATAATTTATCATCTTCGGGGCTTATAACTCTAAATCAGTTAGATAATTTTTTTAAATATGAAAATCAATATGCTTTAGACTATCGTATTGGTTTGTTTGTTGCACAAAAATAGTGGTATAAGGGAGAGTATATGAGTTCATTTTTTATTACAGGAACTGATACAGAAGTCGGTAAAACTTATATAACAACATTATTACTGCAATACTTTAATCAAAAAGGGTTATCAACGATTGCAATGAAACCTATTGCATCGAGCTGTGAAGAAAATAATGGCAAACTTTATAATGACGATGCATTACAACTGCAGCAAAATATGTCAATCAAATTAGCTTATGATCAAGTAAATCCATTTGCTTTTCAACCTGCAATTGCACCGCATATTGCTGCGGCATTGGTTAATAAAAATTTATCTACAAATACTATTTATCATAATATAAATAAATTTTTATCTTATGAAGCGGATATTAAATTAATTGAAGGTGCAGGCGGATGGCAATTACCATTAAATGAGGATGAAGTTTTAGCTGAAGTGATTGCACAATTACAAGTAGATGTCATTTTAGTTATTGGTATGAAACTAGGCTGTCTAAATCATGCTATATTAACTGCGAATTCGATTAAAAATCTAGGTTGTCGGTTGGCTGGTTTTATTACCAATGAAGTTACAAAAGATAAGATGCCATATTTAGAAGAAAATAGACAAAGTTTAAAAAGCTTCATTGATGCACCGTATCTGGCACATATTCCTTATCAAGCTACTTGGTTAAATTTGACATTAAGTTGATGGTGCTTTTGAAATCATATGTTTATCTAATATATTTTATAGAGGCTATAAATTTTGAATGATGAACTTTAATTTCTATTATAGATCATATATTGTTTGGTATTGGTTAAGGAGCTATGTAAAAGTATACCAAGGGAGGGGCGATTAATGCGTAGATTAAACTTAATTAGAATAGCAGTTATTACATTTTTTAGTATCACAGCCAGCAGCTTAGCTCAAGCATCAGTGAGCGTCAACTGTCAAAAAACTGATAGTAGAACACACTGTGATTTTTCTGGCTCGGCAGGCAGCAACTTATCGAAACAAATACTTAAAACATTAAACTCATATCCAAATAATGTAACATTGAATATACTACCAGGAAATTATACAGTATCGCCAATTGATATTAGTGATCATAAAAATATCATTTTTAACCTGAGCGCGAATACAACGTTAACTGCAGTAAAGCAATCAGATCCATCTTGGGAGGGCGTCAAAGCACTATTTAGTGTAAGGTATAGCAAAAACTTTACCTTATCAGGTGCTGATCCTCAATCAAGTATTATTGATGGTCGAGGTAAAAACTGGTGGAAGTTATCTCATGATAGTCGACCAGAATTTATCTACTTTAGAAATATTGATGGTTTAACAATTCAGGGCATTAGTTTGCATAATTCGCCAAAATATAATATTGAGGTTAATCATGGTAGTAACGTAAATATACATAATATTCTTATAGATGCGCCTGCTGATTCACCGAACACAGATGGAATTAATATGACTTCTGTATCGGATGTAAGCATAACGAATATTCAAGTAACTAATGGTGATGATTGTATTGCCATCAATGCTGACCCAGTAACTGAAGGTATGAGCAACAATATTGTATTTAGCCACTCTACCTGTAATTACGGACATGGTGTTTCTATTGGTAGTAATGTTCATAATACAGTTAGTGATGTCACAATTGATCATATTACACTTAATCAATCAAACAACGGACTACGTATAAAGTCACATTGTGAGAAAGATGATTGTTCCGATACAAAAGAAGCGGTCATTAAAAGAGTAACGTATAAAAATATTTCTATGAATGGTGTAGGTAAACCAATTTTTTATGATTTAACGTTTGATAATAAGGATGATAGATTCTCTTTAGTTAAGATAAAAGACATTACATATGACCACGTTCAAGCAACTAATTCTACTATACCTGCTTCATTCATTTGTGAAAATCCTAATCGATGCTCACCAATTAATGTTACGAGTGTTTCAATTGATACAGGTGGGGTCTGTCAAGGAGTTAATGGCACAAATCCAGATAAAACTAAGCCTTGCCCTTTTAGTTTAGACTGAGGTACTAACACAGGAAAAAGTAATACGAATAAACAATAAACTAAAAATGATTGATTAACGTTTTATACTTGCCTCACCTGAAGCGAAGATTTTAGTGTTATTATCATTAAGTTCCAGTTTTAAATGACCATGCTCATTAATACCTTTGGCAATACCATGATAACTATGTTTGCCACTTACAATATCAACTGTTTGGTTGAATAGTAAGTCTCTTTTATGCCACTGAGGTAAAAAGGGCGTTAATCCATTTAATTGATAAGTTTCAATGACTTTTAATGTATGTTGAATCATAGAAATAATTAAAGGGTTTCTATCTTGATAGATTTGACTTGCTTGATAAATTGAGCTCCAAGGCTGTGTGATAGATTTGTTAGCTTGACTGTCACATTGCATATTTATATTTATGCCAATTCCAATGACTAAGCGACATTGACCATTGGCTTCGGCTTGTGCTTCTATTAAAATTCCGCCTAGTTTTTTATTTTCATAAAAAATATCATTCGGCCATTTTAATTTTAATTGTTTTGGTAGCTGGCAAATAGTTTCAACTGCTTGGATAATGCCAATACCTACAGCTAGTGCAAGCCCACTTAATTGAGTAATGTCAATTTCGGGCGCTACAGCAATAGATAAATAAATATTATCACCAAATGGTGCATACCAAGGTTTGCCAAATCGACCTTTACCTTTAGTTTGTTTCTCTGCAATACAAATAATAGGCAAGTCAGTTGCTGTTGTTTTTAATGCACTAAGGTAATCATTAGTGGAATCTAAACATTCATAAATATGAATGGTTTTAATCGTATTTATAGCTTGGTGAATTCTATATTTATCAATTAATAATAATGGATTTTTAAACTGATAGCCTTTACTTTTGATTGATGCTATTTCAATACCATAATTTTGAAGTTTTTTAACATATTTCCAAATTGCTGTACGTGAAACATTTAATTTTTCACCAATCTCATTACCATCATGAATTTCAAGATCACTTAATAAGTTACAGAATTGGATGAGTGTAGTGGATGTTTGTTTCATATTGAATCGCTTATATAAACCTAGCTGATAAGCTATTGTCAATTAATCGTTCTATTTCATTTTGGCTAAGCTTAACAGCAGAAATTAACTGTTCATAGTTTTGATTTATATAACCGCTAAAATAAGCAGGATCATCAGAATTAATAGTAACCTTAACTCCTTTGTTTAATAAAGTTTTTGCTGGATGATTCCTTAGATTAGTTTCTACTTTTAATGCTTTATTCGATAGAGGACACATGGTAAGTGGAATTTGCTCATTGGCTACTCTTTCTATAAGTGTTTGATCATATAAAATAGCATTACCATGATCAATCCTTTCCACTCCTAAGATATCTAATGCTTGCCATACATACTCTGGAGGGCCTTCTTCTCCAGCATGGGCAACTAAATGTAACTTTTCATCTCTTGCTAGGTTGAATAGTTGTTTAAACTTTTTTGGGGGGTGACCAAGCTCAGAGCTATCCAGCCCAATTCCAATAAAGTAATTCCTATAGTCCATTAGCTTATCAAAAAGATGTAGTGCATCTGATTCTGAGAGATGGCGTAGAAAACATAGAATTATGGTTGCATTTATACCAAGCTTTAGCTGAGCATCTTTTATTGCATTGGAAATACCCCGAAACATGGTTTCTAAGGAGATACCCCGTGAAACATGGGCTTGAGGGTCAACGAAGATTTCAGCGTAGCTAACATTATCTTGTTTGGCTTTTTTTAAATAAGCATAGGTAAGCTCATAATAGTCTGATTCGTTAATTAAAACAGACATGCCTTGATAATATAAGTCCAAAAACTCCTGTAGATTATTAAAATTATAGGCTTTTTTAAGCTCTGTTAAGTTTTTGTACTTTAGCTTTACGTTGTTTTTTTGTGCTAGTGATAGCATCATTTCTGCTTCAAGCGTACCTTCTAAGTGAACATGCAGTTCCGCCTTTGCTTTAGAGAGTAATGAGTTAATATTATTTATCATGATTTTATTAACTTCTCATAAATGCCTTAACTTCTTCAAGCTTTGGTGTGGATCTTTGAGCGCCAGGCCTAGTTACAGCTAAAGCGGATGCGGCATTTGCAAATTGAGTCGCTTCAAGTGTTGTTTGCCCTTGAGTTATGGCATAAGCCAACGCACCATTAAACGTATCACCAGCAGCCGTTGCATCAACAGCATTGACGTTAAAACCAGTAACAAGCTTTTGATGATGATCATTGTATAAATAAGCACCTTTTGCACCAAGTGTTATAATAACTTCTTTAACGCCCATTTGTCTAAAAATCTTGCTTGCTTGAAAAGCACTTAATTCATCGGTTACTTTAATACCGGTTAGCAGTTCAGCTTCAGATTCATTTGGTGTGATGATATCTATGTACTGATATAGCCCTTCGTTTAGTGCAATGGCAGGCGCTGGGTTTACAATTAGTTTTGCTTGTGTATTTTTAGCCTTATCGATTAGATATTCAATTGTTTTAATTGGTATTTCCATTTGTGTAAGTATGATTTCACTAGAGTTTAAAAGGTTAGAAATTTGATCAATATGCATATTTGAAAGTAAACTATTTGACTCAGGGGCAACAGAAATTGCATTATTTCCTTGGTTAGTAACGGTAATTAAAGCAACTCCAGAAGTTTTCCCTTCTCGATAAATATGTGTTGTATCGATACCTTCTTGTTGGTAGCTATTAATGGCTGTTGTGCCAAAGTCATCTTGACCAATACAAGCGATGAATGAAACAGCTGCACCCAGTCTTGCTGCAGCAACTGCTTGATTAGCACCTTTGCCTCCTTTATGAATACTAAAGTGATTGCCAAGGACTGTTTCACCCTCAAGTGGTATATGAGGAACATTGACCACTAAGTCCGTGTTAGAACTTCCAATAACAACAATTGACATGTCTAATCCTTAAATCGTTTTTGAAATTACAATTAATGTTAAACCTAAAACATATAATATGAACATTAATGTTAACAGTTTGTTTGTACCTTTAGGTGCGTAAGCAAATTCTTTCCAGATAAATACACCCCATATAGCAGCGATTAAGGTTGCTCCTTGACCTAAGCCATATGAAATAGCAGCACCAGCAAGATTTGCAGCAATAAAATTAAGCGTCGAACCGATTCCCCAAATAACGCCACCTAGAATACCAATAAAATGTAACCAAGTGTTACCATATGAAAAGTAGTCTTTGAAGTTTAATTTTTCACCAGTTAACGGAAACTTTATCATAAGACCATTAATGATAAAGTTAGAGATAAAAATACCTACAGCAAAAATAAAACTGGCTGAATAGGCTGACATTAGGCCTGTTTGAGGGTGATATACATCGGTAATCATACTACTAGCAACAAAGCGATAGAAAAAACCCATTAAAATACCTGAAATAACAGCAATGACAATTCCTTTTGATACGCCGGTATTTTGCTTGGCGCTAACTCTTTTATAGGCTAATGCAGTACAAAGAATTGCCAAAGTAACGAGAATTACCCCGCTAAAGATTAAAATAGGGTTACCAACGGGCATTTCGACATAATTAACAATAACACCAATGACAAGTGCTAGGCCTATAGCAATAGGGAAGGCAATAGCCATGCCGGCAATGTCAATAGCAGCAACTAGCAAAATATTCGCTAAATTAAATATAACCCCGCCAACAAACGCAGAAGTTAAAGCGGCAGTAGAAGCTTGAGATAAGTCACTAAAAAAAGGACGTCCATAATGGCCAAAGCTGCCCATACTAATAGCGATGATAAAAGAAATAATCAAAATACCTAAAGCATAATCCCAATAAAATAACTGAAATGGCCAAGACTTAGTTGCAAGTTTCTGGGTGTTGGCCCAAGAGCCCCAGCATAGCATGGTAATAATACAAAAAAGTACAGCTAATGGATAAGACTCTAACACAAACATATAAAAATCTCTTTTCTAAATCAGTTTGTTATATATCACAAAGACATATTATTGGTCGATTGGATGAGTATAACATAGTCACCAATAGGGTCAATATCACATCATTTTTAGGGATAGTTATTTGGAAATTAAGAATTAGTTTTCTGATATTTTAAAATTTCTTCATAAATGGTATCGATGGTATGATTAGAAACCTGATGATATTGATGAGTAGCGCCCGCATTTTGTGAGATAGCAATGATGGTTTTTGTTTTTGTAAAATATGCATACGTTGTGGCATATCCTAAATAATTACCAGTATACATCCAGATTTGACCATATTTTTCATTATACACTACACCAACACCTAAACCATAGCAACCTTTTATCTTAGCTAAGCATTTACTATCTATTTCGTCAGCACTTACTTTTTCACCTTTTTTAGCTGGTAATACAAGGCCAACTTTTTGAAATTGATCATATCCAGGGAAAATTTCATCATCAAACCAAGCACGTGTAAGTAGCGTTAAAGCGTGAGTGGTGCCTGTTAAGCCCCCAGCAGGACCTACAAAATCAAGTGGTACAACCGTAACATCTTGATTGGGGCTAAATAGGGGAGATGCTAGTTCATCAGATGTTTCTTCTGGAAGGTAGCCATGAAGCATGTTACGATAAAGATAAGCGTTATATTGCATAGCGTAATACACAGGTACATTATATTTGTCTTGTAGTGGCTTGATAATGAATTTTTCAAGCATATTGCTATAGGGTTTCTTGAAGTATTTTTCTATGATCATGCCTGCGATAATATAATTAGTATTAGAATATCCCCAGTCTTCTCCAGGTTTAAAACATAAATCTTCACGGTTGCAGCCATAGTTCATTTGATACTTTGCAGCCATAGAGGCTAGTTGATCAAGAGAGTACTTAGTATAATAAGGATTAATGGTATTGATGATTTTTGGCATAGAATAGGTGGTAATGCCACTGGTCATATTGAGCAGTTGTTCGGGTGTAACTTCACTCCATTGTTGTGGCCATCTAGACTTAGAAAATTTTTCAGGAAAAATTTTGTTTAGTGGTGTTTGTAAGCTGATTTCTTTTTCGTTGACTAGTTGTAAAATTAAAGAGGCAGTATATTCTTTTGTAATACTGCCATATTGAACTAGATTTTGTGTTGTAGTTGCTTTACCATCTTTTTGTTTAACACCCGCTACGAAATCTCTAGGTGTAGTCTCATTAGGTAATAGAACACTTACTTCAACAGCTGTTACAGGAACTTTATTATTTTGAGCGCTGTATAAAAAAGAATTGGTTAATCGTTGTATGTCATCATCTAGTTTATCGGTAGCATTAGTAGCGAATGCACTTTGGTAAGTATTTAAGCTTAGTAAAAGTACACATAATGATATTAATTTCTTCATATTTTTCAATGCCTATTTTTATCTTTAATTATATGATCTTAATTATAGATTAAATAAACTAAAACAGTATTTTTACGGAACTTAAATTTGGTAATATAGTTGTTATGATTATTTGAAGGAGAAAATCTAATGCCATTTATACAAGTTAATGACTTAAATTTATATTATGAGCAATATGGTAGTGGCGATGATCTGCTATTAATAAGCGGCCTCTCAGCAGATCATAACGCTTGGGCAGCCGTTGTACCAGAGCTATCAAAACATTATAAGGTGACGATTTTTGACAATCGTGGTGTTGGTCAGTCCAGCGTGCCAGAAGGACCTTACTCAATTAATATGATGGTAGAAGATACCAAGGCAATAATGGATCAGTTAAAGATAGAGTCAGCTTATGTTATTGGACACTCAATGGGGGGGATGATTGCAGAGATGCTTGCAATAGATTACCCAGAAAAAGTAAAGGCACTGGTTATTGTCTGTTCTGCAGCTAAAAGAAACCCTAGAAGTAATCAATGGTTAGAACTTAGTGCCAAGATGATTGAGACAGAAACGGATATTCCAATTATTGCTGATTATACATTTTCTTATCTATTTGGTAGTGACTTTATTGCTAAGCCTGAAAATGCATTGATGTGGTTAGATCTTATCCTTTCAAACCCATATCCGCAGACATTGACAGGTTATAAAAATCAGTTGGTGGCAACACAAACCTATAACGCACTTGATAGCTTACATAAAATTCGAGTTAAAACACTAATTATTGCAGGTGAAGATGATATTCTGACCCCTTTAAGTGCATCAAAAGCTATTCATCAAGTGATTAGCCAATCACAACTGTTGACTTTACCATGTGGTCATATGCCAACTATTGAATGCCCTGATAAATTAGCCAATGAAATTATTAATTGGCTTAATTAACCAGCTTTTGAAGTAGTTATGATAATTAGTTAGTATAATTAGATAGTTCTTAGAATAATAAAATTTGTATTGCTAGTATATATCTTGGGATTCTGTGGTGCTATTGGTGGTGTTTTGTACAAGCCAAGGGCATGGGGTTTCTTTTTCAACTGTTTCAGAGCACATAAATACAACAGAATCGTTACTACTATCATCATCATCATGATCAACATAACTATAACTAACGCCAGAGTCACATCTTAGAAGCCCGCCATTAAATGAACACTCTGCTTGTGTTTTGCTGAAATGAATAATATATTTTCCCTCATTTAAATTGACTGTTCCAGTATCAGGTATGGGTTTACCATAACCATTGGTTACAGTAATATCTCCTAGACCAACTGCATTTATCATTGAACTTGATATATCTCCACCATCATAATCAAAAGTGAGCATATAGGAGCCATCGCCTGAAGCATCAACAAATTGATCTAAACAAGAACTTGCATCACATAAGGCAGAACTTAATGTAACAGGACCAATATTCCCTGTAGAGTTAGTAACGCGACTTTGCCAAGAATATACTGGTGATTCATATGGATAGTAAGTAGTTGGTATATAATCAACAATATTATAATAGTGATCTAACCAGACTTCACCAACTTGATTACCTGTGGTTGTGTCTTCTACAGTAACTATAAGTCCTAATGCTTTATTTTCACCAGTGCAGTGATCACCAACAAGACCATTATCATCTTCAAAAGTGAATGTTTCTTCTGATTGAGAGCTAACAGTAAGAGGTAATCCATCAGCCTTATTATTACTAATGCAATAACTACTGGAATTATATTCTACTTTTATATTAAAGTTTGTATTATTTCTTATATATACACTGTAATTTGCACTTGAAAAGGCAATATTGTTGATGCTTAAAAAAATTACTAACAAACCAATAAGGTTTAAGATACTTCGTGAACTTATAATTTTCATCTATGCATTCCCCTATAATTTAAGTTATAATTTTTCCGCTTTTAAGCAACTAAAGATCAAATAGTGATCACTAAGTTATCTTGTAGATTAAGCTATAAATTTGCTCAAAGTAAAACAAAGGTTAAATTAGTTGACCTGTATATTTAGCCAGTAAAAGCAATGATTTGCTTCTAAGTGGTATGGTTAAGTATATGAATTAACTGATTTTAAAAGATAATATTGAGTATTATGCTAAATGATATTAGAGAAAAAAATGATTAATCTAAAATTTCACTTAAGATGATAATTCTTGCAATTTCTTGTAATTCATACTTTGTTGTACAGCCTAACTTTTTTGAGGTTGCAGCCGATATTTTGTGGAGGTAATGATGAGAGCAGCCAGTTAATAGAGCAAGCTCTTTTGAAGAAGCAGAGGTAGCAGCTGCAGCTAAGAAGGTTATCTCGCTAGCAGTTAAGTTCAGTTTATTCGATAAATTTGATTGGTAACTATGTGGATACCATAGTTTTAAATCATTTGTTAATTTGATTTGATTTGTACAGCGAAATGAGGTGTACATCAGTCTAGTCATTGATAAACAAATACCAAAAAAGCTGGCTTTTTTACCTTCTGATAGATTTTCATAGAAGTTTGACTTTAGATGAAAGATAGTCACAATATGCACTTTTCTACATTGTTTCGTAAATAATAAAAATGTTTCATCATCATTAGCGAAGTGTTCTACGAGTTTTGCACGCTTAAGCATTTTTGGTAGTATTTTATTTAAAAAAGTGAGTAATTTTGATTCTTCTAAGGTTGAAATAATATTGAAGCTTGAGTTTTCAAAAATTTTTAAATGGGTAAATCCTATGATTGAGTTAGATAAAACTAGTTGGGAGATTTTATCAATTTGTAATTGATTTTTAGTTGTATCTGCCATTAGTTTAACATTCATTTTTTATCATATATCTGACTATTCATAATACTAAGTATAGCAATCATCGTATTATTTAGAAGCAAATTTTTGCTTTTGCTTATTGATTATAAAGGTCAAACAAGTTGACCTTTGTTTTACATCATAACTAGGTGTGGAATACACTTGAATTGTAAGTTTGATTATTATTTGTTCTTTTTTAGGGGATTGCAATGGCTGATATATTAACGCTGATGAAGCTAAATGGCTATCGAATTGATGAAGAAGGTATGTGTTATGGTATTGCACATGTAGCGATACAGTCGGGCTTAAGAGGAAAGTTTGAGGAATATCTTGCACGTTTAAGTCAAATAGAAAAAATAGAACCGAAAAAACTTGATATAAAAAATGAAATAGAAAGAGAGATACTGGCATTTTTTGATGCTATTTTACTATATCAATCAAGTGATGTAGCATCATTATCAGAAAATGATGAAGATATGGCAGCTAATTTTGAAGCGTTTTATCATAATAGGCAAGATTCAGCAGTCGGAAATAAAATTCTAAATGAATCTGATGATGGTGCAATCTATGAGGTAAGTAAGTCATTAAAAAACTTTAATGGAGAAACCGATGATCTTAAAGCGTATTTAAATCATTTAAAAGGAGATAAAGAAAACTTTGCTGCTTTGATTAGTATCAGCCAGCATGCAATGGCGATCATATATAGTAATAATTGTTGGCATTTGGTTAATCATGATCAAGTTATAAGCACAGAAGATGCAATATTATCCGATAAGTTTATTAATTCGTTATTAAACCGATTGCCAAATTATATTGCAACGATCAATGTTTATGATGATACGCAACGTAGTGATAAAGAATTTACTTATGATGTACTTACGAAGGAGGCCATATCAACCGCTTCTCAGCTAATATCATATTTTGAGTTAGCTTGTAGCGATGGACATCCACAAGCTTTGAGGGCTTTTTGTGAACTTATTCTTAAATCGCAAGCTTCTGATGAAATTAAAAAAGCGCTTTTATTAGCAACAAGTGAAAATGGCAGAGCATATATTATGTCAGCATTTGAATACTGTGATATGGATATATTGGAGGGATTTGCGCAATCAATTATAAATTCGAATGTAAGTGACAGTTTAAAAAAGGAATTATTATTATTGGCAATCGATGATAATGATGATCCATTAATTATGATGGCTTTTAATAATGGTTATACGACGGCGCTAAAAGCATATTTTGAGTTAATTCTAACATCAAATCTTAATGAGGATATGAAGTTAGATTTAATACGGTCAGACTTATCGCATGGTAATACACTTTTACATTATGCAGCACATGATTTAGATGCATTCAAGGCTATTTTAGAATATATACCAGAAAGTGAGCGTTGTGGTGCCATTATGAAAAAAAATCATGATGGAGATACTGTATTACATAAAGCTAACTTAGAAGTACTGGCACTCTTTTTTAGTTATATGACAGAAGTTGAATATTATAGTTTTATTACAGTAAGAAATAATAAAGGTGAGACGGTACTGCATTTGGGCGATGCGGATACGCAAAACTTTATTTTAGAACAGTTAACATTACAATTATCTCTTAGAGCTATTTTAGAAATAGATGATGATGGAGATACAGTTTTACATAAAAATGCTTATTATCCTGAATGTTTAAAGTCGCTTTTAAAACATATACCAGAAGCTATGCGATTAGATGTGCTGTTGGAGAAAAATAATTATGGTGCAATGGTTATTGATTATGCGTTGTATAACCTACAAGCTGTTGGCGTTATTCTAGAGTATTTATCAGATGATCAATGCGTAAGCCTAGCATCAGAAATTAAATTTGATAATGCTAATACAATCTTACACACGGCAGATGCAGAAATCTTAAAACTATTTTTAGAGCGTATACCGATCGAGATGCAACTAGCGGTTCTTTGTATGCAAAATAATAATGGTGATACGGTATTGAGCTATATTGCACCTCATATAGAGACATTAAATGTTATTTTAGAGGTTTTGCCTTTAGATAATTTAATGAGTTTGGTTTTAGGGGGCGGAGATGTAGGTGATGATGTGATGTTTTATGTGGCTAATCATGCGGATTGTTTAAAGGCTATTTTAGATAGAATACCAAAAGACAAACGATTCACTGCTATTACCCAAACAGATTACTTTAATATTTCACCATTAGTGATTGCATCTAATTATAAGGAGTGTTTAGAGGTTATTTTCAGTGCCTTGCCAAAAGATCAGCATTTAAGTGCCATCACAATAAAAGATGCTGATGGCAGTCATCTATTGCATCGTGCAATCTTTACGAATAACTTAACCTGTTTTAAAACACTTTTAGGAGCTTTGCCAAAGGATCGTATTTTAAGTATCATTTCAGAAGAAAATAATGTAGGTGTTAGTGTATTATCCTATGCCCTTAGTGTTGATGATCCAAGTTACTTAAACTGTATGAAAACTCTTATAAGAGAGGATCAGTTGGAGGTGATTCCCGATCATAAAAATTATTTAGAGCCCAGTAATCAACCACAAAATTTATTTCATAATGAAATGCAAAAAGGGTTCATTGATCTATCGCATGGGATGAATTAAAAATTTATTTACACAGTTATTTAAAGAGGTTCTAGTTATTTGGGTGTTGCACTAGCACTAGCACTAGCACTAGCACTAGCACTAGCACTAGCACTAGCAAATGGATTACTAGGATTAGTAGGAGTTGGAGATCGATCTGTGTTGCTAACAATTTTATTAATGTTTTCCATTATTTTATTTGTAGTATCCTGATCAAGTTCTTTAAGTTGATGAGTCTCGCTATCAACCATTGTATACCAGATATCTGCTACAGCTTTTGTTACAAATGCGCTATAACGCTGTTTCTTTGATTGAGAGTAAATTGAGATTGGAGAGTTGAATGAGCCAGAGGCATCTTGTAGCAAAGTTTTACCAGAAGTTAGATGATTTTTGATGGAATAATATAACTGTGTAATAACTTTACTATTTTTTTGAAATGTATCGGTCTCTTGGATATCTCCAATTGGTTTTTTGGCATCTTTACGGAAAGATGCCACGAAATTATCTTTACGGCTTTCAGGACCCATATAACCAGTAATACCTGATTTTTCAAGCAGGGTCTTTATAGCTGTATCTGTAACGCCATTAATAGTTAATGAGCCTTTAGTAAGACCGAGGAGCTTTAAACTGTTTAGTTTTTTTCCGATTTGGGGCTTTTCTTGATCACTATTTTGTAAACTGTTTGTTTGAGTTTGAGTTTGAGTTTGAGTTTGAGTTTGAGTTTGAGTTTGAGTTTGAGTTTGAGTTTGAGTTTGAGTGGTTGGCTGTTGAATACCCAAAATATTAGAAAGCTCATCATGACCGCTATTCAGAAGGCTATTTTGATTTTCTATTATTTTATCTAAATTTTTAGCTACATTAATACCAGCTTTATCACATTCAATAATAACTTTTGGCAAGTTTTGGTTATTTCTTAATAACTCTATATTAGCTTGGTTGGTGTTACTATTTTTGTTTATGATGGCTATAGCTGGAAGTAGTTCTTCTATTGGAGATTCCTCATAATCAATTGGACCACCACTTAATAGATTTTTTACAACATGCCTCTCTAATTTTGTTAAATCTGCAATTTTATCTAGTATTACCTCAGTCATTGCTACGTCAAAACAACTTAAAAATTGATATTCTGTATTTTCTCTATACTTTGAATTATTACTGTTCTCGTAGGCTATTTCATCTTTTCTAGAGCTATTCATTCTAGGAATTCTCACATGGGCATCCATGAGTGTTTTAACGTTGTCTATATCTGGCAGGCATTCTTGCAGTATATTATTAAAAGATCTTATAAATAATAGTGCTGTTGGGTTTTTAGTCGTTTCATAATTCATGACATGTCCATTTGTCATATTAATATTTGAAATTTGTTCAAAATATGGTTTTAATAAACCTGTTAATAATTGCATATTTTCTTGAGTTTTATTAAGGTTGCTTTGGTCTATCAACTCTTTCAAAGTAACTTTGATTTGTAATTTCTCACCTTCTGTCATTTGAGAAAATTTTTTTCTAGGCATGATTTGCTTCCCCCCACTTTCGTGATTTTGATTTAATTCTTACACAATTAAATCTATCATTAAAATTGCATACTGTTAATTATTTTATAGCAGCTTTGATATATTGTTTTTTAAAATTGGATGTTATTATATTTTATATCCGTTGATATATATAAAATTATCTAGTTGAATTCGACTGTTTTAAATGAAACAGTTTAATTTTTATAGCAACTTTTTTCCAAATAAATGCATTCCTATATTATCTGATTTTAATCATGTATAGTTAATCAGTCATCATCTTTTTTAGGGAAAATGATAGTGTCTGATGGTGTTGTATTAGATAGTAATAGCACGAATGACAACGGCATTCTTATCCTCATAGTTTGCTTATCAGGATTATTTATTGATGGCTATATTCTTTATATTAGTTCGATTGCTTTACCTTTAATTCAAAAGCAGTATGCTTTAACAGCATTTGAACTTGGTTTAACTCAGTCGGTAACATTAATTGGCGCAGCATTTGGAGCCATTATTTTTGGTAAATTATCAGATAAGCTTGGGCGTAAAAAATTATTGATTTATAACTTGTTGTTTTTTATTGTCGTCTCTGTATTATCAGCATTATCATGGAGTGTTTTATCATTGATTGCCTTTAGGCTATTAATTGGAGTAGCTGTGGGCATGGATTATCCAATTTGTGCTGCGTATATGGTAGAGATGATTGAAAAGTCAAAGATTAAGCAGTATGTTGCAATTGCTATGTGTTTTAACTGTTTAGCATCTCCAGTTGGTGTTGTAATAGCATGGATTATTATTAGTTTATATCCTCAAACTAATGCGTGGCGGCTTATTTTGGCATCAAGTGCTATTTGGGCAGTTTTGGCATTATTTTTAAGATCAAAATTACCTGAAAGTATTGTTTGGAAAAGGCAAAAACAGCAGGAATTAAAAAATTGTAAACTACCATTTAGAAAGCATTTTCGCATGATCATCTCACGAGAGTATTTAAAAATGACTTTGGCATTTTCTTGTATTTGGTTTTTTATGAATATTGCCTATTATGGAATTGGTTCATTTACGCCAATGATTATTGCCTCGTTTAATCTGAGCTCACAATCAAATGTATTAACATCAATTCAAGATGTCATTTATTCTACGTTGTTGGTTAACTTATTTATCTTAGCTGGTGCATTTTGCTCAATTTGGTTAATTCAACGCATTAATAGTATTTACTTACAAAAAATAGGTTTATTGATGTCATTTATTGGTTTAGCTACTTTATCATTAAGTTCAATTAGCAGTGTTTTAGTTATTAATATGACTTTATTATTTGGTGGATTCATTCTATTTAATTTTTTTATTAATCTAGGCCCAGGTATTACAACGTATTTGTTGCCAGCAGAGTACTATCCAACTGAAATTAAAGCAACAGGTCATGGCTTTGCCAGTGGTATTGCAAAATCAGGTGCATTTTTGGGGGCGATTAGTTTGCCAGTTTTGCAATTTTATTTAGGTATTTATATAACGATATTTATGGTATCAATAACATTACTAATCGGCTTTTTAATTACGGGTAAATTGTTTGTTTCTGATAATTTAAACTCTTTAACCTAATTCAATTGATAAATGCCCATATACTTTATCAATATTATTAACCTTTAAGAGTCCTTTATGCATGCGAACAAATTTCATCGGTGTTTCAAGCATGGAAAATTGTTCAATTAGCTGAACTGTATTTTTATTAATTATTGGTATATCAATATGAATTAGTTGATCAATATATTCAGATGCAACTTTTAATAGTAATTGTTGAGCAATTTCAATTGTTTCAGCATAGAATGGACCAATACGATAGGCTTCATAAGCAGGTGATATGGAGATAAGACCGGCAATTTGGCCATTTTTAATATAAACATAACTATGATTTTTATTAATGGATAACCAAGTCGTTAATAATGCTATGCGTTTAACGTAAAAATGATTGCTGTCATAATCAATAATTGCTTCAAGGTCATAATTACTTGCAAGTGTAATATTACTATGAGCGTTATCGTTAACCAACATTGATTGATGAGGAGTAAAGACATAACGTCTATTTTCATAGATTGGTTGAAAGCCAATTCTTTGATATTTATCAATTTGACTTAAAACAGCATCACAGGCAACTTTACGATTTGCCCATTTTGCAAGTGCATGACCAGTTAAGTAGGCACCAAAGTTATCACCTCGAAACTCAGAACGAACATAAAAAAGGCCAAAATATCCAAAATCATCATCATAATTATAAGCAACAATACTACCGATTAAGTCTTGGTCTTGTTTAATCAAAATTAGACTTTCGCGATTGGTTTGCATAATACTTGATAATAGTGTGTCACTGATATTCCAGTGATCATAGTCCCAACATCTTTTAAGTAGCTTAAAATCATCGATTGTTTTTGGTGTAAATATTGTGACATTATTTTGATCAATTAAATTTTTATTAACTACCATATGGTCATGTACTTTAGTCTGTGGTTTTAGATATTTATTAAAAAATAGATAAATAATGCCAATACCAGTCCAGATAAATCCAACGATCAGTGTTGTTTTTTCCATCATAACTATCAAGATAATCATTGAGATTACCCCTAGAAATGGAATTAATAGTTTTATAAATCGGATGACTTTCGATTGTTTTTGTGTGCGTTTTTCTTTAGTTAGTATGCGATAAAATACAGCAAAGTTTAAAATACAGAAGCCTAGAATTGCGCCAAAATTAACGAAATTAACAATGGAATCTAATGTCAATGAAAGTCCTAAAATAAGCTCTATAAGCATAATCAGTAAAATATTATAATGTGGTGTTTTAAATTTTTTATTTACTTGGCCAAAAATACTTCTTGATATTACTCGATCTCGGCCCATACCAAATAATAATCTAGCACCAGCTGTAGTTGATACAATATTAAAAACGGCCATACATAGGATTACTGATGCAGTAAATATAGCGGTAAAATATTCATTGCTACTGGCTCGAACAATATAAAAAAGAGCACTATTAACCCAATCTGTATTATGAATGTTTTGAGTAATATTAGGTGATGCTAAAACACCTAAATAACCAAGTAAAAACATCATTGTTGCACTAAATATAACTGAGAAGATAATTGCTCTTGGCACATCTTTAGTTGGTTTTTTTGCTTCTTCTGCTAAAGTTGAGATGGCATCATAACCAAGATAACTTAAAACACATAAGGTAGTTGCGGTAAATAAGGCATGATAAGAGTTAAATTCAAATGGCATCATGCTAAATAATGACGCACCATTATTTAATGCATGATGACCAAAAAGGTTTAAGCAGATAATGAGTAGAACTTCCATAAAAATTAGTAAAATAAGCCCTACGTTTGCAACAATACTAATACCAAATAAGTTAAGTAAACCTGTGATTAGTACATAAGCTGGTAAGATGACATAATAAGGAATTTCAGGGAAGTAGTGTTGTAGATATAAAGTAGCGCTAATTGCAACAACTGTTGGAATGAGAATATAATCAAGAAATAAAATCCAGCCTGCAATAAAACCTGCTCGTCGTCCAAAAATTGATTCAACATAACTATATAAAGAACCAGCAACAGGATTTCTTTTAACCATATAAATATAGCTATTTGCTGTGAAAGACATGACAATTAATGCCAAAAAATAAGGTAGGGCAACGGTTGTGCCAGTTTCTTCTGCGATAATGCCAAATATAATTGCTGGTGCAAATGGCATAATATAATTCATGCCAAAGGCGGTTAAATGAAAGATATTTAGTTTGCGTGCTAATACTTCCTTATAGGGGGTGACAGATCGGTTGATGCTCATGGACTTTTCCGTTTTATTGCTATTAATTTAGATTTTGTAATTATTTTTTATACACTCAATTTCGTTAAGAACATAGTTTTAATTATGGTTCTATGTCAAGATATTTATATAAGAAGTAAAATGATGAATTTTTATGCTATTCATTTTTATATTAGCAATTTAAATTAATGTAATAATTAATATATTTGAAATTTTACAGTATATAATTATTTTTTCTATATATTAAATCACACTACATGACACCTACCAGAGCCATTCTTTGACTAATTGATATTTCAGGTTTAAATGTAGCTTTGATAATGTTACAGATATATTCTGAAGAATTAATTGCTCTAGCTAGCGATTTAGCAATAA
>JAKJJU010000037.1 GCA_021713295.1 Thiotrichales bacterium 19S3-11
AGAAAATGCTCCAAGGAATATGGGGATTATAAAGAAAACTGTATTGAATTTATTTCAATCAGTTAAGAGGGCCAATCCTAGAATGAGTCTAAAGCGCATAAGAAAGCTGGCAGGCTGGGATTCTGAATTTATGGATAAAATTTTAGCTGCTAAATTTTAGTGAGGTGACCCTGACAATTAAAGTAGTTATAACTCATTTAGAGGCTAATTTAAACTGTGTTAGCTATAACACTTAAAATTAACAATATTCTGGTTTTTATTATGAATCCGTTAACTGTTCCATAAAACGTTGCTTTCGCAGAACAAATTATAGAGTTAGAAACTAAGAAAGAATAATTTGAATTTAGGGATAAATGGAAAAATGAGACTGTTCACTCAATAGTGTCATCCTAAAAATGCGTTACACAGAAGAGGATAGAATTCCACACTCTATTTTACCTCATAAATTGCGTCATTTTTTATTTACTTGGCTAAAAAAATAAAATATTGATAACGCTTTTATTTACTCAAAGCTTTTTTTAGCAGATACTCAAGATAACTATGATGATGTTATTGATAATTTTCCTGTTTGAAATTTATACATTTTGCGTCAGGGCGGGAGTTCCAGAGTCATAGGCTTAATCGTAGGAAAGTTAAAATTATTTGTTCATCTAGTTGATTAATGGGTTGAAAATAAATCGATGTTAGAAGTAACTATGCAGTTCGAAAAGGTCTTAGATAAACATAAGTCGATTATTTTACAATGGTTTAATCAAGAACATGTCAAAGAGTTCTATTATGGAGAAGGTCTAGAAAATACCCTAAAGAATCTAGAATTATATTGTCAAGGCATTCGTCATAATGGTCGATATGCATTTGATCACTGGCTTGCGTATTATAAAAAACAACCATTTGGATTTCTAATGACTTCGCCGATAACAGGACCTTATGATGCAAATGATGACTATAATCGGTGGTATGACGATGGTAAAAATAGCTATACCTTGGATTTGTTAATTGGTGAGGCAGCCTTTTTAGGTAAGGGCTTAGCAGATAAGATGATTCGAAGTTTTATAGTCAGTCAATCAGTAAATGCAGATATCTATTTAATTGACCCTGAGGCCATTAATACTAAAGCAATACATGTCTATGAAAAAGTAGGTTTTAAAAAAATAGGTGAGTTCTACCCAGCATTTAATCAAAAACGACATATTATGATGCGCTTGTTTGTCGAGGATTTAGATGTAAAAAATACGTTAGCTTATTGAAAGCGTTAGTTAACTTTCTGTTTTTAATTCCCTTCCCATCAGCGAGTTAACTGCATCTAGTGGATTTTTATCTTGGTATAGTACTGCATAGGTTTGGTTTACAATTGGCATTTCGATTGTTAGCTTTTTTGCAAGATAATAAATATGTTCCGTTGTTTCATAGCCTTCGACAACTTGACCAATTTGATTGATCGCATTATTTTTTGATTCACCTTGGCCTAGTAATAACCCAAAACGACGGTTTCTAGATTGGTTGTCTGTGCAGGTAAGTACTAAATCCCCCAAACAGGCAAGCCCAGAGATGGTTTCTTTTTGAGCGCCTAATTTTAAGCCAAAGCGTGTCATTTCAGCTAAGCCTCGGGTGATTAATGCGGCTTTAGCATTACTGCCAAAGCCTAAGCCATCAGAAATGCCAACGGCGATTGCTAAAACATTTTTAACAGCACCACCTACTTGAGCGCCAATAAGGTCATCAGAGATATAACATCTAAAATAATTTCCTGTCCATAATGACTGCATTTGTTGTGCGAAGGTAATCTGATTGGATGCTACTAATACAGCGGTAGGCAAATGTTTGGCTACTTCTTTGGCAAAACTTGGGCCTGTGATCACCCCATAAGGTGTAAACGTAGGCAGCAAATCTTTTGCAACCTCAGATAGCAGTCTATGCTCTTTAGAACATAAGCCCTTTGTTGCCCATAAAACAGTATGTTGTCTAGATAAATAAGGAATTATTTGGGTTAATACCGATTTAAATGCGTTACTTGGTACAGCGATTAAGATATGTTTAATTTGTGCCATATAAGCTTTAAAATCATAAGTAACACTTAAGGTATCAGGAAATGGACTTTCAGGTAAATAATGTCGATTGATGCGATCAGATTGCATCAATTTAGCTTGTACAGGGTCATGACAATACAGCATTACCTGATGCGTTAATGAGGCAAGGTGAATAGCAAGTGCACTACCCCACGAGCCTGCACCTAATACGAGAAAAGCTTCGTTATTAATATGATTAGCCATAATTTAAACTATCGAGCAATTAAGATGTGCCTTCTGTTTTCTCATGATGTTCTTGTATTTCTTTTGCTTGTATGGACATTGTTGCCGTTGGCCTAGCAAGTAGACGTCTTAAACCAATGGGTTCGCCCGTTACTTCACAATAGCCGTAGTCACCGTTTTCCGTACGTTTGATTGCAGATTCTACTTTACGCAATAATTTTCCTTGACGTTCAACGGTTCTTAAGTATAACTGCTGCATCTCTTGTTGAGTGGCAACATCATTTAAATCAATATTATGCTCCGCTTCTGAAAGGTTTTTCTTTGCCTCTTCAATGCTTTGCACTAATTCATTTTTGTGTTCCTCTAATAAATGACGGAAAAAAGCTAATTGCTCGTCATTCATATAGTCATCTTCTTTCATTGCTAAGAGCTTTGCTTCAGTCAGCATGGCCTTGCTCCTTAATTGTTAATTGTCTAAATCGTTTCTTTTTAAATCTGCCTGCGAATGTATACCATACTTTGAAAGATTTAGCCATTTTTCATAACAGTATTTTCGCATAATCACCTAAAAATTGCCAATTTTAGACTGGTTATTTAATTTTTTATGATGCATTTAAAATTTTATCTATTTGATATTTATAGTATTTTCAATTTGTTATTTCTATACTTGTTATCTATTATTTAAGCAGAACTATTCCTTTGTAACAAGCTTATTATATAGCTCAGGGCGACGGTCACGAAATAAGCCCCAACTATAGCGAGCTTGCGCTATCTCATCAAGGTTAAATTGATGATATAAAATCGTATCATTTATGCGCTCAGCTTTAGTCAGTATTTGACCTGTGTGATCAGAAATAAAGGATGAACCATAGAAAGTTGTTTTAACTGATTCATCAGATTCAATGCCATAGCGATTGGAGGCAATTACAGGCACCATATTGCAAGCAGCATGCCCAAGCATAGCACTTTGCCAATGACTTTTTGAATCATACTCAGGTAAATGTGGCTCAGAGCCAATCGCTGTGGGGTAACATAAAATTTCTGCACCTGCTAAAACCATTGATCTTGCTGCTTCTGGAAACCATTGATCCCAACAAATACCACAACCAATGCGACCGAATAGGGTATCAAACACTTTAAAACCTGACTGTCCAGGTGAGAAGTAAAATTTTTCTTGGTAGCCTTCTCCATCAGGGATATGCGATTTACGGTAAACACCCAATAGCTTACCTGTTGCATCAATCATTGCTAGTGAATTAAAGAAGTTATTGACATCTTTTTCAAAGAAACTAATTGGTAAAACGACTTGGTATGATTTTGCCAACGTGCTAAAAAAATCTATCGTATTTGATGAGCTAACTTCTTCAGCTAACCTAAAGTATTTAGGATCTTGGCGTTTGCAAAAATATTGATGTTGAAATAATTCTGGTAATAGAATCAGATTAGCCTTATTTTCAGCTGCTTCAATAACAAATTCCTTTGCTTTTTCAAGGTTAGCTTGATATGAGTCAGTCATAGAAAACTGAATGGCAGCTACACGAATTATGCGCATCGAATAACTCCTTGTGGTTGTTGCATAGTTATACAGTGAATACCACCACCACCTGTTGCAATAGTCATTGCGCTATCAATGGGAGTGACTTTATGTCTTGGAAAGCACTCTTGTAGAATTGCCACTGCCGTAGCATCTTCTTTGGTTTGATTGAAAACTGGCATAATAATTTGATCATTGGTTATATAGAAATTTAGATAGGATAACGCAAGCAGCTCATCTTTATAGGTCGTTGTTTTAGGTTGTGGTAATTCAATGATCTCATAGGGGTAGTTTTTTAGGTAATTTAAGTTTGCTTGGTGGCGAAGGTAATTGGCATCATCTACGTTATAACAGCTTTGTAGCAGTATCGTGTTATGATTAATAAAACAAGCAACATTGTCTATATGGCCATCGGTATCAGTGTCATTTGCAATGCCATAGGGTAGCCATAAAATAGTTTCACAATTAAGATGCTTAAACAGTGTTTGCTGAATTTGATCTTGAGTGAGATTTGGATTGCGTTTAGCCTCAATGAGGCATTCTTGTGTTGTTAAAAGAGTGCCATTACCATTGCTATGAATAGAGCCGCCTTCTAAAACCATCTCAGTTGATTCTATTTGCCAATTAAACCGATCTGCTAAGTAGTTAACTTGATTTTGATCCTCATGGTAGGGTTTGAATTTCTCACCCCAAGCATTAAATTTCCAGTCTATTGGAATTAATGTTTGCTTATCAGGTGATCTGTCATAGACAAATAAAGCCATGCTATCGCGAGCCCAAGAATCATTTAAAGGTAAATCGATTAATTCAATCTCAGAAGACAATAATTTTTTGGCCAATGGTATTTGTGATTTAGAGCCATCAATCATTAGCTTTACAGGCTCACTATTACTAATAGCATTGGCGACATCAGCATAAGCTTTATAAGCTTTATTAGAGTCATCCCAAATAGACGATCGACACGGCCAGGCCATCCAAGTTAGCGCATGCGTTTCCCATTCAGCAGGCCAACGTCTCTGATTGCGCATAATCATTACTCCTATTATGGTTTTTAGGCGTTGTTATATGAAGAAGGTTTAATTTAGAAATAAATGTATCGATTTGATTATCACTCAGGTAAGGGCTGTTATTTAAAATTTGTTCTAACTGTGTTTTTAGTACTTGTGTATTGATCGTATTAGCTTGATCAAGCGCTACGGATATTTGACTAGTAAGTTGATCACTATCATAACCGAAATGTTTCAATATTTGCTTATTAGACTCATTTTGTATTGTCATTACCTCAACGGCATTATTATCGGTTCTAATTTTTACATCAATTACCTCTAGGCGACCAATAAGGTTATGATAGGAACCTAGAACTTCCTGATAGCTTCCGCTTAAAAAAATGGCAAACAGGCCATTTAAAGTGTTTGAGGCAACGGCTAAGGTATTTTGATTGCTGTGTTGTCTCTGTACATATTTTTTAATGATACCATCTTTATCGCAGCTAATATCGAATAACATTAGTTGTTTATCACAAGGTTTATTTAATTGCTCAATTGGCAGAATTGGAAATGCTTGTTCTAAGCCCCAATGATCGGCAAGTGATTGAAAAACAGATAAATTTAACCAGCCAAACTGTAGTGAATCAGTTTGTTGATGGAGCTGCAGCATTTCTTCTATATTGGCATAGCAATCAAAGCTAATATGGCTTTGATAAAATAAATTAAAGATCTCTTTTAATAGTAAGTTATATTGTTTGCATTCAAATAGATTCAGTAGGTTGTTTTGATCTGTTGAAATTGATTTAAGTTCATCAATTATTTGATTACTTGTAACGACTTTATTTTTACTTAAGTAATGAAGGTTGGTAAGTATAACACTACAATGACTGACGATTGCACGCCCTGATTCTGTGATAAGCATAGGCTCTTCGATTGAGAGTTCTTCACAGTGTTGCTTTAGCGTTTTAATTATTTCTTCAGCATAAGTTTCTACTGAATAATCGGGGGTATCGGAAGTGTTATTGCCATAATTTATGGCAAGGCCACCACCTAAATCAATGGTATTTAAATTATGAAAATAGCATTTTAGGTGTGCATAAATACCTAGCGTTCGTTTGATATCAGATGTAACTTGATTAAGTTTTTCTATTTGTGAACCATGATGAGCATGTATCAGAGTTAGCTGTGCCAGCCAACAATCTGGCATATAGGTTTTTATTTGTTTTACTTGAGCTAAATTAAGACCAAATTTTAAGGCATGCTGATCAATGCTTAATGGTTTTAGACGTATTCCGATTGAAAAAGGTAATGCTATTTCTTTGGAAAATAGTGATTCAATTAAATGAAATTCATCGAGATGTTCAATGACAACTATAACTTCAAAGCCAACGGTTTGCGCAATTTCACATAATATTAAATATTGAGTATCTTTAAAGCCATTACAAATAATTTTACAGTGATGCTTATTTTGCTTTTGAGCTATTACAGCTAATAATTCAGCCTTGCTTCCAACTTCAAAAGCAATGTTTTGATATTGGCCTTTATGCTCGGCAAGTACCTTGGTAATTCGTTGAGATGGGTTAGATTTAACAGGGTAGGCTAGTTGATATTGACCATTGTAATGATGCTTTTCTCTAGCAATAGCAAAGCATTGATTGATATAGTCTATACGATGCTTAAGAATATGATCAAAGTGTAAAATAACAGGTGGATTTGCCTGAGGATTATGTTTAATCAATTCTTGATAAACTAACCTAAGGGGTATGCTTTGATCAAGTTTTTGTCCAAAACGCACACAAAGCTCACCTTTAGCGTTAACATTAAAGTACTGGCAAGCCCATTGGTCAATGCCATAATGCTCAAAATTATCTGTATTTGCATTAGCCATAAGTTAAGACCTTATATAGTATTTAATCTATAGTTTTATATGTGATTTCTATGAAATTTAGTTAAATAGCATCGAGTACATATTGTGGTAATGCAAAGCTCGCCACATGAATCTCAGGTGTATAATAACGACAATTTAAGTCAGTTGACTTGAAACGTGTTTGGATGATATCAAGTGACTGCTGGCGAAGCCTTAGATTATCTGTAGCATAGCCAAAGGTCATAATGCCACCAACATAGGTAGGTACGGCAGCATTATAAAAACTGACATCTTTAAAGAGTGGCTTAAGTCGATTAGCAGTTTGTGTCACTTCATCCAGTTGGAAAAAGCTAACACCATTTTGACAAACAAAAATACCATTATCTTTTAAGCAATTATAAACACCTTGATAAAAATCATTGGTGAAAAGTGCCTCACCAGGGCCAATCGGATCGGTAGAATCGCTAATAATGATATCATACTGATTTTTAGTATGATTCACATAGGCGAGTCCATCATCAATCACAATGTTAACGCGTGGATCTTCAAATGCACCATTAGAATGATTTGGAAAATATTGCGTACACATATCGATAACTTGTTTATCAATTTCAACAAGTGTGACACGCTTAATGGATGAATGTTTAAGCACTTCTCGTAAGATGCCGCCGTCGCCGCCACCAATAATTAGAACATCTTCAGCATTGCCATGAGCAATAATTGGGGTGTGTGTCAGCATTTCATGGTAGATAAATTCATCTTTTTCAGTGGTTTGAATAATGCCATCTAATGCCATGACTCGACCAAAGTGTGGGTTTTCAAAAATCACTAGGTGTTGAAAGTCACTTTTATTTTCAAATAATATGTTTTTTACTTCAAAACCCTGCGCATAGCCTTGATGTAACGTTTCTCTGAAAAACTTCTTGGTCATATCATTCATGATGCTGCTCCTTGTTGGCCACGCTTGAATTCATTAATTTTCATTTCGCTTGGCTTGAAAGCTTCGCGTAATACCTCAATGGTTTTATGTGGTTTTGCATCACCACACATAAACACATCAAAGGCTGCATAACCAAATTCAGGCCAGCTGTGAACGCTGATGTGCGATTCAGCTAGAACGGCAACACCAGATATGCCGCCATTAGGCGTAAAATGATGTAAATGAATATGTAATAAAGTTGCTTTGGCTGTGGTAACAGCTTCTCTAAGCGCCGTTTCCATAAGTGCTAAGTCATCAAGTTTTGAGGCTCCCCAAAAATCAAGAATTAAATGGTAGCCAGCAAAACGAACACCGTTTTCAGAAATAAAGTGATCTTGATTTTCATAAATCATTTCTGCCTGATAGAGTGCAGCATTAGCAGATAGTTTGGAAGCTAAAGTATCATCTTTGATTGTCTCTTCAGCTGAGTTTGAGATAGCAAGTATGTCTGTCATTTTATATTTCCCCAAGGTCATTAAAGCGCACACCCCAACAAAATGACCTTCTTAGGATCAAGTTGTTGAGCTATGTGCGCTTTATGCTTTAAATGTCATGGTAACTCCCAGTTAAATTTTGCGTATTTTTAACTTAGCTAGTATCGTTGTTACTAGTAAGGTGGAAACAAGCTATCAATAAAAAGGATTATTGTAAATATTTTTTTGCATAAAAAACAACTTATCTGTGATTATCATTCTTATACGTAGCGTTTATCACCATATGCAATGATATGATCACGTCCAGTAAATGAAAAACCAAATTTTAAGCATGTTTCCATTGTTTTTGAATATGCTTTAATTAATGTTTTTCTGGTTTGCCCATGGGGCATTAGAAATACTTTATTGTAGGGGATATTAAGTTGCTGACAGAATTGAATAATTTCTTTTAAAGTCTGTTCATTGCCATCAAATACTGGCTTAATTTGATAATCACAGTGATAGCTAAGCATTTTTTTTATGGCTTGATAATTCAAGCGGTATTTATTGTGTTGCTCAATCATTTTCTTGGTGGTAGGTTTTCCCTTTGGCGTTAACTCTCCAATAGTTGGAATGGTATTAGAAAATTTAGGGCTTACGCTAATTAAAGCAAGTGGATAGGGTGTTTCAACAAAGTGAGAGCCTTCAGTCTCCAGCGTAATTTTTAGTTTATAGTTATGCGCAATAATACTGAGTGCACATAAAAGTTGTGGGTGCATGGTAGGTGAACCACCCGTTAGCATAATTTCATTAATATGCGGATGTTGATTAATGACCTTGATAATGTCGTTAAAGCTATATTTTCCCTTTTCTGCATGAATGCTTGAATACCAACTATCACACCAGCTGTCACCTTGAAAATAACAGCGATGGGTGCAACCTGTTGTCCGGATTGCGATTGTCGGTATTCCTCGATGAGACCCTTCTCCTTGCAAGCAAGGATAAATTTCTATGACGGGTAAAATTTTCTGACAATCACTAATATGATTTTCAATGAGTGCTGCTACATCTAGTAATTGATTCATTTAATTTTACAAGATCCCATATTGTTTTGATTTTCCCAGACTTCGACTTGGGTCAGTGTGACTCGTTGGTTGCTATATCGTTGAATGATTGGTTGTAGGGTATCAAGTATATATTCAGCAACTTTTTCGGTTGAATAATGCTTCATTGTCCTTAACTGGATTAAATTTTTTTCTGCCAGTAACTTAAATGTATTAAATTCAGGGTCATCTTCGGCAATGATTACGGTATGGTCAAACATATAATCAAACCAAGCTTTAACCGTTCGATTGTCAATTGAATATTGTTGATTTTTAAGCCAGCCAAAATCCCATACCCAGTTATGTTGATCTAGAATTTCTGCTTCGAAGTAGAGAATAAAAATTAAATCATAGCCATGTAAAAAGCGGCAGTGAGAGTGGCTTGCATTCCATTGACGGAAGCAAGTTGAATAGCCACTTAGGCGCTTTGAAGTTTGATATACTTTATTTTGCATAATAATTTTCTAGCGATTTTCAGTTATATTGGTAGCTAGCATAAAAAAAAGGCTACCTTTTGTACAGCTTTTATGTATGATATGGATCAAATTAAATTAAGAATTCATTTTATGATCAATGGGAGTGTTATATGAAATATGCAGTTTTATCTTTATCAGGAGGTATGGACTCATCCTCATTGTTAGTACATTTATTAGCTTGTAATTATCAAGTGATGGCTATTTCATTTAATTATGGACAAAAACATAAGATAGAAATAGAAAAGGCAGAAAGCCTATGTCAGTATTTAAAAGAACAAGGTTTTTTACTGAAACATCAGATTATTTCTCTTGATGGTTTAGCTGAACTACTTGATTCGAACTTGGTTTCTGGGGGAGAAGATGTGCCAGAAGGCCATTATCATGAAGATAATATGAAACTAACCGTTGTTCCAAACCGTAATAAAATTTTTTCATCCATTATTCAGGCGGTTGCCTTATCTATTTCACAGAAAAATCACTCTAGCTGTGATATTGCAATGGGAATTCATACTGGAGATCATGCAACCTACCCTGATACCCGTGAAGCATTTAGAGAATTAGATTATCAGGCTTTTTTATCGGGAAATTATCATGCGGAGAATGTCAAATTTTATACACCATATATTAATATAACAAAAGAAGATGTATTAAAAGATTTAGAGAAAAACGCTCATAAACTTAAGCTTGATGTTGATGAAATTTTAAAAAGAACAATAACATCCTATAAGCCAATTCTAATTAATGATCACTATTATAGTGATTATAAATCAGCTTCATCCGTTAGTAGAGTCGAAGCGTTTATAAAGATGAATAAAAAAGACCCAATTGACTATGCAGATGAAACAGGGCCAGTAAGTTGGGAAATCGTTAAAAGCCATGTAGAAGCAGTATTGATGCAACAAAGCTAATTTATTAATTAACTTGAAAGATTTTATTGCATAGAAAATGATTTTTTTTCTTCTTCAGGCCCTTCATGGTTTAAAAATATAAAGCTAATACCCTCTTCATAATCCTCGAGAATTTCAATAGCATCCTTCTCTCTAAGTTGTTGTTTAGTTGCTTTAAGCTGATGATTTAGTTCAAGCATACGATTTCCTATAAACTTAATAATCTCACGGGCCTTGGTGTGATATTGCTCTGGAAATTGCTCTAGGATTGAATTTATCTGATCTAATAGCTTGGTAACTTTAGTTTTATTGAATCGTTCAGGTAGTGTTTTGCATAATTGCTTAAAATCATCAATATTCTGTGAATTACTTAGTGCAAGCGCAAACGTTTTTGCTGCTAGCTTTGATGTGGTTGCTGCTTCTTGACCAGTTAATTTTTCTCTTGTTTGGTGGCCAAACTGTAGTAACCTAGAATTAGCGACCAGTGGACTAAATCTTAAATTGGATAAAAGCTGTTTAAGCAGTATAAATGTATTTTTCGGATCAAATCCATTAACAATTATTTCAGCTAATGGTTGTAGCGGGTATGCCTGAGAAAGTTTTTCTTGGCTGTTTGTATCCCATTGACTAATTAGGTAATCATGATCGATTTTGGCATAAGCTTTAATAAGCTTATCTTGTTGACTGTCATAGATAGAAGCAGTTCCATAATTATTAATATGTGCATCATTTTCAACAAGCATATACATAAAGATTAAAAGTGGTATTAAGTTAGAGTAAGTCTCATTTTGAGGGTTAATTTTAGCATATGGTGTAAAGCCGTTTAGGCCTTTAGAGGATATGCCAATAATCTCATTTTCATTATCTAAAACGAGAACTGAAGAAGAAGCCTTTGCACCAATAAAGTATTGCCAAAATTTACAATAGATTATTTCTGCTAAATGGCATTCTATTTCATGATCTCTTTCTTCTTGGCTCAATTGTTCATCAAGTAATTTGACAAAGTAAATATCATCACCTAGTCTGTAACGCTCAACTGCATGGGCTGACTTCACCATTGCATTACCAATTAATTCTAAGTCTTGATAATAAACATGCGTGTTTTCCTTTTCTATTTGTTCGAAAGGGTTGAGGGGGGTTATTGGAAGTTCACTCATTGTCTCAAAATCAAATGCATTTTTCCTTTTTGGTTTATAATATTTATTAAGAGCTTTATTAATAATGGGTTTTAGAGAGGTAGGTGACATTTTACCTTTTTGAAGTTCTTTTGAGATAATAAGTGATTTATCATAATTTGTTTTACAGCAATTAATTTTACTACCCAGGGGGTTTGAGAAAACGTGATTTTCATTAGAATTAAGCGTAGAAAGGATAATATCTTGAAACTTAAAATTATTAAGGCTTAATTCAAATGTGCTTGATTTGGTATAAAGTTCAATTAATTGTTCGAGCTTATCGTCATCATCTTTTAATAAATCGACTAAATCTTGTAATAGAATAGCTCTTTTATAACCATTATCCTTTTGTAGTTGATTTTTTTCTGAGATGTAAGCAGATAGTGTTCCTGTAATAACTTCGTACAGTGATGCCATATCTATACTCCTTATAATGTATTGATAATTAATAAAAAAACATAATCATTTGGAATAAGAGATAACGATACTTTTGAGAAAGAATATCGATATAATAGATAGCTAAGCAACCCATTTGATTATATTAAATTTACTATATATAAGTGCTGAAAATAAAAATAACTGATTTTATAAGGTAGAAAAAATAGAATACTTTATGTTAGTATTAACGGTTTGTAGTTAAATACTCTGAAATATTAATACTTTCACTGAAAAGGCCATTTTCTAAAACAAATGGATGATCTTTGATAAAGTTAGCTAATTCCCGTTTAGATGTAATATCAAATTTATCCTTAAGAATATTTAAATAATAAATAATGGTTGGTTCTGAGACATTAAGTTTGATTGCCATTTCTTGAATAGAGTCACCCAGAAGTACCATATGGGCAACTTTTCGTTGTTGTCTTGGTAGTTTTGGTAAACGCTTATCAAATAGCTCATTATGAAACTCAATAACATCGCGTTCGCTATAGCTAGGCTTATTCGAATAGGTTGGTGTAATTCCATTTAAATCAACAAATAACTCATCTAATTTTTTAAGATAGATATTAAACTGGCTACAAATATATTTTACAGAGACTCTAATAATGCCATGTATTGCAGGTAAGTCAGTATATAGTAAGCGAGTTTGATCCCTATTAACTAGCTCTCTAAAATAAAAAATAATTTTATAATCATGATAGTTGATAATACAAAAAAAATGATTACAAGGACTTTGTTTAAGTTCATTTGCATAATTCTTTTTGAAATTGGTGCCATATAATGCGGTTAGAGAGAAAATGCCGCGATTGATTGCCTCATAGGGTAATCTCGCATCGCCTTGATGAAAAAAATCCGAAGTGAAAAAATCTTCTGCAGTTTCTAGATTCTGCCAGATTTGTGTACTTAATTCATTATAACGTAGGTTTATTTGAAATAATTCTAGGTTATATTTTGAAAGTTTTTGATTCATTTTTAGGATGATTTTAGAATATTTTTCTGTTGGCTTTAATAAATTATTTAGCATAGCAACCTACTTCTTAGTTAATAATATAATCTAATAATCATGCTTTCATATAGAATGTTTGGTTATTGAAGGTTAGCGTAATTTAATTTTTTAGTCAACTATAAAACAGATTTTTATAGATAGACCTCTAATTTATATGATTATTATTGGTTAAATAAGGATTGAGTATTTAAAATAATAGAGATGATTTAGATTTAAATATTTTTGATAACAGCCATTTTAATTTGTATCATATCGTGCATAGTATAACCAATACCTCCGATGCCATAGCCTGAATGGCGCCTGCCTGCAAAAGGCATCCAATCAACACGAAATGCCGTATGGTCATTGACCATAACAGCAGTTGCATCAAATAATGAAATACAATGATTTGCCATGGCAAGTGATTGCGTATATACAGCTGCTTGAAATGCAACATCAAGACTATTGGCGCATTCAATGGCTTGACGGTAGTCAGTATAAGGGTATAGGCAAATAACTGGGCCAAATACTTCTTTTGTTGATACGTTAGCATCGCTTGGTGGGTTTAATAAGATGGTTGGTTCATAGACTGTATCAGAGATTTTCTTGCCACCAGCTAAACATTTTGCACCAGCTGAAATTGCTTCATTGACCCACTGATCAACTCGATCAACTTCTTTAGTTTGAATTAATGGTCCAACCTCCGTACGAGCATCTGTAGGGTCACCAACAACTAACTTTTTAACGGATTGGGTTAATTTATCAGCAACTTCTTCAATAATACTTTGCTCAACATAAACACGCTGGGTTGAAACGCAGACTTGCCCTGCATGATAAAAACCACCTTTGGTCAATGAAGTAATTACATCATCGATTTTAACATCTTTATCAACGATTGCAGGTGCGACACCACCATGCTCTAGTGCACAACGTACCCCTGGAGCTAATTTACTTTTCAGCCACCAGCCAACTCTTGCAGAGCCAATAAAACTGAAAAAGCCAATTTTTTCGCTAGTTACCAGCATTTCAGCTACATCATTATCACAGATACATGCTTGTGCCCAGTCTTTAGGAAGGCCTGCTTGGTGTACTAATTCTATAAAACGTAGGCAATTTAGCGGTGTTGCAGAGGCAGGCTTTATAATAACAGGGCAACCAACGGCAATGGCTGGAATAACTTGGTGTATAATCAAATTTAATGGGTGATTAAAAGCACTAACAGCAACAACAACGCCAATCGGTTCGTAGGTATAATGTGCATTACGATTAATAGATGCCTGAGTATGCCCCATGGGTACTTCTTTGCCTGAGCAGATATGAGCTAGTTCTTTAACGGCAAGATAAATGCCATCAATTGCACGTGCAACTTCTACTTTTGCATCCATTAGCGGTTTGCCACCTTCTTTGGCAATTAGTAAAGCAAACTCATCTTTTTCTGCTTCAACCAACTTGCCTAATTTCTCAAGTATTTCAATACGCTGATATGGTTCAAGCCATTGGTTGCGATCTTTAAATGCGCGATAGGCTCGATCTAGCATATCAGTTGCTTGTGATTTAGTATGCATTGGGATGGTTTTAATGATAGAGCCATCATAGGGAGATGTGATATCAACGGTTTTTGTTAAGTCATTCATAGTATACAAACCTTTTGTTTTAGTTCATCAATTAAAACCTTAGTATTTTCAGAATAGTCAACTTTAAGGTCAATTAAGTGAATACCTCCTTGGTTGAAACAGTTATTGGCCAATGGAACGAATTCTTCTGTTGTTTTTACTTCGTGGCCCGAAACGCCATAGGCTTTGGCATAAGTGATAAAATCAGGGTTATTAAAAGTTAGACCATAATCAGGATAATTCATTCCATATTGCTTCCAGCGAATCATTCCATAAGAACTATCATTAAGAATTAGAACGATTAAGTTTAGATTTAAGCGTGCTGCTGTTTCTAATTCTTGGCTATTCATCATAAAGCCACCATCACCACAGATTGCCATAACACGTCGTTCTGGGTATAGTCGTGCTGCCTCCATTGCTGATGGTAAACCAGCCCCCATCGTAGCAAGTGCATTATCTAATAATATTGTATTGGGTTCTGAGGCAAGGTAATTTCTTGCAAACCATACTTTGTAAACACCATTATCAAGGGCAATAATACCATCATCAGGCATAATGCGTCTGACATCATTAACCAGTCGTTGCGGTTTCATTGGAAAACTTTTCTCTTGAGCATGTTCATAGATATGTTGATCTAGTTCTTCTTTGATTCTTGAGAAATAACCATGATCATGTGCAAGTGAGCCTAATTTTTCTTTCAGACGATTCATTGTAGATATCATATCGCCAACAATTTCTAATTGAGGGAAATAAACATTATCAACCATTGCGGTATTGTAATTTACATGAATAACTTTTTTACCGCCATGCTCCATGAAAAATGGTGGCTTCTCAACGACATCATGGCCAACGTTAATAATTAGATCTGAGCGATCTATCGCACAGTGAATATAATCATTATCTGAAAGAGCTGCGGTACCGATAAACTGATCTAAATGCTCATTAACACAACCTTTACCCATTTGCGTATTAAAAAAGTACATGCCCGTTGATTTAACAAATTCACAGACACTACTTCTAACATCTTTACGATTAGCCCCAGCACCAATTAAAAGTAGTGGGTGCTTTGCTTGCTGGATCATTTCAACTGCTTTATCAATTACTTTTTCTTTAGCAATGGGAAATTTAACATAGGATTTATCAAAAACAGGTGTTGTATGTTCATCTGCTAGTTCATGAGCAATATCTTCCGGTAATTCTAAGTGGACTGCACCAGGGCGTTCTTCTTCAGCTTGGCGAAAAGCTTCTCTGACCATGCTTGGAATCATATTAATATTAGCGATTTGTCTGGCATATTTGGTCAGTGGCTTCATCATGCTAACGATATCAACAATTTGAAACTGTCCTTGCTTACTATGTTTAATTGGTTTTTGACCTGTAATCATTAATAGTGGAAAACCACCTAATTGAGCATAAGCTGCACCTGTAACAAGGTTGGTTGCACCTGGGCCTAACGTTGCCATACAGACGCCGCATTTGCCGGTTAACCTACCATAAGTAGCAGCCATAAATGCAGCACCTTGTTCATGGCGAGTTAAGATTAATTCAATTGAAGATTTTCTTAAAGCTTCGAGTAGATCTAGATTTTCTTCTCCTGGAACACCGTATATGCGTTCAACTCCTTCATTTTCAAGTGCTTTAATAAATAAATCAGATGCATTCATAGTTTATATCCTTATTTGTTAATAGAAATACTATAAAAAGAGATTTGCTTAGTTGCAAGGGCTATATAGCGTATGGGACTTTAATTACAGCGATCTAGATTAAATTACTCTGGCAATAACAGAACGATGTATCAATGAATGATGGATAGTTAAGTGGTGGGCCCAGTAGGACTTGAACCTACGACCAACGGATTATGAGTCCGCTGCTCTAACCAACTGAGCTATGGGCCCTTTAAAGACTACTCAAGTTTATCGAATCTGGTACAATTTTCAAGTATTAAATTTGCTTAATTAAGCTAAAGTTTTAATGGCTTGAATGTTCGATAAACGCTAACAACAAAGTATAGCAAAATATATCCGATACAGATGCCATTTAAAATAAGCTGTTGCTTCGGATAAGTAAATAATAATAGTATCGTTGCAATACCCCAAATAATTGTTGCTGTAAACATGAGTGTTACGAGGTATTTATTTTTACTTAAATGAGTCATGCGTGATGGGTAGATATATTTAATTGGAATAAAACTAAATATAGTGAGTATAACGATAATAAAAACGTTTGTTACAGGATGTAGCTGCCAATAAAATAAGTAAAATATGACAATGTTCCAGTAGCTTGGAAATCCTTTAAAAAAATGGTCATCAGTTTTTGCATCAACTTGAGTAAATTGATAGCATGCAGCCATGATAATCAGAATCATGCAAGGAATTTTCCAATGATGTGGTACGGAGCCATTGGCCTGAGCAATCATAATGAAATAGGCAGGTACGACAGCATAGTTAAGAAAGTCGATGATATTATCTAGTAATGCGCCATCAATTTTAGCTAAAGCTTTGATATCAACAACACGAGCAAGTGAACCATCAACTGCATCAACAATGATGCTAATGGCAATGTATAAAAACGCTAATTCATATTGATGTTTAGATATCGCAACTAAGCTTAATACCCCTAAAACTGCACCTAAAGAAGTAAAAATATGGATCAAATAAGCATAGAGCTTTTGTAGGCGGTATTTCATTGTCTACCTATTATATATTTTAAGATGATAAAAGCTCGGATTTTATTGCCAAGAGTTTGATACATTGCTCAACATTTGTTTAAATTGAGCGCTGTTAACATAGCCTGGAGTATAGCTATAAGTATCATTATCTGTTTTATAAATTAAAACAGGTGTTACGTTAAAGCCATTACTTAGCGCGTATTGATTATTTGCTTTTACTTGGTCAAAAAACTTTTGATTAGCTGCAGTTTGTTTTAATGGTGTAGCACCACCTGATTCCATTTGCATATTGAAATTTAATTCATCTTCATTTAATGCGTTAGCCTGATTTTTACTGGCTAAAATAGAAGCTGATTTTGCAGCGCTGTCTTGTTTGATAAAACCAACAGGAATCCAACGAATTTGTAGCGTACCATCAGTTGTTAACTTAGATTGGCTTAAGTCTTTATAAAGTAAATGACAGTAGGCACAGTTTGGATCAAAAATGATATACATTTTGTGTTTTGCTTTGTCACTTCCTTCTGTAATATAGCTAGTTTTAGAAGCTGATTTAAATGCAGTTTGTGCTGTTGGAGCAACAACATATTTTTGGTTGTATTCTTCAGAGATGTTCTTGCCTTCAGGTGTAATAATGGTGCCGAGAATTAAATTGCCATTTTTATCTGAGAATAGAATTTGCTTTTGACCACCTGTTTTTGGTTCAATGACATAGCCTTTGTAGCCGTCGATTGCATTGAAGCTTTGGCTGATTTTCGCTTGATTTTGTGTTAGCTTTTGGATTAATGCGACGGTTTTATCGTTAGCCGTACTCGAAGTAGTGGCTGTCGTGTTAGTTGTTGCATCAGCAGCAAAGCCAATATTCCCTAGTGCTAACATAAATGCAACGGATACAAATGAAATTTTTTTAAAAGACATCATGATGTTCTCCCAATTATCAAATTTAGTCATGCCAAGTGTAACATATATTTTAGTATAAACTGTAGTGTACTTAAGCTTAGTTTGGATTGAAACTATTATTTTTGTTAATTACTACCAAGCAGGAATTGCCGCATGGTTTGGAAAAGCGTGATTTGCGGCATTAATCACAGCTTGAGAGTGCATGATTTTAACTAAAGTTTGATAGATTGGATTATTTTTATCGCTATTACGTATAACGATAACATTGGCAAATGGTGAACTTTTAGGTTCAATAAATAATGCATCTTTAATTGTTAAATGCGCAAGTGAGACAAAATCATTATTAATTGCTGCTAAGTCAACCTGATTGAGTACTCTAGGAATTTGAGCTGCATCTAATGTTTTAATCTTCAAGTGATATGGGTTTGCAGTAATATCATCTAGTGTCGCATTCCAATTGGCATTAGGTTTTAGTTGAATTAACTTAGCATCAGCTAATAGCATTAAAGCTCGTCCTTCATTCGTTGGATCGTTTGGAATAACAACAGTTGCACCAACATTGATATCATTAAGCGATTTGAGTTTTTTCGAGTAAAGTCCCATAGGAAAGATAAATGTTTTGGCGATCCAGTGGATTTTATAGCCATGATTTTTAATTTCAGCATTTAAAAATGGAATGTGTTGGAAAGCATTAGCATCAATATCGCCTGAGGCAAGTGCGCGATTGGGTAAATTATAATCATCAAAGGCAATGGGTTGAAGCGTAATATGATATTTATCTTTCGCAACGGTTTCAGCTGCTTGCATTACTTCAGCCATAGGCCCTGATGAGTAACCAACTTTAAGAGTCGTTGCATGCTGTGGAATAAAACTATAGATAATCTGACTAGCGCAACCAAGAGCTAAGATAAAAGTAATGACCCAAAGTTTGGTTAACGATTTAATTTTTGTTAAATAATCACCAAATGATTGCGTTAACTGAACAATAACAATCAATATAATAACGGTTTCTAACATTACCGTTAAATTAAAACGTTGGTAACCATACTGTATCGCAAGTGTACCAAGACCGCCACCACCGACTGCGCCGGCCATTGCTGAGTAACTGATTAAGGAAATAATGGTTAAGGTTGCACCAGAGATTAGCTGTAACTTTGATTCAGGTAGCAATACTTTTGAGATGATTTGCCAGCGGTTAGATCCCATTGACTCTGCTGCTTCAATTAAACCTGAATCTACCTTGAAGATTGCCGTTTCCGCAATACGCGCATAGAAAGGGATTGCAGCAATTGTCAATGAAACAATAGAGGCATTGGTGCCAATTGAACTACCGATAATAAATACCGTCAGTGGAATAAGTAAAATCATTAAGATAATATAAGGCACAGAGCGAGTTGCATTAACAATAACGCCTAAAGTTATATTAAAAAGACGGGCTTTCAATGACTTACTTTTTGCAGATAAAAAAAGCAAAACACCAAGGATAAGCCCAATGCTAATTGATAAAAATGATGAGATAAAGACCATATAAATGGTTTGCCAAGTTGAAAGTATCACTTCAGAAAGCATTAGCTTGTGCATAACCTAAAACCTCAATTTTAATTTGTTGTTGTGTAATATACGCTAGTGCTTGAGTAATATTTTGTTTATCACCTAGCAGATGACAGATACTAATGCCGATGGTTTGATTTTGAATTGGCTCAATATTTGCCTGAATTAAATTAGCAATGACATTAAATTGTTTTGCTAGTGTTGCAATAATTGGTTCAGATGCACTATGACCAAGAAAGGTTAACTTTAATACAGGCGTTAGGTTTTCTTCATCGCTATGTGCTAATTTATGGCGTAAGTCATCAGGTAGTGATAACTTCATCGTATTTTCTGTTAATATTTTTGCAATGTCAGTTTGTGGGTTTGTAAATACATCAATAACGTTACCACTTTCAGCAATCACACCATGATCAATAATAGCTACATGCTTACAGATATCGCGAACTACTTCCATTTCATGTGTAATTAGTACAACTGTAATTTTTAATTCAGCATTAATTTTTTTCAATAATTTTAGAATTTGGCGGGTTGTATCAGGATCTAATGCAGACGTTGCTTCATCGGATAGTAAAATATCAGGCTCACAAGCTAATGCGCGGGCAATGGCAACACGTTGTTTTTGTCCACCAGATAGTTGTTCAGGATAATAATGGGTTTGTTCATTTAAAGAAACTAGGTCAATTAGTTGCGTTACTCGCTGATGAATTTTGTTTTTATTAACGTTTGCAATTTCAAGGGGATAGGCAATATTTCTATAGACATCCCGTGAAGAGAATAAATTAAAGTGTTGAAAAATCATGCCGATTCGCTGGCGAAGTTCACGTAACTTGGAAGCATTGAGCGTAGTAATTTCAGTATTATTAATTGTAATTTGACCGGAAGTTGGTTTTTCAAGTAAATTGAGCGTACGAATTAATGTGCTCTTACCAGCGCCACTTTTGCCAATAATACCAAAAATATCCCCTTTTTGTATGGATAGGTTAATACCGTTTAGTGCTGTTTGAGTACCATACTTACTCATATAAGTCTTTTTAAGATTTGTTATCTCAATCATTTTAAATCCTCATGTGGATTAGCATATTTATTTAAACCGACTAAAAATACGAATGAAATTTGATAACAAATACTCGCTTTAGCCGAATTTATATAGCGCCCGCAAGCTGATCGCTCAAATCAGCGCTAATATTAAAGCTATCAGCGATTTTAAGGAAGGTCAATCATTAAAATGATAAATTTATAACTAATACGATTATATAGGTTTATGCCGGTGTATGTGTTTGAACGATTTCAGGTTGATTAGTATTTGACGCAGCGTCATTAAAGTGACGAATAAGTATAGCATAAGAGACGTCTCGTTCTGTGATGGTCTCATCTAACTGGATATAAGCGGTATAGCCGCTACCTTTAGCAGTTTGCATGGTTTGACCATGTTCATCTTGCATATTATTCAAGCGAAACATACGGCTACCCGATGGAAGCATTAATTCAATCTGATCACCGATACTAAAACGGTTACGAACGTTTACTTCAATTTTACCAGTTTGACGATCATAATCGGTAACTTCACCAACAAATTGTTGTGATTTACTTTTTGATGATGAATTTTCATACTTTTGGTATTCGTCATGAACATGGCGTCTAAAAAAGCCTTCGGTATAACCTCGGTTTGCTAAACCTTCCAATGTATCCATTAAGCTTATATCGAAAGGGCGATTATTAACGGCATCATCAATTGCTTTACGATAAAGTTGCGCTGTTCTAGCTGCATAGAAGAAACTTTTAGTGCGACCTTCAATTTTAAAGCATTCAACACCTGCTTTTGTTAATGCTTCAATGTGGTGTATCGCACGTAAATCTTTGGAGTTCATTATATAAGTGCCATGTTCGTCTTCAAACATAGGCGATAGTTTACCTGGGTCTTTGTCACTTTCTAGAAGAACAATTTTTCTTGAAGGTTCACCAATACCGAGTGTTGGCTGATTCATCACATCTACATTTCCCCATTCATCCTCTGTTGCCTCACTGATTTGATAGCTATTGCGACAAGCATTATTGCATACACCTTGATTAGGGTCTCTATGCTTGATATAGCCAGATAATAGACAGCGGCCAGAATATGCCATACACAATGACCCATGAACAAAGACTTCTAGTTCTACTTCTGGGGTGTGCATTTTGATTTCTTCGATTTCTTTTAGTGATAGCTCACGTGATAAAATAACACGCTTAATGCCCAGTGACTGGTGCCAAAATTTAACCGCCTGGTAATTAACGGTATTCATTTGTACTGATAAATGAATTTCTTGCTCAGGATAACGTTCTCTAACTAACATCATCATCCCAGGGTCAGACATAATTAATGCATCAGGTTTTAATGCTAATACGGGGGCTAAATCATTTAAATAGGTTTTGATTTTAGCATTATGAGGTGCAATATTATTAGCTAGTAGAAAGCGTTTGCCCAAACGATGTGCTTCATCAATCCCTTCTTTAAGTTTTTCTAAGGTTGAGAACTCATTATTCCTTGCTCTTAAACTATATCTTGGTTGGCCTGCATAGACAGCATCTGCACCGTAGGCAAAGGCAAAACGCATTGACTGTAACGAGCCTGCAGGCGATAGCAATTCAGGAGATTTCATTGTACTTAGTACTCCATTGATTTGAAATTTCAATCTTGGTTTATATTTGATCAAATAAGATCATTTGGTTGCAAATTGTATCTAAAAAAATTGCAATTTACCAATAATTAATCATTTGTCGTGCCTTTTTATCTCCTATGACTTAAATTAAACTATACAATTAAGTGAATAATCAGGAAGTTGGGCTAGCATGCGTTTTATAAGTCATTTAAAATTTGTCATTATTGGTATGGCTTATTTATTCATTATTAACCATATTACTTATGCAAATGAACCAGCAGATGAAACATCACATATAGCAACTCAGAAAGAGGTTGATGTATTTCTTAAAAAAATTGATGTTCTACAGAGTGAATTAGAAAAAATAAATTTAAAAATTAATGAACTTTCAAATAAAAACCAAAAAAAACTCATTAAGCCTGAAAATAAATTAACACCACAAGAGATGCAAGCGGCTTCAAGTTCAATTTTTATTCCAGGAGGTGCGCCGCGACCTGTAACAGATAATAAAAAGCCAGCTGCAGAAGAAACAACGCCAGTAGCAAAAGTACCTCCAAAAGATCAAAGTTCAGACAAAGATCAATCGCAGCAAGATAAGGCGAATGCGCTAAGTGATAGTTCGACAAATTCAAATAGCAATGCTGATAATTATGATAATTCAAATGGTTATTACCCAAATATTATTCCAACTAGCTCAAATCAACAGGTAACTCTATCTTTGAATGCTTATAATTTAGGGACATATACCTATGATAGCAGTCAATCGAGTGTTAGCTTTAGTTTCGTTGACAGCATCGCATTAACCTTAAATTTTAATAATTTTTCAGTTTATAATTTAAAAATTTGTAATAGTAGTTATGAAAATTGTCAAACGGTTACAAATAACCCATCTACCAATGAATATCAGCTTTCTACGAGTCAGCTTAATATAGTTGGTGCAAATTTAGGTGCAACCCAGATCAGTTTATCTAATGAAACCTACTTTATACCAACTTTTTATGTTCAGTATACATCGACTTCAAGTTCATCTACTTTGTTAAATGGTAGTTTCTCATTTCCAACTACTTCAAGTGATATGTCATGTAGTACAGCTTCAAATACAGCATCTTGTCAATTACTAGACAGTGCTCAAGTCAGCTTTTCAACTAATTAATTTGTTTTAGCTTTCTGACCAATTTTGCTTTCAGTTCCTTTTAATAGGCGTTGAATGTTTTGTTGATGTCTTAATAAGATAATGATGGCAATTATTGAAAAGATAATCATTGCTCGATAGCCATAGAGAAAATAAACAATAATTGGTGATTCAATGGTTGCAATCAGAGCCGCTAGTGATGAGTAACGGCTAATCAGCGCAATCACTAGCCATGTAACGATAAAGCAGATGCCTAAAATCCAAGAGAAAGCAAAGATAACCCCAATAAAAGTAGCAACGCCTTTACCACCTTTAAATTTAAAAAAAACAGGGAAAAGATGTCCTAAGATTGCACATAACCCAATACTAGCAATGATAAAAGGATCAAGCTGTAGAGACTTTGCAATGATTACAGGGATAAAACCTTTCAGTGCATCACCAATTAAAGTTAAGCTAGCGGGTAATTTACCTCCAATTCTTAAGACATTCGTTGCTCCTGGATTTCCAGAACCAATGGTTCTAGGTGATGGTAACCTAAATAAGAAGCAGATTAAAATGGCCATACTAATTGAGCCTAATAAATAGGCAAAAATAATCAGAAGTAACGTACTGTTAATCATAGAGAATACTTACTTTAAACATAGTTAATGTTAGGCATTCTATAATTAATTAGTGTAGCAGATCAAGTAGATTTAGTTAGATATTAACGCAATTCAAATTACTTTAGGTTCATAAATTACATTTATAAGTTTGATTATTTTTTATTTATTGGTAAAATGTATATCTAATATTTAATATAGAAATATATAAACTATTTGTATATATAATAAAATAGCAAATGAGGGTTGTAAAATGTCAATAGAAACAATTTTGTGGAATCCTAATTGGGATGAATTTCAGAAACTTTCGTTAGATGCAAAAATCGCTGAATTTGAGAAGTTTGTACTTGAAAATTCAAAAGATAATTTAAATAACATTCAGTTAATCGTTGCACCAGATGATGTATTTAGTCCACCAAGTTGAAATGCCCCCTTACAGTCCTACATATCATACCTTTTTCATAGGTAATTTATTAAGACCTTTATATACCTCATATGGAACATAGTTTCCCAATGCTTGATGAGGCCTTTTATGATTATAATGCTC
>JAKJJU010000038.1 GCA_021713295.1 Thiotrichales bacterium 19S3-11
CAAAATCGTTTAGCAGTTGAAGATATTGTTAAATTCTCTTGTTGTTTTACTTCTAAAACTTTGTCCCTAAAATCTTGTGAGTATGCCATTAAAAATAATTCAAAACCAGATAGTTAAACAATTAAAGTAGTTATAACTCATTTAGAGGCTAATTTAAACTGTGTTAGCTATATATTGAACTGCACCGTTAACTGTTCTATAAAACGTTGCTTTCGGAGAACAAATGATAAAGTTAGAAATTAAGAAAATTTTGGTAAATAGGTTATTTTATATCAGTATAAGAAGTTTAGAGAAATGGAATTATAAACTTAATGGAACCTCTTCAGATTAAAGTAACTGTCCACCTAAATCATAATCATCGGTTTCAGTAATTTCTACATTGACAAACATTCCAGGATACAATTGAATATCTGGCTTAATATTCACTGCAACTATTCCATCAACTTCTGGTGCGTCAGCTTTTGTTCTCCCAATTAAAATACCTTCTTCACGATTGACTTCATCAATGATAATTTGCTGTTTACTACCAATCTTTCGCCTAAGTTTTTCTGCGCTGATTTGTGCCTGAACCTCATGAAAACTTGCTAAACGCTCCTGTTTGACTTCTTCAGAAATATGTCCTTCTAAATGATTCGCTTTTGCTCCATCAACATCAGAATAAGCAAAACAACCAACTCGATCTAGCTGAGCTTCATATAAAAAGTCTAATAATTCCTCAAACTCCGCATCACTCTCCCCTGGAAAACCAACGATAAAAGTGCTTCGTATTGCTAATTCAGGACAAACCTCACGCCACGCTTGAATGCGATTTAATGTATTAACTGTATTGGCTGGACGCTTCATTAGCTTTAGAACTCGTTGATTGGCATGCTGAAATGGGATATCTAAATAAGGTAAGATTTTACCTTCAGCCATTAACGGAATAATATGATCAACATGTGGATATGGATAAACATAGTGAAAACGCACCCAAATACCAAGTTCACCCAATACATTAGCTAAATCAGCTAGTCGACTCTGATAAGATTTATCTCTCCAAGTTACTTCTTTATATTTTAAGTCTACGCCATATGCACTCGTATCTTGCGAAATAACTAATAATTCTTTAACGCCTGCTTTCACCAATAGTTCTGCTTCTTTTACTACATCATCTAGTGAACGCGATGCTAACTTTCCACGCATATCCGGAATAATACAAAATGTACATGTATTATTACAGCCTTCAGAAATTTTTAAATAAGCATAATGCCTTGGTGTTAATTTAATCCCTTCTTGTGGTACTAATGAATCAAATTCACCGCGCTTAATGGGGAAGTGTTTACGTATACTACCAACAACTTCATCATAAGCGTGCGCACCTGTTATGCCTAAAACGTTTGGATATTGTTCTAAAATTGTATTATCCCGAGCTCCTAAACAACCGGTTACTAAAACTTTACCATTTTCTCTGAGTGCCTCGCCAATGGTATCCAGTGATTCTTTAACTGCATCGTTAATGAAACCACAGGTATTAACAACAACCATATCCGCATCTTGATATGAACCTGAAATCTGATAACCATCAACTCTTAATTGAGTCATAATCCTTTCTGAATCTACTAGATTTTTAGGGCAACCAAGACTTACAAAACCAATTTTTGGTGCAGCATTTTGCATAACTTTACTCTTTAATATTTTTAAAACCAAATTCAATTATCTAGTTATTCTATTGTTTTATCATTAATTTTTATTTTTTTGTGCGCCAAAACAGGAAACTGCTGTCGCAACATGTTGAGATAGTTTAAATTAATTTCAGATAAAATAATACCCTCCCCGGTTTCTCTTTTTGCTAAAACCTCCCCCCAAGGATTAATAATCATACTATGACCAAAGGTTCTTATTTCATTATTTCCGTGCAGCCCAACCTGACCTGATGCTAATAGATAACACTGATTTTCAATTGCTCTAGCTCTTAATAAAATTTCCCAATGCTTTTGTCCGGTTGTGTAAGTAAATGCTGCTGGTAATAAAATAATTTCGGCCCCCTTTTGGGACATTATTCTAAATATTTCTGGAAAACGTAGGTCATAACAAATAGCCATACCAACTCTACCAATAGGAGTATCCACTACACAAACTTGATCACCTTGAAGATAACGAGCTGACTCATTATATGTTTCGTCATCACCAATGGTTACATCAAATAAATGCATCTTACGATAAACCGCCCGCTGTTGCCCTTCATTATCCCATAAAATACAAGTATTATAAGCACGCTCATCGTATTCATCTGCAATGGCCAATGACCCACCGGCAATCCACATATTATACTTATTTGCCATTTCAGAAACAAAGTCTTGAATGCGACCACTGCCTAATGGTTCTTTTACAGCAGTAATAGAGTCATCATTATGTGAGAAACAGGCAAAAAATTCTGGAAATACTATCAGTTTAGCGCCCTGTTGATATGCCTGTATAATGAATTCCTTTGCCTTTATCAAATTTAAACCAACAGTCTCTGAAGAAGTCATCTGGATAACAGCAACATGATTCATTTTTCATTCCCTTATATGAACTATTGTTGAAATTATACCAAATCAAGCATTTAAGATAAATTATATTAAATAACTGATTACCTAGGCTAATACTGATCTGTGCATAAGCAAAATTTAATCCATTTCATTGACTCTATTTTAAACAAAAACAGATCATTTAATAGTCAAAAATAATCTATTTATTAAAAATCAATCATTTTATTTGCACAAAATAAATGATTATTGTATTTTTTATACATAATTTATAATATTTATTAAAAATAGCTAAATTAGCTTTTATTTTAAAAAGGAGAGAGCATGCATAATTATAAGTTTATTGGTGCTAGCGTTGGCCACTGCGCAGGTATTACAGGCTGTGAACTTGCACCAAATCTAGTCAAAGAAAAATTTAATTTGCATAACCAATGGATTAAAACTGTTTATTATCAAGGTAATCAACGACATTTAAATGCACTGGATAATCTTGTAACTTTCTCTAAAGATTTAGCTTCTGTAACAAAAAATACCGTTAAATCTGGCCATAAATTTATCACTATTGGAGGTGACCATAGCTGTGCAATTGGTACATGGTCTGGCGTTGCACAAGTTCATACTGAATTTGGACTAATTTGGATTGATGCCCATATGGATGCACATACCCCGGACTCATCTGATAGTGGTAACCTACATGGAATGCCCGTTGCCAGCCTTTTAGGTTATGGTGAACAAAAACTTGCTCATATTTTATCTGAAACTGTTAAAGTAAAACCGGAAAATATTATCCTTATTGGTATTCGTTCATTTGAAAGCTCAGAAGCTAAATTAATTAAAAAGTTAGGCATTAAGGTATTTATGATTGATGAAGTTAAAAAACTTGGTTTTCAAGCTTGCTTTAACCAAGCACTTAACTATTTCAAAGAAAGACAACTAAATTTTGGTATCAGTTTTGATTTAGATGGTTTAGATCCCAAAGATATTCAAGCACTCGGCACGCCCGTTGAAGATGGCATTAGACTTAATGAGCTTATAGAAAGCTTTAAAAAGATTCCTGAAAAATACCTAATCGGTCTAGAAATTACCGAATATAATCCATCCTTAGATAAAAATGATAAAGGACTTGAGGTTATTCAAAGGGTTTTAAATTCAATTATAGGATTAACACATAAATATGCTGACTCAGTTGATTGTTGTTAACTATGCTTTACTAATAGTTATAAGATGAATTATTTTTTTGATTTATCAAGTCATCATAGGCAGTATGAAATGGCGCAGCCACTTGGTGATTTTGATTATATTTCAAATAGCAGTTAAAAACTCAATATCAAACATAATTAATTACAGCTACTGTGACATGAGTTCCTCTAAAGGCGTATTCCGATTTCTAGGCTTCTCTGGAATCAAAGAAATTGCGTATTCACTAATTGCTGTGATGGTTAAACTAGGATTAACACCCAGATTACCTTGAATAACAGAGCCATCCAAAATTAATAAATTCGGATAGCCATGCACTTCAAATCTTGAGTTAATCACGCCATCATTTATGGATTTTGCCATAGGTACTCCACCTAATATATGCGCTGTGGTCGACATATTAAACACAGTTTCTGTCATAGCATTTAATGCTTGGGCATTAATTTTTTTGGCATAGCGATGCATCACTTTTTGACCAGACTCAATATAGCTTGGCACATCATCATGATAATGTTTATCAAAACTTAATCGTTTAAATGGAAAGCGTTTAAACGTCAACTTCATTGAATTATCCAAAGATTGCATCACTAATAAAATAATACTTCTATTTGCCCAATTTTTTCCTAAAAAGGATTTGATAAAGTTAACAGGATGCCTAAAGATAAGCTTAAAAAAATAGAATGATCTTTTTTTAGGCTCTTTTTCATCTATTGCTGGGCCTGCAAGCATTTTCATTAAAGAAGAACGGTTAGGGTATTTAACTATTTCAATATGCGTATCTTCATCAGGTTCAAATACTGAAGAGATTGCAACACCATGGTTTAACTTTATATCACTTTTTGCTGAAACTCCCAGCAATGACTCAGAGTTAGTTCTAACGTAATAACCCAGCTTAGATGACAAGTTAGGCATTGTTTTGTAAAGATATTTTTGTTTAAACAGTAAATCCAACGTGCCTAACACACCAGCAGATACTATAACATGTTTTGCCTGAAATACTTTCTTTTTAAGCTTCAATGGATAACATTTCATTGAAAACGTAGTAATTGAGTAAGTATCATTTTCAAGTTCAATTTTTTCCACTTTACGTTGAGATAAAATTTCACAGCCATAATATTTTGCAAAATATAGATAATTTTTTGTCAGTGTATTTTTAGCATTATATCGACACCCCACCATACAACCTGCACATAGTTGACAAGCATCTCGCTTAGGTCCATAACCATTAAAGTATGGATCGTTATCATTTTGCTTTTGATTTCCAAAATAAACACCAACTTCAACACTATTAAAGCTATCAAGCTTATTCATATCTTCAGCAACTGACTTTAAAATAGTATCTTCTAAATAATGATTAGGAGCAACCACAGAACCTAACATCATTTTAGCTGTTTGATAGTGCGGCTCTAGTAGGCTTTTCCAATCATTTAAATGCCGCCATTGTTTATTAGTAAAAAAGCTATCTTTCGGCTTAATATGGGTATTGGCATAAACAAGACTACCCCCACCTACCCCTGTACCACTAAGTACAAGTACATTTTTAAAAAAAGAAATTTTTTGTATCCCAAAGCAGTGTAACAGCGGTATCCATAAATATCTTTTAAAATTCCAGTTTGTTTTAGGAAAATCCTTATCCTTAAAATCCTTTCCTTGCTCGAGGACTAAAACGCGGTATCCTTTTTCTGCTAGGCGCATGGCAGAAACTGAACCGCCAAAGCCTGAGCCTATTATAATATAATCAAATAATTCCATTTTCTCAGTAAGCTAGTATCTTTCAGTGTGCTTACTATTCTACTACGCTAGGCTCAACATTTGGATAAAAGTATTAGCAATAACATTACTACATGGCTTGATTATGCAGATATATTTCCTCTCTATGCTCATTAAAATAAGTTTTAAAGGATTTAGGTGGGTTTGTTGACTCAACATTAGTCTTAACGTCTACGACATTAGTAAAGTTTTCTTGAAATTTATCTCTGATAGTAGTTAAGTCTGTTTTAATTGCTGTGTAAGTATCAGCTTCACTCCACGTGCGCCCAAATATACCACGTTTAGTACTTGATACTCTTTCAAGTAAATAAAAGTGATCAGTTAACGCCTGATAATTATCTTTATCTATCTCACTAATTTGATTCTTTAAATACACAAGTGTTTTATATTTATCATTGTTTGATTGATTCCTTGATCGCATATTTGCTAGTGCTTCATCAACCACCCTTTCAAGTGCCCCTTTTAATGTCTCATCTTGCCTATCTATATGTATAGCTTGCTTTTGTTGGTATGCACCCGCTACTACTTTTGCATTAGCATCAACTTTTTTAGCAATCTTATCAATTTTCTCACCTCTTTGATCCTTTAATTTAGCAATATCATCCTCTAATTGCTTTAATTTATTCTTAACTTTTTGTAAGTCATCACCATCACCAATACCCTCTTCAGTTGCTAATTGGCGCAGTTCAGATTCGTATCGAGTATTTAAATCGTATGGGTTCTCTCCAACTTTTTCACAAGCAAACTTCTCTTTTTCACGAACGTTACCTGATGTAATTCGAAGGCCTAATTTATGTCGATTTTTATTTACTGCTTCCCGCAAATAAATTGACACTTTACCAGCTTGTAATGGATTTCTTACAAAAAAAGTACTGCGATTTTCTAAACAATTAGCAAATATATCCCCAAGAATACTCTGAAAACACTGTTTGTGCTTATGTTTATCACGAATTTCAGGAAATCCGTTGTTATAATCAAAGATTTCTTTATTAAATATTTTATAGAAATCGTCTGTACCATTGTGAGCACGAAGATTATAATCTTCATGATCTAGCTCATTTACAGTTTTATACTCCTTAGATCCAACAACATATTCATATGCTATATTTTCTAAAAAGTTAATCTGATCTCTTAACATTGACTCTGATTGTTGTTTAACAGCTTCTATACCCTCCAATTTTTCTCTAAGCTGTCGATGCTCTTCTTCTTTAGCCTTTATTCGCTCATTGACTTGATCAATCTCTCTTTCTAAAGAGTCAATCGGCTGTAAAGCGCATGGATTCAAATCCTGATGTTGTTTTATATATACCAGATGCTCCTGTCTTAATTGATTAACTTTCAGTTTAATCTCATGCTGTTCTAAATCTGGAAATAACTGAGCTGTCATTTTTTCTATAAAATTATTAAAGTTATTATGCTCAACCTTAACTACATAACGAAGAGCTAACTCAAAAGAAATAAGGTTCTTTAAATCATCTAATGTAAACTTTTTACCCTTAGTCAACCTATCGCAATTCTTAGTTATCTCATTCCCATCTTGAGCTTGAAGAACTGCATAAATATTATCATACCCATGATCCCCATCTAGCAGAGGCTTCGCAAGATCATCAAAAAATTCCTTACCTCTTGTCTCATAAAATCTTTTTAAATCAGCAGGAGTAGGCTCATAAACTTCTTCATTATCCTTTCCACTATTTATCTTTATTTGATCATGACCTAAGCCGAAGGCACCTCCTCCTAGTATCACCATTGCTCGAAACGTTGTGTACATATCCGAAAACTTCATAGTGCAACTCCTCCATCATATATTTGAGAATAATTTTCGCAAACCCATATACCTCTTATATCATGACTGATTATTTAATGTCATCTTAATTTTGGTTCTGGTTGCCTTAATTTGTAATAAACTCTTAAATTTATTTTTATAACTATATGAAATATGGATACTTTATCACTTAAACTCATGAAATAATAAATGATTGGAAAATTTTGCAGAAATTAACTAAAATGCTAAGTTTTTATTTTTTTCAATTCTGCTTTAGCTAAGGATGCTGCCTGTGTGTTTGGATAGTTTTTAATAACCTTATTAAAATAAGATGATGCTAACTTGGTATTTCCTTCTACTCGGTAAATAGCACCTAGCTGCACTAAAGCATCTGGATATTTGCTGCTTTTTGGATAACGGTCAACTATCCGCTTAAACTTACTCTTTGCAGAAGCAATATTTCCCTCCGCTAAATAAAGAACGCCCATATAATATAAGCTTTTAGAGTAATATCTGCCGTTATAATAACTATTTACATAATCACCAAATCCTTTTAAAGCACTCTTATATTGACGTTTCAACATTAAATTATAGGCTTTTTCATAGGCCACATCTTGAGGATCTTTTAACTTCTGTGCTTGAACCTGTTTAATTTGTGAAGTTAAATCATTCTGCACTTGAGCAAATTTTTTTTCATAGGTTTTATTTGTTTGTGACAATTTATTATCTGTAACCTGAATTTTATGACTGTTAACTTCTATTTGATTACGTAGATTATCTATGCTTGATTGATACTGGTTATATTTATCTAGTTGATCCATCAAATAACTAATCTGATTTTCTAACTGCCTTACTTTAGTATTTAATTGATTAACTTGACTTTGTAACTGCTCATTTGTTGCCGCATTAACTTGAGTCGATAAGCTTAAACAAATAGCCAAAGGCAACCCCATTTTTTTTACTACTGCTCTAATCATCGTATTAGTTAACACCTTCACAAGATTGGCCAAAAACTAAAATTGCTCTACGATCTAAATCATATGCTTTTTTCCAATCCCCATTAAAGTCATCTGGCGATGCTGCTGGCTTAAGTTCTCCGAAACTTACTGTACATAATTGTTCCTTACTAACGCCATGCTTTAATAAATAATCTTTGACACTATCGGCACGTTTTTGACCTAAGTTTAAGTTATAACTTTCACTACCCCGTGGATCTGTATGCCCTTCAATTCGCACTATTTGTTTTGGATATTGTGCTAGGAAATTAGCAACTTTATCTAAATTTTCACGAGACGTATTCTTCAAATAATAACTGTTAAATGCAAAATATACCGTTGTTGGCATTTGACTTAATTGTTGTACCATCTCTGATTTCTGTTGATCTGTATAATCTTGTGAATCATTAATCATACTATTATATTTAGCTAACTCTTCACCTGAAAATGTTTTACCCTGCTCTCCTAAACCATGAGTAGCAACAGGACTTCCATCTGGCCCATAAGCATTGCCATCAGCATCAACAATTGGCGCTCCTTTTTGGGTAGCGCAGCCAGCTAATACCAAAGCCGCCAATATACCTGCTAACTTATTCACTTTCATAGCCATTACTTCAACTCCTTATATTGTGTAGATTCTCATTAAAATACCTTTACTAAAGGTTAGCAAAAAAACATTGATTCGCCTATTGGTTTAGTCTTTAACCAATCATTTACTTACAAATATGGCGACCATGAAGGTGACTGCACATTACCCTTAGTAGCTGGTAAATCCAGATGCACCTGCCCATCTAGAGACACCATTGCCAAATTAACTTTCCCATTATTTAATGAACGGGTATAAACAATCATTTGGCCATTAGGTGATACGCTTGGGGATTTATCAACATTACCATCCGTTAATATGGTTATATCACCATTAGTTATACTCTGCTTAGCTATATTCAAATCACCTCCTCTTTTTGCCTGATGCATAAAGACAATGGTTTTTCCATTAGGTGTAAAATGTGCATCCATATTCTGCACGCCATTAAAGGTTAATCGCTTAGGATAACTTTCACCAATTTGCAGCTGATAAATTTGTGGTAAACCACTACGATTTGAAGTAAATATTAGCGATTGGCCATCTGGTGAAAATGCTGGCGAGGTATTAATCCCCGTTGAAGTCAGCCTCTCAAGGTTATGTTTTTTGAGATTAAATAAATAGATATTAGTGTAATAGCTTGTACCTTTTGATAACGCTAAGGCCATTACTGTATCATCTGGACCAAATGCTGGAGCACTATTGATACCCTCTAGATTTGAAATTAATTGTCGCTTACCTGTAATCACACTTATTCTATAGATCGCCATACGCCCATTAATATAACTAACATAAGCAATATAATTGCCATCAGGCGACCAAGTAGGCGAAGCAATCGGAATGGCTGTTTGTCTTAATAAAACTTGAGGATTATAACCGTCATAATCTGATACAATCAATTTATAAATTGCTTTTTTCTGACTATAGGGATTTAACACTTCAACATAAGTTAATTTTGTTGAAAAATAACCTTTAATTCCTGTTATTCCTTGATAAATCAGATCACTAACATGATGAGATAATGCACGAAGCTGTGATTGAGGAATATTTTTGAACGCTTTAGCGATAAGTGATCGTCCACCTAACTGGCTAATTAAATAAAAAGAAACATCATAACGCCCATCTTGTTGACGCTCTACTTGACCAAGCACTACAAATTCAACACCACTTTTAGACCATTGGGATAAATTTAATTCTTTAACATTAGAAACTTTTTGTGGCATTTTAGCTTTTGCTAACAAGTCAAAACGACCTGAATTAATTAAATCTTTTTCAATGATACCCGTTACTTCTGATGATTGACTACCACCTGAAAATGGAATTATTGCAATGGGATAAGGTCTATCAACTCCTTTTTCAATATGAATAGAAATATCAGCAAAACCAATGCTATAGGCTAATAGCATCACAAAAAATGCACTAATATAAGCTCCCAAACGCATTAATCATTTCCTCCAAAACTTAGGGTTATATTTTGAAATTGTTTCTTTAACTCTACAGACTGCGGCATCGGCAATTGTTGTGCCTTTTTAACCGCCAAAATGGCCTGTCTATCAAAAATTGCATTACCACTAGATTTATAAATACTCACAGAGCGAACTTGACCATTTAAATTTAATGAAATCTTAATCCAAACCGTATTATTGGTTGATAATGACTCTGGGTCTGTCCAATTAGCTTGAATCACTTGTTTAATCAATGCCTTATAACGATCAGCCTCACTCGCCAAACGCTGCTGGTTTTGGGCTTGTATTTGAGCCTGCTTTTGTGCATCTTCTGCTTGATTAATTTGTTGATTAATGCCACTTAAGCCTAAATTTTTCAATGCTTCTATCTGCTGCTGCTTTTTAGCTTCATCAAGCTTTTGTTTTTTTAATTCCGCCTGACGTTTTTGTTCGTTTAAGCGTTTTTTTCTATCTGCTTCCAATTTCGCTTTTGCTCTAGCTTGTGCCTGTGCTTTTTTACGCTTTTGCTCTTTAAGATATTGTTGGCGTTGAATTTGCTTTTGTTTTTCAATAACTGCTTGACGCTGTTGTTTCTCTACTTTATCTATACGTTTAATCTCATTATTAACCGCTTTTGATGAAACAACAGAAGCTTGTAATATCGGCTGATTGACAATCGGACTAGTTGAAATAGCAAGCGTTTTTCTTTTCTGCGGTTGGCTACTTGTTAAAAAAATCACTAATAGAATTGCTACAATTAAATGTAAAATAATAGAGACCAACACGGCAATAGGTGAAGTATTTCTAGATAAGAATTCAAACTGTAATAATTCTTTATAAGTCTTAGCAACTTTCTTGTTATGCATCATCGTCCGTCATTAATCCAACACTTGGTGCGCCCGCTTTTTGAAGTAAAACCATTGCTGAAACTACTTCACCATAATTGGCATTTTTATCACCGCGTACAAATACCTGACGCGAATGATCTTTATTTAATTCCGTTTTTACTCTAAGTAGTAAGGATTGTGAGGTTAAAGGTAATTTAGGTTGATCTGCAATATTTAAAAAGTATTGTCCTTTATTATTAACCGTAATAATCATTGGCTTTTCTGATTTCGGCGGAATTTTTTTGGCTGTGGCCTGAGGTAGGTCAACTTTAACGCCTTGTGTTAACATTGGAGTTGTAATCATAAAGATCACCAGCAAAACCAACATAACATCAATATAAGGTACAACATTAATATCAGCAGATATCTTGCGTTTTGTTCTGTGACGTTTCATATAAGCCATCGACTTGTTTCCTAGTTAACGTTGCGTATGAACTTCACGATGAATGATACTACAAAATTCATCTTGAAAATTTTCAAATTCAGCCACTCGCAGATCAATAGAACGGCTAAGGCGATTAAACGCCACAACCGCTGGAATCGCAACAAACAAACCTAATGCAGTTGCAATCAGTGCTTCAGCAATATGTGGCGCAACCATAGAAAGTGTTGCTTGTTCAACACCACCTAATACAGTAAATGATGCCATAATCCCCCAGACTGTGCCTAATAAACCAATATAAGGTGCAACTGAACCAATTGTTGCTAACAATGATAACTGATTCTCCAGTCGATCTGCTTCTCTAGTGATCGTTACTCTCATAACACGATTAATGCCATCGATGATTGCATCAGCAGCCATACCATTTCGCTTATGTAATTTCATAAATTCTTTAAAGCCGCTATGAAATACACCAACAATTCCCTGCAATAAACCTTCATTTTTATCTAGGTTTTGATATAGTCGTCCCATATCAGAGCCAGACCAGAACTGTTTTTCAAAGTCACGGTCATTTTTTCGATACTGTTTAATGAGTAAAGCTCTTTGAATGATAATTGCCCAACTCCAAATAGAGCAGACCAATAATACTAAAAGAATGAATTTTACGACTGGATCTGCATTACCTACCAGATGCCAAATTGACAGATTATTTGTCACGATTATCTCCGATCCTTATGATTTAGATTTTCTATGCTTATTCTTACGTTTATTATAATCTAAGGCAAGGCTTTGGTGGCAATAAGTTTTTATATTTATTTTCAAACATGCATACTCTAACTGGTTTATAAATAATTTTATCTATAATCATACTCTTTTGTATTTAAAGTAAAATCATTCGCTGCATCAGAAAATGGCATCATTGGAATTTGATCATCAAAACGTTTCAATAGCTCTTTCATCTGAGTGCTTTCTGCATAATATGCTGCAACCTGTTTAAAATCATTTTTTATTGTTAGATCTCCCCCTGATCGTATCAACTCTCTAACAATATCGAAAAATCCTTTTTGAACAGCAACATGTAATAATGTCTCTCCATATTGGTTTTGAACATTGATCACTTCTATTTTTTGTCTTTGAGTTAATGATGAGTTTGTCACTTCATGAATCCATAGTGCAACTGTTTTTAAATTAGCTACTTTTAAAGCATGATGTATCCCTATAATATTTACATCCAAATGTTTTGATAAGAAAATCTGCTTTAACTGCATTGGATTATTTTCAAAAAGCGTTAAATAGCTTTTAATCGAATCATCATACTGACCATCTTTCTCAACTAACATACGAAAAAAGTGCGAATATCCAGTTAGTTGCTCGTAATGGTTTATTGCTTGAATATTATTCAATACAAGTTCATCTTCCCTCCAAGATACTGAATTATCAAATTCAAAATATGGTTTAACCAATTTAAACTCTTCATATAGCATTAAATCCAGAAAATTAGGATCAACAAAAATTATCTCCTTCAAAGAAGCACACTTTCTTAAAGTATTATGTAGTGCGATACCAAAAAATCGCATATTTGCATCAAAAAATGGATGTAAAAACTCTAGATTTTGAACAAACTCATAAATAGCTTCTGCTTTTTGATCCTCATTTTGAGCTAATTTGTATTGTTTTTTAAATGTATCTAAGTATTTATTAATATATTCCTCAATATCAGAAATTGATAATTTTTCCCGATAATACTTCTGTTGTTCACAACTATATCTGCCAAACGGATATTTTTTTTCTATGTATTGACGAAATTTATATGACATTTTATAGATTGGAATCATAAACTTTCGTTGATCTATATTAAACTCACAAGCAAGCTCTTGTTTATCTTTATAATTTGTATTTTTAACACCTAAAACGATCATTTGATGAAAGTATTTAATTTTCTCAATCGTCAAATTCTCAATTGTTATTTCACTATCCATCGCCTCATAAGTAGTTAAACAAGCCTTGTAATAACCTGCTTCAGCCTTTTCAAATTCATTAAATAATGTCATATATGACCCTCGGCCAAAGTCACTAAACATTAGTTTTAATAAAAAATTTTTATTAATTAACTTATTTTCTAGTCCATTAGGCATTACTAACTCTCCTTGTTTGCATAAATAACTGCTGAGAGTATAGCTAATAAAAAAGATTAAATTGTTTTTTTGTTATTTATGGAATATATTTATCTTATTGAATTATAATATATTTTATTATAAATTAGTTGATTAAGTTCATCGCTTGCATTTAACATTAAAAAATGACCTGATGATAAATATTCAATTTTTATTTTTTCAGATGCAGCTTTAACTATATCTGCTCGATATGTTGTTGCAACTGATGTTAAATATAAAGCCGCTATCTCCAATGCTTTTAACTGCTGAACTTTATCTACTAAAATTGCCTGATACAGCAAATTAGAAAATACCTTTGGTGCTTTTTTCCATACTTCACACATTGACACTATTTTCTGATTCATCAAAATTAAATTATCATATTTTTCACTAACAAATAATTTCTTCATTGTCTTAAGAAAATTCTGTTCACCTTCATGTTTTGTAATTTTATCTAGAAAGACTTGTGTATCATTTGATATATCTGAAGAAATTGTTGTATCTAATATGAATAATGCACATAATTGGCTGTGAAACTTCAAAGCTAATGAAAGTGCTATTGCTCCCCCCATACTATGACCAATAATAATTAACTTCGAGTATTCAAATGATTGAATACATTCTGCCACTTGATCAATACAATCTGTAAAATTAATGATTTCACCTAACTCAACCTTTTCTAAAATAAAGTCGGTATAATCGGGTAAAATAATTGCAAACTGATTTTTGAAGAAATCCACCTGTGCTTTAAAATCATCATGATGACAACACCAACCATGCAGAAAGACAATGGCAACATCAGATTGCTTATTTGGTATATGCTGGCACTTCATTTAAAGTATCACGCTTTCGGCATTGGAATATTAAAATGCTTATAAGCATGGATAGTTGCCGTACGCCCTCTTGCTGTACGCATAAGATATCCTTGTTGTATTAGATACGGCTCAATAACATCTTCAATTGTACCTTTTTCTTCACCAATCGCAGCTGATAAGGTATCAATACCCACAGGGCCACCGCTAAATTTTTCTATTAATGTTGATAAATAATTGCGATCCATATGATCAAAACCCACAGGATCAACATTAATCATAATTAATGCTTTATCTGCATTTTTTTGAGTGATAATACCATTGGATTCAACTTCAACATAATCTCTAACACGACGTAACAGGCGATTGGCAATCCTTGGTGTGCCGCGTGAACGTTTGGCAATTTCCTTTGCGCCTTCACTCTCGATTTGAATTTCAAGCTTATTAGCAGAACGTAAAACAATCGATGTCAAATCTTCAACATTATAAAACTCTAAGCGCTGAACAATACCAAACCGATCTCTTAAGGGAGAAGTTAAAAGACCTGCCCTTGTTGTTGCCCCAACTAGTGTAAATGGTGGTAAATCAATTTTAATCGAGCGAGCAGCAGGACCTTCACCAATCATTATATCCAACTGGTTATCTTCCATTGCAGGATATAAAACTTCTTCAACCACAGGACTTAGGCGATGAATTTCATCAATAAATAACACATCATTTGCTTCAAGGTTTGTCAAAATTGCTGCCAGATCACCGGCTTTTTCTATCACAGGTCCTGATGTTTGACGTAAATTGACACCCATTTCATTTGCAATAATATGTGATAATGTTGTTTTACCTAACCCTGGCGGGCCAAAAATTAATACATGATCTAAAGCATCCGAACGCTTTTTAGCTGCTTTAATAAAAATATCCATTTGTTGACGAACTTTAGGCTGCCCTTCGTATTCACTTAAAGTTTTTGGACGAATTGCTCGATCAATTAAGAAATCATCTGGTTTTTCTGATCCTGATACAATACGGTCAGTTTCTATCATACTTAATTACCTACTTAGATTATTTAATCTCTCATCTGTTTTATTGCATAATTAATTTCATCAAATGAAAATCCATGATAAACCAAGTAACGCTTTAATTTTTCCATTACTTTAAAATCATTCAACGCATCACTTGATTGCACATACTTCTCAATTCGCTTTAAGCATAGTATATGCCAATTAGGTTTAATCTCTGAAATTACCGTTTCAAATAAATCAGCATCAATACCTTTTTGCTTAAGTTCACCTATAATTCGATAACGCCCACGATTTTGAGCTAGATTAAAACGCACCAAACTTTCAGCAAAACGAAAATCACTTTGAAAGCCTTTTTCTGCTAACTCAACTAATAAACTATCAATCTCGTTTTCCGTTAATTGATAATTTATTAGTTTTTGTTTTAGCTCTTGAGCTGCATACTCTCGCTTTGCTAATAATGATATCGCATAGCTTTTTGCTTTTTTAACTCTATAGTCACTATTAATCATTTAATTGATCAGGTGCTTCAGCCACATTGGTTTCTTTCGTCTTTTTAGGTAGCGCAATCTCACGAATAGCTTTATCAAGTTCTGCTTTAGCTTCCTCATTATCTTTAAGCCATTGACGCACATTCTCCTTTCCTTGGCCAATTTTTTGACCTTTATAGCTATACCATGCGCCTGCTTTTTCAATAAGTTTATTTTTAACACCTAAGTCAATAATCTCACCTTCAAATGATGTCCCTTCACCATATAGAATATCAAACTCTGCTTGTTTAAATGGTGGTGACACTTTGTTTTTAACTACTTTAACTTTAGTTTCATTACCTAAAATTTCATCACCTTTTTTAATTGGTGACCCTCGGCGAATTTCAAGTCGAACTGAAGCATAAAACTTTAATGCATTCCCACCTGTCGTCGTCTCTGGATTACCAAACATCACACCAATTTTCATTCTGATTTGATTAATAAACACAACTAAAGTGTTTGAGCGTTTGATATTAGCTGTTAACTTCCTCAGTGCCTGTGACATCAAACGAGCTTGTAAGCCCATATGAGAATCGCCCATATCACCTTCAATTTCAGCTTTTGGTGTTAACGCAGCAACAGAATCCACAATAACAATATCACAAGCACCTGAGCGAACTAACATATCAACAATTTCTAAAGCTTGCTCGCCTGTATCAGGCTGAGAGACAATTAAGTCATCTACCTTAACACCCAAAGCTTCAGCATAAACAGGGTCTAATGCGTGTTCTGCATCAATAAATGCTGCTGTTCCACCTAGTTTTTGACACTCTGCAATTGCCTGTAATGTGAGTGTTGTTTTACCTGAAGACTCTGCACCATAAATCTCAACAATTCGCCCTTTTGGTAATCCACCAACTCCAAGTGCTACATCAAGCCCAAGCGAGCCTGTTGAAATTACATCAAGATCTCGAGCTTTTGGCTGATCACCCATACGCATGATCGATCCCTTGCCAAACTGTCTTTCAATCTGCGATAGTGCTGCATTTAACGCTTGTGCTCTTTCATTCATGACTAAACCATTCCTTTTTATGATTAAATTGAAAAATAAAAATCTAAAATTATTAGACTACGCTTATTGTAGCAGATAACAGCATACAGATTAAAGCTAAATTGCCAGCTGAGAAATATCTGCAACGCGATTTAAATTTTGTTGTAATTGTTTTAATAACGCAAGACGATTAACTCGAATTTTATCATCTTCTGTCATAACCATTACATGGTCAAAAAACTGACTAATTGCAGATTCTAACTCAGTTAGTGCCGCTAATGATTTTTGATAATGGCAGTCTTTTAAACAAACCGATATAATTTCATCAATTTGGTGCATTTGATCATATAACCCCTGCTCTGCCGTCTCACATAACAAATCTGTATTGACATAATCGGACATCTCACCATTGAAATTTTTCTGTAGAATTTGCGCTACACGCTTATTCAAACTTGCTAAAATTTGTGCTTGTGGTAGATCAATAAACTTACAAACTGCATCAATTCTACGATTAAAATCACCAACATGCGTAATATTTAAAGCTCTAACTGATTCAAAAACCTGAGGATTAACTCCTTCATCACGATAAATCCCTTTCAAGCGTTCCATCATAAAATCAAATACATCTGAAACTGTTTTTTCACTTAAATGAACCTCATAGAACGACTGCGCTTTTTTCAATAATTCGCTAAGATCAAGTTTTAAGTCATACTCTTTCAATATTCTTAGCACCGCCAATGCTTGACGGCGCAAAGCAAATGGATCTTTTTCGCCTGTTGGCTTTAAGCCAATACCAAAAATACCCACCAAAGTATCTACTCGATCAGCTAAAGCAACGGATTGACTAATAACTGTTTTTGGTAGCTCATCACCCGAAAATCTAGGTAAGTATTGGTCATATAGGGCATTGGCAACTGCATCACTTTCACCATGTGCTTTAGCGTAATAACGTCCCATTACTCCCTGAAGTTCAGGAAATTCATAAACCATTTCCGTCATTAAGTCTGTTTTTGATAAAATGCCACTGCGAAATGCATGATCTTTATTTTCATTTAATACTTCGGCAATCCATTGAGCTAATTGGGCAATACGCTTAGATTTATCAGCCATTGTGCCTAAGGACTTTTGAAAAGTAACGCGCTCTAGACGAATTAGGTGTGAATCTAGAGGAGTCTTTAAATCGGTATCATAGAAAAAAGCTGCATCTGCCAAACGCGCGGTAATTACTTTCTTATTACCATCAACCACCGCTTGGGGGTATTGACTATCTATATTACTAATCGTAATACAATAATTTTTAAGTTTGTCATCAAACCCAACCATTGGAAAACATTTTTGATGCCCTTGCATTGCTGAAATTAACGCTTCCTGCGGCACACGTAAAAAATACTCCTCAAACTCAATTGTCAAAGCATGTGGATATTCAACAATTGCTGTTACTTCCTCCACTAATTCTTCATCTAATACAACTTTTGCATGGTGTTTCGTTGCAATCTCATTCGCTTGAAGAGTCAACATGGACTTGCGTTCATTCCAATCAACTAACACATGTCCTTTTTCTTTAAGCAATTTCACATAGGCTTTTGGTTCTGATACCGTAATGGCAGCTGGTGCATGAAAACGATGACCATAAGTTATATCAGTTGCCTTATGTCCAAATAAATGAATGGGTATTATATGCTCACCAAGCATTAGCACAATCCAATGTACTGGACGAACAAATTGATAATCATAATTCCCCCAACGCATCATCTTAGGAATCGGTAATAACTTAATTGCTTGCTTAAGCATCACTTCAATTACATCATCTAGCTTCTTTCCTTTTTCGAGTACATCAAATGCTAATTTCTCACCCTTATCGGTCATCACCTTATCTAGCTGCGCTACATCTTCTACACCACAAGAACGAGCAAAGCCCAAAGCAGCTGGCGTTGGTTTACCCATTTTATCAAATGCTGCTGAAACAAAGGGCCCTTGACGAGTGATTTTTTTATCCTCTTGCGCCACCTGCACTTGATCAATAATGACAGCCAAACGTCTTGGTGATGCATAATACTTAATATTTTCAAATGCAAAATTACTTTTTTGCAGTTGACCTTCGAGACTAACTGCTAAACTCTCTGCAAGATTTTTTAATGCTTTTGGTGGCAGCTCTTCTGTTCCTATCTCAAATAATAAATCTTGAGTGTCTTTCATCTTTTAATTAATCCTATCTCGGTACTTTGGTTTTCTATTAATAATAACAAATGCTAGAGTCACTATTTTACCTAGTTAAAAGAATATTGACAGTGAAATTTAAGAACCAGTAGACAAATCTTATATGCCAAATTTTTTTCACCTATGCGCTATATTACTTAGCTGACACAACGGTTAAGGCAGATTAGCCAAAATCATCCAACAACCAAATTAATCATTCATAATATAACAAAACTTTTATTTCATCGACTTTCGTAAGCTAAGTTAAAATTTAACCAATCAAAATTTAATAGCTTATTACTTTATATAACAGTACAAAGCTTGATTTTCATAATCAGAGATAAGAAATTATTTTTTTATTTTTCTTTATTTAACAAACAGTTGTTGTTTCAAAAGGCATTTGACATCTTGCACCATTACAAAAATAATCAATCACATAAAAACTATTTATAACAACTGTAGGAGGTTGCAATGCCAGGGCCATATCATTTAAAAGCAGTTACATTAAATAATGCAAATAATAGCTTTAATGGATATTATCTAAGACAAGAAATTCAGACAGAAAATCCAAAGCCAGATATTATAGTGGTAGGCTATCAAGAAGCAAATGACGTTGCTAGTAGCTTAAGTATGCCTGGATATACCCTAATTTCTGATGAAAGTTATACAACGATGACTAAACCATTCAAACTTGCTGAAGTTGGACAATGTATTTTAGTCAAAGACGAACACATAGATGAAATTTTTGTTAGAAAAGAGAGTATAAAAAAAGAACATTGGATACATGGCTATAATAAAGGTGGTGTTAGAGTTGAATTGGAATTACTTAAGCAAGATGGCTCATCAAAAACAATAGGTATTGCGTCAGGTCACTTTGATACAGAAAATCCTCAATATAGAAAAGATGAATTTGATGCATTAGTTGAAGGCTTTTCTGCCTGTGATGGTGAAATTATACTTGCGGATTATAATGAACGATTAATAACTTATAATGCTAATGGTCAAACAATATTAGAAGTGATAGAAGCATACCAACAAGAGAAACAACTTGAAGATGTAACCCATCAAACACTTTTAGAAAGTAGAGATAATACAGGTACTCTAATACACGCTGAGTTACACAGAATATTAATTAAAGATTTTTGCCCATTGTTAAGCAATGAAGACCAACGTTATGATGGATATACATTTCGGGAAACAGAAATATTGACCTATGTAAAGTTTGATAATGAAGGAAATATAAAAGCTTCTAATGATAGTAACCACCCTTATAAAATCGGTGCGTTTGATAATATAGCTTATAAAGATAATTCAGAAGATAAGCATTTAATCTCCCCAGAAGGTAGCGCCAAAGTCTATAGAAATTATGACAGTGATCATAGTTACGTTTCTACAACATATACCGTCACAACTGATACAGTACAGCCAGAATTTGAGAGTGAGAGTCAAACATTACTGAATAAACTTAAAGCTAAAATTCAAAGCAAAAGTTTTGATTTAGGCTTTGGAGGCAGTCGCTATAGCGTTAATATTAATGATAAAAAATATGAAGTGCCACATAGAATATATAAAATTTACAATATCCTGAATTCACAAGAGGAATGGTCTAGAAAAAAACAAGGCATTAAAACCATTACAAGCGATAAGTTTCACGCCTCTAACTTCCTCTTTGGTAGAACTCAAAGTAGTACTGATCAATATATTAAAGCACTAGATAGAAAAATCTAACTATCTAATAAGTATAAAATTTATTTAAAAGCAACAACCGTTGGGAAAATATGTGCTTTATCATAAATAAAATTAATATCTTTAAAACCAGCTTTAGTTAATTGTTCAAACGTTTCTTCCTCTGTTCTAAAGCATTGCCATCTGGCACCTAAAATATCACTAAAAATAATCTGTTGCAGTCTTAAGTCAGCTTGATTAATTTGCCCCATCTTCCAAGATGATTGATCAGATAAAGTCGGTGGTGGCGTAATAAAGCTTGTAACAAGTTTACCACCTGTCTTAAGTGCTTGATAAAACTCCTTATACAGCGCAATAACTCGATCATTACTCGGTTCATAAATATTTAAACCATTACTTGAAATTAAATCATACTCATGATCAGCACTTAAATGCCATGCATTTTCATTAATGACCGAAACCCATTGACTTAAATTTCGCTTTTCAGCCAATTCAACTGCACATTTTAATGCTGAGGCATCAAAATCAATGCCTATTAAATTAATTTCATCAATATGACTATAATCAAGATATAGCAATTCCCCCATTAGACCACTGGGAATGCATGCTAAGGTCGCATCATTTTTAACAATTTTCTGATTTTCTTTTAAAAATATTTCAAAACGTTGCTGTGTCGCCAGTAAAACTGGAGATTTATCTAAAAGATAACATTCAAGTTCTGTTAGTTGATTACCTTCTAAATCTTTACCTGTTTTACGCCCAAACCAAGGATGTGTCAACATATAGTGCGTCCAATAACCATTAATACCTTGATGTTGAATTAAAAAACGACCAAATTGAAACTCTGATAACTGATCTAAAATATCTAACTGTTCTTTAACTGTTGTATGCGGCTTATCACCTTGAATGATAATTTTATCTTTTAGCCCTGCGATGGCATTTGCCAAACTTTCTGCCATTACATCATGAGAAATTAACCCTAATTGATCGCTTTCCATTACATTTCCCTTTTGAATCATTTTAATAAGCTATACAAATATGCTTCATTTTCTTACATTTTGCTATACAATCAATGAATAATTTTTTATAAGAGAAAACAAAATGGCTATAAATTATCAACGTGCAGATTTTCTTAAAAGCGTTGCAGAAGTTGAGCAGTTACCAGAAGACAGTGGCTATGAAGTTGCCTTTGCAGGACGATCGAACGCCGGTAAATCCAGTGCACTAAACACACTAACACAAAAGAAACAGTTAGCTCGAGTTAGTAAAACACCAGGCAGAACCCAGTTGATTAATATATTCCCTATCGATGATCAACGTAGGTTAGTTGATTTACCAGGTTACGGTTATGCCAAAGTACCATTAAAAATGATTAATCAGTGGCGAATTTTAATTGATAACTATGTTAGTCAAAGAGCCTGTTTAAGAGGAATCGTACTTCTAACTGATCCTAGACATAATTTAAAAGAATTTGACCTGATGATGATTCAATGGGCAAAAACCGTACAAAAACCGTTACATATTCTTTTGACTAAATCCGATAAATTAACCAATAAAGAACGCCAATTGGCCCTAAATGAAGCGTATAAAGCCATTGGTGAAAAAAATGATTTAATTACCGTACAACACTTTTCCTCTTTGAAAAAAACAGGATTAGATAAACTTACAGCCAAACTGGATCAGTGGTTTGAAGCATAAGCTTCTCTTTATTAAATCACTTTTTTTTAAAAAATGTAAAAAATTAACCACAACACTTGCAGTTTAATCCTAATCTTCGATACAATTTATTTTCAATCAAGTCCCGGTGGCACAGCTGGATAGCGCGACTCCCTCCTAAGGAGTAGGTCAGAGGTTCGAATCCTCTTCGGGACACCATCTTAACTCTTTATTTTACCTAGTTTTTTAAAATAATAAAAAGTTATCAATATTTTCATTAAATCAATCTTGGGTACCACAAGGGTACCAACCGTTCTTTGAATTTAACTAAAAATAATGGGGTTTTTATGCTTTGCAGGGGCATTAATTTGGCTCAGATAATTTTTTGTTCACGAAGCCTATTTTTTAAGATTATTTCTTGATATTAAAAGGGTTTCTCGTGGTGGGTGCTGAGGGGTTCGAACCCCCGACCCTTGCCTTGTAAGCTAATTGATCAATTAAATAATATCTAATTCTCTTGAATTCACCATAAATTTGATCTCTACTTTAATGTTAACTATAATATACTTTATATAATATAAAGATAAATATATGATACATTAAGTATAATAAAATGAATAAAGAGCACTTACCTATACCCATACAAAAATCATTGAGAAAGCTTGGTAAAGATATTAATCATGCACGTAGACGTCGCCGTATAACAATGGAGTTAATGTCTGAGCGAGCGGGGTTTTCTCGTATTACATTATCCAAAATAGAAAAAGGTGACCCTAGCGTATCACTTGGAGCATACGCTTCTGCACTCTTTGTTTTAGGGATGACTAATCATTTAGAAAAAGTTGCTGATGCTTCTCATGATATTGTCGGTCAAGAATTAGAAGAAGAAAATCTTCCTAGAAGAATAAGAATTCCAAAACATACCAAAAGCAAAACGATTATAAAAGGCCACAAATGAATAGCCAGCATATACATGTTTCAATTGAGCTTGATGGAAAAACACAAATAGTTGGTAAGCTCTGGTTTCACAAGCGAGGAAATAGGCAAAGTGCCTAGCTCACCTTAATGACAAGGGTCAAGTGACAGCTTTGCAATATGACGATTTAACACACAATTTTTCTGAAGCAAGAAGCGTAATTAATAACGTAATGGTTAAACTTGAAGCTAGTAAAACAAATACAGTTACTCCAAGTGAATCAAAACTTGCTGAGCCTAAACCGCTGCCTGCAGCAGGCCTTGATTTAAAGGAACCTATAGCTAACACAGTTTAAATTAGCCTCTAAATGAGTTATAACTACTTTAATTGTTTAACTATCTGGTTTTGAATTATTTTTAATGGCATACTCACAAGATTTTAGGGACAAAGTTTTAGAAGTAAAACAACAAGAGAATTTAACAATATCTTCAACTGCTAAACGATTTTG
>JAKJJU010000039.1 GCA_021713295.1 Thiotrichales bacterium 19S3-11
GATACACAGCTTCTGATAGAGCAATCTGGCCATGTTATTGAATACCTACCGCCATACTCACCTGATTTAAATTCTATTGAAAGACAGTGGGCAAAAAAGAAAAAACTAAGAAGAAGGTTACAATGTACAATTGATGAACTGTTTAAATAAGACCATATTATACTGAGTTAGCTATACCATTAACTTTTTTTAATTCTCTCTCATATTGAGTAACAAATGGTTAGCAAGATTTTTATTAACTCCATTTCTTCTCAAGAGTAGTGAGACTTTGTTTATCTTGATTAGCGAGATATAAAGCTTCGCTTGTTTTTAAATAGCATGTTGCAAGCTTTAGTTGGTTATTAATCACAGCACAGCCATGTACAATTCTAGGGCTTGTTAATGAAGGTGGAATATGACCAACTGTTTGTGCTGGTGGTAAAAATAAACTACAGCCAGAAATTAACATAAATATCATGAAAATTAATAAGACAAAAACACGCATGCTTACCTCCCATCCTGTGGGTGTAATCCTTCGGGTGGTGTTTTTAACAAGGATTGAATTTCTGGCTGATAGGGTTTTAGCCAATTACTATGTTCATTTGGTTTCAACTGGCTAATAACTGTTGTGAACCGATCAAGCTGATTGCTATAAGCTTGATTGATTCTAATTTGATGTTGTTGGTTATCAATCACCACCTGATTGGCATCTAACCATAGATTATTAATATGATTGAGCTTCTTATTGATGTATAACATCCCAAATATCATAGCCATAACAAGCATAATACTTGCAATATTTGACAGTATGGATTTGATAAACATCTTCTTATTTCACTTTATTATCAGTAAGGTTAAGCGATTGATAATAATGCTCCAAGCATGATGATGTTTTTGTATAACGATCACCTATCTTCGTTACAAGCTCATCTTGTGATTTATATTGACGCTTAATACTTATTGGAAAAATTAAGGCTCTATCTTTTAAACCTTGTGATAATAAATCAATAGACTTTAATCCATCTGTATCCATCTTATCTAAAATGGCTGACAATTCTGGATCACCTTTAATCGCTTCAAATAAATTAATTAATGAATAAGTTACTATCTGTAAAAGATCAGAATCACTACTAAATAAGCTCTCTGGGTCTCCAAACGATTTATTTATCTCTTCACGTAATTCATCTCGTGCTGCATACTTGGATTTTACTAATGATTGTTTATCTATGTTAATATTTGATTGCTTCATATACTTAACCCCGCTTTAATCTTCAATTCGTTGCACATAAGGAAAATATCCCCACTCAGGCTTCGAATTATCTAATGGAAAACGCCCAGCAATAGTGCCCAGCATACAAAATAAAACAATACCTGATTCTGTTGAAATATAGGGATGTGGGTGAATATAGCCAACTTTACTTGTATGGTGTGATGTACCACAAAGCCCCCACTCACTTGTAATATTATCAAAATAAAAACCAGAAATTTCACCCGATACTAATTTTGCATAACAAGCATGTGTTAGCCATGTAGTATAATAAACAACCTGAAAAAACGTATGATCTATGCTTGAGCCTGAGACATTTGCACTATTCCAACTCATTTTAATTACATTAAATTCAGGTTGTAAGTGTTCGATGCCTTCTTTAGCCATTGCCTTTAATATTTCTTGCTCCTCTTGATCACGTTCTTCCCATAACCTATCTGTTTTTATCGTTTTATAGATTTCAAACGTGATTGGAAAACGACTATTTTTACTAAAATAATCTAACATTCCATCGGTGACTGTACCAATTTGATTACGAGAAAGTCGCCAATATGGGCTCCAAGCTTCTTTCTCCCGCCGTGCCATCTCTGCTTTAAATAACTCTAACTCATTAAGCTTATCTTCAATGCGCTGACATTCCGTTGAAACGGTATTAGTTAAATCAGATGCTACTTGAATAATAGTATCGATATTCGACATTTTAACAACTCCCTAAATATATTGATCTTTTGCATAGCGCCAAACAAGTTCATTATGATTATTCATTAATCGAATTAAGCTTTCTGCAAGCTGATAATAGTTATCAATACTTGAGCAGGCTTGTGAGTTAAAACTAATGTTAACCTGATCGGCATTGTCATATTTTATTTTGATTGTATAGTCACTAACTGTTGGTGATAGATTATCATTCGCCTTATAAAATTCTGGAATATTGCCCTGAGCAAGAACATTGCCATCTTCATCTAATAATACGATATGTTTAAGCCAAAATCCGCCTGCTTCTTCAGGTACAATGCAACGAATAATAATTTCATTTTCACTTGTCTGAACATCATTAACTAACCCTGAATATACAACTGAATTTAAGCTTATATCATTTGATTGATCACTTATTTTGAACTGTTCAAATACAACAACTTTGTTATTTAAAACACTTTCAGCTAGCTGTGCTTTAGCATTATCTGTAATTGTAATTTCATATGACATTAACTAGCCTCCCCAGATAAATTAAATTGGTGTTTAGCTTCAATAGCACCCCCTACGTAAATGTTTGATTGAGATTGATTCAATAAATTAAAGATATAAGCACTTTGGACATTTTTATTGGTATTGATAATGTTACGTATTAGTTTTAAATCAAGGTTTATATCTTTTTGAGCATCAACAATCACATCCGTTGTAAAGGTATGCGCTTGACCACCGTATTCATACCACTCACGAACCGTTAATGAATAATCCATCACTGCTAATGCTTGTGTTAATGCCCCTAATGTCCCCTTCCTACGATGAATACTAATTGACTCTTTAATCATTTTTCTTTTCTGAGTTTCATCTGCCTTATTATAGGAAGCAAAATCAACTGATAAAAGACTTGCTAAGTAGGCTAGAAACTCACTTGGACATAACTGAGGACTAAATAATTTTCTGATATTGTTATCTTTATTAGCTAATTGATTTAAAAATGCAGCAATTATTGATTTCTCAAGTTTCGTTGCATTGGGTGGTAGAATATTTAAATGATTCATACAGTCGCCTCAGTAATGGTAACCGATGTACAAAAAGGCGTTTGCAAATTAGAGGCTGAAATAGATTTAACTGGTGATAATAATTCCTCTACATAGGCAACCCCTTCAATATTTAATCGTGCATAAATTTCAGATAATGGAATCGTTGCAGCAATCTTATGACGATCATTAATTAAGCTTTGAATATTTTCATGCATTGTCTTTAAAACAAGTTCTTTATCTGATTTTTCATCTAAAACAACCTTGGCATTAATTTGATATTCTAAGGGTTCAACGCTTAAAACAATCACTTGACAGCCTAAAGGCTTTCTTTCAGGTGCAGTTAAATAGTTTGTAACCGTAGTTAATAAGTCATTTGATGCAACACCATCTACACTTTCATCACTTTGTACCACAACAAATGCTTTACCTGCTTGATCAATTTTATCAAAGGCAACCACATCACTAACGTGTTTATCTGCTTCAATGGTTAATGCTTCATATGCTGATTGACTTCCGGCGGATGAGGCTTTCTCTAAGGCGGTTAATATTCTCTCACGATAACGATTATCTAATTCATCCTCTTCACGCGATACCGCTAATAATGCACCTAAATTATCTAAATCAGCGCCTTCTGCAAAAGAGATTAAAATTGACTTGATTGAATCATAAATTCGTTGTTCATAAATTGTTAACCCATAAGCACATGCTTCAATTAATTTAATAACTGGATCAGATTCAACCAATGCATTATATTCAGGCATTCGCGATTTAAAATCAGCTAACATCAAAGCATAGTTATGATCATAATCAACTGAACGTATTGATTCCGGCAGTGGTAATTTTGATAGATCAAATTTTTTCATACAACCACCCCCGTTAAAGTTTGCTTTTTACCATCAGGTTGATAAATAAATTCAACATCAATTGAAACTTGCCCTCCAGTACTACGATTGACATCAATAAATTTCACTTCGACTCGGTATTCCCATTGATCAATTGCACTAACTGTTTCATTTAGTATTTTTGCTAAAGTAAGCTGATTTATTGGCTGATCAACCAATTCAAATAATTTTGAACCATACTCCCTAAGCATAACTCTACTACCAACAGGCGTTGTCAAAATATCATCGATACTTTGTTTAACATGTTCAATATCTGTTATTTTTTGACCTGTAGTTCGAGATATACCTTGCATTGATCATCTAACTAATTGTTACTATTACAGTCAGTATAAAATGATCAAAAAAATGCTCTGGATAAGCTAATTGATACTTCAATCGTTTCTATTTATTAGAATAATTTATATCAAATCCATCTATAAATTGAACTTTACTTGCTTAAAATAAGATATAATATAGATAATGTTATATTTTAAGTTAATTGATACTATTAAAATAGTATATTAAGAACATACAAAATGGGGGAGGCTAAAAATGCCAACATATTGCGTAGCACACTTACACTGTAGACAGAATACTAAAGATATATTTTCCCTTAATAAAGATGAATTTTCTTCATTGGTAAAAGATAATCTAAAGACACTTATAATACGTAGCGAGACTAAAACAGATAACTTCATATCGGCAAGTAGAGAAGCACTTGAATCCAAACTCAATGGGAATAAACTGATTACTTGTGTAGCTACCCTTAATCGTAATAATAGACTTACCACTCTAAACTACAATGGATTAGAGCACGACTTCGGTAATCCTATTACAATAAATAATGATCGCCTGATGGTTAGAAATGAGCAAAAACCTAAACCCGCAGAAAACTTTGAATTACATGAACCCACACAGCCAAAAAAAATAATGTTAGATGCTAATAGACAGTTACCTACAGTAAATTCTGATCATATTCATGATTTATAGTCAGATATCTGTTGAATTTTAGCGTTCACTTCGCACTCGAAGTATTCCCACCACTATCACCTTGGTGAGTATGAACTTTAAGTGAAATATTATCTGCTGTTATATCACCGCTAATAACATTCAGTGAGCCTTCAATTGATGCACTTGAACCGCCTTTAGCATTTGAACCATAGAGACCACTTTGATAAGTTAAACTACCTTTAACTAAAACATTGCCAGTAATCGTTGTCATCGGACAATTGGCAAAAATACTTTGAGCCTTTAGATTAACATCTCTACATGTTACATTAACTGAATTTGCTGCAGTAATATCAATAGTACCAACACAATTAATGGTTAATTTTTTATCTGCATAACTGTAACTGATCGTTGTACCATCTGCGTAAACTTTATGATCTAAATTTAAATCTGCACTTGGTTGATTATTTGTATAGATCGATGGCAAAACAACACCATTATTTAATTCACCACTCGGTGATAATACTAAAACTTGCTCACCAATTGATGGTGACCACCATGTTAGACAATCACCTGAACGTTGTGTCATCCATTTCAACCATGCTGTTAAAATAGCACCCGCCTGTATTTTTACTCGTGCTCTTATAGGGTCAATTTGTGCAACTGTGCCTATTCGAATTAAATTAGCCAAGCGTCTTTCTAATTCACCAATTCGCTCTAATTCAGTCATGATTAACCTCAGAATTAATTTTAATCTCCGGTGAAACAGCATTGAAACCATAAGCACTTTCACCACAAACAAATGGAACTAAAAACTCTATCTTCCATGATAAATAGCCATCAACTTCAGGCTGAAAATAATCTGGTTCATTACTGAGAATTTCAATTTCGCCAATTTGATCATGATTAAGGTTATTACGATGTAAAAATGTACTAATTGCAAAAGCTGCATCTCTAATATTTAAATGGGCCATTTGACTATCTTTAAAAATAAGATGAATTGAAAAAATGATGTCCGCCGATTGCCTACCATCAGAATAGTTCCGAGTAATATCAAAACTTGAAAGCGAAAAAACAACAACAAGCAAAGGAATGTCTTTCAAATTTTGCACCGGCGGATATAAAAACCAGCTAAGCTGATCATACCTATTTTTTAGTGTAGTAAAGATTTTCTCAGTTAACCACCTTGTGTTTGTGATTTCCATTTTAATATCTCGTTTAATTGTTTAAAAAATGCCTCTCGAAAATAATACGGCAAGCGCCTTTGAATGATTGCTTCTACTTTTTGATTAATTTCAATCGATGGTCGATTCATAGTTTGACGCAATTTGACCTTACCTTGTTTATTAATAAAAGCATTATCAATACGTATACCCTTTATAATAACATCCGCCTTTGATTTGCTTGGCTTACCTAATCGATCCAATTCAATTGGATTTAAACCAAACCATAATTTGACTTCACTTTTACTTTTACGATAAAACTGCAAGCGCTGACGTATGATTTTTTGCTTAATATCAAGCTCTGCTGCAATGTCTTTTGCTAAGCGACCTCTAACTGTTTTTGCTGCACGATTAATAGCTGTAGATACGTATCGCTCTATACCTCTACCATCATAACCTTTAATTTGACTGGCAATCGCTTTAATCTCCGATGTCGAAATCGATATATCCATCAGATACCTTATAATCACTTAATAGCGCAAGCATAATGCCATTATCTTGATCAATAATAGTTTCAACGTTAAATTTTAACTCGTTAATTTCTATTAAATCACCAATTTTAAGCTGACCCCGATCACTATATTTAAACTCAAGCAACCCTGAATTTGCATTAAAATCATAATGATCTAGCTGAAAGCTTTTTGTATCTCGACGGTGAACACAATCAAGCTCAAATGCTTTATTAACAATAGCCTTACCACTACCATATTCATTAAAATAGCAATCAAACGAATCAAAATGATGCATAATTATGCTTCTTTACTAACGTTAGATTTAGATTCACTTTTTGCACCCTTACACGCTTTGACATAACCTGATTTTAATAAACGATTACAAAGATTCTCATCTTTAATAGTAACGATTTCACCGATTTTCCTTGCTTGTAATTCCAAGATAATTGGTTGAATAATTTTAACTTGCATCATTTCACCTCCTAGTGCCTAGACTTGCGTTTTCTGAGCAATGGCAAAACTTTCGTTACGACGAACCGCAAAATCAATATGCTGGCGAGCAACAATCGTTAATATCCCTGATTTGATCTTGGTATAGGGGTCAGTTTTTAGAATTAACCCTGACCATAAGCCAATGATGAAATCTTTAAAGTTACCAAAGATAATGTGATCTTGTTGTACCTGATTAGTCACTTGGGTTTGATAGCCATTAATCGTATTGCCACGCTCCCAAATACTCTGATCAAGGTTGAGTTTTCTTGAGGTTGTTTTAGCCAAGCCTCGTAAATAAGGATTAATTAAATAGGCCATAGCATTAACATCCGCATTTGAAGTGGCAATCGCTGTCTCAAGTGCTACATAATCACTGTATTCTGGTGATGTATTGACATAATCAAAGACATCAACACCTGAATTAAATAAGCCCGTTGGCTCTTTAGTTTCCCCACCTTTACCATATAGTGCCGCACTATCAATTCCTAAACCAAGTGCTGCAACTAAGTCATTTCTAACTAATGATTCAGCATCTGGGGTAGCATTTAGCATCATCTGCTCTGATATATCAAGATAGACGCCCAAAGTTTTCGGTGTTAAATCAATTGAGCCTAATTTAATATCCCCTTGACCAACCTCTTCACCTTCACCGACCCAATAGACATTTGAGCCACCTGTTTGCCGTGGTATTTGAACATTACCTTTAAGTCCTGATAATCGTTGACATAAGCCCATCATCACTGATCGATTTCTTAACATATCAATAAATGACGACGCTTGATAATCAGTTGGTACAATCTTGCCACCCTCTCCCGAAACCATAAACGTACGGGTTAACACATCTGATGGAATCGCAAAACCTGACTCATAAATACCATGCTCACGCTTAAATGTATCTGATGCCTCAAACTCCATTTTGGCATTTTCTCTTGCCCGCATGTCACTGGGATCAATCATCGCTCGAACTGCTTTTAGGATTGAGAAGTTTTTTACTTCCTTATCACTCATACCAATTGCTGATGACTCTACCTGTGTCGTATCCAGCATTTTTTTACGCTCATCTAACAAGGCTCTATTGTAATTTGATTCAGCCATTTTTTTATACATAGCTGTCTCAAATTGATTAAACGATGAACCATCACCAACATAGCTTCTGGCAAATTCCAACATACCATGCTTAGAGGCTAATGCTTGAATTGCATCACTTCTCGCTCTATCTCTTTTAAGCAAATCATCATTTGATGTTACTTGATTTTCAGTTTTATCTGTCATTGCAACCCGCTCCTTATTTGTTTGATCTGGATTTTCTTGAAATACTTCATTAAAACTTCTGCCAACACCAACGGATATATCTGCTGGTACTGATACAATGGATAACTCATATGGCATCCATCGTGTTACATTTGAGAGTTTTCTCTCTTTGTCATACTCTGACTCATCAACATGATAGCCAACTGAAACATTGGCAATAATGCCATCTTTAATATCTTGATAAACTTCATCACCTAAACCATTACGTGAAAATCTTATCTTTGCGCGCCCTTTATCCTTATCAAGCCATACCGCTTCAACCACACCAATTTGACGATTCCAATCATGGTTATACAAAATTGGCGCTTTATTTTTTAAGCGAGTTAAATCAACATTATCCTTGCCATGTAATAAAACTTCAGCTGCATTCATCCAGCGTTGGTAAGGTTCAGTTGATGAAAATGATAGTTCAATCGTGCGATCATCTGCTTCATTTTGCTCAGACCGATAATCAAATGACATTGAGCGTTTAAATGCTTTTAGTGTATCACTCATTAATTTCATCCTCTTGTTGTTCTAAATCATCCGATTGTGTTGTTTGAACAATTGATTTAAATGTGCCAATCAAATAAGTAATATATTCTGGGCTTATATTTTTAAACTCATCGAACTTCATCATTTCAGCTTTGATTTCTTCATCAATTTTTTCGATATCCAAACCATTTTCAGAGATTATTTGTTTTCTTGATTTCAAGAAGTTTCTAAGCAACATCTCCATTGCTTTTACTTCTTTAACTGGATCAACCCAGCCCCAACTACGTGGTTGATAACTCGCAAGTTTTAAAGCTTGATAATCTGAATCACTACAATTTAGACGAGAACTTAACCACTCAACTTCAAGCCATGCACGATAGATTGGACGTATTAATTGTGAGATCAAATGTTGTTGTACCATACGCCATGCATCACGTTCAGCTAATGCACCCTGACGTGCGGATGAATACGAAACACCTTTTAGATCATTGGCCAAAGAAACATAAGAAACGCCATAACCCAAAGAACCTGAAATAGCCTGTAAAATACTTGTTTTAAATAATGCATACTCTCCTGTTGGGTAAGCTGGATCAAAGCCATCAAACTGATATCCAGGTGGCAGCTCAAACATACCTGAGCCTTCAAATTGTTTAATATCGGGTGCTTGATCATCGGGTTGGGCATATTCTTCTGATGAACGAAATGTACCAATAACTTTTGCACCTGTCTTTGCGTGATCAACGGCTGCTGTTTCATATTCTTTTAGTAAATGTGAACGGATCATTGAGGTGATAAACCAAGAAATACCACGATTTTGGCCTATATATTCTGGCACAAAGCCATGAATAACATACTCAGCGCTAATTCTAACTGTCTCAGATGAATTAGCTTTTCTAAAATGATAGGCTAAAGGCTTACCAAGCCTATTTACTTCAATACCATTAACTATTTTTCTGCCATTTGAAAGCTCAATATTATGTGATGGGTCTAATCTTGATGGATCAATTAACTGCAATCGTAATTGATATTCATCATCAATGTGTTTGATAAGGATAAACTCACCATCACGCACCATTGATTTAATCGCCAATATTTGAACATCAATAAAGCTTAATCGATCGGTTACATCACAGGATTCACACCAGAGTTTAAATAAACTTTCTGTATGATTGTTTAGCTCTTTATTTTGAGACTGACATTGAACTTGAATACCGTTATAACCAACAACATTAACACAGGCTAATGAGACAAAATGACGGAGATAATCATTATTATTATATTGTTTTCTAGCTCTACCTGTTATGGTTCGCCAGTGTGTTGATATAATTTCATTAATATCAATATCATCAACAAATAATGATTTAATCTCTTGGACTAATTCAGAGTCAACCGCATCATAAAAGCGTAATTTGCTTGATCTGGCAGTGGCTTTTAGTGCCTGCTGTTTTTTCGTACCAAATCCAAATAATTTCATCTGATAAAAGTCCCTTTACCCAATATGCTTCTCGATTTTTCTGCCGATATATTTTCATAAAGTGCAACCTTATATTCACAAAAAGATATGTGCTTTCTAAGTGATTCAAGGGAGTTATACTGCATTGATGCACCATTTTGATTAAAGCTATCAACATGACCATTATTCAATCGATTTGATAAACTAGTTTGTGCCTTTTTTAATTCAGCACGCCAGTAACTCAACCTTTCTGTATTATTCAAAATCGCAACCCCAAGATTTTGCTTTAGGGGTAGTATATAATTATCAAAGTAAGTTAGATGGTTAAAGTAATGAATATAGTTAAGAGAGTATATTACCTACTCTTTAGAAATCTGTTCAATGATCATTTCTAAGAAATTAACTTCTTTACAGTACTCTTCAACTACATAAAAGCTTTCTATTTGTAGCTCATTTTTACCAACACTATTCAAAAAATCTAATGCAAAGTTATATAGTTTATCTATGTCGTTTATTGATGGTAAAAAATTCTTTTTATTTGTAATAGAAAAGTCACTATGAGCGACTACTTTATTTCTCATTTTTCTAATTAATTCTAACTCTTTCTTTTGCTTATTAATAAAGTCTTTAGTCGTACATATAAAACATTGACTATTTGAACCATACTTCTTGATAAAGTCTGTATGATCAATGTGTTTATTAGTGTTATTTGAATCCATTAAAGTAACAAGAATAGACTCAATTGAGTTTGAAGTATGTCTTTTACTATACTTTTCATAAATTTTTGATAAACCTAATGTGATACCATCCAGAGACATCCTTTGAATAAAGCCAAGACAACATTCATAATTGCGCTTTAATTGTTTAATTTGATTAGCATGTTTAGCTATTGTTGTGTAAAACCCAATATTAATTCTTAAATTTTTTAACAAGGAGAACATAGCTTGAGTTTTTCTGTCTAGCTCACCATTGCTTGCTCTTTTATCTATATGAGTAGAAACCATATTAGTTCTCATTCAAAGTTAATTACAATCCTTCTTTAGTATAGTATTTCCAATTAACTAAATGGCCCTATATATTAAATTTTTGATACTCCTTTTTCATATTATTTTTTTTGTTTTCAATAATCCTCCTTTGCCTTATCTTAACATCCACATTTGATATTTTTAGTGCAGCATAGGCATATAGATACGTATCTAAGGCTTCATTTCGATTGTTATAACGGGTATTTACCCATTGATAGCCTTTTTTACCTTTATTTATTTTTCTTTTTTCAGCTGTAAGCTGTTCAAAATATTCATAATCACAAACAGCTTTTCTAAAATGAATAAAACCAGCACCATGATTTTCAATTCTTAACCGGCTAAAAAGAATGTTTTTACCTTCATTCGTACCAACTGTATATAGAGTAACTTTGCGTTTATTTTTACCTGTTTTTTTACGATTAGGTGCGCTTGTAAATGGATAATCACCCCCTCGCCCCTTTAGTGCAAATGGCCGGCCAATTGGTCGTTTAGATATATATTCATAAGCAATAGCCGTCATATTCTCTGTACCACCTGTATCAAGGCCTGCAAATTCAATCGACATCATAAAACCTGACTCATGTTTATAGTGACGCTTTAGTGCATCTGATAAATCATGCCAAACTTGTGTTTCAGCAGGTGAACCATTTAATACTCGATAATCTAAAACAAATGCTTCTTCTTGATCTGCCCAAGCAATAACTTGCATCTCAATTCGATCTTGTTGAATATCAATACCCGCTGTTAATAGACCACACTTTAAAGGCACAAAATGGTAATCTTCTACTCGTTCAATTAAATGACCTGATTCAATTCGTTCTGCTTCATCATCCCAAGTCTTAGCCAATGATACATTGAGAAATGATTGCAAATCACCTGATTTTTTCTTTTCAAGATAGGACTTAACAATATCTGAAAATTTACGAAATGGTGAATATAGTTCGCTTAAATGAAAACTTGCATGATCATAAAAAGATTTAGCTGCAATCCACTGTCCTTTTCTTACCATTGCTATCTTATCTGCATCTGAAATAATACAAGCACAATGTGGGCAAGTATATGTAACACTGTCTATTTTTAACTTACCCTCTTCAGTTTCTTCCCATGAAATCTGCTCCCATTCCAAAGTCTGCAACTCATTACAATGAACGCAAGGCACATGATAATAGCGCTGATCACCTTCTAAAAAACTCTGTTCAATAAAGCATGAATCTTTAATTGTTGGGGTACTTGTTAAAAATAACTTACGTTGACTACCAAAAGTTGCAGCACGTTGCCAAATTAAATTTACTGGATGCCCTTCAGATGTAAACTCATAGGAACTTACTTCATCACAGAATATTTTAGGTGCTGATCTACCTCTTAGTGTTGAGGCTGAACCTGACCATGCAAAAATTAAAAAACCACCAAAATATGACTTCATTTGCTGATTATTAACTCCATCACGACCACGTGGTTTTGCAATCGTTGCTTGTAGCTCAGGTGTATAATCTATCATTGGATTAAACTTAGTTTCTAACCATGTTTTTAAATCTCCTTGAGTTGGCTGCATCATCATCTGAGAGCAGGGATCATGATGAATATGATAACCAATAATTGAACTGATCATTTCAGTTTTACCCAACTGTGCACCCCACATAAGCGTTACTTTTTCCACCCTTGGGTCTGTTGCTATATTTAATACTTCTCTCTGATAAGGTAACGTCCGCCATTTCCCAGGAATTGAACTATTACCTGCTGGTATATATCGATATTTTTCCGCCCATTCACTGATTGTTAAATCCTTTGGTGGTTTTAAATACTCGCAAGCTCTTTCAATCGTTTTTTTGATCAGATGAGTCATAATCTAAAAGCCTATCTAATGTCTCTGCAATACCATCTGTAATCGAATAAAGCTTATCTTTAATCTCAGCGTAAATAATCTGCTTAATTTTGATAGAATCAGTCTCACCAATTAAATAAGGTTCACAACGATCAGGTATGCTTAAAAGCTTGTTTTTGATTTCGCTAAACACACCAACTAAAACCCGAAACACATCCTCAGCTAAGAGTGTTTTTTTCTTTGCTAATTCTGCATCAACTTCTTCTTTATCAGCTTGGGCGGTTAATAATCTCATTTTCTGGCGTTTTAGTTCTATATTAATATCAATATCACTCTCTGAACTAGATACACTATTTGATACATATTTAATATAGCGCTGAATATTCACTATTAGCGGATACTGCCCTCCAGATTGTTTTTCAAGTACTCCTGATTTACAAAGTTGTTGAACTCGCCGTTCTGAAAGCATTAACACTTTAGCAAGAATACTAACTTTAACGGTATTATTGTTATTCAACTTACTTCCTTATGGTAGCTCAGTTCGTTATATGTTTTATCCAATTTGACATGTATGGCGTCATTCCCAGTAAAATTTTGCCAACGATTAATAATTACATCACAGTAATCTGTATCCAATTCGATCATTCGACATCTACGACCAAGTTTTTCACAAGCTATTAGTGTTGAGCCACTGCCACCAAATAAATCCAAAACAATATCACCATTTTTAGAACTATTTTTTATAGCTCTTTCGCATAGCTCAACGGGTTTCATTGTAGGATGTAAATCATTTTTATGTGGTCTATTTACTTCCCAAACACTAGGTATTGATACCTCCCAAATATCTTTCTCGCCTTTACCACCATAAAAAACATGCTTATCATTCCAACCATAAACTAAAGGCTCATAATCACCTACCCAACCATAAGTTATCGGTTCATATAAAGACTTATAATCACTATTAGATAGGTTATGATGATTTTTCTTCCAAATAATTAAATTTCGCCACTTTAGCTTATTTTCTTTTAATACATTCATTAAACGATCAATTCCTAATCTATAAAATGATATGTAGAACGCTCCATGAGTATAAGACTTAATCTGTATTGCTATTGCATTTAGAAATTGATCTGCATCATCTCCTTTTAAATTATCATTTTTTAGAGATTTTTGTTTCTTATTAACATTTCCATCTCCTCCTATTCCTCCTTGATAATTCATTAGATATGGAGGATCAGTAAAAACCATATCAGCTTTATTATCTTTTAATAATTTCTGTAATGTATATTCTTTTGTAGAGTCACCACACACCAAAATATGTTCACCAAGTTTCCAAACATCTCCATCGTTTGTAATTGAATTGACATTATCAGGTAATTCATCTTGATCAGTTAACCCACTTTTCTCAATTTCATCAGAAACCGAAATCATCAAATTTTCCATTTCGTTTTTTGATAATCCAGTTAGCGATAAATCAAAGTCAATTTCATCTAAAAAGTTAAGTTCAATTTTAAGTAAGTCATCATCCCATTCGGCATCTTCTGCAAGACGATTATCTGCTATCATATAAGCTTTTTTCTGAGCTTCATTTAGATGACTAAAGCATATACATGGAACATTTTTCAAACCAATCTTTCGTGCAGCCAATAACCTTCCATGCCCTGCTATTACTGAGTTTTCATTATCAATTAAAACTGGATTCATGAATCCAAATTCTTTTAAACTGGATGCTATCTTTTCTATCTGATCATCACTATGTATTTTTGTGTTATTTGCATAAGGAATTAGTTCATTTATATCTTTATAAATTAGTTTTTCAGCTTGATTCATTTATATTACATACCTCTAAATAATTATTAAAAACGAAACGAAATCAATTTTTTTTTGCACGCAGAATTGAAAACTGGCGGGTGGATAACCCCCACCGAGTTTGCTCTAGAAAGTACCTTTTAAAAACAATTCATTAGATCTATCTATTCTATCATTTTCACAATCTCTGTCTTTGATATGAGTACCCATAATATGTATAAATGGTGAGCTTATTGCTACAGAAAATGCTTGCTCATTTGTTAATTTTTTAGGTAGGCAATATTCCTGCCTACCATATGACTCATAATATATTTTTGGAAAATCATATGATTCAATATTATTATCACAAAAAATTAATCCTTCAAAATTAATAGAATAATCACTAAATAAAATTGAACAGCTATCAAACTCACAAAATCTATCTATATTGATACCTATAAATTTTGAGAGAATATTATATTTTTCAAGCATATCAAAATAGAATTTAACTAATTCACCAAGTCTATATAGTAAATATAAATACCTCCTGTGATGCCATTTAAAATTATCATCAACTATAGTTTTTTTATCCTGAGCTCTACACTTTATTACATTTTCATTTATGATATGAAACTGATAATATCTCATTCCTTTTTCTTTTTGTTTAAGCTGATAGTCATACTCAACATATCCAATATCTTTATTTTCTACTACAATGATTTTATCCTTATAAATCGTCATACCATATAGAAGCTCTTTCATTTTAAAAATTTCCTGTTTAATCATTCAAATAAATCCCGCTGTCTGCTTAACTCTGACGTATCACTAAAATGGCTATGCTCTTGCCTAAATTTGTACATATAACGTATAGTTCTTGGCTTTAGCCCAAGACAAAAGGCTATCTCATCTTCTGTAAATTCTTTTGATAACGTTTTTACCATCTTACTTCTAATTTTTATAAGATCACTTTCAACATATCCAACTGGACGTAAACGTTCACCCCCAAAATCATTAATTAATATTCTAAAGATATTCTCTGGTAATATCTTTGACAGAACAGAGTTATCATCATACTGTGAAGGCACGCTAACTCTGCTTGTTTCATGAAGCTTGAGATATTCGATAATGGTTTTCGTATGCTCTATACCTATAGACTCGATCATTCTCCTGTAAAAAACATTTCCGTTCATCTGACATCTCCAAACTAAATGCTTTCATCGTGTATAAGAATTTATTCAATGAACTAATTTTTTGTCTCTTTTTAGAAAACTCATTGCTATTTAAACCTACTCGATTAATGATACTTTCTTCAGGTAAAATACCTTTTTTACAATCTCTATTGACATCTGATTCTTTAATAGCAAAAAACCGACAAGCCTCAGCAATGGATTCAAACTGATTACCCCATACAGTAATACTGATCTTTTTAATTTTAGGTTTAATTAACTCCTCTTTATCTAGCTTTAACAAACGCCCTGCTGCTAAAATATATTTATCCTTTCCTTCCTCATATCTTAAGTGTTTATTAAAACGACTTCGACTGAACCCATGTTCTTTAAGAAAAGCTCTAATACTGTGATAACACTTACCTTGAATGTTAATTTCATGTCCTAGTCCAGACACATTCATGCTCTAATCTCCTTTTAACTTATATCTACACGTTTTAAACGCCAAATATGCTTTGGCTTATCATACCCCCAAACTTCAATTCTCCATCCCGCTTCACGCAAATCCCCAATTACATCACTATCAATAATCTTTTTAACCCTAGAAGCAATATTACTTCTTGATGTGATTTGTATGGCTAATGTCTCGCCATGACCAACAGCTAAAACATCAACTATGCCAAATAAATCATGCTTTCGTTTAGAAAATCCACACCAACGTTCAACCACTTGACAGGTATACTCATTCGCTTTTAATTCTTTTAGTGCTAGTTGGTTATAATTTGTCATCTAATTAGAACTTATTCTTAATAATGGTATATATGAAATAGATTAAACTGATATGAATGAATACAAATAACGGTAACCATATAGGTGCAAATATCCAAATCCATGGCATATCAATAACACCACATAATTTTAAAATGAAAAGCACCAAAAAAATGACATCTAAAAGATTGGTATCATAATATTTTCGCATATTAAATCCTTTTCATAACTTGACTAACAACCATCATAAGCTCAATTCAGAAAGCTAGATGGTTAACCTAATGGATACATCAGATCGAACATACAGATACTTGCATCAACCTGTATTTTCTAGTAATGCCTCATTTTGAGAATAGGTAAGCTTATAAATCGCATAATGCTTATTACTTTTTGAAATCTCAGTCGTAATTTCAATACCTTGACGTCTCAACTCATAAATTCTTGCTCCTAAGCGTAGACATCCATATTTATCTAACGCTTCAAGGGGAGTAATACTTCCATAACGTTGTAAATGTTTTAATATTGCCTCTAACTGTTGCATCTTTACATCTCCACTCTAAAATTAACTAGCTTTACGCCGGTGTAATATGTCATTTTTGAATCGTTCTAATTCTTCAAGCGTAAAGGATTTATATCTTGATGCTGGATCAACTGGAATAAGCCTTCCTTGCTCAACATAGTTATGGATAGTTTCAGGTGTTTTACTTAGCAATCTTGCTGCCTCAGCTGAAGTTATACGAATACTTTTATAGGCTTCAGATTTTGAAAACATCTCAACGTATACATGGAGTTTTGTTAATACAGGCTCCAATGCTTCTTGAACCTGAGATTGAATTAAGTTATCTAAACTCATAATAAATCTCCTATCACTTGAAACTGTCTTCTATCATTGCCTGCAAACTTCATAGTCAAACTACCATCAAGTAAACGTGACATAACTCTTTGACCAACTTTTTGAATCAATTTATCTCTATCTAAATTAGAAATTATTGCTGTCGGCAACATTTCTTCATATCGCCGATTGATCACATCAAATAACTGTAAGTTATCTGAATCACTCCCACGGTTAATATCAAACTCATCAATGACCAAAAAGTCATACTCAAGATAAGCGTTTTTAATTTGTCGCTCAGTCTTGGTATTATTAGCAGAATAAGTTTCATTAATGCTATGGATTAAATTATAAGCTGTTAGAATTTTAACCTTAGCAGCAAACTTTTCTATCAATTCTTTCATCATACATACCGCTAAATAATTTTTCCCTGTACCTGTTCCACCATGCATTACAAGATTAGTGCCCTGTTGTTTGATCAATTGAAACTTTTGCACATAATTTTTAGCTATTTCCAAATTCAATTCATCATTTGCATTTTGAGCTTTAAAATTTGAAAAATTTGCACTAGTAAATCGCGGACGAATACCTGACTGTGATAGTAACATTACTGTATTGTGATGCTTATTTATAGCTTCACGTCTTTCAGAATCACACTCTGAGCAACTATAAATATATCCAATTTGATGAATATCACAATGTTGCTTTCTAGCTTCACCCTTAAGCCTAATCGCTTCTAATTGACTGGATATCGTCTTTATCGCTTCCATTATACTTTCCCTCCCTGATCCAATTGATGTCCATTTTTTTCCAAATTTTCATAAAAATTAGTGCCAAATAATGCTTTAACATTTGATTCATTAACTGTTTTAGCATCAAGATCATTCATGCACCATTTATCATCTAAGATTGCATTTACCTTGGTGTTAACATGTTCTCTAGATAGTTGATTATTTTGTTTAAATCCCCTCTGGCGCCTTTGCCAATTATTAATTGCAGACTTCCAACACTTCATTTTATTTTTTGCCACCATCCAGCCATTTGATTCGTAGTAATCATAAAAATACTCGCTATCGAAATCACAAAACTTCTTCTGAAGAACATAAGCTTTAATCTCATCAAGACTTGGTTTAACAAAATTAGTTGTTAATTTCCTATTACATTGAGATGCTATATTACTTATATGGTTATATGATGGTTTAGTGATGGTTAGTTTATGGTTTGGGTCTAAATTTTTGACCACTTCAGGTCTATTATTTAGACTACTATAATCAACTTTTTGGACTATATCTGATCTAATTTTTTGACTAGTCATATTTTTAGACTGGTCTAATTTTTTTACTAGTAATTTGTAACAGTTTTGACCTCTATTATAATACTTTGATACATGCTCCATCATAACCTTTGTTAAATAGCCACATTCAATAAGTTCTCTTAACGAATCAATTACTGTTTGTCTACTACAAGTACATTTACTCTGCAAAGTAGATATACTCGGATAAGATATTAAGTCATTATTTGCATAATCAGCTAACGCCAATAACACAAGTTTTGTTGATGACTTCTTAATGGTTTGAGAAAAGGCCCAATTTAGTGCTTCTACTGACATAATTTAGACTCCTTGTTTGTTTTTCCAAGTTTGGTCGGGTGGTTGGAAACCTCAAACAAGTAAGGCCTGTAGTATTCCCTTTGCAGGTTTTTTATTCCTACACGCCACCCGACAACTCGAAAAATTTCAAGAAGCCATGATAAATTTAAATTACTGATACCATTTATCGCATGATTACGCTTGTTTTTGCAGGTTTCCACGCCCGACATTGATGATTCTAGCAATTTATAATAAATAATCAAGTTCATTTTTAAATCCCATAGATCACTATTTACAATGCACAGTTATTCCTTACAAATAAACTTGCAATAAATCATTTAAATCATTAAGTTAGATTTTTTAATAAAAAACTAAACAATCAAATTGATATGTTTCTTATTTAATAGATAGAAAACATAAACTTTTCAGACATCTCATCATAAATTTTACGATCAAATTATTATATATTATATAAAATACTTTCATGTTCTAGTCTCCCTACTGTGCGTATCAAATACTTAGATATCCATTTAAATAACAGTGATTAAATGTATTTGACTCCATTAAAATACCGTATAAAATATTCACTGGATACAATATTACTTTTAAATATTTGCAAGTCAACTTGGTTTTTGTATATATTTGAAGAAAAAATTAAGAATTTATTATGAAGGACTCACATTTAAATATTATTTCAAAAAATTTAAAGGAATTAATGAAAAAAGATGATAAATTTGGTACTCAATTAGAGTTAGCAAAGGCATCTAATATCACCTATTCATCATTAAATCCTATCATCAATGGTGAACGCGATTTTGCTGTAACTAAGTTAGTTAAACTAGCAAATGCGTTAAACTGTGACCCTAATACGCTTTTATCTGGCACATACAACCAACCGATTAAAAGCGAGTATAAACTAATAAAACCTGCATTTTATATTTCATGTATTTCTATAGATCAAATTACATATTGCAGCATACTTAATGTCAATAACAAGCAATCCAATAAACTTATCATTCCCCAAGGCGTTGCTTGTGATAATAATGCTGAGCACTTTATTCAATTGATGATTGAAAAAATTCATAAAGAAATCTCTAATTTTGAGCCTAAAAAAGCAAGTGTCTTTTTTTCTGTACAAGCCTATGAATATACAACAAAACGAGAAAAAATAATTGAATTTGGAAAGTACCAATTTCTTGATTTTGTTCTTCAGGCTGACTGGAGTGCTAACTATAAAGCATTTATCGAAAATAGTAATGGCATTTGCATCACAATAGGTAATGGCTTATCAATTGTCTATTCACAAAATAATGGAAATACACTGAACAAAATAGCAGGCCTTGGTTTTCCAATATCCGATGATGGTGGTAACTTATGGCTAGGATGCCAAGCCATTCGCCACGCAATAGATGTAAAAGAAAATCTTTGCGAGCCAACCTATTTATCTGATCGAATCCTATCACTGTTTAATTCAGACTTATATGCAATATCAGAACAAGTATCAAATAACTATATCGATGTTTTTATAACCTGTAGTCGGCTTGTTAAGGAAACTGCCCATAAACAGTCAAAATCAAAAGAGATCATTGAGCAAGGATTTTTAAATATCATGTCAAAAATTAAATCAATAGATAAGCTAATCGGTACTGAACTACCTATCGTATTAACCGGTGAAAGTGCCTTTCTATATGAAGATTTTTTTGATAAATCTAGAGTTGTAAAAACTGCTTATAGGCATGAAGAAATCTTACAACAATATGGCCTAGACTTCCTTCAAAAATAAATCTATATCTAACACAGTATTTGTTTTATGTAAATAGGTATGCACTCCATAGTTACTTGCAGCTTCACAATTTAACTTAAGATCATCAACGTATACTATGCTATCTTTACTTGATGAAACTTGATTGAATACGAATTCAAAAATACGATGATCTGGTTTTCTCAAACCTAACTCAAATGATAAAAATATCCCATCAAATAAATATTTAAAATCAATATGATATTTTTCCCTAAAGCTTCTAAGGATATATTGATAATGAATTATATTAGTGTTAGATAAAATATAAAGCTTATAGCTTTTTCGTAAATTGATTAAATAATTAACTACTTCAATATCTACACCCCCTTGATTCATGCACCAAGCCTTATTTATTTGAGATGTAGATAATTGGATATCTGATAATGAGTTTATATAACTGGAAAATTCATTCTCACCGATAGTTCCTTTTTCAAGTTGATCGCAAATATCAGACTGCCCATATAAGCTATAGAATCTCTCAGCATTTTTTATGCAAAGTCCATTGAATGCTGCAATTACATTACTTGGATAGACTTTCTCAATTACACCACCTAAGTCAAAAACAATCGTATCAATCATTGTATTAATGCCCTATGTATTATGCGTTCACCGGTAAAAGCAGTTCTACCATGAAATATGTTCCAATTATCAATGATTAAACAATCTTTAGATTCTAAATTTAAAGTCACTTGATTATCTTTGATTAATTGCACCACCCTTTCAAATTTAGCAATAGTACTTGCTGATAAGTAAATGTGGTCATCATTTCTAAATCTAAAAAAATTACTATCTTGGTCATAAAAACTGTATAAGTTCGCTAGCTGATCATTTTCTGAAGTAAAGTATGCTTTAAAATTCTCAAGATTATCGTTACTAAAAACCTTATTTGCTAAAAAAATGATAGGCTCACCCCCATAATCTGCCATTTTTTCATACCAAATGGCAACGTATCTTGGCGGCACTAATTCACTACTTCTATCAGTATGAGGAAATAACCCTAGTTTTTTATAAGCATACTTATTAATTCCAAGCCTTGTTGAAATCTCAACTGCACCCAAATTATTGACGTCATCTTTTTGATAAATTAAAGTGCCATATGGTTCTAAAGCCCTTAAAAAATCATCTTTAGTATTAATTGATTTGATTATCTTGTATCCATCTAGCATCAGTGATAGCTTATCGATTATTCCATTATGGAGTCATTATAAAAAGGGAATTATATCATGTCTACTTTATCGTTTTTTCTAGCGATTCTTTCTGGCAGCTTTAACGGTGCATATACTTATCATCTTAAATCATCAGAAAATAAAAGTTTAAGCTGGATTATATTCGGTACGATCACTTTTTTATTCATACCACTATCTTTATTAATTGCATCAATCACAACACATAATATTTATTTAAACCAGTCATCAATCATGATATGCCTACTTGTAGGTATACTTTTTGGCCTAGGCATGTATCTATTTTCATTATCAGTAAAATACATTGGCATAGGCATTCCCTTTGCACTTAATATTTCGCTAGGTACTATTTCTGGGGGACTATTTTCCCTGTTAATTCATCATAACTACCAACTTATTAATCTACCATTAATTACTGCCTATATAAATTTCATACTTGCTATTATTATCTGCTCGATATCACTATCTTTACGAGAAAGAAATGACAATAGCAAATATATAAGAGGTCTTGTTTATGCATTAAGCTCTGGGCTGTTATGTTCATTTCAAGGTGCAACCATTAGCTTTTTTAGTGATGAAATTCTTCTTACAAGTCATAACCTACTTGCACTAATTTTACCCTGGTTACTTATATTTATTAGTTGCTCAGCTGTTTTTATTTTGCCTCACTTTATTGAATATAATAAGCAGAAACCAATTTTAAACAATGGACTAAACCCCATCACATTTTTTTCAGGTATTATGATGAGTACATTTTATATCTTATCTATCATCATTTATAACTTAGCAAATACATATACTAATAGCTTTAGCTCTGAATATATGTGGATATTATTCATGTCAACTATCATCATTTCATCATGTTGCGTATCCCATTTAAATCATGAATGGAAAAATAAGAGCAAGACTTCAACACTAATAAATTTTTTGTCATTGGGATTAATTATTATTTCAATTGTACTACTTGGAATAGCATCACTTAGGTAAAGATAAAAACTGATGTAGATATACATACATTCAAAAAATTCTTGTTACCTATACGTTACCTGAAAACAATTTTTACTTTAGAAATATAGATCATTTTATTTCATTATTTTGGATTATTTCTTGATATTAAAAGGGTTTCTCGTGGTGGGTGCTGAGGGGTTCGAACCCCCGACCCTCGCCTTGTAAGGGCGATGCTCTCCCAGCTGAGCTAAGCACCCGAGAACGAAAGTGATTATATCTAACTGAGATTAACTGTCAATTGGTTTTTAAGAATATTTTATATTTTTATTCACACTACATGACACCTACCAGAGCCATTCTTTGACTAATTGATATTTCAGGTTTAAATGTAGCTTTGATAATGTTACAGATATATTCTGAAGAATTAATTGCTCTAGCTAGCGATTTAGCAATA
>JAKJJU010000004.1 GCA_021713295.1 Thiotrichales bacterium 19S3-11
ATTTATATGTTTCAGGACTGCGATTGCCTACAGGTGAATTAGTCATTGTTGTAACTAGAGAGTTTAACCTAAATGCACTCGATCAATATAAAATAAGATGGGAGATTGAGTCATTTTTTTCAGCTATTAAAAAACGTGGTTTTAATTTTGAGAATACCCACTTAACTGATATGCAAAAACTTTCAAGGCTTATGTTTGTTGTATCCATTGCATTAATATGGTCTTATCGTACAGGTGAGATATTAGAAAGCATTAAACCTATTAAAATTAAAAAGCATGGATTTAAAGCTAAATCTTTGATTAAAATTGGTACTGAAGTTATTGCTAAATCGCTAGCTAGAGCAATTAATTCTTCAGAATATATCTGTAACATTATCAAAGCTACATTTAAACCTGAAATATCAATTAGTCAAAGAATGGCTCTGGTAGGTGTCATGTAGTGTGAACTGAAATCAAATAAGATAAAAGAAATTATTGTAATTAAATTGAAATAGTTAACCTGAGATAGCAGCCAAAAAAATCAGTTAGTATCATAAAAATTCGTACCTAAAATTGTAATTATTTTTTTCCGTTTTCTTACTATTGTTTAATCATTTCAATTAGCGTTAAGATCACGAATACAGTTAAAAAACTGTTTGCAATTAAAAAAGCACTAAGTCTTGGCATAAACCGATTGTAGGTTAAATAAACCAGTGAATGAACTAAAGTTGCACCTACATATAACCAACTTAAAATTAAAAATAAATAATCTTCTATATGCAGATAGATTAGAATGATGGTGGTTAAATAAAATAAAACAGGTAGCCGGCATAAATCTTGAAAGTGATAGGCTGTTGTTTTTGCATGATGGCTTTCACTTTCTGATCTTTGATACTCGAGTTGATTTAAATCCGCTAATGGTAAAGAGCCATCACGAATTGCTTGAACTTTGGAAAAAATACTGATAAATAAACTGATGAGAGTAAAAATGACCAATATAAATACCGGATATAGTAATAGCTTTTGCATTAATTCAAATTTCGCTTAATATTAACTTGCATATAATGTAGTTCTAGCAAAGCTTTCATCCTTAGGCAATGGTGTTTTAACGAGACGCTTGATATTTGCGCCAAGTATTTTTAGTTTTTCATCAAATTGACTATAGCCTCGATCAAGGTAGTTAATCTGATAAATATGACTTTCACCTTCAGCGACTAGGCCGGCAATTGTAAGACAAGCGGATGCTCTTAAGTCTGTTGCAGTTATATTAGAAGCAGATAACCTACAGCCACCTTGGCAGATAACATTAGTACCTGAAATTTGCAGATTTGCATTCATTTGATTTAAGGCACTAACATGGTGGAAGCGATTATCAAAAATAGTTTCTTTAATATAACTAGTACCTTTAACAAGGCTGTGTAAAAGCATAGTGGGTGCTTGTAAATCCGTTGAAAAACCAGGATAAGCTTTCGTCGTTAAGTTAGTAGCAGTTAGCGAGTTTAGACTTGGGTAGACTTTTATTTTGGATTTAGAGATATTAAATTGAGCCCCCATTGATTTAAAGTGATTTAACTCGGTCATTAAAAGTTTGGGTGAGGTATGTGTTAGTTCAATCAAGCTATTGGTAGCTAAGGCTGTGATTAGGTAGGTACCTGTTTCAATTCGATCAGCGATAATTTCATGACAAGCGCTATGAAGTTGTTGAACGCCGGTTATTTGGATCGTTGATGTACCTATGCCTTTTATTTTAGCGCCCATGGCATTTAATAGCTTGCATAAATCGATTACCTCTGGCTCTTTAGCGGCATTTTTTATTGTGGTAATACCATTTGCCAGCGTAGCTGCCATGATAATGTTTTCAGTGCCTGTAACGGTTGGCATTGTTAGGGTAATTTCCCTACCTTGAAGCTTGCTTAATTTTCTTTTAGCATAAATAATGCCATCACATACTTGAAACTCTGCGCCCATTAAAGTTAAGGCATGTAAATGTTGGTCAATAGGGCGCTGACCAATATCACAACCTCCAGGTAGGCAAATAGAAACTTCACCAAATCGACTTAATATAGGTCCTAAAAATAAGATAGAAGCACGCATGGCCTTAGCTTCAGGAAAATCAATTGTTTGTTGTATAATAGAGCTTGCAGTTAACGTTACGCTATCATTTGTCTCAGTTAATTGAACCCCTAGTTGTTTAAGGATTAGCTTAAAATCATCAACATCGGTTAGCGATGGCACATTTGATAACATAATGCTTTGTTTTGTCAGTAAACTTGCAGCAAGTAACGGCAACGTTGCATTTTTTGCGCCAGAGATTTTTACTGTACCTTCTAAGGTGTTACCACCAGATATTATAAGCGTATCATTCATTATTCAGTGCATGCCATTGCTTAGGGGTGTAGGTCTTAAGTGCAATTGCGTGAATTTCACCACTTCTAATGTAGTCATTTAAAACTTGGTATACAAGCTGTTGTTGCTTAACTTTACTAATCATATCTTCAAAGGCTTTGCTAATAACAACGGCTTCGAAGTGAACATTATCATCCGATTGTACTAGCGCCTTTGTATTTTCAAGATTGTTTTCGATGAGTTCTCTAAGCTTGATTGCATCCATTTGTCTAATCCAATTTTTCATCATTTATGGTATTATTCTAAGTGCAATGCAAGTTTGCAAGGATTATGTCAAAAAATTAGACTAAAAGATTGTAAACACCCTGTGCTTTAGCTAGTTCTGTTGCGTTTTTGTTTTCATTTAATCCTATGATTTTTAATGATAAATGATGGCTGTTGGCTCGACTCTGTAGTAGAAGTAGCCAGCTTAAACCTGCGCTATCAATCGATTTGTTAGCATCAAGCAATAATATCCAGTTAGTTAGGTGTTGATTGTTTTTTGTAAACTGAGCATAAAAAGTTAGTGCTTTTTGTTCGATTAACATAATGTTGTCAAAACACAAGTTATGATTTATTTTCCAAGTAATGGTATTTCTATCTGGATCGATATGCATATCAATCATTATTGTGCGCCTTTAGCATTCATCTGGGTAAGGCGTGTAATCAATTGAGACATGTTAGCTGCTTGTTGAAACTGTTCGCGATAATTATTTAAGATACTGACTCCGCCAACAACGATATCGTAGGTTTTCCAGCTATGATCACTTCTAATCATTTTGATTTCAATTGGTGATGCGTTACCATTGGTCTTATTGATGATCTTGCCATTAACAGATATATATTTCTTATCTTGAATTGCACTTTGTGAGATGGGTGAGATTTTTAGTTGATAGTCCCCAACTTTAGTTACCGTTTTCGCATAAAATCGAGCTAATAGTGTAATAAATTGCTTGATAAATTCTTGCTTTTCTTTTTCTGTTGCTGTTCGCCATTTAATTCCTACAGCATAGCCCGCCATTACATCTTGATCAATATATGGAACAAAATATTGATTAACTAGGTGTACAAGAATTTGTGGGTCTTTATTAATTTCTTCAGATTGTTGACTGACTAATTTTTGTAGTTTGACAAAAGAACCTTCAATGATGGACACTGGGTCATTGGGGTTGATTGTATCGGTTGAGTTCTGATCGGTTACAACCGTTGTTGTTTTTGTCGTTGCCTCTGCATAGCTAACAGAAACAAGGCTAAGGGTAAGTATTGATATAATAATTAGTTTTAGTTGTTTCATTTTTGTTTATCTCCACTAGATGATACGAAAGTGTTAATTAAGGATGTAAAATCAATGGCAGGGTATGTAGTAACAATATGGGCGCCATCTTTAAGATTTTCAGAAGAAAAACCAGGAGCAATACCAACATAGCTTTCGCCTAATAAACCGCTAGTTTGGATGCCTGCAGATGAGTTTTCTGGAATTTGCTTAAATTGGGCATTGATTTTCATTGTTACAACAGCAGCAAATGATGTTGGGTTTAATGAAATATTTGAAACGGTACCGACCTGAACGCCGGCAATTCGAACGGCTGCATTTGGTTTAAGTGCCCCAATATTTGTAAAGTCAGCTGTTACCGTATAGGATTTTTGTCCTGCTATGTCTTTAAAGCCAAGACCACTGACTTTCATTGCCAAAAAGATTAAAGCAATGATTGCAATAATGACAAATAAGCCAACCGCCATTTCATACGATCTTTTATACATACATTTAAGTCCTTCATTTACTATTTAAACATCATAGCTGTTAATAAGAAGTCTAGCCCCAAAACTAATAAAGAGGAGTAGACAACTGTTCTGGTTGTTGCTTTTGCAATTCCTTGTGAGTTAGCTTGACAAAAATATCCTTGATAGATGCTAACCCAAGTAACGGCGAAACCAAAGACAATGCTTTTAATTATGCCAGTGAAAATATCATCAAAAAATAATACCGATGACTGCATGTTACCCCAGTAAGTGCCGCTATAAACACCAAGTAATCCAACACACACCCAATAGCCAGATAATACAGCGACTGCGCAAAAAATTATATTCAATAAAGGCATGGCAATTTGTCCCCCCCAAAAACGAGGAGCAATAACATAGCGAATGGGGTCAACACCCATCATAGTTAAACTAGAAAGTTGTTCCGTTGCTTTCATTAAACCAATTTCAGAAGTCAGCGCACTACCAGCTCTTCCTGCAAATAAAAGTGCAGTAACAACAGGGCCTAATTCTCTTAATACACTCAATGCAACCATAGGGCCAACAGCACTTTCTGCACTAAATTTTGTTAACGTATAGTAACCTTGAAGCCCTAAGACAAAACCAATAAAGATTGCTGATACAACAATAATAGTCAGTGAATTAAAGCCTGTAGCATATATTTGTTGTATGCATTGGCGAATTTTAGCCCGCCCAACAATGCTTTGACTTAAAAATAAGAAGGCTTCACCAAGAGCGCGTGTCTTATTCAAGCTGTAGCGTCCTGTTGAAAGGATAAAGTTAATCATTGGATTTAATCCTTAAGCTCAATGAGTTCTTTAAATGAAGCGCCGGGGTAATGAAAAGCAACGGGGCCATCTGTATTACCATTTAAAAATTGTCTGACAAATGCTGAATCAGACGATCGTATTTCATTAGGGCTACCACAGTCCATAATAGATTTATTGGCTGTTACAATAACATAATCGGCAATGCTTAATGCTTCATCAATATCATGAGAGACAACAATAGAAGTCATATTTAAGGCGTCATTTAGCGTCTTAATTAATTTTAAAATAACATGAAAAGAAATTGGATCTTGGCCTGTAAATGGCTCGTCATAGAGCATAATATCAGGATCTAGGGCAATCGCTCTAGCAAGTGCTACTCTTCTTGCCATCCCACCTGAAAGCTCATTAGGCATTAGTTGGTAGGCATTTCGTAAACCAACGGCTTCTAATTTCATAAGTACAATATTTTTGATGATTGCTTCTGATAGATTCGTATTTTGTCGTAATGGAAATGCTACATTGTCGTACACAGACATTTGGGTAAATAATGCACCTGATTGAAACAAAACGCCCATGCGTTTTCTTAAGTCCATAAGTTCTTTGCGTTTGATTTTATTTATGTTTTGATCAAATACATTGATTGTGCCTATGTGAGGATGAATTAAGCCCCCAATTAGGTGTAAAATAGTTGTTTTCCCGCAGCCACTTGGGCCTAGGATAGCTGTAATTTTTCCTTTGGGAATTTGAAGATTAATTTGCTTAAAAATAGCACGACTACCTCGGTAGAAGTCAACATTTTCAAATGTGATAACCGACAAGTTAAGACTCACCTAAACTTAGCTATTGAAATTGTAGTTATCATAGCTAATTTTATGCTAAATGGCTATGTGTGATCGTTAGAAACAAGGCTTTGATGCGTTGTTTTTAAATAAAAATGATATTTTTTAAATAAAAAAAGAAATATTTTGTATGTTTGGTATACTTAAATTAAGGTGATAAGAATTATAAGTAGACCAAATTTGGGGTTGTAGATGAGGTAGTGGGGTATGATAAAGAAGCTGAATGTCATCATGGTTTTTTGCTTGCCAATAACTGTATTGGCAGATGGCTTTGTTCAATATCCAGTATCCTATCATTGTCCAGCGGCGAATCAAGTTGCTATCCAGCGAGATGGCACATTTGAGGCAACAACTTATATTAATGGTTTATCCGTCCAGTGGCAGGGAAAAGCGGTTCACAGTGAAGTTGGTGTTAGAGCTGCTAAATTTAAAAAGGCAGTACTTGCTTGTGACAATAATGCTCAAACTTGTATGATTTTTTGTGACTACATTGCAACAGGCAATAATAACGTTATTCGTTTGACAATATCAGAAATGAACGTTGCATTTCATAAAGCCATGGCTGGTGGTTATGGAGAATATTGGAAGAATAATCAGTGTATTCGCAATCAGAATAAGGATTGTGTTTTTCAGTTAGTTGAAGGATATTAAGTTTTTTATCAAACGCAACAGTCACACAATAGTTGTCGCATTATAATATTTTTAGTACAGTAGCACTCAAAGAAGTAGTCCTGATAAGTCTAGTGGCATGATACGGTTAGATAGTTTGGATAAATCACAATTTATTTTAGTTAGTTTTTTATGTCGTTTAATTACTTAAACCTAAATTTGGAGAGTTTTTGGTGATGCAAATTCTTTATGGCAATGGCGCTTTATCAAATTTTGATCAAACTCGTTATTTAACGCAAATGCAGCAAATCGATGAGCGTGTTGTATCTATCACGGCTGAATACGTTCATTTTATAGATATAAAAAATCAAGTAACTGAAGGAGATGAGATAAAGCTTAATGCTTTGTTAAACTATGGTGCAAATAAGCCATTAATAAATCGTAGCGGTCAACTAATATTAGTAATGCCTCGTAGTGGTACAGTCTCACCTTGGTCATCAAAGGCAACTGAGATTTTGCATAACTGTAATTTAGCTACAATAAATCGTATAGAACGAGGTATTGCTTACTATATTAAGGTTGATGATAATGCACCTCAATTAGACGAAGTTACTCTAAAACTACTTGCAGGTATGCTCTATGATCGTATGACTGAGACTTATACATTTAAACTGGATGAAGTTGTTGTATTTGAGCATTTGCATCAGAAAGAGAATGCACAGGTTATTAAAGTTTTAGAGGAAGGAAAAGCAGCATTAACTAAAGTTAATCAAAATTTGGGCTTAGCGCTCTCTGAAGATGAAATCGATTATTTACATGACAGTTACATAGGGCTTAAGCGAAATCCTAGTGATGTTGAATTAATGATGTTTGCTCAGGCTAACTCTGAACATTGTCGTCATAAAATTTTTAAAGCGGATTGGTTAATTGATGGGCTTAAAAAAGATCATAGTTTATTTCAGATGATTCAAAATACCTATGCGCATCATAATGATGGTGTTTTATCAGCTTACTCAGATAATTCAGCTGTAATTGAAGGTTATAACGGGCAATGGTTATTAAAAAATCAGCACGATCACTCTTATGAATTTTTAGATGAAGCAGTTCATATTCAAATGAAAGTTGAAACGCATAATCATCCAACTGCCATTTCACCGTATCCAGGCGCAGCAACTGGCTCAGGTGGTGAAATAAGAGATGAAGTGGCAACAGGCCGAGGTGCCAGAGTTAAGGCAGGATTAACGGGTTATACGGTTTCTAATTTACATATTCCAGGTGTAGTTGAACCTTGGGAGTTTAATTATGGCAAGCCAAACCGTATGGCTTCAGCTTTGGATATTATGATTAAGGCACCCTTAGGGGGGGCAGCATTTAATAATGAATATGGTAGAGCAAACCTATGTGGGTATTTTAGAACGTTTGAACAATCAATCAATTCTCAAGTCCGAGGTTATCATAAACCTATAATGATTGCTGGTGGATATGGTAATATTAGAGCCTCTCAGGTGACAAAGAATCAGATACCTCAAGGAGCGAAATTAATTGTTCTTGGTGGCCCTGGTATGCTAATTGGCTTAGGTGGTGGCGCAGCTTCTTCAGTTTCATCGGGTCAAATAGATGAAGGACTAGATTTTGCATCCGTACAACGCGATAACCCAGAGATGCAAAGACGAGCTTATGAAGTAATTGAATCTTGTTTTAGTATGGGGGAAGATAATCCAATTATAAGTTTGCATGATGTTGGCGCTGGCGGTTTATCAAATGCATTGCCGGAATTAGTCGCTGATTGCCAGCGTGGTGCGTATTTTGATTTACAGGCAATTTTAGTTTCTGATCCATCGATGTCACCATTGGAGATTTGGTGTAATGAATCGCAAGAACGGTTTGTATTGGCAGTATTACCTGAACATTTAGGTTTGTTTGAATCAATTGCACAGCGCGAACGCTGTCCATTTAGTGTTGTTGGTGAAGCACTAGATACAGAAGTCATCATATTAGAAGACACACTTAAGAAAGAAAAAGTGATTGATTTACCATTGTCAATTTTATTGGGAAAACCTCCAAAACTTGTCAAAGATGTTGTAACGAAACCTTACCTTTCGACAGATTGGAACTATGAAACCTTAGATATTGAAGAGGCAACTTTTCGTACTTTATCATTACCATCAGTCGCTGATAAGAGCTTTTTAATTACCATTGGTGATCGAAGTGTTGGTGGTATGACTGTGCGTGATCAAATGATTGGCCCATGGCAAATTCCAGTCGCTGATGTCGCAGTAACAGCAAGTAGTTATACCAATGTTACCGGTGAAGCTATGGCGATGGGTGAACGTCCAACACTTGCGTTAATGAACCCTCAAGCTGCAGCACGAATTACTATTGGTGAGGCAATTACTAATATTGTGGCTGCACCAATTGAGCATTTATCAGATATTAAACTATCGGCAAACTGGATGGCCGCCTGTGGCTATGAAGGAGAAGATGCAAATTTATTTGAGATGGTAAAAACAGTTGGTTTAGAATTTTGTCCTGAATTAGATTTAACGATTCCAGTTGGCAAAGACTCTCTGTCGATGCAAAGTTGTTGGCAGGATGAAAATGGTGTCGATAAATCAGTTGTTTCACCAGTTTCTCTTATTGCAACTGCATTTGCACCAGTTATTGATGTCAGAAATACGCTAACACCTCAATTAGCGCTTGATACAGCAAGCGAGACACGACTCGTTTTAATTGATTTGGGTAATGGTAAAAATCGTTTGGGAGGCTCTGCCTTAGCACAGGTATATAGTCAACTAGGGAGCGAGACACCAGATATTGATGCCACGTTATTGAAAAACTTTTTTGCAGCTGTACAGCTGTTAAATCAGAATCGCAAAATATTGGCCTATCATGATCGATCTGATGGTGGCTTAATTGCAACCTTATCTGAAATGATGTTTGCTTCACGTTGTGGAATGGATATTCATTTAGATGCTCTCGGTGATGAACCGGTGAGTATTTTATTTAATGAAGAATTAGGTGCGGTCATTCAAATTAAACATAATGATCGTGATCATGTACTAGATACACTGCATTCTTTTAAATTAAATGCGCATATTATTGGCGGTATTCATAAAGAAGAAGTATTACGTATTGAGCATGATTTAGACATTGTTTTAGAAGTAGAGCGAGCTAAATTACAACAGTCTTGGTCAAAAGTAAGTTTTAACATTCAATCTTTAAGAGATCATAGTCAGTGCGCTAAAGAAGCATTTGAGCGTATTGCTGATGAAAAGGATCATGGCTTATTTGTTTTTTCTAGTTGTGACTTAGAAGAAAACTTAGCCCTAGCGTATTTAAATCTAGATGCAAAACCCAAAGTTGCCATTTTAAGAGAGCAAGGGGTTAATAGTCATAATGAAATGGCGGCTGCCTTTCATTTGAATGGCTTTGATGCTGTTGATGTACATATGAGTGACCTTATATCAGGTAAAGTTAATCTAAAGGAAATGAAGGGATTAGTTGCTTGTGGTGGTTTCTCTTATGGTGATGTTTTAGGTGCTGGGGGCGGTTGGGCAAAGTCCATTTTATTTAATGAGAAACTTTCAAATGATTTTAGAGCGTTTTTTGAAAGAGAGGATACCTTCAGCTTAGGGGTATGTAATGGCTGTCAGATGTTTTCCCAGATTAAATCGCTTATTCCAGGGGCGCACCATTGGCCAAGTTTTGTAGGTAATTACTCTGAACAATACGAAGCTAGATTAGTGATGGTTGAAGTGATGGATTCAACTTCTATCTTGTTTAAAGGCTTAAAAGGGTGCAAAATACCAATTGTTGTCTCTCATGGTGAAGGTCGAGCCTATTTTGAGCAAGAAAATGATTTAGAGCGTTTGCTTAACCAGAAAGAAGTTGTACTTCGCTATGTTGATTATGACGGGCAAGTGGCAACTAAATACCCAGCTAATCCTAACGGCTCACCAGAAGGGGTAACTGCCTTTACGACTGAAAATGGTCGTCATACGATTATGATGCCACATCCAGAGCGAGTTTTTAGAACCATGCAGCTATCTTGGCATCCAAATGTATGGAAGAAACATAAATATTCACCGTGGATGAAGTTATTTGCTAATGCAAGGGTTTGGGTAGATTAGTTAGTTTGCAAGACTAATTGTTGAACTTTCAACGTATTTATTACAATCAATTTGAATCTTTACATTCTAACCTAATTATAGTTTAACTAATTGAGTTTTAAGATGCTCGTATCATTTCCAAAACAGCTAACATAAAACATAATAATCAAATAAGCTGAATTTTTGTTTCTAACTTGATGTTTTACTTATGTTTATTTATATAAAATCGTATTAGAATTTATGTGTATTTATAATAGAATAGATAACATAAAAGGGGAAGCATCTGATGTCTTTAAATAAATATAACCATGAATCTGAAACACCAATAAGTATCCAATTAGCTAATAAAATTGAAGATATAAAAAATGGTAGTGATTTATGGATTTGGAATAGAAATAGAGCTCTTGAATTAATGAATGCAATTGATAATAAAGATATTGAGTCTTTAAGTTTGTGGGCTTATGAAGAATTACAAAATGATAATTCAATTAATAATATAATCATTTTATTAGATTATCATATTAATAAAATAAATAACCTTGATCCAAGTGCTGAAGATAATGAAAATAAAGCAATATTAGAATTGCTGCTCATGAAAGCAATGCAGATTGGAGAGTCAAATGTATTTTCTAATAGTGATATGGGCGATCTAAAAAATGAGTTGTTAAATCGCATAGAGACACTTTTTAATATTTATGATAATGAAGCACTTGAAATTTTTGCCAGAGCAAAGCCAATAAAGAAATGTGTAAACTATGGTAGTATCTTTGAAGAACCTGAAGACGTTGAATTTTTAACTTTTGATGAAATCAGAAATCAATATAAACAAATAAAATCTGAAAGGCAAATTACATTTGGCATTTTGGTGGCTGACCGAGAGTTAGAAGCATTTGATCAAAAAGTAAAAGCTGAAAATAATGGTAAAGTTCCTATGCCATTATACGATAGAACAAATACATTAAAACTAATTTTAGAGTTTTCTAAAAACCCTAATCCAGAGGCTAATCCGTTTGGGTAATTAATAGGGTCTAATTATTTAATTGTTCAGCTTCATCTCGAAAATAGAACGTAATTTATCTATCTTTAAAAAGTAAATGGTTTATTTTTTGATGGTGAATTTTATGAAGCAAAAAAATACAGTGATAATGATGTTGGCTTTGTTTATCGTTTTTGTAAGTAGTCAAGCGTTTGCAGCAATTAAGGTTGATTGTCAAAAAAAGTCTGATACGACTTGGTGTGATTTCTCTGGTAATGGTGATGATTTATCAGAAACAATAATAGATAAAATTAAAGAATATAAAAATAATTTAGTGATTAATATTTTGCCTGGTCATTATTCATTTAAACCAATTGAAATTCGCTATAGAAATAATATTACAATTAATCTCAATAAAAATACTAAGCTAATTGGCATTAAAAAAGGTGACCCATCACTTAAAGGTGTTAAAGCATTTATCAGTATTAGAAGTGCCAAAAATATTGTTTTATCGGGCGCCGGCTCTGATGTGAGTATTTTTGATGGTCAAGGTGCTTCTTGGTGGAAGGTCTCAAGTGGAAAACGTCCTGAATTTACTTATTTTAAAGATATTGATGGCTTAAAAATTAACGGTATAGGGTTTCATAACTCACCCAAATATAATATAGAATTAGATCATGTTAAAAATGTTGAAATTAATGACATTGTGGTTCAAACATCTAAAGACTCGCCGAATACAGATGGCATTATTATGACGACAGCCTCTGATGTTAAAATCAATCATATTGAAGTCACCAATGGCGATGATTGCGTGGCAATTAATGCAGATTTAGGTAACGGTGGTGCGAGTAAAAATATTAAAGTCACCAATGCAACGTGTAATTATGGTCATGGTATATCTTTTGGTAGTAATATCCATAATACCATTGAAAATGTTGTAGTTGATGGTGTGACCTTTAATCAGTCAAATAATGGTCTTCGTATCAAATCACACTGTGAAAAAGAAAACTGTAGTGATACTAAAAATTCACTGGTTAAAGCGATTACTTATAAAAATATCAGTATGAATGGAGTCAAACGACCTATAGTTTTTCAATTAAGCTATAAAAATGTCAATAATCAATTTTCGTTAGTTAAAATAAAAGATATTACTTATGACACAATTTACGCAAGAAATTCTGACAAGCCTGCACTTTTTATCTGTGAAGAACCCAATGCGTGTTCACAGATAAGGATTAACTCTGTCTCAATTGACACGGGAGGGTTATGTCAAGGGATTAATGGTTCAGATCCTAGTAATACAACCGAGGATTGCCCATTTAAATTATGATCTAATTGAAATTCGTGGTTAGATCAAAATTTGAAAGATGCCATGAAAACTATAGCAAAAAGAAATTGCAGGGGAAGCTATCAGGTCTGTTTTACCCAAGAGCTAGCTGAACTTGCTAATTTTCAAAAATGAAGCTTGAAGTAAGCTAACCTATTGATGCATTAAGAAAATTAATAGTTGTATTGGTATTTAGTTAGCAATTGAGTTAGCTTTATTTACTAAAAGATAAATGGAGTTGTTCATTATGCCAGAGGGTAAGATTTTAGAAGAGCGAAATATGAAAGCAGTTGAAATTATATTGCAATGCTTTGCAGAGATAACTAAATTATCTGAAGATAAAACTATGATTGTTAAGGTTGATGATAAAAATCGTATTTATATAAAATATAATAATCAAGATTATGAAAATGGTATGAATTTAGTATTGAAATGTCAGGAAAAACTTAAAGATGAAGCGTCTCTTAAATGTTATGGTAATGTACTAGGACTTTCTTCAAAATCACCAGATAGAAGCCATATTTTAATAGATCAAGATAGTGAAACTTTGTATTTTTGGATAAGGGCTGTTAGCAGTTGGAACGAAGAACAAGCATACCAACAGCCTTATTCTATCTTTGAACCGCCACCACAACCATTTCATTTGGAAGCTGAAAATAGAGCAGAACCCTCAGACGTTAAAGCAATTTCTAATAATAAACACCATAACCCATGCTGCAATATATTATGAAATAGTGAGAGCTATAGCTTGCTAATTAAGATAAGGTGTAATTAGTTAGCCGATAGATTTTCTTAATTTGTTGTTGAGATGATGATTCATTCCATAACAAAGTGTCTATCTAATGGCAACCATATCACTATACGGCGGTATCGTCATATAACCAAGTTGATAAGTAACGTTCTCCGCAAGAAGGAAAAATAACGACAATTAATTTATTTTTATTTTCATCTCTGCTAGCAACATCTATAGCTGCTTTTAGTGCTGCTCCTGATGATATTCCAGCTAAAATTCCTTCAGATTTAGCTATGAATCGTGCATATTTTCCAGCATCTTCATTGCTAACGGGTATAATTTCATCAATGAGAGTCATATCCAAAATTTCAGGAATAAAGCCAGCACCAATACCTTGAATTTTATGTAACCCAGGACTTTTTCCAGATAATACAGCTGAATCTTGTGGTTCAACAGCAACAATTTCAACCGATGCTTTTAGCTGTTTAATTCTATTAGCAATCCCAGTAACGGTACCTCCCGTACCGACACCTGAGACTAAAATATCAATTTTACCCTCAGTGTCAGACCATATTTCTTCAGCGGTTATTAATTCATGAGCTATTGGGTTGGCAAGGTTGCTAAATTGTTGTGGCATATAATAATTTTTATTTTTATCTGCTAATTTTTTTGCTTTTTCTATAGCTCCATTCATACCTAGTTCGCCAGGTGTTAAAATAACTTTTGCTCCAAATGCTTTAAGTAGTTTTTGTCTTTCTATACTCATAGTATCAGGCATGACCAATATACTATTGTATCCTTTAGCAGCACATGTAAATGCAAGAGCAATTCCAGTATTACCACTTGTAGGCTCTATTACTGTCATGCCAGGTTTTAATTTTCCAGACCTTTCAGCAGAATCAATCATAGCAGCTCCAATTCTATCTTTAACACTAGAGGCAGGGTTAAAATATTCTAGTTTAGCTACAATAGTTGCTTTTAGGGTTTTATTTAGCTTTGTTAAAGCAACAAGAGGTGTATATCCAATCGTTTCAAGGATATTATTACAAATTTTAGGTCTAATTCTCATATGTCTTCCTTATGAACTTAATAGATCTCATACTAAATGCCAGCACCTTCAGAAAATAGCTGCTGTTTGTATTTGAATTGTGTAACTTTACTATTGGCAGGAATAGCTTCAGTTATAGTTACGTTACTACCAATAATACTATTTTTTCCGATTTTAATATTCCCTAGTATTGTAGCATTAGCATAAATAGTAACATTATCCTCAATGCTAGGATGTCGTTTATAATTCGTTATAACATCAGCATTTTTTTTACGTTTAAATGCTTTTGTCCCCAGTGTTACTCCTTGATAAATTGCTACATTGTCTCCAATAATACATGTTTGACCTACTACAATTCCTGTACCATGATCGATAAAAAACTGTTTACCTATAACTGCTTCAGGGTGAATATCAATACCTGTTAAGCTATGCGCATATTCACTAATTGCTCGAGGTAAATAGGGGATGTCTAGTTTGGATAATATATGAGCAATACGATATAACATGATTGCTTTTATGCCTGGATAACATAGTAATATTTCTACATGGTCTTTAGAAGCTGGATCTTTTTTGATGACCGTTTCTATATCTAGCTCAATTAACTCTATTATGCACTTTATGGATTGCTGAAATTTAGAAATAATATCATCTAAATTAATTGCATGATGCTTTAAATCAACCTTATTTTTAAGTATCAATGCGTCTGATACATAGGGTTGTATAAGTTTTGCCATATTTACTAGGTACTGAGCATGATAAATTTTACCAGTAATACCTTCTATAATCTTTTCGCATAGGTGGGAAATGCTTTTAAAGTTAAGTTTATTGATTTCTACGTTATTTAGCATTCAAAATCCGATAGTTACATAATTTATATGTTAGTATAATAGAAATTAGCTTATAAAAGCTATTTTTAATCCGTACGACATTCTATGCCATAGAAAACCGATTCCCTTGATTACTCTACTTGATTTGGGTATAGTGGGCTTAATCAATTTTCACAGATACTCAATTCGATGACTGCTTTAGAAAAAAAATCAACCCTCTCTTTGGCCTTTATTTATTCTTTTAGAATGCTTGGTTTATTTATGATTCTGCCTATATTTACCCTCTACGCACCCCAAATTAAAGATGCCACTGCAGTATTAATTGGTGTTGCGTTAGGCGTCTATGGCTTGACTCAAGCTCTTCTACAAATTGTATTTGGCATGAGCTCTGACAAACTGGGAAGGAAACCAGTCATTATCTTTGGTTTATTACTATTTATCATTGGTAGTATTATTGCGGCAGAATCTCAAACTATATATGGCATCATATTGGGACGAGCCATTCAAGGTGCAGGCGCGATTGGAAGTACATTAACGGCCATGGTGGCTGATACCACTCAAGAGGAAAATCGAATGAAGGCGATGTCGATCATTGGCATGACCATCGGCTTATCTTTTATAGGTGCTATGATGTTAAGCCCAATTTTAAGTAGCTTCATTGGACTATCTGGTATTTTTTGGCTCACTGCATTTTTAGGCTTTATCGGTATTATTATTATATTAACCATTACACCAACATCTAAAGAGCATCTGCTACATCGAGATTGTGGAACAGTATCAAATCAACTGTTAAAGGTTATTAGCACACCAGAACTTATAAGATTGAATTATGGCATATTTGCTTTGCATGCCATTCTTACGGCTCTTTTCATTATTATCCCAGTGATACTCACTTCAACCATTAACCTTAAACCAGACTTGCAGTGGGTAATATATTTGCCAGTACTTATTTTGTCCTTTGTTCTAATGCTTCCTTTTATTATCATTGCAGAAACAAAAAGAAAAATGAAACCTATTTTTGTGGGCGCAATAATTTTATTAGCGTTGACCCAATTATTGTTACTTGGCTTTCATCACAATATTATCTCTATTAGCTTTATTTTATTGCTGTTTTTTGCAACATTTACTTTCTTGGAAGCGTCTTTGCCTTCTCTTGTATCTAAAATTGCTCCGGCTGGAAATAAAGGAACAGCTATGGGTATTTACTCCAGTCTGCAATTTTTAGGCATTTTTGTTGGTGGTTTTTGCGGAGGAATCATCTACCATTTTTTTGGCATAGATGGTATTTTTAGTTTTTGTGCTTTGCTCTCAGTGCTATGGATTCCTGTTGCTGCTTCAATGAAAAAACCAAAGCATTTGAGCTCTAAAGTCGTTCCTTTGCTAAAAATAACCTCTGGGATACAAAATAAACTAGCATCCTTAAAAGGGGTTTCGGATGTTATGGTATGTCCAGATGAGAAGGTTGCGTATCTTAAAATCGATAAGCTACTTTTTGATGAGCGCGAACTAAAATGGTTACTAAATCCAAGATAACAATAAAGGTTATTTATTAATACCAACTTCAGTAAATGTAATCGTATAGCTTTTGCTCAATGGTTGGTTATCAAATTGGCAGACAGGTTTCGGATCATATTGAGTTCCAGCTTTACAAGATGAAGCAGGAACTTTTCCAGGGCAATTAGCCCAAGTTGGAGGAGAAATAGAAACGGCACAACCATCACAGCCTGGTGGAAATACGCCAGGAAGCTTCAAAATATCTGCCAAGTTATCTGTGTTTAAGTCAATTGACTTTCCACCAGCTTCTGAAGTTAATTTGATATTGAAGTTTTGCCCATTGACTAAACTTACATCATAGTGATCAGAGCCTCCAGAATTAAGTACAATTTCAACATTAGTCGTTGGGCAGGGCCCAATGGGCCAATGCCCACTGCCTGCTGTAATATTCATGTGTAATGTTTCAGTCGTAAAGTTATCTAGTGGAATACCCTGCTTTTCATTATTTGCCATTGTAAAGTTACAAGTTTGAGCATTACCCTGACCTTTTGTATAAATACAGGGATATTTTAATGCGTTAAAAGCCTTTACCACTGCACTTGGTATAGGGTTAACATTAGCCACCATAAAATAAAAAGTTTGAGTTTGTCCTGTATTATTTACAATGACAATGGATTTTCCTGCATTTGTTGATTGGGCCATGGACTGGTTAGTTAAAGCTGCAATAAATATGAAAACATAGACACTGATATGACAGAAAACCAACTTAAATTTACTCATCTTCTTATCTCATTTATATGTGGAACTAATTTTAGTATAGTTATTGATTTGTATTATTTCATCAATGAGAGGCTATTGAATAGAAATAACTTATCTTGATTTATCCGAAATAATGAAATAACAAGATTTTAACTTATTTGCTGTAGCCATTTTTTACAAATTCGATGATTTAATTTATCTCATTAGCGTCATAAGGACTAGCCAAAGGTGAAAGCCCAACGTAAACGGACTTTAATTGTGTATATTGGTGTAGCGTAACTAAGCCATTTTCTCTGCCAATACCGGACTCTTTATAGCCACCTACAGGCATTTCAACAGGCGATAGACCATAGGTGTTAATCCAGCAGATTCCTGCTTGTAATTGATGGGCAACTCGATGAGCTTTAGATATATTTGAGCTAAATACGCCTGCAGCAAGTCCAAAATTAGTATCATTAGCACGTTTGATAACGTCATCTTCATCATTAAACGTTAGAACTGTCATTACAGGGCCAAAAATTTCTTCTTTAACAATATGCATCGCATCATGACAGTCAACAAAGACAGTTGGAGAAATAAAATAACCACCGTCACAATTCAGTGGTTGTATTTGTTTTCCCCCACATAACAACGTTGCCCCTTGAGATATGCCACTTTCAATATACCTTAGTACTTTATCCAAATGTGCTTTTGATATTAAGGCTCCAAAGTTTGTGCGCGGGTCTTTAGGGTCGCCGATATGAATATGCTTTTCAATTTTTAGTAATAACTTTGAGATAAATTCTTCATAGAGCGCTTGGTGAACAAATACTCGGGTACCATTCGTGCAGATTTCACCTTGTGTATAGAAGTTGCCAAGCATTGCAGCAGTAACGGCAAGTTCAATATCAGCATCTTCAAATATAATTAAAGGGGATTTACCACCTAGTTCCATTGTGATTTCTTTTAGTGAACTAGCAGAAGATGCCATGACCTTTTTGCCGGTGGTTACTTCGCCTGTAAAGGATACTTTAGCAATCTCTGGAGCTTGAGTTAGCCATTGACCAATTTCTTTATCACCTAAAATGACATTAAATACACCCTCAGGAACACCTGCTTCTAGAAGGATTTCAGCTAACTTTAAAGCACCTAATGGCGTTTCTTCTGATGGTTTAAATATCATGCTATTTCCGCAAGCAAGTGCAGGTGCGGCTTTCCAACATGCAATTTGAATAGGGTAATTCCATGCACCAATACCAGCACAAACGCCTAGAGGCTCACGTCTTGTATAATAAAAGTCATCACCCAAGGATTGCTGGTTGCCTTCGATTGAAGCGGCTAAACCTGCAAAAAATTCAATTGCATCAGCAGCAGTTGTTATATCTACGCTAGAGGCTTCTTGAAATGGTTTTCCAGTATCCTCAACCTCAATACTAGCTAGATAATCATTATGTTCTCTTAGCATGATTGCAGCTTTGTTTAAGATGCGTCCACGTTCAACGGCAGGTGTTTTTGACCATTTTAGAAATCCAGATTTAGCACTTTCAAGTGCATGATTAAATAACTTACGATCAGCTTGCTCAATGTGGTAGTTAACGTTACCCGTTGCGGGGTTATAAACAGCGTGTAAGTCACCTGAGTGACTTTTGATATATTTGCCATGGATAAAGCTTTGGTAAATTTTATTCGTCATTAGCCAGATACACTCATTGATTTGATTAGCTACTTTAGCTTGATTGTAAAATAAATTTAAAACGCTGTCATAATAGTTATATTAATTAATTTTGCACAATTCGAATTGGCTTATTTTCACGTTGTGTTAGCTGCCAGTTCGGAGGTTGCCAAGTATCAGCATTGATTCGTGTCAGTGGCTTATTTCCAAGAATTAGGTCACTTGCTTTTTCAGCAACCATAATCGTTGGCGCATTGAGATTGCCATTAGTAATAGTAGGAAATATTGAAGCATCAACGATACGTAACTGATTGATGCCAATGACTTGACATTGAGAATCAACGACTGCTAAAGGGTCAGTCGTATTTCCCATTTTACAGCTTCCACAGGGATGGTATGCACTTTCTGCATTGGATTTTACCCATTGATCAACTAGTTCATCAGATGCTAGATTAATATCTGGTTGGAGAAGCGCTCCTCTATATTGATCCATCGCCGGTTGCATTAATATTTCTGCCGTTAAATGAATACAGCGCCGCCAATCATGAATATCATCTTCAACTTGAAGATAATTAAATTGAATTTTAGGAGCAGCTCTAGGGTTGCTAGAGGTAATAGCGATAGTGCCACGACTTTTCGGCTTATTTGGACCAACATGTACTTGAAAACCATGCCCTTTAAAGGCTTTTTTGCCATCGTAGCGAATAGCAGCGGGTAGAAAATGATATTGTATATCCGGTGCAAAAATGCCTGCTTTTGACCGTATAAAGGCACAAGCTTCAAAATGATTAGATGAACCTAAGCCCTTTTTAGATAATAACCATTGCGTGCCTATCCATAGTTTCGATAATGAGCTTAATTTGGCATTTAATGTAATGGGTAATATGCATTGATATTGAAAATAAACCTCTAAGTGATCTTGTAAGTTTTTTCCAACGCCAGGTAGCTCATGTACTAGGGCAACTTTAGCTTTGGCTAATGTTTTTTGATCTCCAATGCCTGATCGTTGTAAAATTGTCGGTGAATTAATAGCGCCTGCACTTAGAATAACTTCCTTATTTGTATAGCAATTTATAATCTTGTTCTTGTATAAAAATGTAACACCAATTGCAGTTTTTTCTTTTAGCAAAACCCTATCAACTAAGCTGTTGGTAATTATTTTTAAATTTTTTCTTTTGTTTATTGGTTTAAGGTATGCTTGATAGCTAGAGCAGCGAATCCCATTTTTAATCGTCATTTGCATCAAAGAAAAGCCTTCTTGCTTATATGCATTATAATCATCAGTGGCAGAATAGCCCGCTTCAATGCCTGCTTGGATAAAAGCCTGATAAAGCGGGTTTGTATTAAGGTTCTCCCCTTTTTTTACAGCAAGATTGCCATTTTTACCTCGATAGATAGTTTCACTATCCATCCAGCATTCTGCATGACGAAAATAAGGTAGGCAGTGACTATAGCTCCAATTAGTTGCGCCAAGTGCTTGCCATTGGTTAAAGTCATTAGCATGCCCTCTTACATAGACCATGCCATTAATTGCAGAAGAGCCACCTAATCCCTTACCTCGTGGTGTATTCATCTTGCGATTATCCAAATAAGGTTCACTTTGTGATTGATAGCCCCAATTGTATTTCTGCATATTCATTGGGTAGGATAAGGCAGATGGCATATCAATTAGAATACTTCTGTTTTTGCCACCGTATTCGATAAGTAAAACATTGTTTGAAGGGTCTTTACTTAGTCGATTTGCCAGCACGCATCCTGCTGAACCTGCGCCAACAATGATATAATCGAAAAATTGATTGTTTTGTAGCATCTTCTATGTATCCATGATGAAATTTATTGTATTGATTAAAGGATATCAAACCAATTTCCTTTTGGCTTATGTGTTAATTAATAGCAAAAAGGGGGGATTAAATCAAATTGAGTAACTACCTATATGAGTATTAATTAATAGGTTTGCATTAAGGATTTTAGTTTGTGTTTGATCGAATACTTTGAGTCTTTAGCTATTCAATGTTAAAATGCATCACGATTTTAGTTTGTTAGTAAAATAGGTAGTTATTCATGGAAATTAATCAAGCAAAGACGCAACTTGAAACAATGCGCGAACGTAGTGTTTTGCTAAGGGGGTATCTTTGACTTTGAAGTCAAAAAAGAGCGCTTAGATGAGGTAATTCGAGAATTAGAACAGCCACAAATTTGGAATGAGCCTGAAAAAGCCCAACAGCTAGGTAAAGAGCGGGTTGATCTTGAATTAATTGTTAATACGATTGAACACTTAGAAGCTGGCATAACTGATGCATTAGAGCTACTGCAAATAGCATATGATGACAATGATCACGAGTCATTTGAAATGGTTTTAGATGATATTGAAATGTTAGAGACGGATATTTCCAAGTTGGAGTTTCGACGGATGTTCTCTGGTGAAGCTGATCATTGTAATGCATTTTTGGATATTCAAGCAGGATCAGGTGGTACTGAAGCACAAGATTGGGCGCAAATGCTAATGAGAATGTATCTTCGTTGGGGCGAAGATCATCAGTTTAAGAGTGAACTAATTGAAGTCTCCGACGGTGATGTTGCGGGGATTAAAAGTTGTACGATCAAATTCTCAGGTGATCATGCTTATGGTTGGTTAAGAACGGAAACCGGTGTGCATCGCTTGGTGAGAAAATCGCCGTTTGATTCAGGCAATCGTCGCCATACTTCATTTGCATCGGTTTTTGTCTCACCAGAGATAGATGATGATATTGAAATTGATATAAATCCAGCTGATTTACGAATTGATACTTACAGAGCTTCAGGTGCCGGAGGTCAGCATGTGAATAGAACTGATTCAGCTGTGCGCATTACACACCTACCAACAAATATAGTTGTACAGTGTCAAAATGATCGCTCACAGCATAAGAATAAAGATCAAGCGATGAAGCAATTAAAATCAAAACTTTATGAACTTGAAATGAGCAAACGTAATGCAGAAAAGCAAGCACTGGAAGAGTCAAAAAGTGATATTGGTTGGGGTAGTCAAATACGTTCATATGTATTAGATCAATCAAGAATCAAGGATCTTCGCACAGGTGTTGAAAATACCAATACACAGGCTGTGTTAGATGGAGATTTAGACCGTTTTATTGAAGCAAGCTTAAAAAGTGGTTTATAAGGTTATATAATGATTCAATATTTAAAAAAGAGAGAAATAAATAATGTCATCTGAAAAAACTGTTGATGCAAATGAAATGGCATCTGAACAAGAAGAAAAAAATCAACTTGAAATCAGAAAAGATAGATTAAATGAATTACGTGAAAATGGTATCGCATTTCCTAATGATTTTAAGCGTACAGCGGTTGCTCAATGCATTAAGTCGCGATATGAGACTATGTCTAAGGAAGAGTTAGAAGCAATTGAAGAAAAGCCTATATTTAAGATTGCAGGGCGTTTAATGTTAAGGCGTATTATGGGCAAGGCAAGCTTTGTGACTTTGCAAGATATGTCAGGACGGATTCAAGCTTATTTGCGTAAGAGTGATTTGCCAGAAGGTGTTTATGTAGCTTTTAAGACATCGTGGGATTTAGGTGATATTATTGCAGTGGAAGGAACATTATTTAAAACTAATACGGGTGAATTATCAATTCATGCGAGTAATGCGCGTCTTTTAACAAAAGCACTCCGACCATTACCCGATAAATTTCATGGTCTTTCAGATCAGGAATTACGTTATCGTCAACGCTATGTTGATCTAATTGTTAGTGAAGAGTCAAAATTAGTTTTTAGACGACGTTCAGAAATTATTAATTTTATTCGTAAATTTTTTAATGACCAACGTTTTATGGAAGTTGAAACGCCAATGATGCATCCATTGGTAGGTGGGGCTGCAGCAAAGCCATTTAATACCTATCATAATGCATTAGATATGCCATTATTTTTACGCATTGCCCCTGAATTATATTTAAAAAGACTTGTTGTTGGTGGTTTTGAGCGAGTTTATGAGATTAACCGTAACTTTAGAAATGAGGGGTTATCTACACGTCACAACCCTGAATTTACAATGCTTGAGTTTTATCAAGCCTATGCAGATTATCATGACTTAATGGATTTAACTGAAGATTTAATGCGCCAATTAGCACAGAGTGTGCTGGGGAGCACAACGGTAAATTACCAAGGAAAAGTTTACGATTTGTCAAAATCGTTTAAGCGCGTTTCTGTGTTTAATGCTATTTTAGAATACAACCCTAATTTAAGTTCCTCGGATATTGATAATCTTGATGCAGCAAAAAAAGTTGCTGAAAATTTAGGTATTAAAATTGAATCAAACTATGGCCTAGGTAAAATTCAAATTGAGATATTTGAAAAAACGGTGGAATCTAAGTTACTGGATCCAACCTTTATTACTGAATATCCGGCGGAAGTTTCTCCTTTAGCAAGACGTAATGATGATGATTCATTTATTACCGATCGTTTTGAATTTTTTATTGCCGGGCGAGAGATTGCTAATGGCTTTTCAGAACTTAATGATCCAGAAGATCAAGCAGAAAGGTTTAAAGCACAAGTCGAAGCTAAAGCCTCAGGCGATGAAGAGGCCATGAGTTATGATGAAGACTATATCAGGGCATTAGAGTATGGGTTGCCGCCAACTGCTGGTGAAGGCATAGGTATCGATCGATTAGTAATGTTTTTAACCGATTCAGCATCAATTCGTGATGTGATTTTATTTCCACATATGCGCCCAGAGGGTGGGCTTTAAAGCCCACTTCGCTTTTATTTATTTTCTGAATATAGAGCTTCTTATTACTTGTGCTATAACATAATTTAAACATTTGATTGGTTATGCTATGGTGTTGGGGTTGTATTTTTTTCTCGTTTTATTATAAAGAAGGAGTTTATATGAACCAGGAAACCCTAACCAAGGATGAGCTTTTAAAGATGGATAATCTTAAAGTAAATAAAAAAATTGGACAGAGTCGTATTAAAAAGGTTGCGGTATTAGGTGCTGGCGTAATGGGCGCGCAAATCGCAGCATTATTTGCAAATGCATCAATTGAAGTAATCTTATATGACCTTGCAACGAATGATGCTAAAGATAAAAATGCTATTATTAATAATGCATTGAAAAATTTAAAGAAGATAAACCCTGCCCCTCTCGGTTCATCCGATGCAATTAATTACATTAAAGTGGCTAACTATGACGATAATTTAGCTTGGCTAGTTGAATGTGATTTAGTCATTGAAGCAATTGCTGAAAAGTTAGAGTGGAAAGAAGCGCTTTATAATAAAATTGCAACGCATTTAAAATCAGGTGTTTTATTTGCCAGTAATACATCAGGCTTAAGCATTAATACATTAGCTAATAGCGTCCCTGAGCATCTACGTAGTACTTTTTGTGGTATTCACTTTTTCAATCCACCACGTTATTTACCTTTGGTTGAATTAATTCCACATCAGGGAACTGAGGCTTCAGTCCTAGATCAATTAGAAACTTTTTTAACTACGACATTAGGCAAGAGTATTATCAGGGCAAAAGATACACCAAATTTCATTGCTAACCGCCTGGGTGCATTTGCATTAGCTTGCGCGATGCATTACGCAGAGAAATATGATATTGGTTTTGAAGTGGTTGATCAAATAACCGGTAAGCCACTTGGTAGGCCTAAAAGTGCAACCTTTAGAACAGCTGATTTAGTTGGCTTGGATACATTAAATCATGTAACTAACAATATGACCTTGTTTGCTAAAGATGACCCATGGCTTAAGTTTTATCAGACACCCAAATGGCTTGAAAGCTTAATTCAGAATAATAAATTAGGTGCAAAAACTAAAGGTGGTATTTATCAGAAACGAGGCAAAGACCTATGGGTTTATGATATTAAGGCTAATGATTATCGTTTAGCAGATAAAAAAGCTAATAAAGATGTATTCGAAATTTTAAAAGAAAAAGATGTTAAAGTTCGTTTTGAGCGTTTAAAAGCGTCTAATTTAGCGGAAGCGCAATTTTTATATGCTGTTTTTAGAGATTGTTTCCACTATGCTGCATACTGGCTTGAATCTATTGCAGAAACAGTAAGAGACTGTGATTTAGCTCTTCGTTGGGGATTTGGTTGGAAAGAAGGTATTTTTGAGACTTGGCAGAAGGCAGGTTGGCAATCAATCGCTCAATGGATAGATGATGATATTGTATCCGGTGAAATAACAGTTAAAGCTCAACTGCCAGCGTGGGTTAAACAGCTTGATGGTGTTTATGATGATAAAGGCCATGCATATAATGCACGTTTAGCCAAATTTATGCCTAGGGCTTATTTGCCGGTATATGAAAAGCAATTCTTCCCTGATAGCGTATTAAACGAAGTATTTGATTGGGGTAAGACTGTTTATGAAAATGAAGGTGTTCGTCTTTGGACGTCAGGTGATGGCATTCTAGTTGTTACATTCAAAACTAAGATGGGCGTTATTGGTTCAGATGTATTAGAAGGTCTGCGTAAAGCAGTTAGCATTGCAGAAGATGACAACTTTGATGCCATTGTTATTTGGAATAATAGTAAAAACTTCTCAGCGGGAGCTAATCTTGAAGAGTTTGGTATGGCATTTATGCTTGATGGTGTTCCGGCAATAGAAGGAATATTAAAAAACTTTCAAGATAGTGTTGTTGGTATGCGCTATGCGCAAGTACCTGTTGTTGCTGCAGTTCAAGGTTTTGTCTTTGGTGGGGCTTGTGAATTAATGCTGCATTGTGATAGAACGGTTGCTGCCTATGAAACGTATACAGGTCTTGTAGAAGTTGGTGTTGGCCTTGTGCCAGCTGGTGCAGGTTGTAAGGAAATGACATTAAGGGCACAAGCATCGATTGATCCGGAAAAGCAGATGCAAACATATTACAAAAATATTGCTATGGCTGAAGTAGCTAAATCAGCAGCCTATGCTAAAGAGATGGGTTATTTGAGAGATAAGGATATCATTATTTTTCAGCCATCTGAGCTATTATATGTTGCCAAAGCTCAAGCAAAAGCGATGGCTCAAGCCAATTACAAACCACCTAGAAAGCCAGAAATTAAAGCATTTGGCCGTGATGCAAAAGCAACGATTGATATGATGTTAGTTAACATGCTTAAGGGTGATTTTATCTCAGAGTATGATTATTATATTGCATCAAGTATTGCCAAAATCATGACAGGCGATAATGTTGATAAAGCTACAGTGGTCAATGAAGATTGGTATTTGAAGCTTGAGCGAGAAGTTTTTTGTGATTTGGTACAAAAAGATAAAACCGCAGCACGTATTGAGCACATGTTAAAAACAGGCAAACCATTGCGTAACTAAGCTTAATTAACAAATCAATAGTAATATATTTTCAGGGAGATTAATCAATGACTCAACAAACTGTCTATGTTGTCGATAGCAAACGACTACCTGTTGGAAAAGCAAATCGAGGTGTTTATCGAAATATGCGAGCTGATGATTTATTGGCTTATGTTATTAGGCATACGATCGAATCAAATTCAGTTGATGCAAATTTAATAGAAGAAGCGATATTTGGTTGTGCAATGCCTGAAGGCTCACAAGGTATGAATGTCGCAAGGATAGCAACGCTTTTAGCTGGTATGCCAGATACAACACCCGCAATGACGATCAATCGTTTTTGTTGTTCTGGAATTGAAAGTATAGCACTTTTAGCTAATCGTATTGCTACAGGCGAAATTGATTGTGGTATTGCCGGAGGTATTGAAAGTATGAGTTCGGTACCAATGGGCGGTAATAGTTTATCAGGAAATCCAGCATTTTTTGAAAATGATGAAAATGTTGGCATTGCTTATGGTATGGGGATTACAGCTGAAATCGTTGCTGAAAAGTATCATGTTGATCGTACAATGCAGGATGAATTTGCTTTAGAAAGTCACAAACGAGCGATTAACGCAATTGACCAAGGGTATTTTAATGCAGAAATCATTCCAACAGATGTCATTTATAGAGGTGCCAATCTTGATAGTATGACAACAACTGAAAAGAAAGTTACTGTAACATCAGATGAAGGCCCAAGGCGTGATACTTCAATGGATGTATTATCCAAATTAAGGCCAGCTTTTGCTAAAGATGGTAGTGTAACAGCAGGTAATAGCTCACAAGTCAGTGATGGTGCTGGTTGTGCTATTTTAGTTAGTGAAGCATTTTTAAAGCAACATAATTTACAGCCAATTGCGCGATTTGTTGGTTATCAAGTTGCAGGTGTGCCACCTGAAGTGATGGGTATTGGGCCGATTAAAGCGATTCCGCAAGTATTGAAAAAAGCAAACCTTACGTTAGATGATATTGGTTGGATTGAGCTTAATGAAGCTTTTGCAGCACAATCCTTAGCAGTCATTAATGAGTTAGGGCTTGATCCTAAGAAAGTAAATCCAAATGGTGGCGCAATTGCATTAGGCCACCCATTGGGTGCAACAGGAGCAATACGTGCAGCAACGGCTATTCATGGTGCTAAGCGCATCAATGAAAAATATGCAATGGTGACCATGTGTATTGGGACTGGTATGGGTGCTGCTGGCATTTTTGAGGTGCTATAATCGAAGCATTCTAACAATTGCAATTTTTGTTTGTTAATTATTCTAAATATTAATCTGCCGTAGTTTAACGGTACTTAAGTTTTTTTTTTTATTTAAACTAAATCCCATACTAATAAAAAGAATGTGGGGTTGAGAGTTATAATGAAAAGAATATTATTATTTTGTTTAAGTGGTTTTTGTTTGTTTAGCAATGTAAGTTTTGCTAGGGTTTCTGCTATTCATCCAGATATTTATGGTTATATTATTAATACAACCAATTATCCGATATCAGTTGATTATGCAGGAGGGAATTGCTGGAAGCCTGGAGAGCTGCTTGGCCATCATGTAATAAAGCCAGGAAAACTAACAAGTTGTACGGATAATGGGATTGTTGACCCAGATGGCGAAAAAAATTGCTGGCATTTCTTAACACATGCTGATGTAGATAATGGCTGTTATGATGATGGTGCTGCAATTACCAGGGAGCATAATGCTACATTAATCATACACGATGCATATACAAGTCGTAAAATAGTCTTGGGAATGTATAAATCGGGTGGAATAGCATTTAATTATTGTACTAGTCAGTCTGCATTAGGAATTAAAATTTCTGGGCAGGATGATTGTGATTATAGGATTATTGTTTCACCCATAAAGATTACCGCTCCTTATGATATTAAAGCAGTTGGTCTTGGTGATGTAGGTAAAAAAAATATAGACCCTACAGGATTGAATGTGAAAGTTGTATTTTCAGCTAAAACGACAAGTTGTCAAATCAAATATAAATTAAATGATCAATTAGGAGCTGCTTTTATAAAAGATATTACATGCAGTCGTAGCGATATTGGGTATGACATTATTCAAGATAAAAAACAAATTGTCTTTTATTGTCAACGTGGTGGTCAAAAAGATTCAAAGTGCCCTTGGATCATACCGAATAAGAAAAAGCCTGCTTTAGCTTCTAGCATATATAGTTAATTCTAAGTTAATCAGCTTTGGAGTTACCTAATTTAAACATGTGGCAGATAATTAAGCCGATAATAATTCCTAAAACAACATTTAAAAATCGAGCAATAATAATATGAATATCTACTTCATTAAGGCCTGCTAGAATCATAATAGTCATGGCAATTGCCATGGTATTTCCTGTATGCGATAGTGCATTGGCATTAACTATGATTAATGCACAAATAATATAACCAATCAACAAAATAATAATTGATAATAATGGTATGTATTGTGTCAATAAGACTGCCAGTAATGCGATTACAGCAGCGCCAATGTGAGCAAATAGTCGTAATTTAGCTTTTTTATACACGCCAAAAGCGGTCTCTTCAATAATAAAGTAACAAGTAACTGCAGCCCAGAATCCGCCAGCATATTGTAAAACCAGCCAAGGGAAAAAAGTGATCGTTACTGAAAGTGCTAATAGGATGGCGCTGATTAGATTTGTTTGAATCTTTGGTTTGTTATAAAGCGTTTTGATGCTTGTGAGGATGTCATTGGTTAAATGTGTAGTTTGGGCATTTTTATCAAAAGGTTTTATTAGAAGGTTTACGATGAATAAAACAATAATGCCAAGTAAAACAAAAGATGCTCTACTGATAACAACGTCAAGATAATTACCAGCCCCTTGTGCTGAGGCTACGATAATAATAGCAGATAGACCAATAATGATACCGGCATAATTAAAACTATTTTTTTGTAAAATAATAAGACCTGCAAATAATGAAATGAAAAAAAGCCCTATTGTTACTACATAAAGATTATCTTGAGCAATTACTAATAGGATATAAGCAAGTATGCCTCCAATGATTGTACCAATAATTCGCATGATAGCTTTGATGTAGATATGCTGTGTGTTAGGGCGAATAACAGCAGCAAGACTAATCATTGCCCAATAACCATCCTGCCATTGAAAAATTTGAATTAGTGTATAGATAATAACTGCAGCGATAATAAACTTGATGCTGGTTAGTGCTGATTGTGGGTAGTTTATGGATGGCATGGTATTTTTTATCGTTGGTTTTTACTGTCTGATTATAGTTAGTTAAACTACATTAGCAAACTTTTATAGCGTCATGAGTCTATCGATTGATCATTGCTGAAAGCGCTTAGATTAAAAACTTAAGTGACAAATGTATCAAAAAAACGTATGCTGTGTGTTTTGTAAGCGTTAAATGCTTTTGCATCATTGTTGATACGAGTTAGTAAAGATGCAAAACGATTTAATTTTTAATGAATACGAAGGAAATCTAATGCTCATATTCTCAAAGCTATTTCACTTTATCATAGGTTTAATTGTTTTATTTCTTATCCTGTATATAACCAGTATGAACAGAAAGTACGTTAAAACAAGAATTCGATATATAATTCAGTTGATTATAATTGAGATACTATTGGCTTATATACTTTTGGCATCTACTGTGGGTAAAGATATTATTGGTGTGGTATCTGGTGGCTTTGATCATTTAATGGCTTATGCACATGAAGGGACTTTATTTGTATTTGGTTCGTTAACTGAGAATAACTTTACGTTTTTCTTTAATGTATTAATGCCGATTGTTTTAGTTTCAGCTTTAATTGGAATCTTGCAGTATTTTAAAATTCTACCATTGGTTATTCGTTGTGTTGGTTGGTTGTTATCTAAAGTTAATGGTATGGGTAAGCTTGAGTCATTTAATGCTGTTAGCTCTTTAACATTAGGCCAGAGCGAAAATTTTATTGCTTATAAAGATATTTTAGCTCAAGTATCACCAAGAAGAATGTATACAATGGCTGCTACGGCTATGTCAACGGTATCTTTGGGTATTGTTGGAGCTTATATGCAACTGATAGATCCTCGATATATTATTACAGCACTAATACTAAATATGATTAGTACGTTTGTTGTTTTGCATGTGCTAAATCCCTACGATCATACGGAGGAGTTGGACTTTGAAGCAATGGCTCAGCATGGATATAAAAAACAGACATTTTTTGAAATGTTAAGTGACTATATCTTAGCTGGTTTTAAAATTGCAATCATCGTTGGTGCCATGATGATTGGTTTTATTGCGCTAATTGCAATGATTAACCAGATATTTTTAGCAATTTTTCATATCAGTTTTCAGGATATTTTGGGCTATATTTTTTATCCATTTGCTTGGCTTATGGGGGTCTCAGATGGACAAGCATTAAAAGCTGGCAGTATTATGGCAACAAAGCTTGTGTCGAATGAATTTGTGGCTATGACTTATCTGAAAGATCATTTAAGTCAGTTCTCTGAGCATAGTTTGGCGATTATTTCTGTATTTTTGGTTTCATTTGCAAACTTTAGTTCAATCGGTGTGATTGTTGGAGCAATTCAAGCATTGAATACTGAGAAGTCAAAATTTGTTGCCAAGCATGGGTGGCGGTTAGTTTTTGGCGCAACCATGGTTAGTTTCTTATCAGCATTGATTACAGGCTTGGTTATTTGAAACTTAGGTGACACAGGGATAGTGAATTTGTCATAAAAGAGTAATATTTGTTTGTTAGAATATAGTGCTGAAATGATTAAATAAAAAGGATGTATGTAATGAGGTGTAAACTTTACTTAAGGATATTAGTGTGTATTTGTATCGCTCTTGTAAGTTTAAATAAAATTGTCTATTCAAGTTCAGTGAAGCCAAATGTAATTATTTTTGTTTGGGATGGGTTAAGGCCTGATGCAGTTAGTCTGCAAACAACACCAAATTTATATCATTTGGCTAAAAAAGGCGTTTGGTTTAAAGATAATCATTCAAGTTATCCAACGTTTACGATGATGAATGCTTCTACTTTTGCAACAGGGGATTTTGCTGGAAAAACAGGTTTTTTTGGCAATACCTTATGGCAGCCGACAGCAAAAGGTAATGATGCTTTTGGGAAAGAGGTTGATTTTAGGCAGCCAGTATTTACCGAAGACTATCAGATTTTAACAGATTTAAATCAAGATAAGCCATTGGTAGAGGTTGAGACATTATTCCAATTAGCTCACCAAAAGGGTTTATCTACAGCGACAGTTGGTAAATCAGGCCCAGCATTTTTTCAAGATTATAAAAAACAAGGCACTATTTTTGATGAAAACGTTGTTTATCCTAAGGCAATGGTTTTAAAATTATTCGAAGAAGGTTATCCATTGCCGCATAATATCCTTTATGCTTACCCTGATCTGAAGCTGAGCCAAGCGCCTATTGCTCCAAGTATCTCTAATGGGGTTAAAGTATTAGCTGATGGTGTTACGAGTAATCCTAGTTTGGCAATGCAGTCACCATATAATCAGGATAATACCTATTTAATGAATAGTTACTTATTTAAAATTCTGCCTTATGCTACGCCGAGATTAAGTGTTATTTGGCTAAGAAATCCTGATACCACAGAGCATAATTATGGTGTTGGTGGTAGGGTTTATTTTAGTGCCTTAGCTAATCAAGATCAATTATTAGGAAAATTAATTAAAACATTAAAGCAAAACGGTTCTTGGGCGCATACAAATTTAATTATTGTCTCTGATCATGCGCACAGTAATGTTTCAGGGCCGCTCGATGAATTTCCATTAAGGAATATTAATCAAGAAACTAATACGATTGGTAAAATTGATGCGAATAATGGCTTTTCAGTTTCTGGTGACTTTCGTCCAGCTGATTTGCTTAGCAGAGCTGGTTTTAAAGCTTATGATGGCGCAGGTTGTGAATACGACCCAATTTTAAGTGGGGTAAAAGGTAATGGGCAAGGTGTCTATAGGGTTAAAGTAGATACGAAAGGCATAATTTGTGATGGAGATATTAAAGTCGTTGATAATAATGGCCATCGAGCAAATAAGATAGCAAGAAAATATACAACACCTGCTTACTATGTTCCTAAAGTAATACCAGATGATGCGGTTATTGTTGCAGCAAATGGTGGTAGTAGCTATTTTTATGTGCCAAGCCATAATAAGGCGTTGGTTAAAAAGTTAGTGCGTTTTATGCAGTCGCGAGAAGAGTTTGGTGCTATTTTTATCAGTCAGCGTTATGGTGATATAGCAGGCACGTTACCTTTAACACTTGTAAAGCTTGAAAACAGCAACCATAGAAGTCCAGATATTATCGTAGGCAATAGCTTTGATGCAACTGCAAAAGTACAAGGCTATAATGGCACAGAATTTAATAGTGGCGGTACATCGCGTGGTATGCATGGTTCTTTTAGCCCTGTGGATGTTCACAATACATTAATTGCTTATGGTCCAAGTTTTAAGTCTCATTTTATAGATACGCTACCCAGTGGAAATGTCGATGTAGTGCCGACAGTAGCCTATTTGTTAGGACTTAATTCAGTCAATACAGATGGGCGAGTATTATTAGAAAGCTTAAAAAATGGTAAAGATATTGCCAGTTATAGGGTAATATTTAAACGCTACCAACCAAAGCGTGTAGCAAAAGATTTAACCTTTTATAAAGCAACAAATCCAGATAATGTAGATAGGGTTAAGTCTAAATCTAAGTATACTATTTATTTAGATACAAAGGCCCTGACGCAAAACCATCAAAGTTACATTTATTTTGATCAGGCAAATGCCATAAGATATTAATTAAATAATTTTACAACTGGGGTTGATCTTTTGGCTTATTTTCGTGTATAATTCGGCGTCATTTTATAAGTTATAAGTTGTCCATCACAAGCGATAAGTTGAGTCAATTTGTAAATTAAGATGTTGAATAATAGTAAACAAAAATGGAGTCATCAATGGCAACAATTAATCAGCTAGTGCGCAAGCCGCGCCAGCAAAAAACATCTAAGTCAAAAGTGCCGGCATTAAAAGCATGCCCACAAAGACGTGGTGTTTGTACTCGTGTTTATACCACCACCCCTAAGAAACCTAACTCAGCATTAAGAAAAGTTGCGCGTGTGCGTTTAACAAGTGGGTTTGAAGTTAGTAGTTATATCGGTGGTGAGGGGCATAACCTTCAAGAGCACTCCGTCGTGTTAATTCGCGGTGGTCGTGTTAAGGACCTTCCTGGTGTTCGTTATCACACAGTCCGTGGTAGTTTAGATACATCCGGTGTCAGTGATCGTAAAAAAGGCCGTTCTAAGTACGGTACTAAGCGTCCTAAGTCTTAAGTTTAAATTGATTTATAGAAGGTAAATTACAATGCCAAGAAGAAGAGAAGTACCAAAACGCCAAGTTTTGCCTGATCCAAAGTATAAAAATGAAACTGTAGCAAAATTCGTTAACCATATTATGAAAGATGGTAAAAAGTCAGTTGCCGAAAAAATTGTTTATCGTGCATTTGATACGATAAAAGAAAAAGCTGGTAAAGACGAAATTGAAGTGTTTGATAAAGCACTTGAAAGTATTGCGCCAATGGTTGAAGTGAAATCACGCCGTGTTGGTGGTGCAACTTATCAAGTACCTGTTGAAGTTCGCCCTGAGCGCCAAATGGCATTAGCAATGCGTTGGTTAATCGATGCAGCTCGCTCACGTAAAGAAAAATCAATGGGTCTTCGAGTAGCTCATGAGATGCTTGATGCGGTTGAGGGTCGTGGTGCGGCTGTTAAGAAGCGTGAAGATACTCATCGTATGGCAGAAGCAAACAAAGCATTTGCTCACTATCGTTGGTAATGGTTTAACAAGTACAGATTAAAGAGGAATTAACCATGGCACGTAAAACGCCAATTCGCAAGTATCGTAATATCGGTATTTGTGCGCATGTGGATGCAGGTAAAACCACTACGACTGAGCGTGTTCTTTTTTATACAGGTGTTACTCATAAGATTGGTGAAGTTCATGAGGGTGCAGCTGTTATGGATTGGATGGAGCAAGAGCAGGAGCGTGGTATTACCATTACTTCTGCTGCTACCACCGTATTTTGGAAAGGCATGGATCGTCAATTTGATGAGCATCGGATTAATATTATTGATACTCCAGGGCACGTTGACTTTACTATTGAAGTAGAGCGTTCGCTGCGTGTATTAGATGGCGCGGTTGTCGTTTTCTGTGGGTCATCTGGTGTTGAGCCGCAAAGTGAAACAGTTTGGCGTCAAGCAAATAAATATGGCGTACCTCGTATTGTTTTCGTTAATAAAATGGATCGTGCGGGTGCTGATTTTGAACGCGTCGTTGGGCAGATTCGTGAGCGTTTAAAAGCGCGCGTTGTGCCAATGCAGCTTAATATCGGTACAGAAGATGAATTTAAAGGTGTTATTGACTTAATTCGTATGAAGGCCATATATTGGAATGAAGAAGATAAAGGTCTTACTTATGACTTAAGAGATATTCCAGATGAGCTTTTAGGTCGGGCTGAAGAGTTGCGTGAGTATATGATTGAATCAGCTGCTGAAGCCAACGAAGAGTTAATGGAAAAGTATTTAGAAGAAGGCGAGCTGACAATTGAAGAAATTAAAGCTGGTCTGCGTCAGCAAGTATTGGCAAATGAAGCGGTACTTGCTTTTTGCGGTAGCGCCTTTAAGAATAAAGGCGTTCAAGCTGTTCTTGATGGTGTTGTTGAGTATTTGCCTGCACCTGATGAGGTCCCTGCAATTAAAGGTGAGCTTGAAAATGGTGAGATTGAAGAGCGTCCATCGTCTGATGAAGTGCCATTTTCTGCATTAGCATTTAAAATTGCCAACGATCCATTTGTTGGTAATTTAACTTTTGTGCGTGTTTATTCTGGTGTGTTGAGCTCCGGTGATTCTGTTTATAACCCAGTTAAGGGTAAAAAAGAACGTATTGGCCGTTTGGTTCAGATGCATGCTAAATCGCGTGAAGAAATTAAAGAAGTTTGTGCGGGTGATATTGCTGCTTGTATCGGCCTTAAACAAGTTACAACAGGTGATACCTTGTGTGACTTAAATAAACATATTACGTTAGAGCGTATGGAATTTCCAGAGCCGGTAATCTCAGTTGCAGTTGAACCAAAAAGTAAGCCTGATCAAGAGAAAATGTCTTTAGCATTAGGTCGATTAGCTGCTGAAGATCCGTCATTTAGAGTGCAAACAGACGAAGAATCAGGTCAAACGATTATCTCAGGTATGGGTGAGCTTCACTTGGAGATTCTTGTTGATCGTATGCGACGTGAATTTAATGTTGAAGCAAATGTGGGTAATCCTCAAGTTGCTTACCGTGAAACGATTCGTTCTTCTGTTGAAGAGGAAGGTAAATTTGTTCGTCAATCTGGTGGTCGTGGTCAATATGGGCATGTCTGGCTTAAAATTGAGCCTCGTGCACTAGGTGAAGGTTATGAATTTATCAATAAAATTGTTGGTGGTGTTGTTCCAAAGGAATATATTCCAGCAGTTGATAAAGGTATCCAAGAGCAGATGCAAAATGGTGTTGTAGCGGGATATCCTGTAATTGATGTTCAAGTAACGTTATATGATGGTTCATATCATGATGTTGATTCATCAGAGATGGCATTTAAAATTGCAGGTTCTATGGGCTTTAAATCGGGTGCGTTAAAAGCGTCTCCTGTTTTATTAGAGCCAGTGATGAAAGTTGAAGTGGTAACGCCTGAAGATTATATGGGTGATGTTATCGGAGACTTAAATCGCCGTCGTGGTATTATTCAAGGTATGGATGATAATCCAGCTGGTAAAGTTGTTCAAGCAGAAGTGCCGTTAGCAGAAATGTTTGGCTATGTAACTCATTTGCGCTCTTTAAGTCAAGGGCGCGCTTCATCTTCGATGGAGTTTGAGAAATATGCAGAAGTGCCAGATAATATCGCGCAAGAAGTTATTAAGAAACGCAACGCATAAGGTAATAAGAGAATGGCGAAATTAAATAATCAAAAAATTAGAATCCGCCTGAAGTCATTCGACCATGGTTTGATCGATGCTTCAACTAAAGAAATTGTTGAGACAGCAAAAAGAACGGGTGCGCATGTGCGTGGTCCGATCCCTTTGCCAACTCGCAAAGAACGTTTTACTGTTTTGGTTTCACCTCACGTTGATAAAGATGCTCGTGATCAATATGAAATTAGAACGCATAAGCGTTTGTTAGACATAGTCGACCCAACTGATAAAACAGTGGATGCATTAATGAAGTTAGATTTAGCTGCAGGCGTTGATGTGCAAATTAGCGTTAGCTAAGCGTACTTTACGATATGCTTGACTATTGTTTATGAATGGTGTTAAATGGCGCATCGATCAATCGTAATCGATGCGTAATTATATAAAAATAGAGGAAACAGCTATGGCATTAGGTCTAGTAGGTCGCAAATGCGGCATGACGCGTGTTTTCGATGAAGATGGTGCGACAACACCGGTGAGTGTGATTCAAGTCGAGCCTAACATTGTCACGCAAATAAAGACAGCTGAAACGGATGGGTATGCGGCTATCCAGGTAACAACGGGTACCAAAAAACGTTCGCGTCTGACTAAAGCTGCATCTGGTCACTTTGCAAAAGCTAAAGCAGAGCCAGGTCGTGGTTTATGGGAATTTCGTGTAGAAACAGCTGATGATATATCTGAAATTGAAGTTGGTCACCAAATGGACGCAAGTTTATTTGAAGTAGGTCAAATGGTTGATGTTGTTGGTATATCAAAAGGTAAAGGTTTTCAGGGTCCTGTAAAACGTCATAATTTTAGAACTCAAGATGCAACGCATGGTAATTCATTATCACATCGTGCTCATGGTTCTACAGGTCAAAACCAAACACCAGGTCGTACATTTAAAAATAAAAAAATGGCAGGCCAAATGGGTAATGTTCGCCAGACTGTTCAGAATCTTGAAGTCGTTCGAGTTGACGCTGAAATGGGTGTTATCCTTATCAAAGGTGGTATTCCGGGGCATCAGAATGCTGATGTCGTTATCAAGCCAGCAGTTAAAGCAGCTAAATAAAAGGGAGTAAGAACGTGGAATTGCAAATTAAAGCATTAGATACCGGTTCAGAGTCTCCATTGGCTGTTTCTGATGTGGTATTTGGTAAAGAATTTAATGAAGCTTTAGTGCATCAGGTTGTTGTTGCTTATATGGCAGGAGCAAGAGCTGGGACTAAAGCACAAAAAACTCGCTCTGAAGTCCGTGGCGGCGGTAAGAAGCCATGGAAACAAAAGGGGACTGGTCGTGCTCGTGCTGGAACAATTCGTAGCCCGATTTGGCGATCAGGTGGTGTGACTTTTGCTGCTAAACCAAGAAATTATGAGCAAAAGGTAAATCGTAAAATGTATCGTGGTGCAATTCAGTCTATTTTATCTGAATTAGTACGCCAAGAACGTTTAACGGTTGTAAATAGTTTTGATGTTGAGGCGCCAAAGACAAAAATGCTTCATGCGAAATTAAAAGAAGCTAATTTAAATGATGTGCTGATTGTTGTTGGTGAACATCAATTAAGTGAAAATTTATATCTTGCTTCTCGTAATCTGAAAAATGTGGCAGTTTGTGATTCAGGTATGATTGACCCTGCAAGCCTAATTGTTTTTAAGCAAGTTGTTTTTACAGAAGCAGCAATTAAAGAGATAGAGGAGCAGTTGTCATGAATCAGGAAAGACTATATCAAGTAATTCTTGGCCCTCACGTATCAGATAAAGCATTCCAGTGTGCAGATGAGAGTCGTCAGATTGTTTTTAAAGTAACAACTGATTCAAATAAGCTTGAAATTAAAAAAGCAGTCGAAAAACTGTTTGAAGTTGAAGTCGAAGAGGTTAAAACTATAAATGTTAAAGGTAAATCTCGACGCTTTGGTCGTATTTCAGGTCGTACGAAAGATTGGAAAAAAGCCTACGTTAAATTGAAAGAAGGCTTTGATATTAACTTTATGAATGCTGAATAGGTGAGGTTTGAGATTATGGCAATTGTAAAAGCAAAACCAACCTCTGCCGGCCGTCGCTTTGTTGTTCAGGTTAAAAATTCTGAGCTTCATAAAGGTAAGCCGTTTCGTGGTTTGTTAGCAAAAAAATCTAAAACAGCTGGTCGTAATAATCGCGGCCGCATTACTGTTCGTCATCATGGTGGCGGGCATAAACAACATTATCGTATCGTTGATTTTAAACGTAATAAGGTAGATGTCGTAGGTAAAGTTGAGCGTTTGGAATATGATCCTAACCGTAGTGCGCATCTTGCTTTAGTATTATATGCTGACGGTGAACGTAGTTATATTATTGCACCTAAAGGTGTTAAAGCTGGTGATAATATCGTTGCTGGTGAGCATGCGCCAATTAGAGCTGGTAATGCATTACCAATTCGTAATATTCCAGTTGGTACGACGATACACTGTATAGAGCTTAAGCCCGGCAAAGGTGCTCAGGTTGCTCGTAGTGCGGGCACATCAGCACAGTTGGTTGGTAAAGACTCAACGTATGCAATTATTCGCTTGCGTTCAGGCGAAACTCGTAAAGTGCTCGTTACTTGTCGTGCAGTTATTGGTGAAGTATCTAATTCTGAGCATAGCTTGAAATCATTAGGTAAGGCTGGTGCAAAACGCTGGCTTGGTATTCGCCCAACTGTTCGTGGTGTTGCGATGAACCCGGTAGATCACCCTCATGGTGGTGGTGAAGGTAAAACATCGGGAGGACGTCATCCTGTGACGCCTTGGGGTGTGCCAACTAAAGGGTATAAGACACGCCATAATAAGCGCACAGATAAGCTAATCATGCAGCGTCGTCAACGTCGTAAATAACTAAAGAGGTATTAAGTTGTGCCACGTTCATTAAAAAAAGGTCCTTTTATAGACCATCATTTATTGGAAAAAGTGCTTAAAGCGCAAGAAGAAAGCAGCAAAAAGCCGATTAAAACTTGGTCGCGTCGTTCGATGGTTGTGCCGGATATGATTGGTTTAACAATTGCTGTACATAATGGTAAACAACATGTTCCTGTTTTTGTAACTGAGAATATGATTGGACATAAACTGGGTGAATTTGCGGTTACGCGTAACTATCGTGGTCATGCCGCTGATAAGAAATCTAAGAGGTAATAGAGATGGAAATACCTGCTCAATTAAAATATGCGCGTATTTCTGCGCAGAAATGTCGCCTCGTAGCTGACCAAGTTCGCGGTATGCCAGTAGATAAGGCAATGGACTTATTAACGTTCAGCCCTAAAAAAGCAGCACATTTGATCAAAGGTGTGTTGGCTTCAGCTATTGCAAATGCTGAACATAATGATGGGTTGGATATTGATGAATTATATGTTTCTTCAGTCTATGTTGATGAAGGTCCAACAATGAAGCGTTACCGTGCTCGAGCTAAAGGTCGCGGTAATCAAATTCTTAAAAGAACTTCTCACATAACCGTGAAAGTTAAAGAGCGAGAAGGGGCATAGTTATGGGTCAAAAAGTAAGTCCTGTAGGCATTCGTTTAGGGTATATTAAAGATTGGAATTCAGTTTGGTATGCGGATAGTAAAGACTACGCTGCTAAGCTGCATGAAGATATCAAAGTGCGCGAATATTTGCATAAGAAATTAAAGCATGCTGCTTTATCTCATGTGAAAATTGAGCGTCCAGCACAAAATGCTAAAGTAACACTTTATACTGCTCGTCCGGGTATCGTGATTGGTAAAAAAGGTGAAGACGTAGAAGTATTGCGTGCAGAGTTAAATAAATTCATGGGTGTGCCAGTTCAGGTTAATATTGAAGAAATTAAAAAACCAGAAGTTGATGCGCAATTAGTTGCTGACGGTGTTGCACAACAGCTAGAAAAGCGTGTTATGTTCCGCCGTGCGATGAAGCGTGCTATTCAATCAGCAATGAAAGCTGGTGCTGAAGGCGTCAAAGTGATGGTTAGTGGTCGTTTGGGCGGTGCTGAAATAGCACGTTCTGAATGGGCGCGCGAAGGTCGAGTGCCTTTGCATACATTTCGTGCAGATATTGATTATGCAACATCAGAAGCTTTAACAACCTATGGTATTATCGGTGTTAAAGTTTGGATTTTTAAAGGTGAAGTTCTACCTGGTCAAAGAAATCAACAGAATGAACAGGCAGAAAAGAAAGCACCTAAGAGACGTAGTAGAAGAGGAGCTAACTAATGTTACAACCAAAGCGTACAAAGTTCCGCAAGCAGATGAAACTGCGTAATCGCGGTATGGCGACTCGAGGCGATAAGGTTAGTTTTGGTGACTTCGGCTTAAAAGCAACTGGTCGTGGTCGTATTACTGCTCGTCAAATCGAGGCAGCACGTCGTGCAATTAACCGTTACATCCGTCGTGGTGGTAAAATTTGGATTCGTATTTTTCCAGATAAACCAATTACTAATAAGCCGTTGGGTGTTCGTATGGGTAGTGGTAAAGGATCTGTAGAATATTGGGTTGCTCAAATCCAGCCAGGCAGAGTTCTTTATGAACTAAAAGGTGTTAATGAGGAAGTAGCAAGAGAAGCATTCAGATTAGCAGCAGCTAAATTGCCTGTCTCTACAACCTTTGTAACAAAAACGGTGATGTAGTAATGAAAGTAAGTGAACTTAAAGAGAAATCAATACAAGAGCTTCAAGAACATAGACTTGAGCTTTTAAAAGAGCAGTTCAATTTGCGTATGCAAAAAGGAACCGGCCAATTGACTAAAAAACATCTATTAACGCAAGTGCGTAGAAATATTGCTCGCGTTAATACATTAATAACTGAAAAAGAAACAGTCTAGGTAGGTAAGTATGAGCGCTGAAGCTAAAATTAGAACGCTAGCAGGTAAAGTCATTAGTGACAAGATGGATAAAACCGTTACAGTACTTGTTGAGCGTCGTGTGAAGCATCCGATCTATGGTAAGTTTGTCAAAAAATCTACAAAATATCATGCACATGATCAGGATAATGCCGCGAATGAGGGTGATACTGTAACGATTACAGAAACAAGACCTTATTCAAAAACTAAAAAGTGGCGTTTGGTTGAGATTGTTGAGCGTGCAAAATAAAATGCATTTGTGTTTTTTGCGTGTGCTGGTATAATATCGCCTCATTGCGGTATTAGCATAAAAAAATTATTATTTTGTTTTTTGGAGATTTACAATGATTCAGATGCAAACAGAGCTTACTGTTGCTGATAACAGTGGAGCTCGTCGTGTAGAGTGCATTAAAGTGCTCGGCGGATCACATCGCCGCTATGCATCGATAGGTGATGTAATTAAGGTATCCGTTAAAGAAGCGATCCCTCGTGGTCGCGCTAAAAAAGGTGATGTGTATAATGCTGTCGTTGTTAGAACGAAAAAAGGTGTGCGTCGTCGTGATGGCTCTGTTATTCGTTTTGATAGTAACGCAGCGGTATTATTAAATGCAAACCTGCAGCCAATCGGTACTCGTATTTTCGGCCCTGTTACGCGTGAATTGCGTACAGAGCAATTTATGAAGATCGTTTCATTGGCTCCTGAAGTGCTTTAGAGTCAAGGAGATTAGAAACATGAGTATGAGTAAAATTAAATCTGGTGATCAGGTTATTGTTATTGCGGGTAAAAATAAAGGTTCTCGAGGTACTGTGTTACGCTCGATTCCTGAAAAATCACGTGTGGTTGTCGAGGGTGTTAATATGATTAAAAAGCATGTTAAGCCAAATCCTCAGCGCAACGTTGATGGTGGTATTGTTGAGAAAGAAGCTTCAATTCACGTTTCAAATGTGGCATTGATCAATCCAACAACCGATAAAGCAGACCGTGTCGGTATTAAAACACTAGAAGATGGTAAAAGAGTTCGCTTTTTTAAATCTAACGGTGAAGTGGTAGATATTTAAGGGCATTATAATGATTAGATTGAAAAATAAATATCATGAGAAAGTCGTGCCAGCTTTGAAAGAGAAGTTCGGTTATGAAAACGTCATGCAGGTGCCTAAGATTGAAAAAATCACTTTAAATATGGGTGTTGGTGAGGCGACTCGTGATAAGAAAGTAATGGATCATGCAGTTAGAGATTTAGAGGCTATTGCTGGACAGAAAGCAATAGTTACCAAATCACGTAAATCGATTGCTGGTTTTAAAATTCGTGATGGTTGGCCAATTGGATGTAAAGTCACTTTACGTGGCGAAAGAATGTATGAGTTCTTTGATCGTCTGATTGCCGTTGCTATTCCACGTGTTCGTGACTTTCGTGGTTTAAATAATAAATCATTCGATGGTCATGGTAATTATAGTATGGGTTTGCGTGAACAAATCGCGTTCCCTGAAATTGACTATGATAAAATTGATGCAATTCGCGGCTTAGATATTACGATTACGACATCAGCTAAAACTGATGCTGAAGCGCGTGCATTGCTTGAAGCGTTTAACTTCCCGCTGAAGTCGTAATAGGAGAATTGAAAGATGGCAAAAGCATCTATGGTAGAGCGTGAAAATAAGAGAATGCGCTTGGTCGCTCGTTACAGCCAGAAGCGTAGTGAATTAAGAGCAATTATTAAAAGCCCGAATGCTTCTGATGAAGAAAAATGGGAAGCTCAGGTTAAGTTACAAAAATTGCCGGTAGATTCATCGGCATCTAGATTGCAACGACGTTGTGAACTAACAGGGCGTCCACATGGTGTCTATCGTAAGTTCAAATTAGGACGTAATAAGTTGCGTGAACATGCAATGGTGGGTAATATTCCAGGCCTTAAAAAGGCAAGCTGGTAATTTTAAAGAGGAATTCATTATGAGTATGCAAGATCCTGTAGCAGATATGTTAACGCGTATTAGAAATGCGCAGGCTGCTGGTAAAAAAGAAGTTTCAATTCCTTTGTCTAAGCATAAAGTAGCTTTAGCTGAGCTATTAAAATCTGAAGGCTTTTTGCGTGATGTTATGGTTAGCAATGAAGGTCATGGTAGTTTGACTGTTGTCTTGAAATATCATCATGGAAAACCAGTGATTGAGCTTTTAAAGCGCATCAGTCGTCCTGGTCTTCGTATTTATAGAGCAGCCAATGAACTGCCTAAAGTTCAAGGTGGTTTAGGTGTGGCTGTTGTGTCAACATCGAAAGGGGTGATGAGTGATAGAGAAGCTCGTCGTTTAGGCTTAGGTGGTGAAGTAGTTTGCTACGTAGCGTAATTTAGGAGAATATTTAAAATGTCTAGAATCGCCAGAAGACCGGTTTCTATTCCAACAGGTACTACTGTTGAAATGAAAGGAAACGATCTAACTGTAAAAGGTGCAAAAGGCGTGTTAACACATGCATTTAATCCTTTGGTTCGTATCGTTGAGAATGATAATCAGATCCAGGTTGAAGCAGTGAATAATAGCAAAGAAGCTAAAACACAATCAGGCACTGCGCGCGCACTTCTAAACAACATGGTTGTCGGCGTAAGCCAAGGCTTTGAGAAAAAGTTACAATTAGTTGGTGTTGGGTATCGCGCAAAAGCACAAGGTAAACAAGTGAATTTGACATTGGGTTTTTCACATCCGATTAATCACTCTTTACCAGAAGGGGTAACTGTTGAAACACCATCTCAAACTGAGATTGTTTTAAAGAGTGCAAACAAACAGTTATTAGGTCAAGTCGCATCTGATATTCGTAATTATCGTCCACCTGAGCCTTATAAGGGGAAAGGTGTTCGTTATTCGGATGAAAGAATTGTTACTAAAGAAGCTAAGAAAAAATAAGTGAGTTAACGATGGATAAAAAACAAACTCGTTTACGTCGTGCAAAGCGCTTCCGTATGAAAATGAAAGAATTAGAGAAAGTACGTTTGTGCATTCATCGCACGCCGCGTCATACTTATGCTCAGATTATTTCAGGAGATGGTTCTACTATTATCGCGGCAGCATCTACTCTTGAGAAAGATATTCGTTCAGCTTGTGATTATACTGGCAATGTCAATGCATCAGTAGTTGTTGGTGAGCATATTGCAAAACGTGCAATTGAGAAAGGTATTACTGAAGTCGCTTTTGATCGTTCAGGCTTTAAATATCATGGCCGTGTTAAAGCGCTTGCAGATAGTGCAAGAAAACATGGTTTGAAATTTTAAGAAATTAAGAAGGTTTAAGCGAATATGAATAATACAACTTCACAAAAAACTGACGGATTAATTGAAAAATTAGTTACAGTCAATCGTCATGCTAAGACAGTCAAAGGTGGACGTATTTTCAGCTTTGCTGCGTTGACTGTTGTTGGTGATGGGAAAGGCAGAATTGGCATTGGCCGTGGTAAGTCACGCGAAGTGCCTGTTGCAATTCAAAAAGCAATGGAAAATGCTCGTCGTAACATGATTGAGATTGGTTTAAATGGTGATACATTATGGTATCCAATTAAATCAAAACATGGTGCCTCTAAAGTATATATGCAACCAGCTTCTAAAGGTACAGGTATTATTGCAGGTGGTGCAATGCGTGCTGTATTTGAAGTTATTGGTGTCCATAACGTATTAGCTAAGGCTTATGGTTCAACGAATCCTGTTAATGTTGTTCGTGCTACAGTTAGAGGTTTACAGGCAATGAATTCTCCGGAAGATATTGCTGAGAAACGTGGCAAATCGATTGAAGAAATTCAGGGGTAGTATAATGGCTGAAAAAACAATCAAACTAACGTTAAAGCGTAGCTTGATCGGGCGCTTGAAAAAGCACTTGGCAACTGCAAATGGGTTAGGTTTAAGAAAAATTAATCAGACGGTTGAGGTCATTGATACGCCAGAAAATCGTGGGATGATTAATCAAATAAGTTATATGCTAGAGGTTAAGGAGTAGTCATGCATTTAAATACATTAGCACCTGCTCCTGGCGCAAAAACGACTGCTAAGCGTGTTGGTCGTGGTATTGGCTCAGGGTTAGGTAAAACATCAGGCCGTGGTCATAAAGGTCAGAAAGCACGTTCAGGTGGATATCATAAAGTTGGATTTGAAGGTGGTCAAATGCCGATTCAACGTCGTCTACCTAAATTTGGTTTTAAATCTAGGAAGTCATTTACTGTGGCGGAAGTTCGTTTGTCTGAGCTTGCGTTAATTGATGGTGATGTGATTAATTTAGATACTTTAAAGCAAGCTGGTTTAATAAGAAAAGATAAGCTCAGTGCTCGTATTATTGCTAGTGGTGAAGTTTCAAGAGCAGTTCATGTTGTTGGTCTTCATTGTACTAAAGGTGCAAAAGCACAGATAGAGGCTGCTGGCGGAAAAGTTGAATAAGTAAGGCTTAAAATGTCTAGACAAAAAAAGATGATGAATAAAGGCGGTGGTTTGACAGAGTTAAAACACCGCCTTCTTTTTGTATTGGTAGGGATTATTGTGTTTCGCTTGGGTTCATATATACCTGTTCCAGGTATTGATCCACATAGTTTGTCACAATTCTTTAGCGGGCAGGATAGTACTATTTTAGGCATGTTTAACATGTTCTCAGGTGGTGCTTTATCGCGCTTTACTATTTTTGCGCTAGGCGTTATGCCTTATATCTCTGCATCAATTATTTTTCAGTTATTGACACAAGTGATGCCATCGCTTGAAGAGATAAAGAAAGAAGGTGAAGCAGGAAAACGTAAAATTACACAATATACCCGCTATGCTACATTTGCGCTAGCCTTATTCCAATCATTTGGTATTGCTAAGTTTCTTGCAGGTAAAGGGCTTATCTTAGCAGGTGTTTCACCGGTTATGTTTTATGTTTCGGCCGTTGTCACCTTAACAACAGGTAGTATGTTCTTAATGTGGCTTGGTGAGCAAATGACAGAGCGTGGTGTTGGTAATGGCATTTCAATGCTGATCTTTTCAGGTATTGTCGCAGGGTTGCCAACTGCAATTGCGCATACACTTGAACAAACACAGCGTGGAGAGTTATCACTGATTGTGTTGTTATTTATTGTGATAATTGTCTTAGCCGTTACAGCGTTTGTTGTTTACATGGAGCGAGCTCAACGTAGAATTACGGTAAACTATGCGCGCCGTCAACAAGGTCGTAAAATGTATGCACCGCAAACAAGCCATCTACCTTTAAAAATTAATATGGCAGGTGTTATCCCGCCTATTTTTGCATCATCTATATTGTTATTTCCAGCTACAATTGGACAATGGTTTGGTAGTGGTACATCTGGGTTAACATGGTTGGGTAAAATTGGTCTAGCTTTAGCACCAGGTCAGCCGCTTTATTTAATTGTTTTTGCAATTGCAATTATATTTTTCTGCTTTTTTTATACGGCTTTAGTATTTAACCCTAAAGAAACAGCAGATAATTTGAAAAAATCGGGTGCATTTATCCCAGGAATTCGACCTGGAGAGCAGACAGCGAAGTATATTGATGCTACAATGAGTCGCTTGACTTTAGTAGGGTCAGTCTATATAACAGCCGTTTGTTTGCTGCCGTTAATTTTAATGCAGTTTTGGAATGTGCCGTTTTACTTTGGTGGGACATCGCTTTTAATTGTTGTCGTTGTGATCATGGACTTTATTGCTCAAGTCCAATCGCATATGATGTCAACTAAGTATGACTCACTATTGAAAAAAGCTAATTTAACAAGCTTTGGTAGATAAAATCGAGGATTTAATTATGAAAGTAAGAGCATCTGTAAAAAAAATGTGCAGACATTGCCGTACAATTCGCAGAAATGGTGTAGTACGTGTAATTTGCAGTGACCCAAGGCATAAGCAAAGACAAGGTTAATCGTTAATAATCTTGATTTTTTAATCAGTTTGTTATATCTTGAGTGATCTTTGCATAGATGGGTAATAATTTTAACTAAAATAAACTAGGAGATTTGTGAATGGCCCGTATCGCTGGCGTTAATATCCCAGATCATAAACATGCAGATATTGCATTAACTGCAATATATGGTATCGGTCGTCCGAGAGCTATAAAAATTTGTGAGGCGGTTAGTATTACTCCGCAGACTAAAATTAAAGAATTATCGGAAGAGCAACTCGATGCATTACGTAACGAGATTGGAAATTATACGGTAGAGGGTGATTTACGCCGTGAAGTATCAATGAACATCAAGCGTTTGATGGATTTAGGTACTTATCGTGGTCGCCGTCATCGCCGTAATCTGCCTGTTAGAGGACAGCGCACTAAGACAAATGCACGTACGCGTAAAGGCCCTCGTAAGCCGATTAGAGCGTAAGACAATAATAACGATAGGATAAATAGTGTTATGGCAAAAGCATCCAAAACTACATCTTCTCGTAAGAAGGTAAAACGCACCGTAGTAGACGCTATGGCGCATGTTCAAGCTTCATTTAATAACACCATCGTAACCATTACCGATCGTCAAGGTAATGCACTTGCTTGGGCAACTGCAGGTGGTAGTGGTTTCCGTGGCTCACGTAAGAGTACACCGTTCGCAGCTCAGGTTGCTGCTGAGCGAGCAGGTACACAGGCGCAAGAGTTTGGTGTTAAAAATGTAGACGTATTTATTAAAGGTCCAGGCCCTGGTCGTGAATCAGCGGTTAGAGCACTTAATGCGAAAGGATTTAAGATCACAAGTATTACTGACGTGACACCTTTGCCGCATAATGGCTGCCGTGCACCGAAAAAACGTCGTGTTTAAGAATGAGGTGATATAATTATGGCAAGATATTTAGGACCTAAGTGTAAACTTTCTCGTCGCGAAGGCACTGACTTATTTTTAAAAAGCGGCGTAAAACCATTTGAAGCGAAATGTCGATCAAATACAGCACCTGGTCAACACGGTGCAAGACGTGGTCGTCTTTCTGACTATGGTTTACAATTAAGAGAAAAACAAAAAGTTCGTCGTATTTATGGCGTTCTAGAGAATCAATTCAAACGTTATTATTCTGAAGCGGCTCGTCGCAAGGGTAATACAGGTGAGAATTTATTAAAATTATTGGAAAATCGTCTTGATAACGTTGTTTATCGTATGGGATTTGGTGCAACACGTGCGGAAGCTAGACAGTTGGTTTCACATCGTGCAATTTTGGTTAATGGCCAAAGCTGCAACATTCCATCATTACAAGTTAATGTTGACGATGTTATCGCAATTAGAGAAAAGTCTAAGAAACAATTACGAATCCAAAATGCTGTTGAGTTATCGAAACAGCGCGTACCTGTTTCTTGGATTGAAGTTGATGAGACTAAGATGGAAGGTGTTTTTAAAGCTGAGGTAGATCGCTCAGAGCTTTCTGCTGATATTAATGAACAGCTAATCATCGAGTTATATTCAAAGTAAACTATTAACTTAAAACATAATTAAAAGAGGTCAATCCATGTCAGAGTGTCCTACAGAGCTTTATAAGCCGGAACTTGGTGAAGCGGAGCTTATAGGTACTAATCGTTATCGTGTGACTTTATCACCGATTGCCGCTGGATTTGCTCATGTGCTTGGGAACTCGCTACGTCGAGTATTATTATCTTCAATCCCAGGTGCTGCAGTTGTAGAAGCTCAAATTGATGGCGTGCTGCATGAGTATTCAACTTTAGACGGTGTTCAAGAAGATGTTGTCGAGATATTGTTGAATCTAAAACAGTTAGCGATACGATTAGAGCCAGGTTATGATGAAGTTTATCTGACAATCAACAAGCAAGGGCCATGTACAATTACTGCAGGTGATATTGAAACTTCGGGTAAAGCTGAAATTATTAATCCTGATTTTGTTATTGCGCATCTTACTAGTGATCGTGAGTTTGCTATGACGTTACGCTTATTGCAGCGCCGTCGCGGTTTTAGTGTTAACCAAGATACTAATTTATCTGAAAGTGACGTACGCCCGATTGGTGTCATGACTTTAGAAGCTGGTTTTAATCCGCTGTGTCAGTGTGCATTTGAAGTTGATTCAATTGATGACAATAGCGAGATGCTCTCGTTGTTAATTACGACTAATGGTACGATTAATCCTAATGAAGCAGTTGAACTTGCAATGACATATTTATATGAGCAGGTTTCTGTTTTTGTCGATCTGAAAGCACCAATTGGTTTAGCTAAGCAGAGTGACTCACCAGAGGTAGATCCTGTCCTATTAAGACCAGTTGATGATTTAGAGTTGACCGTACGCTCTGCCAATTGCTTAAAAGCAGAAAACGTAAGATTTTTAGGTGACTTAGTACAGTATACTGAGTCTGATTTGCTCAAAATACCTAACCTTGGTCGTAAGTCATTGACTGAGATTAGAAGTATTTTATCTGAGCGAGGACTTTCTTTGGGTATGAGACTTGATAATTGGCCACCTGAAGAGTTAATGGGTAAATAAATAAGTAATAATTTTAACAAGAAGGAATATTACCAATGCGTCATCAAAGAAAAAGCCGTAAGTTTGGACGTACTTCCAGTCATCGCCGTGCGATGTTTCGTAATATGACGGCATCTTTAATTAAACATGAGGTCATTAAAACTACGCTAGCTAAAGCGAAAGAATTACGTGGTGTTGTTGAACCATTAATCACATTAGCTAAGCGTGAAGCTGAAATTCGTCAAGATCAAGAATTAACGGCACAACAACGTAACGAAAAAATTGTTGCGCTTCGTCGTCTTGCTTTTTCAAGAATTCGTAATAAAGAAGCGGTTAAGCAATTGTTTGAAACATTAGGTCCTCGCTATAGTGAGCGCCAAGGCGGGTATACCCGTGTTTTAAAATGTGGTCATCGTTTTGGTGATTCAGCGCCAATGGCTTTTATTGAGCTAGTTGATCGCCCAGTTGACATTGAAACTGACGAAGAATAATTTCTAATATTACTACCAATTATAACATGATCTAAAAGCCAACTATTTGATAAAATAATTGGCTTTTTTTATTTTTAATCTTTCTGTCTATTTGATCATAAACGTTTTATAGGTATACTATACCTATGCAATTAATGTAGACTTATTATAAGTTATATTTAATTAGTTAATAATATCAATATATTTTAATTAAGTTTTGTATTGTTTTATTATCACCCGTATAGATATAAACCTTACATTACTATAAAAATAAAAAATAATTGGAATTTAATTATGAAACAAGAAACGGCGGCTATTATGAAATCAAAACATCATCATATTATGTTTACCCTATTATTATTTATGCCTGTTATTGGTATGGCTGTTGATTTAGTTGCACCTTCGTTACCTGCAATTAGTCATAATCTTAATTTATCTGATGCATTAGTAAAGGGAGTGATTTCAATTTATTTATTAGGTTATGCCTTAGGTAATTTTTTTATTGGCTTTTTAGCCGATGCAATTGGTAGGCAAAAACTGATTAGAATTTCTATGCTTGCTTTCGCAATCTTTAGTCTATTGCCGATTATTTGGCCAGATGTTAGTGTTTTGTTATTCTCACGATTTGGTCAAGGTCTTGCAATTGGTGCTGTTGCTGTCTTAATTCGAACTATTTTTTCAGATTTATTAGAACCTGAGCGTTTGGTTAAATTAGGCCCTGTTATGGGGGCAATGTGGGGGTTAGGGCCAGTGATAGGACCCGTTATTGGTGGCTATTTACAATTTTACTTTAATTGGCAGGCGGGTTTTGTCTTTTTCTTATTAATTGCAATTATTTTCTTTTTGGCGATATTTGTTGTTGTGCCAGAAACCATCCAAAAGAAGCAGCCACTAAGTGTTAAGCAGATGTCTAAAAGTTTGCGTGAGATTCTCAGTCATAGCTTATTTATGGCCTTTGTTGTTTCTATGGGCATATCTTATGCAATGATTATTACGTTTCAAACGCTGGGACCTTTCTTAATTCAGGGTGTTTTTGGTCATTCAGCGGCTTACTTTGGGCGTATTGCTTTGATTATGGGTGCTGTATTTTTGCCCGCAACATTTTTATGTCGTTATTTGTTAAAATATTATCAAGTTCGAACGTTATTTTCTGTTACCTTGCATAGTGTTAGTTTTTTATTGGCGATATTATTAATTATCAATCTATACCTACCAAATAGTTATGTGATATTACTTGCTGCTAGTCTATTAATGTTTTTTGTGTGTGGCTTTGTTTTTCCATTATCTATGGGTAAAGGCATGTCTCTTTTTAGGCATATATCGGGTGCTGCTGCTGCGGTTATGTATCTTATTAATGTGCTTATTACGAGCTTGATCTCATTTCTCGAAAGTTTTATTAATGCAGATGTTGTTCTAGAAGTTGTCATTATTTATAGCATTTTAACCCTATTGTTGTTAGTTACCTATTGGTGGAAAATTCGCAAAAATGTTAATAGCTAAACTATCGATATCGTTTTATAATTTCAAACTTGATAGAAAAGATGCTGAAACTTTGTGGAGTAGTTGTGTTTGAAACACTCTTAACGCTTGGGGTTTTAAATTTACTTGCTGCAATGGGGCCAGGGCCTGATTTTGCAGTAGTAATGAAAAATACCTTGTTATATGATCGTCACGGTGGAATTTTTACAGCATTAGGTATTGCTTCTGCTATATTAATTCATGTTAGTTATTGTTTATTGGGATTAGCTACTTTAATTAGTCATTCGCTATGGCTATTTGATGCAGTAGCCATATTAGGTGGTAGCTATCTAATTTATCTAGGTATCAATGCATTAAAAGAAAAAGTAGTACCAATGACTGCAACGGCCTCAGATAAATCAACTGCACGTTTATTCTCACGCTTTAATCTTTATCGAGAAGGTTTTTTAACGAATCTATTAAATCCAAAATGTATTTTATTTTTTATTGCTATGTTTACATTAGTTCCTTATCAGGACTTTGGTGTTGGCTTTGCAATTAGTATTTTGATTGAGCTGTTTTTAATTGTTTTTTTATGGTTTTGTAGCCTAAGTTTAATTTTATCTTATCCAAAATTAAAAATGAAATTAGATCGCTATACGATTTATATTGTCAAAGTCACGGGCGTTATTTTAATTCTATTAGGCTTATTTTTATTTGTAGAAATTTTTTTATAAGTGAAATGTAACGTTACATTGGAGATACGTTAATAGCTTCATGACATTTTATCGTTTCTTGATTTGATCCAAATAAGTTTAAGTAATTTTGGGTTATATCATTTGTTTTAGTTGAATTGAGTAAACTTAAGTAGTCTTCTTTATTTATCTTATGTTCTATAATAAATTTGAGATAAGTTGCATCATTTCTTTCTATTAAAATATCAATTTTGATGTGTTAAAGAGCGTAGCAGTTTGAGTTCTTTAATACAGGCTAATGCGATGATAATAAAGAAAATGCCAAGTACGCTTATCATTGCTAATATAGGGTTAATGCTCAAATAGCCCATAAGGATAACCCCTAACGTTGCAGATAGCATATTGAGAAATGACATCATGCTTGAAGCATTAGCTTTATCCTCACTTGTGGTGGTTGCAAAATAAGAGGCACAGGGAAAGATTAAACCAAATGCAGTGTAACTTAGCATAATTAGGATAAAAAACCATAGTGTATTATGACTATTGGCTAATCCTAGAATTAATAGCGCGCTAAGGCACATTGTAACAAGTAGCATGCTTAGGTTAAGTAGCTTTCTTGCACCTAATTGTTTTATTAATACGGAACTTAATACACCACCTGTAAACATGCCAAAAATGCTCAGTATATTCCAGTAACCATAGATACTTGGTGATAAATGTAGTTCAGTCATAGCAAAAATAGGGGCGCTATAGGCATAACCATAGCTAAACATACTAACACTACCTAACATTAGCGAAAAAATTACTAATGATCTATTTTTTAAAGCATTAACATAGCCATTGACAATAGCCTTGATGTTAATAGCCTGCTGGAGTATTTTTGTCTTTTCAAATAAAAAGGTACTTAGGTAAGTGATCGCACCATGGATTAGTAAAATAATAAATAACATTTGCCAGTTAATGTATTGTGTTACAACGCCTCCAATAAGTATTGCAAGGCCCAAGCCAACCGTAAATGAAACAATGCAAAAAGATAACATCATTTTTGTTTGATCATCGTCAAGGTAAGCATGGATAAGCATAAAGGTGCAACTTAAGCCGCTGGCAGCGCCTAAGGCGCTAATAAAGCGGCCGACTAAAAGTAGGTGATAACTTAAAGTGAATGAGCCAACAAGACAAATGATGATACCAATTAGATTAACAATCAGGCCAACTCTTAGTGATTGTAAGCTTCCAAAGCGTTTCGCAATAGGGCCATAGATTAATTGGCCAATTACATAGCCAAATAAAAAAATAGAGACAACCCATCCAATTGCATGATGATCTATATTAAAGCTTTGTTGTATTTGTGTTAATGCTGGTGTAATGATGGTAGCTGAGATAGAAGCAATACAAATATAGCTTAGCAGTATAATTTTTTTATAGCATTTCATTTTAGTGCATCCTATAAGGGTATTTAACAATGAGAACTAGCGTATATTGTTATTTATAAGTTTACAATATATAATATTATTAACTAATGTTAAGAAAAACTTTACAATTAAAGACTATGAAGCATCAACTACATCATATACAAGCTTTTTTGAAAGTAGCTCAATACCATAGCATGACTAAAGCTGCTCAAGCATTAAACTTATCAAAGGCTGCCGTTAGTCAAAGCATTCGACTCTTAGAGGAAGCCTATCAAGTAGCATTATTTGTGCGTACAACAAGAGAAGTAACATTAACAGAAGAAGGCAAGGTTCTTTACCAGCAAGCAGAAGTGTTAATGCAGCAACTTAATACGATGAATGATTTAGCATTAAATTTTCAAGCTGATCCAGCAGGTCTATTAAGAATCAGTTCTAACCCATATTTTGCAGAAGCTAATTTGGTGGCGGTTTTAGAGTGTTATTTAGCAAAATATCCTAAGGTAGATATCGAACTTTATACAGAAGAGCGTATGCCTGATTTAGTTAAAGAGTCAATTGATATAGTTATTGGCGTAAATTTTCCAGCGCCTGATGAGATTGTAAGAAAAGCGATTGGTAATACGCGCTATATCCTCTGTGCATCGCCACAATACTTAGATCAACATGGTATACCAAAAACGATTAAGGCGCTTGAATATCACAATTATATTCCACATTTAGGCAGGGATGAGACAACACCGTTAATTAATCTAAAAAAACATCAAGTTATGCCAAAATTTATGACAAGATTACGATTAAATGATGCTCATTTTATGAAACAATGTGCATTGGATGGTTTAGGCATTATTCAATTGCATGACTATGTCGTACAAAAGGAGTTACAAGCAGGTACATTGGTTGAATTATTATATGATGAATTTGATGAACGTATGCCATTGTATGCTTATTTTCAACGTTATCGTTTTGTGCAACCAAAAGTTCGTCAGTTTATAAATCTTTTAGAGAAACACTTAAAACAAAAATATCAATCTTGATTGGTTAAACATTTATTTGATATAACTGTAGTTGTTAATTTTGCTTATTTTGTGATGGCGATGATTATTAATATAAAGTTTTCGAAAATGCTTTGTATGATCCAGTTGGTTTGCTATCTTATTGGCGTATTCTCAACGGTCATCATAGCGATAAATCTATGGTATAAACTCTTTTTACTATTGATTATTACAGTGATGCTTTTAATTTTTTTTATAAAAAAATATCTCAAATTAGGTCATGACTCTATTAGCTCTCTAGTTATAAAGGATCAACAGTATCAAATTCAGCTACATAATAGACAAAGCTATCAAGTTAAGTTATTACCAAGCAGTATGATCAGTCGTTTTTATATTGCGATTGATTTAGAAGTTACCGGTTTAAATAAAGTCTATCGCTTGTTTATTTTAAGAGATATGCTAGCATCTGAAGCAGAATTTCGCTTATTGGCAAGATCACTTAAGTTATAGGAAAGTTACTAGAATTGATAATTAATTGAATAATAACAAGCCAGATTTAACGTTTTTCATTTTTTCCTTTATGCAAGTTTTGCCAAGATTTTTGCCAAAGCTCGATATTTTTTTGCGCTAAATTTTGTAAATAATTAATTGGATTAAGCTCATTCGTAGTTTGGTTAAGTGGGTTCGTTGCATCTAGCATGGTAGAGACTTTATCTTGAATTGATTTTTGATGATATAAGAATAATTCGATAGATTCATCAAAATAGTTAGTGAGCATATCTTGCATGCTATTACCATATGAACGAATGATCTGTTGTAGAAAATCATTATTAAACATAGGCTTGTCACTTGACTCCTCTTGTTCATTAATAATTTGCATTAAGACAGTGCGTGTAATATCTTCCTTGCTTTTGCTATCAACAATGGCAAAATCTTCACACTCTAATACTAAGGCTTTGACATCATCTAAGGTGATATAGCTTGAAATTGCAGTGTCATAAAGTCTACGGTTTGGGTATTTTTTTATAACCCTTTCTTTAGATTGAGCATTTTTTTCATTCGTTGATCCTGCCATAATAAAGCTCCTTAAAATTTAGTTTGCATTAAATACGATGCTGCGTTGATTCTAACACATTACTAATTTTTGTGCAAAGCAATCACGCTGGGTTTTCTATGTCTATAAATATATGGTTTACATCAAAATATTGTGCAATATGATTGCCTAAAGATTCGACGCCATAGCGTTCAGTGGCATGGTGGCCAGCAGCAATATAATGTATGCCTAACTCTTTAGCAAGGTGGGTTGTCCTTTCAGAGATTTCACCGCTAATATAGGCATCTAAGCGTGCCTCTTTAGCTTGAGAAATAAAATCTTGCGCTCCCCCTGTGCAAATACCAACGGTTTTAATTGTATTGGGAATATGTTCAGATTGAATAATAATCGGTTTGCGCGAAAGGATTGATGCTATGTGTTCGCTAAAGTGATCTAAGGTCGTTGCTATTTCAAGTTCAGTGGTAATCCCTAGTGCAACTTGTGTAAGGGTATCAAACTTACCTGTAATTTTAAGGCCTAGTTTATCTGCTAATTGCACGTTGTTACCATAAACTGGATGAATATCTAGTGGTAAATGATAGGCATATAAACTGATATTATGTTTAATTAACTTTTCAATACGCTTAAATTTCCAACTGGTAATTGTTTGAGGTTCACCTTTAAAAAACAACCCATGGTGAACAATAATTGCGTCAGCTTGTTGCTTAATTGCCTCATCAATTAGACTTTCTGAGGCTGTAACACCTGAAATAAGTTTACTAATTGTTTTATTATGGCTATCAATTTGTAAGCCATTTGGACAGTAGTCTTTTATGGGTTGGCTTTCAAGCAATGTATCTAAGTATTTTGTAAGTTCAAATTGCGTAACAGACATGATAAAAATACCTTTAAGATGAAGTTAGTTGATGGTGTTTCATTATAGTATAAGTCGTTATTTTAGAAGTACATAATGGTATCAAAAGTAATGGTGTTATTTTCTTGATTATCATAAGTTTTAATCCAAGCGTATTCTAAACTTAATATGACAGAATCTAGAACATTTCTAGAAACAAAAACATAGAATTGTTGATGAGGTCCAATAATAGAGAGCGGTTCTCCTGCGCTTGAAGCCATGGGAAAGTAGACACCACTCATGTTATAACTCTGAGCATAGGAGGCTGAAAATGTTGTTTCTTTACCTAAAATCTCTGGCGCATAAACACCTTGAATATACCAAACACCAGATAAGCCATTCTCATCAAGTGCTGTGTTATTTCTAAGTGTCGACTCCCAACCTGAATAGACAGTAAATTCTTTCCAAGCTATATTGCCTTCAACATTAACAGCCGGAGTGCGGCTTGTATCAGCATTATCTGTAGCGGCAATACCCATCCCTGTGCCATTAATGTCGTTAACATAGCCAATATTACCACCTAGGGTCCATTTTGTATCAGGTATGTCATAGCTATAGAATGAATCGACTAAGAAGGTGCTATGATTGGCTGATGGACTAATATAAGTGAAGTTTGTAATAAAGTTACCTTCATTGTAGCCTAAAGTAATGTTATTAATATAGCCAGGACGAAATAAGCCTTGTTCAATTGATGCAGCCCATGGTGCGCCTGGCAATGTACCAAACATTGGTCTGCCTTTACCCATTGTCGCAAAAAATGGACTTTTATCGAGGTTACCTAAGGTTACAAATGCACTTTCAGCATCTGTTTCTATGCCGTTACTGTCCTGATACGTAATGGTTTCAAAATAGATTTGCAACCACTGCCCTAAGTTATATAGTAAATCAAGATTAGCACCGGTTAAGTATGTGCCAGAGCCATTTTCAATGGTTGTAAGGCCATCATCTTGATTGACAACGGTCATCTTATCACCCCACCAGATTTGAGTATCTGTTTCAATCTCACCTCCTAAAACCATAGCATTATTACCAAATTTGTTGCGTACTTGTAATAAGCTTAGTGCTCGAGTAGAAGAAGATAGTCCTTCTAGATAAGTATGTTCTACATTATTATCTAGATAAATGGTACTTCTAAGTGTTTTATTAGCTAACGTAAATGGTGCGGCTTTGGATTGCGTAGGTGGGTTTAATTGTGCTTGTAATTCATCAACTTCTGTTTGTAATTGCTGTAGTTTTGCCAGCTGTATTTGTGACTCTTTGCTGTTATTTGTTTGATCGGCTGCATAAGCATAACCAGAAGTTAATGTTGTTAAGATGCCCATAAGCATAAGTTGTTTAATCACTCTTGCACTCCTTGATATTTAGATATCGATCAATCCGTAGATAATTTAGTTAATAGTCTGAGCTAAATTTTCCTAAGAATCCAAAGAAAACTCTATGAAATTACAATAATTGATACTACAAAGATTATCAACTCATTTAGATAATTTTTGATTGATCAAAATTATCAACTAATTGCAACAACCAGTCTTTTACTTTTCTAGCATTTGTAGAGGGGATTCTTTGAGGACTATAGTGAAGGTAGAATGCATTGCCCGTTGCAACAGCATTGCCAATGACCTTAATCGATTTATTTTCGATTTCTTGATAGACAAGTGGTAGGTGTGTCACTAATATACCAGCGTTATTTTTGACCGCTTCTATTGCTTGGATTGTATTAGATAAAACCAGTGTGTTTTTAGGCGGCTGTATTTTGTTATGTTGGCAAAAAGTTTGCCAGTCTGAAGTTCTCATTGGGTGGGCGACACTAATCGCAGTATAGTTTTTAATTGCACTAGCAATATTTTTTTGGTTTATTTTAGGTGAGGCAATTAAAATAAGTTTATCTAACCAAAGCAGTTGGTGTGGGTTATCTATTGTATGTTTTTCAGGAATGATTGAAATATCTGGCAACATTTGACTTTGTTCGGATAACGCATTGACATTCGTTGAAATAATAAGCTCAATTTCAGGGTGCTCTAATTGTAGTTTGGGTAAATTTGGGATTAACCACTGCATGGCTAATGTGGTGGCAACTTCCAAATGAACAACGTTTGACTTTGTAGGTTTAAGTGCTTCTGTTGCTGATGAAATCATTTTAAGTGCTTCATGAATACTTTCGTAGAAGCGCTTTCCTTGTGGGGTTAGACTAACAGATTTGTTATTTCGTTTAATTAGGAAACACCCTAAGTAGTTTTCAAGAATTTTAATTTGTTGACTAACAGCGCTTGGCGTAATATTAAGTTCTTCAGCTGCTCTGGCAAAGTGCAAGGCTCTAGCAACGGCATCAAAAATAATTAATGATTTCAGAGGGGGAAGTTTAAACATGTTAAGTATTCCTAATCATTCGTGTAGCTATAAATGATTTACGATTACAGAATAATTTAGTAGATTTATCATAAAAGTAAAGTTATTTAAGCAGATATTACAGGCAGTAGAATTGTATTATTTGTAAGCATTTAATTCAAAGATAGGAGTTTTAAAATGAAAAATACCCTAGTTTTAACATTAGATTATATTAATGATATAGTTAATGAGAACGGTAAAATTGCGCGCTATGCTGATAGAATCACGACCTATCAGGTACTTGAGAATGCAAATAAAGTGCTTAAGTGGGCTAGAGATAACTCTATGGCGATAGCCCATGTAAAAGTCGGCTTTAGTCCGAATTATCTTGAATGTCCTAAAAATTCGCCCATGTTTTCAAAATCTGCTGAATTTGGTGCTTTAAAACTAGGCACTTGGGGCTGTGACTTTGATAAAAGATTAAATGTAGAAGAAAATGATTTTGTAATTATAAAACATAGGGTTAGTGCATTTTATAATACAGATTTAGGTGTGCTTTTGAGCGCTTTAAAAATTGAAAAAATTATTATGCTAGGTGTTGCAACTAATTATGCAATTGATCATAGTGCTCGTGATGCACACGATCGTGACTACGAAGTTGTGGTGGTAACCGATGCTTCTCAGGCGCACAGTGATCAAGCACATGAGGCTTCATTAGAATCAATTGGACGTTTTAGTCAGCTAATTAAAGTAGATGATTTAATAAGTTAGTTTGCAAAATAAATAAAATGGTTAAAAAATAATCAGATTTTGGTGGTTAATGATTGTCTTTTTTAGCTGATTATAATATAATCGACCTCGGTATAGGAATAATTAAAATAATAATAAATTATACGTTAGGGGTTGGTATGCTCAGTGGGCTTTGTTTTTTTAAAAAACATATAGCAATGCTATTTGCGATGATTTCGCTTTTATTATTAGCTATGATCCAATGGCGTGTGCAATATCAACACTTTAACTGGTCTTTTGTGTTATTGAATGTTTGGGCTAGTGTTTCAATTTATTTATTTGCTGAAGTGATAAGATTTTTTAAGCCACTGAAAAACAAAGCATTATCTGAGCTAATTTATTATCTTTTAACCTTTATTTCCTTTGCGCTATTAGTTAGGCTATTTTGCTATTATAGTGGCACAGACTTACCTTTGGTGCCTCATCCTTTAATTGATTCCTATTTAGTAAAATTTGATGAGTTTTTTCATTTTAATGTGGCAGATATAGCAACTTATGTAAGTACTAATCTACCAAAGGTCAATGAATTTTTTAATTATATTTATTATAGTTTAGCTGCTAGCGTCATAGTAACGTTACTGTTGATGCCGCTTATTAATTGGAAGAGTTATCAGCGGATGATATTTATGTTTTTCTTCTTAATTTCAATGACGTATGTTTTTTGCTATTTTTTTCCTTCCGTTGGGCCGGCTTATTCTTATCCAAATGCTCATTTTTCAAAAATTGTTATTTTCATTAAAGATGCCTATTTACAATTACGTCATGATCCATCCTCAGCTGCTGTTGCAGCTTCGATATCCTGCCCTTCTTGGCATGTGCTAGGTTGTTTGTTGATTGTAACGGCTTGGTGGCCAATTAAGCGTTTTGGTATTCGTTATTTTGTCACATTGTATGCTGTTTTATTGATAATCAGTGTTTTTACAACGGGTTGGCATTACTTAGCTGATGTTGTTGGTTCATTTATCTTTATGGCAATTGCTTTATTTGTTGCTAGAAAATTAAAACTGTTTGTACCTAACTATGACTTTAGAGTATTGCAGCTGCTAGCTGAAATCATTAAAGGCCATTATAAGAAGAAAGAAAAATATCGCTTGATAAACGATACATTATAAGTGCTGAAATAGGGGATAATAAGTTGCGTTATAGTCATTTTTTAAAAAAACATAGCATCGTATTGATGGCGCTTGTAACGGTTTTAATTATCTTTTTAATTCAATTTGAGGTTGAGTACGCACGATTTCAATGGAGTTATTATTTAATAAGAATTTGTGTCGGCATTTGTTTGTATTTTATGGGTTATTTTATTAAGGAATTACCTAATAATAGACCAGAGGCATTTAATCAAGTCTGTTATTATGTATTTACATGGTTTTCATATGCTACTTTTGTCAATCTTATTGGGGCAGGTGGCACAGTTGATTTATCATTGGTACCTTTTCCTGTTATTGATCCTTATTTAGTTAAAATCGATCATTTATTAGGTTTTAATGTTATTGATATTATGCACTATACACAAACAAATTTGCCTTATTTGCATTCATTTTTATTGCTTGTTTATGGCACAGTGGGTAATGCGGTTAGTATTACCATGATTGCTTTGCCACTGATAAACTGGAAAAGCTTTGAGCGAGTTTTATTTATTTTCTATTTGTTATTTGCCATGACCTTTGTTTTTTGTAATTTTTTCCCTTCGATTAATCCAGCTTACGGTTATGCTCATACGGTCTTTCCTGCCAATGTAACACAAGAAGCACATAATTATATTCAGTTCCGTGATTATAGGGCAATTAATCCAGTTATAGGGGATGTTAGCTGTCCATCTTGGCATGTTCTAATTGCATTGCTTGCAATGGTTGGTTGGTGGCCAATTAAGCGCTTTGGTATTCGTTATTTAGGGGTTATTTATACTATTTTGATCACAGCAAGTGTATTTGTTACAGGCTGGCATTATTTGGTTGATGTTCTAGGGTCATTCATCTTTATTATTGTTGGGTTCTATGCAGCTAATAAATTGTTTAAAGAAGTACCTGATTATGATTTTTCTGTTTTAAAGGCATTGATAAAATTAATAAGAGATTATTGGCCTGATCGGCTTAAACTTAAGCAATCAACGCAAAAAAGCGCTAGCACCTTGCTTAAGTAGAGATTGAGCAACACTCTTGCCTAAATAAACTGGGTCATGCCCTAAAGACTCAGCCTTAATGGCATGAACACCATCAGCACTAAGTACAATGGCTCGTAATAATAAGTTTTCACCTTCTTCTGTTGCATAAACACCAATAGGGGCATGGCAACTGCCTTGAAGGTGTTCATTACAAGTGCGTTCTGCTAAAACACAGGCCTGAGTTTTGCGATCATTAATGACAGAAAGCATTTTAATTAGTGATGATCTATCTTTGAGACATTCAACACTAATAACACCTTGGCCTTGTGCTGGTAACATTAAATGATCTGGAATAATTTGTTTAATTCTTTCAGAGAGGTTAAGTCGAATTAAGCCAGCATGTGCAAGAATTAAGGCATCATATTGCTGATCATCAAGCTTGCTCAGTCGCGTATTGACATTACCTCGAATGGGTTTAATGATTAAATCATTCCGATAATTAAGTAATTGAGATTGTCTTCTTAAACTGGAAGTACCAACGATTGCACCTTTAGGGAGATTAGCAATGGAGCTATATTGGTTAGAAACAAACGCATCAAATGGACTTTCACGTTGGCAAAAGCAGGCTAAATGAAAGTCATCAGGTAATTGATAAGGTATGTCTTTTAAAGAGTGTACAGCGATATCAGCTTGATCATTTTTGATAGCTATTTCTAACTCTTTCATAAACAGCCCCTTACCACCAATATTACTTAATGGCTGTTCTAGACGTTTGTCGCCTTCGGTTTGTAATAAAACAAATTCAATGTCTAATTGCGGGTAGTGCTTAAGTAACTGTGTTTTTACATATTCAGACTGCCATAAGGCTAGTGGGCTTTTTCTTGTTGCAATTCTAAGTGTATTTTTTTCTATCATCATTATATCGGATACTTATAAGGTTTCTAATTTAAGCTGAAAGGTTTGACAAATAAAAGCGCGGATCATTTTAATTTCCTCAAGGCAAAGACCATGTTCTACTTCATAATGATGGAAGGTTGGCTGAAACTGGTAGTCGGTTAATGAATGATATAAGTGCTCACCTGCTTGAATGGGTACAATCGGGTCATATAAACCATGGGCAATGGTTATTGGTATGGATTGATTGGTTAGCTGAACATGAGATTTTAATTCATTAAAGCCAGGTAAGTAGGTTGATAAAGCAATTAATCCACCAAAACGCATAGTTGAAAAAAGCATCGTTAAAGTTGCAATAGCACCGCCTTGTGAGAAGCCAGCTAATATAATATTCTCTGAAGCAACTCCACGATCAATAACCTGCTCAATAAGCTGATTCATTTGCGTAATCGAATCACGAATGCCCTCAAAATCAATATGATTATCAATAGAGCCCATATCACGGATATCATACCAGCCACGCATCTGATAGCCGCCATTGATCGTAATGGCGCGAATGGGTGCATGAGGAAATATGAATTCAATATCAGCATTAACTGGTAGGTTTAATTCTGGAAGAATCGACTCAAAATCATGGCCATCGGCACCAAGACCATGCAGCCAAATAACGGCATATTTTGCCTTATCGCCAATGCGTTTTGTAATATAATCTAACATCACTTTTCCTAATTACTTTCAAATTCATCAGAGTATTTTTTTAAAGACTAGAGTATAGAGAAAAAAAAATTAAATTGAAATGGCTTAAGTTGACATAAATCGTTTGCCCTATCTTTATGCTTTGTTGATATAATATAATTTGACTTTAGTTAGAATCATGAGCGTATAAAAAATATGGAAACGAAAGTAGTTGCTGGATGTAAAAAGCGAATTATTGTTGGCATTAGTGGTGCCTCTGGGACTATCTATGGCGTTCGTTTGCTTGAAATGTTAAAACAAACCGAATTTGAAAGTCATTTAATCGTATCAAAAGCGGCTGAACAAGTTAGAAACTATGAAACAGATATAACCTCAACGGCATTAAAGCAATTAGCAGATGTTTGCTATTCAGTTGATGATATTGCAGCGTGTATCTCTAGTGGCTCCTATCAGACAGAAGGCATGATTATAGCACCTTGTTCGATGCGCTCTCTAGCGGAGATTGCCAATGGTACAACTTCAAATTTATTAACGCGTTCTGCCGATGTGATATTAAAAGAACGTAAGCGATTGGTTTTAATGGTGCGTGAATCACCGTTGCATTTAGGCCATATTGAAAATATGAAGCGCGTAACAGAAATCGGCGCGATTATTGCTCCACCTGTGCCAGCTTTTTATAATAACCCACAGACGATTGATGATTTAGTCAATCATAGTGTAGGGCGAGTGTTGGACTTATTTAATATTGATAGTGATCGTGTTAAACGATGGAAAGTTGATAATCAGTAATCTTTAAAAGAATTTGCTATATTTATATTAGGTTTATATAAGTTATAGTGATTTGCTATGCAAAAGATACGTATATTGTCAGTTTTTGGTGGTGGAGTTAGATCTATTTTTCCAGCTATGATTTTAATGGAATTAGAGAGAAGACTGATTGAAAAATCTAATCGTCAACTTAGGCTTTCTGATTGTTTTGATTTAGTTGCAGGTACTAGTATTGGAGGTTTAATTACAGCATTAATTTTAGCCCCTATGGATAAGGATGAAAAACCTTATGCAATGAATCATATCTATGATCTAGTCAAACAAATATTAATTAAGATATTCCTTTTTAATTCGGATACGGATGAAAAATTAATTAGAGATCCTGATTATTCATCTCAATGCTTTGGTGACTGTATGGCTGATATTTTTGCACATTTAGAAATCAAAGATTTAGTTAAGCCATCACTGATTACAGCCTATGAGCCTAATCGTAATTGGTTGGCTTTTTTCAAGTCACATTATGCAAAGTTATTACCGGAATATAATTTTTATATAAACGATGCAATTAGTGCTACTTGTGCAATGCCGTTTTACTTTAACCCAGTAGTAACGCGTTCATTTTCAGATAAGATAGTAAGAGCTTATTCATTTATTGATATCCTAAAAGATGCAGATCAAAGAAATGAAATCTTATCGATACTTAAACAAAATAAAGTCATCTCAGATAATGGGGAGATTCTTAAAAATCTTGATGAATTTAATAACAATACGTTGAGTTTGCCGGCTAACTATGTACTCTATCAAGATAATATTTATGATATATTGCAACGAATACAAAACCCGCAGATGACTTTTCTAGATGGTGCGTTATTTGCAAATAACCCATCAATGCCCGCATTTATCGAGGCAAATACGATATTCAATCAAGATCAAGCTAAGAGAGAAATCCTATTGGTTTCCTTAGGCAATGGCAAAAGTCAGATTCATAGGGAATATTCAACGAATATTAATCAAAAATTTGTCTCTCAATTACTTAGTCGTTTATTTTCATGCTCAGAGAAGTTAGGTCATTTTCAAACGTACCATACTGCTAAAATGCTAGGGTATTCAGATAATTATTATCATTTTACGCCGATAATCGATGCATCTGCAAGTGATAAAATTAATGATGTACGAAAGGATAATTTAGCGCTATTAGAGAATATAGCGCTAAACTATATTAATGATATTTCTGAGCATTTAGACTGCCTAGTTGATAAGCTTTTGGATTAACAAAGATGACTAATTATCTCCAAAGCAGCCAGAATGAAGAGCGCGTTAGGGTGACGGTGCCGATTCTTTTTTCGGGGAAAAGCCGTTGACTTGTTCAGTTTCTTTCTTATAAAAAATAGCGTTAAATTTTTTATATGATTTAGCTTCAATACCAAAAAAATCAAGTATTTTTGCAAAAAATCCTTTGTGTTCTTTGAGATCCTCTTGTTGTTTAGCTGTAATCGTAGGTTTTTTTAGTAACGTCTTTTCTCTATTTATTGCAATATTCTCAAAAATAGCAGTATCAATTGTTTTAGTAACCTCAACTATTTTATCTTTCTTACTACTATGATTGTTACTGTGTTCATGAAACGTATTTACATCACCTATAATTCCTTTGAATTTGTCATATTTTTGAGAAATATTATTGATTGAGCTTGCTATTTGCGACTCAATACTCTGACGGCTATTAGTTGTTGTTCGGCATATTGCATCTGCGATGACAATACTTTTAAGATCAGTTGACGTAGCTAATGGGCAGCCTCTTTTTTGTACTTTTTCAATATAATTCGTTAAGTTAGTTTTTTGGCTCTGATATGCAGCTGTATCATTATCATAGCTAGTTTTATACGCGTAAATTTGTCCTTTCATTCTTTTATGGATGGTGTCAAGTTTACTAAATAACTGAGTATCACTTGTTTCAAATAAATAATTTAATTGAAGAATAAAGGCAGCAGCGAGTTTTTTATCATCAACAGAATTATTATTCCAAGCATTTATTTTCTTCAAAATAGCATCAAGTGTTTTCAAATCATCATTAGTGGCGTTATCAAGCGTTGTAGTTATTGTATTGATATTCAAACCAAGCAGCTGTGCATTTTCTTCAATGATTTCTAAATAGGCGTTTTTAACTAATTGCTTGATGCCTTGATTTGCCTGTTGTAATTTGTTTTGTAAATCAGCTAGATAGACTTCTTTTTTTAGATTATCAAGAATTTGAGCTACTGCATATTTATTATTAAATTTATATAATTTTAACTGATTGTCTATTAACTCAAAGCTGCTTGATATGCTTTCAATAATTTGAATGGCCTTATCATTATTAAAATTAATTGAACCTTCTATATTAATTGCCTTAGCTAAGGAAGAAGCACATGCATTCTTGACTGCGTTATAGTCGTCAAATTTGTCACTAAGGGTGCGAAACATTTGAGGATTTTTAATAACAACATTATTAAAATTCTCAAAGGCATAATTTGTAATTGTCTTTTGCTGTTTCAAATCGTCACATACAGCGTTAAAAAACTTTTGGTGATCTTTCTTTAGGGCAGTATTTTTGTTTTCCCCTCTTTCATTTGGTTTTATGGTGTTTGTTAATTCATCGTAATTTGCTTTTAATTGTCTTAACGTAGTGACACCTAATCTATTATCTCTTTGAGTATAGTCACCATTATTACTACGCGTATCAAATTCTGTATCAGAGAATTTTTGATTGTTTGTATTTCCTATAGCGCCTAATGCAATCTGTATATTTTTACAGTAATTAGCTGCTATTGTATCAAAGCCTGCATTTTTAAAGTCATTGATATTATTAAAGTAACTTTGGTAGTTTTCATCTGTTAAAAGTGTATGTATCCGATGTAAGGTATGTAAATTAGTACCAATAGAACTAGTTTTATATTCATTAAAATAGCTGATAATTATTTTTTCAGCACAATAAGTGTTCTGATTGTTATAACCCTTATTACCTTCTATTTTTTTGATTCTTTTATTGATTTCAGTAAGTTGCTCAGATGCTTGGGTTAATTTATTCAGATTAAGTGTAAGTGCATTATTTGTATCATCATAAGTCTTGATATACTTTGTGATAAAGTCGTTGACTTGGGTAGTAATCTGATTGTTATTCAAATTAGTTATTGCTGCTTCTATGTTCGGGAATTTTAAAATACTATCAATTGCGTTATTAAGCTTTTCTGGATCAATATCAGGATTAGCTTCAATTAAGTTGCAAACTAAAGGAGATAATATTTTTTGAATTTCTGATTGGTTTTGATGAGTTAAACCAATTGCGTTAATTGCCTTAAGAATGCCTTTTAGTTTTTTATTATCTTCTTCAATCGCGTTTAAATTACCAGTTGATAAGTTAGTAGTTAGTTGATTTTCATAATGTTGAGTTATTTTTCTTAGTTGGGTGTCTAGAGATTTAATTTTTGCTATATAATCAGCTTGTTCATATGCTGCATCTAGAGTCTTAAGATTAAGCGCTTTCTCGGTACCATAAGTCTTGATATAGTCTTTGATAAAGCCGTTGACTTGATTTTCAAAATAATGATTAATTAAGTGTTGAATCTGATTTTGTTTGTCTAGAACGTTGTTAAATGCAATTAATTTAGTTTCAATTTTATCAAAGTCAGTTTTTTGATTTTGAATTTCAGTTGCAATTATTCCTTTTAATAAGTTAGCACTACCAGTTTCCTTATTTGATAGCGTGTTAATAGTTTCAATTGCTTGAGTTAACTCTTCTATCTTTTTTTTATCTTCATCTATATTAGGCAAATATTTGATTAAAGAGCCTTTAGCAATTGTATTGGCAAGGCTTGGATAGTCAGAGTTTAATGTTTCAAGAGCAGATGATAGCTTATCAAAGAGGGTATCACTGTTGGTAAATTGTTCAGTTATTTTTTGGTGTGAATTATCATTTATTAGAAATTCAATGAATTTATTAGTTGTTGTTGAATTGTTAGAATTTAGATGTTTATAGACAGCGTCTAATTGTTCAGTACTGAAATTGGCTCTGAAATTGGAAACGCTTGAAATAACTTTCTCTACTATAAACTTTTGCTGTTGCTGATTAAGTTTTGCAACTGTTAATACAGCATTAGCAAGGCTATTGGCTTTAGTTAAACTCACTTCGTTAACCTCACCCTCAAGGAAGCTCGATATGCTATTTTCTCTCTTATTAATATAATCCAATTGAAATTCCGTGATATTGGCAATTTGAATTACTTTCTCAATTAACGCATTTATTTGATCTGTTTGTGTAGCAAGTTCTGATAAGTTTGTTTCTGGTGTAATTTTGGTATAAATAGTCTTTTTTAAGCTTTCAATAAATGTAGTAGCTTTAGCCTTTAAAGTGATTGATTGTGGATTTAGCGCATCTGAAATAGCATTTAAGTTATTGATATGCTTTAATTTGGTTTTATCTGTTAAAATTCCAATTAGAGAATGCTTTTTATAACTTTCAAAGTGGCTAGTGTTATTTTCTATAATAGTAGTATATTTTTTGTATGCATTTACATTAGCTTCAAGCTCATCAGGTGCGCTAATTTTATCATAGTTTTTTATTATCTCTTGAACTTCGTCTTGACTTAGTTGGCTTTTATTTTCGGTTAAGGTTCTGGCTAAATTTCCAATCAACTTTTTTAAATTGCATAACGATTGTTTCTTGTGCTTATCACTGGAGTCGGTAATGATTGCATGACAGCAATTTAATGTCTGTAGAATAACAGTATCTTGAAAGTCTTTAGGCACTTGTTTTATGTGGTCATAAATACCTTGTAGTTCGCTATATTCCGTTTGGCTAAAATACTGGCTTATCTTTGATTGATTTTGCGATTGATTTTGCAAGTTTTCATATATTTCAGCAAGTAACCCAATGCTTTCAATTTTTTTAAGATTATTTAAACAGTTTGGGTCTTGTACAAAATAATCAACTATAAATTGAGCATTATCTATGATTGTCTGTTTATTGCTTGCCGTATTTCCATAAATAAGCGCATAAAAATCTAGTAGTTTATCTGCATGTGTGATGTGATTAGCAAGGTGCTGAGAGTTAGGACTCGCTTTGTCATCCCCATTTAGTATATATTTAACAATTGATGTTTCATTGTAGTTATAAATAGGCGCTAAAAATGGAAGGTTTCCTTCTTCTAAAAGTATATTTGCTTTAATGGGCTGATTATCTTTAGGAGTTAATTTGCCATCATTTGCAATAGTATAGTATTTATCAACTAGCTCTCTATTTTGAAATATTTTTCCTCCAGTATTTATATTTTCAAAAAAAGCTTTGGCTTGAGTTTGGACTGAGAATAACCTGTCTAAAATTTGTGTAGTTTGCTTCAGCACATCATCTTTGGATTTATCAGAATTTACTATCAAATCATTCAATTCATCTATAAATAATGTTTTATTTTTTTGTTCAATTTTTGCATTATTAATATAGGTAATAATCTTATCAAAATTTGATTTTATGTCATGATATAACTTTAAATTCTGATTGACACTAGAGAGCTGATTATAGCTTTCTACGAATACTGGTGCATTTGACAAAATGTATAAAGTATTATCAATTGTTGTTGCAAGATCTTCTAATTGGCACAAAGCATTATTAAACTGAGTGTTAAAACCATTAAGATATAAATTCTGATTGCTCTCTTTTATGCTTTTGGTCGCTTTATTTTCTCTAATTTCTTTGATTTTATTTTCAATATCAGAAATTTCAGCAATAGTAGTAACTGCGTCATCGTCAAGTGTTGTAGGTTCGTTACTGTCTTGTTTTTTTACAACGGGGAGTTCAAATTTTTTATTTTCTCGATAGTTTTCAATCGTCTTAGTTGCATTAATCTGTGCAGATAATTTATTTAATTGACCATCGATATTAATACCATAGTCGCCGCTTAAGTTAATTTTAAGTTCTTGTAGTTCACGATCAAGCTTATTCATGCTTTCTACATATGAATTTCGTTGACCTCTAAGCCTGTTTAATGGCGAATTAGCTTTTGACAATTGTGGCTTTAATGCTTCATTTTTAATTTTTTGATCTGTTTGTTCAACTAGCCTTTTATAGTGCTGAAGGCGAACAATGGTATCGTGGATTGCATCGATAGTTTTTAAAACTTCATCATTCTTAATTTCATTTTCGAAGTTTTCTAATTCAGTTATGGCATTTTGAAGCTCACTATCAGCATTTTTTATATCTCTATCTCGCTGTTTTATTAAAGAAGATCTTATATTTTGATCCCAGTTTTTTGATAATTCTCTATTACAATCCTTTGTTAATTCTTGTTTTTTTGTTTCAATGTTTGTTATGTTATCTTTTAGCCCTGTTAATTGAGCATCTGGAATAAGATGGTTCATTGTAGTGTTAATTTTTGCAATTTTATCATCAAGTGCTTTTAACTGTTTTTTGTTCTTAGCTACAGTTAAAGCGTTAGTTAAATCATCTAAATTAGTGAACCCGGTTAACCTAGTTAATTTAGCTTCAGTCTTTTTTATTTCTGCATCATTTCGCGCTAAGTTTAACTCATAAGCTTCCTTTAGCTTAGCTTTTTCTTTCTGATCCGAAGTTTTAAATGACTGGTTAATATAGTTTATATGTATCTGTTTAGCTTCTTCTTTAAGTGTTTCTATTTTGCTTTTTAGATCAGTTAATGTTACTTCATTTTGGAGTAATGTTACTTCATCTTGACGTAATGTTGTATCTTCTGGGAGTGATGGGAGTAGTTTTAATTTTTTTAATTCAATCGTTTCTATTGATGCAATTAAATTTGCAATAATTGATTCTTTTATCTCGTTTCCTATTTTAACAATATTATTACTGATCCCCTCTTCTACAAAATCTAAAAATTCAGGGTAATCTTCTGACTGATTAAGTAATAGTTTTACCAAGCTTTCTTCGCTTTCTTTCTTGTTAGTAGGGTTTGAGTTTATAAGATCATCATGCTGTTTATTTAGAATTAAAGTTTGATACGTTTGATGTTGTTGAACATAGCCATCAAGGTAACTTTGCAATGTTTCAATATTTTTAAAGTTGCCAGTATCTAAAAGTGTTACTGTTGGAGTTTGGTTTTTAAAAGCGTAATTAAAGTCATTAATAAATTGAATTTTTTGCTGTCTATCACAACTATTCCAAAAGTCGAACATATTTTTAGCAAGCTGTGATGTATCTAATGAAAAATTGCTATTATTTTGATACGAATTAATTAACTCTAACACTTGTGGTGATGGGTTTTTGCTAGTGCATTTTTCTGCTAATTGCTCAATTGAAAAGTTATATTTGGCTTGAATTTGATTAGTTAATTCTAATTGTTTCTCTGGTGTTAATTGAGAGTAGTCATTAATAATATAGTTTAAAAGAGCTAGTTTAGTGTGAGCAGTATTAAATGGATCTTTTCTGATAGCTGAAATGTCTTGATCCAGAATGCGATTAAATTTAGGAGTATTCAGTTGTTCAGCCAATTTACTAGATGGTGCATGCCCTTGAATAAACTTGATTATCTCTAAAATTAATGATGCCTGATCTAATAACTGGGCATTATCAGCTAGTTTTCTAATGTTTTCTAGTTTTGGATTTTTTGCATAAAAATGATCTTTTAGGTTTTGATTATTTTGGTTTGGGGATCTAATGGTCTCATTGACATGAAGTAATAAATGATATATGCCTTCCTTTTGATCTGCTTTTTCAATTATCTGTGAATATGTCTTCTTTGTGTTAGGATCAACAACTTTATCGGTAACAAAAGCTTTATCTTGACTGAGTTGGGTAATGTTATTTTCTAACGCGGCCAATTTCTCGCCGACTGTTTGAAGAAACAGTGAATGAGTACTAAATGGATTAATCTGATAATCAGAATTAGTAACCTCAGATAATTGACTTAATGCGCTCTTTATTTTATCATTCTTTTGATATTTATTATTTTTATCTTGTAGAGATTGAAGTTTTGCTTTTGCTTTTTTCTCTATTTTGTCTAACTCTGTATTTAAGGCCTCACCACTTAGGTTGTTTATTGAGGTATTTTGTTTGCCATTATTTGGTTGGGTTTGTTCTGTTATGCGGTGTAGTTGCTCAGTTAATTTAGTCTTTGTCTCAGTTAACGTTTGAATCTTTGTGGTTAAAAATGAGGTTGTTTGGCTTTGCTGTTCTTGTTGTGGGGAACTAACCTCATTGCCATCGTTTAAAAATGAGGTTGTGTTGCTTTGCTGTTCTTGTTGTGGGGAATTAACCTTATTGCCATCGTTATTTTCGTTTTGACTTTTTGATTTGGATAAAAACTTCGTTTCAGTAGTATTAAAGTAGTCATGTTCGTTATCAAATAAAATGCTAGTATCACTCATAACCTCAGTCCCCACCCATATCTAATTAATATCATTAATGACTAAATGCTTATTTAAACTATATCTTTAAACAGCATTATTTAATCTTTACACATATCATTATTACCCTAAAATAAAAGCCTAATCAATCTTTATTTTTAGAATTAAGTATAATATTACAACAATTTAAAAATTTAACTTGTTGATTTATAATAATATATAATTTAAATTAATCTAATTTTTATCGAATTAAATTGCAAAAAACAAGTATATTTTATATGTGTTTTAATGCTTAATTGAGTGATTAATAATTAAGTTGATAATTTTTATATTTTAACGTTGGAATATTTGATTATTATGTTTGTTTTGCTGATGATTCTAGGCATTTGGAAGACTTTAAATTAACAAAGATTATTAATTATCTAATTGAGGATAGCTTGATCATTGTTGTCTAATTACTCAGCACTCACGTATTATAGCAGTTAAGAGTAATCACTTGTTTAAGTTATGTTATGTTCTCGACAATCCTAAATGCATTGATTCCTGTTGCTTTTGTTATCTTCTTAGGTTGGTTAGCTGGCTTTTTTAAGATTATTGATAAAAAACATAGCAAAAGCTTTGCAACCTATGTGATGAATTTTAGTTTTCCTTGCTTGCTTTTTGTTATTACAGCGACAACCAAGCTAAGCGTATTATTTGACTTTCAATTTGTGATTGCTTTTTTTATTGGTCTTATGGGGATGTACTTAATTAGTTTTATCATTCATCGTTTGTTGCTAAAAAGGGCACTACATAATGCCGGACAAGCAGCTTTTGTCTGCTCGTTTCCTGATATGGCATTTATGGGTATTCCAATATTCTTAGAAATTATTGGCTCAACGGCATTGGTGTCAATTGTTATAGGAAACATTATATCTAGCGTATTTATGATCCCAATTACAGTGATATTACTTGAGCTGAAATCAGCTAAAAATGCTGATATCTTCAAAATATTTATTGAAAATCTGATTGTTGTGATTAAAAAGCCTTTGGTATTTGCACCAATACTAGGGATTATTTATGCGCTTTTTGGCATTCCGTTGCCACATCTGATCAAAGATAGTCTTAAGTTAATAGGAGATACTACTTCAGGCGTTTCTTTATTTACACTAGGGTTAATCATCTCAAGCTTTATGATTAAATTCTCTAAAGGGGCAATCCTTAATATTGCATTAAAAAATATTCTCCATCCAATGATTATGATGGGGTTAATTTTTGTATTTGGTATTAAAGGGTTACTTGCAAAAGAGGTTGTCTTATTATGTGCAATGCCTACAGCTACTATGACCACAATGTTTGCATTACGCTATAATACGCTAACTGAAGAAAGTACAAGTAGTACAATACTAGGGACATTATTTTCTATTATTACATTACCTGTTTTTATGCTAATTATGCAGGTTTAATTTGTGCAATGGCTGTGCCCATGGCAATTGTCGATTGACTTTCAAATTCATCTGAAAATTCAATTTTATTTTCTTCAAAACAAGCAATGACTGTAGAACCAAACTGGAAGTAACCTAATTCATCTCCCTTATTGAAAAAAAGATTCTTATCCTTGTATGACCAGTGCTGTATTTTATTTATTTTACTCGGCGTTACTAAACCATGAAAGTTTAGATAAATACTGGCAACAAAAAAAGCACCGACAAAAATAACAGGCATAATGCCAATGTCTGTTTCAAAAAATAAAACCACGCGTTCATTGCGGCTAAATAGGCCATCAACGTGCTTAGCTGTTGTATTGTTAACCGAAAATAATTTCCCAGGGATATAAGTCATTGCTAGTAATTTGCCAGGATAAGGCATATGTACTCTATGATAATCTTTCGGTGATAAATAAATCGTAATAAAAGAACCAGCTTTTAATTGATGATGGAAACTAGTTTCACCACCTAGTAAATCCATAATTGAAAACAGCTTGCCTTTGGCTTGTATGATTTGCCCTTGATGTATTTTACCAATCTGACTCACCGTGCCATCGGCCGGTGATATAATTAACTCCTGCTGCGTTGCGATAATTCGTGCTTGAGGTTTTAATTTTCTAGTAAAAAACTCATTAAAGGAATTATAGTCATCTAGATTTGTGGTGATTGCATCTTCAAGGTTTACATCATATTGTTTTATAAATAATTTAATCAAAATATTTTTGATTTTTTTTGATTTGGATGATGCGATTTTACCAACAATACGCGATAGCAAATGCTGTGGTAGAAGGTATTGTAAGGTAATAAACAGTTTCTCTTTTAACATACAAATAGTAATTCCTTTATAAAAGCAGTAATCTACATTCTAATTAAAAATAAAGACAATAGATACCTTATAGAGTTAGGGATGGGGTATTTCTTTTGAAAACAAAGGAGTAATCAGCGTGAGTATTAGTGTGTTTGATATGTATTCAATTGGTATTGGCCCTTCAAGCTCGCATACTATTGGCCCAATGAGAGCTGCAAAACGCTTTCTTGATAGCTACAAAAAACAAATAAATGACTGTGATCGAGTACAAATAGATTTATATGGATCATTAGCATTAACAGGTAAAGGACATTGTACTGATACGGCTGTTATATTAGGCTTATTAGGTGAAACACCAGAAGACATAGATGCTGCAACGGTGAATGATAAAATTGAACGGGTTCGCCAAGATCAGTGCCTTAATCTTAATGCTGAGAAAGAAATTGAGTTTATTGAATCTCGAGATTTAATTTTTCATTTTGATCAAGCTTTAGTAGAGCATGCCAATGGTGTGAAATTTTCTTTATATCAAGGTGATAGCTTAATCATAGAAGATATTTATTTCTCAATTGGTGGTGGCTTTGTGTTGGATCAAAGGGAAATCAAACAACAATCAAAAGAAGGTGAGCCGATTATTGCTGAGAGTAATATGCCTTACCCATTTGATACCGCTAGAGAGTTATTAGCCCATTGTGATAAGGGGAATTTATCAATTGCTGAAATTATGCTTGAGAATGAAAAACAAACTAATTCTGAAGCACGAATAAGCGAAAAATTATTAGCAATTTGGCATGTGATGGCAGACTCAATTGAGCGTGGTTTAGTAACAGAAGGAAAATTACCAGGTAGACTAAGAGTGACAAGACGTGCAGCTAAGCTTAATCAAAAATTACGAAATACCAACACACCAAAAACGGATTTGAATTGGCTAAATACCTATGCCATTGCAGTGAATGAAGAAAATGCAGCTGGAAGCAAGGTCGTTACTGCACCGACTAATGGTGCAGCAGGGGTTATTCCAGCAGTACTTTATTATTATTTACAGTCAACCGATTTAAATGATCAACAACAACAGCAGTGTATTATTGATTATTTATTAACAGCAGCAGCTATTGGTATTTTATTTAAAAAAGGCGCATCAATCTCAGCGGCTGAAGTAGGCTGTCAAGGTGAGGTTGGTGTTGCAACCTCGATGGCTGCAGCAGGGCTTTGCGCAATACTAGGAGGCACAAGTGCACAAATTGAAAATGCAGCTGAAATGGGTATGGAACACAATTTAGGCTTAACGTGTGATCCAATCGGTGGCTTAGTACAAATTCCCTGTATTGAACGTAATGCGATGGGGGCATCACAAGCCGTTAATACGGCAAAATTATCCCTATTAGAGGCAGGCGAACATAATGTACATTTAGATGATGTGATTAAATCAATGAAGCAAACCGGTCAAGATATGTCAACTAAATACAAAGAAACATCGTTAGCTGGTCTTGCAATTGCCGTGAATTTATCGCAATGCTAAAATTCATTCTCATTACTAGGCAAAACTGTAGTATACTGTTTTGCGATATGTACTTTAAGAGATAAAAGAGTAAAGGATTCATGCTAAAGAGTAAAACAATTCAAATAAAATTAATTGCGCAATGGTTCGTTATAGGTGCTATCCTAGCCTCATTAGTTGGTTGTAGCTTTTTTAGAGATCGTGAAGATGATTATTTAAAAACAGACATCCAGCAGACACAAGGTATAAAGGTTCCACAATCGTTGGAAAAAACAACAACGATACAACCGGCCATGCAAGTACCTAAAGGGCCAAATCAATATCAATCGGTTTCAACTGTGCCGACAGATCTTGTGCCGCCTAACTATCAAAAGCAATACCCATTAGCGTTATTGAAAAATTTACAAGCACAGTCGGCTGAATCATCATTGACCTTTGTTAAAGGTAGTTATGGTTTATTGGTTATTAATGCGCCATTGGGTAAAGCCTATGAAATAGTTGCAAAAGAGCTTGTAAGTATTCCCGATTTTGAAGTGATAGGGCAAAGTTCAACGGGACATTCTTTTGAAGTTGTATCGAGTCAGAGTCAGTCAACGTATTGGCTTTATTTAACGTTAAAGGATAATAAAACAAGACTTTCAGTATTTGATGATAAAAAAGATTTAATTGCCAATGAAGAGGTTTACTCATTATTAACACAACTAAACAGCCGCATTGATGCCCTTCATCAAGGGGGTGACAGTAATATTCAAATTCAGTATCCTATTGATCAGCTGAAACTTGATACAACTAGTTTAACGTTAAAGGTGTTAGCGCCAATGCCTGAGGCAATGACATTTTTTGAAACTGTGCTGAAAAATTTAGGTTATGTTATTACAACAAAGAATGATTTGAAAATAATAACGCTATCCTCAGCACAAACAAAGGCGAAGACAACTAAGCATAGTGTGGAGCAATTTTCTTTTACGGCAGTAAATGATCAAGCATCCTCTATAACAAATATTGCCATTAAATCGCTCAAACCATCAAAAGATACTCAATCACTATTAGCGCAGTTATCAGATCAAATTAAACTTCAATCAAGTAAAACCTTCATTACAAAGCGTGTTAGCTTATTATCGGTTAGTAGTCAATTATTTGTTGATGCTCATACACATAAGGCAGCCTTAATTGTACCATTGGATCAAACAAAGGTTTGGCCAAAGGTAGATAAAGCAATTAAAATGGCTGATTATCACATTATACGATCGGATAAAGATAAAGGTTTCTTTTTTATTGCAACAAAAGATAAAGCCGACTATCAGTATTTAATTTATGTTAGAAAGATTGATGCAGAGAGTAATGCGTCATTAAGCCGTTGGTTAACTTTTGGCCTTTTGACTTCTGAAGAAGGTAGTAAAACCTATGTTCAGGTATTTAATAAAGACGGTCATCTTATGCCGATTGAACAAACAAAAGCATTATTATTAACATTACAAAATAATTTATAAAAACGCTAACGATCAAAGGTTATCAGAGGATGAAAAAACAAGCATTACTTTACCAAGGTAAAGCAAAAAATATCTATCAAACAGATCAAGAAGATTGTTATATTATGCATTACCGTGATGATGCAACTGCTTTTAATGGTATCAAAGCTGCAAGTTTAAAAGATAAAGGTAAAGTGAATAATGCCTTTAATGCATTTATTATGACTGAACTTGAAAATAAGGGCATTAAAACGCATTTTATTAAACAATTATCTGCAAATGAGTCGGTTGTTAAATCATTAAACATGATTCCAGTTGAGTGTGTTGTTAGAAATATTGCCTCAGGAAGTATTGTCAAGCGACTAGGGCTAGAGAATGGCTTTCGTTTTGAGCAAGCGGTTTTTGAGTTTTTCTATAAGGATGATGCCTTAGGCGATCCTATGATGAATGAGTCACATATTCTTATGATGAAATTAGCAACAGAAGCTGAAATACAGCAGATGAAACTACTAACTTTAAAAGTTAATCAGGTGCTTAAGCGGTTATTTGATGATGCTGGCTTGGAGCTTGTTGATTATAAACTGGAGTTTGGACGTTTTAATGGTGAGTTATTATTAGGTGATGAATTTACACCAGATGGTTGTCGTCTTTGGGATAAACAGACACACGAAATTATGGATAAAGATCGCTTTAGACAAGATTTAGGCGGCGTTATTGAAGCGTATAAGGAAGTTTCAGCTCGATTAGGTATTGAAATCAATGATATCTAAGTCATTCATTGCTATTATTATTTTTATATTAGGCTTTGATATTAGTTATGCTAATACTTGGCAGCTAACATTCGAAAAATCTCGCCAACTGCCAGCAGAAAGTGGTATTTATCAACATGTCATTGCTAAGCGCTATAAACAATTTCCGATTGATGTTGATATGGTTTTGTTCAAAAAAAATCACTACAAAGCACAGTTAATAGCTCAAAGTTGGCATAATGCAAAAACATTAGCTGATTTAAGTGAAGACAAAGGAGCCGTTGTTGCGATTAATGGTGGATTTTATCGAGAGCAGTTTAAGCCAAATGGTCTGTTAAAGATTGATGGAAAAAAAATGGCAAACTTCGTATCGAATGATCTATTATCTGCAATTATTAATATAAATGATAAAGGTAAGTTAGTTATTTATAGTAAAAAAGCTTACCCAAATATTAGCTTATACAGTGCATTTCAAGCAGGGCCATTACTTTATGATAATACTAAAGTAACGATAATTAATGGTCATAAACTTAGACAAAGAAGTATTTTAGTTAGCTTTAAAAGTGGTGATATTGGTTTGTTTTATTTTTCGCCTGTGAGTATTTCGCAGGCGATTGATATTTTGAATAAAATAGCACAACATGCCAATGAAGTGATTGAAACTGCAACGAATTTAGATGGCGGAGTTGCCTCTTCATTTGTGGTTAATTTTCAGCATAGCCCAATTATTCGTCTCGAAAGCCAGCCTGTTAAAATGGTATTATTATTTTTTGATCAGTGATTACTTGTTTGAGCGTAGTTTATGATATACTAGTGCTTATTTTCAAATTAAGCTTATAAATTCTTATGAAAGAAGTTATTCTTCCAGTTAAACATCCTGTTAAAGGTATTGTCTCTTTGCCAGGATCGAAAAGTTTGGTCAACCGAGTTTTAATTTTAGCTGCATTAGCAGATGGCCAGTCTATTATTTCTAATATGTTATTTAGTGATGATTCAATTGCTTGCCTAAATGCATTAAAAGCATTAGGTATCGTTATGGATATAGATCAAGCTAAAAGAGAAGTACAAGTTATCGGTTGTAATCATCAGTTTAATGTTAATTTAGCGAATGTTTATTGCCATGACTCAGGTACAGTAACACGTTTTTTATTACCGGTTTGTGCGGCAATGAAAGAGCTGAAATTTCATTTTTCAGCATCAAAAAGAATGTCACAACGGCCACTTTTAAGTCTGTTGGAAGTATTGATTGAGCAAGGCTGTAGGATTGATTATGAAACACATCGCCATCAGATGCCTTTTTATTTGAATGCAAATGGTTTAATCGGTGGGGATATTTTTATACCAAGTGTTGAAAGCTCACAATTTTTATCAGGACTTCTAATGGCGAGTCCGCTTGCAAGTAATGATGTTTTAATTCACACAAAAGCACACAAGCAGTTAACCTATGTTGATATGACCGTGGACGTTATGCAACATTTTGGTGTAGCAGTCGAGAGAGTTCTTACCCAAGATAGTTATCGTATTAAGGCACATCAGCATTACCAAGGGCAAAATTATACATTAGAGCCTGATATTTCAACGGCTTCTTACTTTGCAGCAGCAGCTGCATTAACGAATGGTCATGTGTTACTAGAGCATGTGCATGAAAATACGCTTCAAGGAGATATTCAGTTTTTAAATCTGTTAGAGCAAATGGGCTGTCATGTTGAATATCATCATCAAGGCGTGACAGTGACAGGAGCTAAGCAATTAAAAGGTGTTAATGTAAATATGGCAACCTTTTCAGATACGTTTATGACTTTAGCAGCAATCGCATCGTTTGCGCAGACAAAGACACAGATTACTGGAATTGGCCACACCAGATTGCAAGAATCAGATCGAATTTTGGCAATTTCAACTGAGTTGAAAAAGCTAGGAGCCAAACTTGAGACTACGAACGATAGTATTACTATTTATCCATCAGAGTTACATGGCGCAATAGTATCAGGCTGTGGTGATCACCGTATAGCGATGTCATTGAGTTTGATTGGCCTTAGAGTAGCCGGTGTTGAAATCACAGATAGTCAATGTGTTGCTAAAACATGTCCGGATTATTTTCATAGGCTTCGTAGACTTACAGGTGAAAGTTAAATTAATAGGATGATGATCTTTAATTTAGTTTGAGTAAATGATAAAAAAACCTTTATACTTTTAAAGAGTTTTTAGAAAGGTGGAGTGCTTGTGAGTTTATCTGAGTTTTACCAATCTGAACGATTGTTGTTGGATAAGTTAACAAAAGAGGTTGTTGCTAAGGTATGCCTTATTATTGGTAGTAGCGATCGATCGCTATTAGCGAGTACCAATGAGCAGTTTATCTATACGGGTAGCTTTTTTCATAATCAACAAAACCCTACCGATGGCATTTTTTCACCAGAGCATTTACCATTTAAAGAAAATACGCTTGACTTACTTGTTTTATATCATGTTTTTCCAATGTTTAAATTTCCAGGTAAAGTTTTGCAAGAAGCATTTTTTTCACTTAAAGAAGGTGGTCGTTTGGTTATTAGCCATGCAAATCCTAAAAATATTATCGCTGAAGAAGCTGTTATTAAGCAGTTTCGCGAACAAGGAGTAGCAGCTGAGCAACTTGTCTATCATCATCATAGTTTAAGACGAGTGACAGAGTCATTAAAGTTACAAGGTTTTTCATATGTTAATATAGAGGCATTAGTGCCTGATAATGCATTAAAACGTTTATTTTGTAGTCTATTACCACAGCTAGTTTTGGGTTGGCTGATTGTCTATGAAAAGCAAGCGATTCCTCTAACACCTTTTGGTGAACGTGAGCGTGTTGAGGTTTTAAAAAATAAATACATAGTTAATGCTGCAACGATGAATCAATATAAAGAAAAATAAAAGGTTATACGAATCAATGTTAAAAAAACCAAATGTTATTATTTATACGGATGGTGCTTGTAAAGGTAATCCTGGCGTTGGTGGTTGGGGTGTTTTACTGAAGTATAAAAATAAAACTAAAAAGTTATATGGTGGAGAGAAAAATACGACCAATAATCAAATGGAATTAACTGCCGCAATTGAAGCCTTAAAATGTTTGAAACAGTCGTCACTTGTTGACTTATATACAGATTCTACCTATGTTAAAAACGGTATTTTACAATGGATTCATAATTGGAAGAAAAATAATTGGAAAACAGCTCAGAAAAAGCCTGTGAAAAATAAAGAGCTATGGCTTGAATTGGATCATCAATTACAAAAACATCAAGTTAGATGGCATTGGGTTAAGGGGCATGCAGGTATAGAGGGCAATGAAATTGCCGATCAACTGGCCAATTTAGGTGTTGAATCTCTTAGGCTTTGATGTTTACAAGAATTGTCATAAAAAGGTTGAGTGGGTTGTTGAAATGTTGAGAGTAGATTTTCTCTCTCATTTTCAAAAAGTTGTTTGAGGTTATTGTTGGTGGTGTTGTTAGAAAATGTTTCTAAAATTTCAATTAATTTGCTTGCTTCTTCAACGTCCCACACTAAAGCTTGTAGTGAATATAATGAGCTCATTAAATCCTGGTCGGACTGGTTATCAGGTAATACTAATTCGGTCATTACTGATTGACATATCGATTTTAGGCTGCTAATGAATTGAATGTCAGGTGGATTTTCTTCTACTAAATAATGAAATTTATCATAATTAAACGTTCTGTTTTTGTAAGATGAAATAATGTCCTTTTGCAAATTTCTGTTTTTGAATAAGATGCTTTGATTGTCTTCTGTCAGCATTTCGTATCGATATAAGATTAAATATACGACTATATCGCCTACTTGAATGTTTTTTGATAACCCTTTAGAGGTATTAAAAAGGTCATTTAAAATTTTATTATTGATAATATGCTCATCATTTAATATCCAAGTTACGGCTTCTTCTTTGAGCCTTTCATTTTCATCATTTCTTGTAGTGAATTCGTTGTTATTATAATTATGAATAATTTTTGGAAGATATATGGTTCTTAGAAGAGCAAAAATATCTGCTTTGCTTTCAGATAGGCTAAGATAGTCTTTTGGCAAATATAATTTAGTGCGAGGCAACTGAGGATTAAATAGGGTGTTGCTATTTATATCCTTGGCAGAAGAGAAATCAATTAAATGAACTTCACCGTTCTTATCTATAACAATATTTTCTGGTTTAATATCACCATGTGTATAACCTTTAGTGTGAAGCTCATAGACTTCAATAGCTATTTGAATAGCAAGTTCAATTTGCTTATCATGGTCATCTAATATTTTATTTATCGTCGAACGAAGCGGGCTTCCTAAATAGTAATAAGCCAGATATAGTTTTTTTTTGCGCTTTAAACCACCTATTCCTAATCCAAGATCAAGCATAGTGTTAAGTTCATTGTCAAAAATACTATTTACATTCATTATACTATTTTTTTTTATAATTTTTAATGCATAGATATTTTCTTTATTATCATAAGCTATTTTTACCTTGTTATGACCTATAGAACTTAAACTTTCATGAGAAATACACAAAATAGTTGCATTAGAGTTATAGGATACTTTGATAAATGAATAATTAATCGTGGTAGTATTTTTTCTAAAGCGCTTATTCATTCTATTTTTAATCGATTGTCTGCTTAATTTATGAGACTTTACTTGATGGAAAAAATATTCTTCGGCATAAGCAAATTGTGTATTTAATGTTTCATCAATGTACATTTTAGATCTCTCTTTTCCAATATGAATTTTTTAGCTTGTGGTGAAAAGTTAAAACCCGCGAATTATAACGCAGTGAGTTGCAAATGACAATTCAAAGAAACCTTTAGGCAAGGTAGGCACGCAGGGCGTTTTATAATTTGGTTTGATAATAGACAAAATAATTCTTATTTTTTTCATTTATTATAGAATCAAACCTATGGTATGATTCTCAATCTATGGAGCTGATTAAGGATATAAGGAGGATTATTCTGTGCTTTTAGATCAAACTCATCAGGTAATGGACATTGCCAATAGTAGCCAAATAGAAATTACCAGTATTAAGCAAGTGCAATCTCAAATTGAGCGAACCATGACATGGACAAATTGGAGTGGAAATCTACAATACAAGCCGACTGCAGAAGATGGCCAATATTATTTTTTGCCGACGAATGAGAGTGAGCTTAAATCAATTATTAATCAGGCTATGCAATCACAATCGACGATTAAGCTACGTGTATCCGGACAACGTCATTCAGCAACACCATTAATTGTTAATAGCAATGAGAATAATCCTCAAATAAATACTCAGCATGGTAGTCAATGGACAGTTGATTTAGCTTGTTATAATGACCTTGGGGAACAGGGCAATAATGATATTGTTATTGATAAAGCCAATTTAACGGTAACCGTTAATGCAGGGGTTACAGAAGATCAACTAGATGCGTATTTAACAGCAAATAATTTAATGTTAAAAACAGTGACTGCCGGCGGATTTTTTAGTGTAGGCGGCATGGCTGCTGTTGATGTGCATGGGGCAACGGTTGATAACTCTATACTTGCAGATACAATAATTGCTTATACGGTAATGAATGATAAGGGACAAAAGAAAACGTATGATATGAATTCTCGCTTATTTAAGGGATTTAAGCCATTACAATTTCACCGTGTTTCTCTAGGAACATTGGGAATTATTACTTCTGTAACATTTAAAGTACAACCAAGACCGTATAAGAATACACTTGTGCCATCGCAATCATATTATTCAATTAATGATAAAGATGCGTTTATTAATACGTATGAAAATTTATTATTTTCTAAGAGATATCAGAGTGTTGAGTCTTTTTATAATCCTTATGCAACGTATTATAATGTATTGGCATTACGTTGGAGTATTGACTCAAATCCGAATACACCAATTTTAAATAATCCTGTGCCAGAGAAAGTCGAAACAGCGTGTGAAATTGCACAGAAAAGACAGTGGGGAGCTCCATTATTAAATCCAGTAGCAGAAACATTGGTTCAAAATACAGGTCAGAGTATACAAAATAATGGTACAGAATTATCTGGTAATACATCGATAAGTGGTGCTATGGCTGAGATATATGATCAGATGAATACCGCTATTGAAGCAAATAAAGCAATGTGGCTAACTCAATCAACAAGAGCCGCTTTTATGTCTTATTTTATTCCACTACCTAAAAATCGATATCATGGCTTAGATGTTGCTTGGGATGCCTTACAAATTATTACCAATCGTTTAAAAGAACATCATGATTTTACGATGATTATACCGCCAGAGTTTCGCTTTGTAAGAGGCAGTGATGCATTGCTTGCTGGTGTTTATTCAGATGACCCTGATCAATTATTTATTTCCATAGAAGTATTAGCAATGACTAAAAAAACGGATACAACCAATTATCCGCAAAATATATTAAACTTTTTTGCTAATATTGAGTATCAATGGGTTAAATTAGGCGGTATTCCACATCAGGGTAAACTATATGGATTTTTTGATCCATCAACGTTTGATCCGCAAAAAGACATTAAAGGTGTAGCACCATTTAATCCCAATTATATTCAAACACTGAATCAACGTAGAGGTGAGCGCTTAAAGGTATTTGCAGAATACAAAAAAATGCTTGACCCCAAAGGTGTTTTTTCAAATGCCTATACGGATTCAATTACAAGCGGCTAACGGTTATAAACATCTTCTATTCTAACGATATCATCTTCACCTAAGTAATTGCCAATTTGAACCTCAATAATTTCGCAAGGTGTCGTTGTTTGATTTTCCATTCGATGAATTTGTTCTTTCTCGATATAAACATGATCGTTAACTTGGTAAGTTTTTTTTGTATTGCCAATACTAAATGTTGGTGACCCCTTTACAACAACCCAATGCTCAGCTCGTTTAAAATGTTTTTGTAAAGATAATATTCCGCCTGGGTTAACGGTAATTGTTTTTACTTGATAACCTTCAGCTAATTCAAGTGTACGATATGTGCCCCAAGGGCGATGATAAGTCTTACCAATTTCATTGATTTCACTCATAGGGATTACTCCTAAGTTATCTTATTTTAGCTATATAGTTCATATTCTAGATGTGCTCTTTTTGCTAGGGCTAGTGCACCCATAACGCCTGTATTATCACCCAAACTAACAGGAACAATGGTTTTTTCAAGGTTATCAATCATTTCATTAACAATATACTGATTTAGTTTTTGTTTAACTTTTTGACGGATTAATGGAAATAAGTGTTGTTGTTTCATTACACCACCACCTAAAATAATGCGTTGAGGAGATAAGGTCATGATATAGTTAGTGAGCGCTATTGATAAATAGTCAGCTTCAATTTCCCATCCTGGGTGTGATTTATCAAGCATTAATGCTGACTCTACCTGCCAGCGTGCTTTGATTGCAGGTCCTGAAGCTAAGCCTTCTAAGCAGTTTTTATGATAAGGGCAAATACCTTCAAATGGGTCTTTCGTTTTATCTTGTGGAATTAAAATATGTCCCATTTCTGCATGCATTGCACCATGTAGTAGGTTGCCATTAACCATTGCACCACCACCAATTCCAGTACCGACAGTTAAGTAGATAAAGTCGGTTAATCCTCGAGCAGAGCCCCAATAGTATTCCCCTAATGCGGCAGCATTCACATCAGTATCAAAGCCAATCGGCAACTGAAGTTTTTCAGATAATGCTTTGACAATGTTAAAGTCTTTCCAGTGTAGTTTTGGGGTGCTTGTAATTAAACCGTAGGATTTGGAGTTTTTATTAGGGTCAATGGGGCCAAAGGCACCACAACCAACAGCATCGAGTGGGTATTGCTTTTGTTGTGACTTAAAAAATGAAACAACCTCATCAATGGTAGCATCTGGTGTTGTCGTTTCAATACGAACTTTCTTAAAAATTTTACCTTCACTATCACCAATTGCACAAATAAATTTCGTGCCACCAGCTTCAATACCAGCCATGTATGACATTTTCAATTAAGACCTTATGTTATCAATACTAATACTCGTCATTATACAATACTTTTGCTAAAAGTAATTTGACAAAAACAATCGCCCCTCAAATTAGGTAATCATCCATAAATTAAATATTCATTTTAATCTTTTTAAGCATTTCAAATAGAAGTAGGGTACAATGAGGCGGTTATTAATGATAGCTAGAATGTAATTAAGGGTTAGAAGGAGACTGCTAATGAGGTTATTTGTATTGATTTTAGCAGCAGGTTTAGGTAAACGAATGAAATCATCTAAACCAAAAGTGTTACAGAACTTAGGCCATAAACCACTGATTGTGCACGTGTTAGATACATTAACCAAAATTGAAGTTGATGAAGTAGGAATTATTTATGGGCATTTAGCGGAGCAGTTAAAAATAGCCTTAAATGACCGTTCACTAACATGGATTGAACAAAAACAGATGAAAGGAACGGGCGATGCGCTAAAAGCTGCCTTACCTTATCTTAAACAAGATGACATGGTTTTAATTCTCTATGGTGATGTTCCATTGATTTCTTCTGAGACGTTAAAGCGTTTTATGACAAATGTTCGTTGTGATCAACTTGGCATTTTGACAACAACACTCGAGAACCCAACGGGGCTAGGGCGTATCTTAAGAGACGACAACCATCAAGTTATTGGCATTGTAGAAGAAAAAGATGCAACTGAAAAAGAGCGTCAAATTAAAGAAGTGAATACAGGAATTTATTATCTAAGCGCTCAGCTATTACAAAAGTGGTTACCAAAGTTAAACAATAACAATGCACAAGGTGAATACTATTTAACGGATATTGTTGCGATGGCGAAAGATGAGGCCGTTGAAATTGTGACGCACTCACCTGACTATCACTTTGAAGTTGTTGGTGTTAATAACCGTCTTGAACTTGCCAATCTAGAGCGTTGTTGGCAGAGATATCAAGCAGAAAAATTATTAAGCGATGGAGTGATTATCAGCGATCCAAGTCGAATTGATATCAGAGGTAATGTAATCGTTGGCAATGATACAAGTATTGATGTTAACGTTATTTTAGAAGGGGATGTCCGTATTGGACGCCACTGTAAGATAGGCCCAAATTGTATTTTAAATAATGTAGAGTTAGGAGATTTTGTTTGTATTAAAGCAAACTCGATGCTTGAGGATGCACAAATTAAGTCACATGCAGAAATTGGCCCCTATGCAAGAATTCGTCCGCAATGTCTGATTGAAGAAGGCGCAAAAGTTGGCAATTTTGTTGAGTTGAAGAAAACAACAATTGGTAAAGATTCTAAGGTGAATCATTTAAGCTATCTTGGTGATGCGGTAATGGGTAATAATGTCAATATTGGTGCTGGTGTAATTACTTGTAATTATGATGGTGTGAATAAGCACCAAACGGTTATTGAAGATGATGTATTTGTTGGTTCTGATTCCCAATTAATAGCACCTGTTAAATTAGCCAAGGGCTCTTATATTGGTTCAGGCTCAACGATTACTAAAAATACCCCAGAAGGCAAATTAACGATTAATCGATCTAATCGTCAAATGACCTTAGATGCATGGCAAAGGCCAAAAAAACAAGATAAAAAATAAGATGACATTATCAAACTATTAAGTAGGAGCGTTCTTTTATGTGTGGAATTGTTGGTGCAGTTGCCGAAAGAAATGTGGTACCAATTTTATTAGAAGGGCTAAAACGATTAGAGTATCGTGGCTATGACTCAGCAGGTATTGCTGTGATCGATAGTAATGCTGAATTAGCGAGGACTCGTGAGGTTGGTAAAGTAAATGTATTGGCTAAGCGCATTAAAAATGAAGCAAATTTAAAAGGTTCTATTGGCATAGCGCATACGCGTTGGGCAACTCATGGCGGAGTTACATTAGAAAATGCACACCCACATCAAGGTAATCATATTTCCATTGTGCATAATGGCATTATTGAAAATCATAGTCTCTTAAGAGAGGAGTTAGAGCGAGCGGGTGTTGAATTTAGCTCAAAAACTGATAGTGAGGTTATTGCTCATTTAGCTGAAAAATTATGGACAAAGGATAAAAAGCCTCAAGAAGTTGCTCTATTACTAACGGAGCGCTTGGAGGGTGCTTATGGAGCAGTGATTATGAATGCTCATTATCCAGATACATTAATTGCAATTCGTTCAGGCTCACCAATGATCATTGGTTTGGGGATTGGTGAAAACTTTATTGCTTCTGATACTTTTTCATTATTACCGGTAACTCGTAGTTTTGCTTATATGGATGAAGGAGATATTGCTGTTATTAAGCGTGAAGAAGTTAGGTTATATGATGCCTTAGGTCATGAAAAACCATTATCTTTTGAAGTTGTGGAGCAGCAAGATGAGGGGGTGACGAAACAAGGTTATAAGCATTTTATGCAAAAAGAGATGTTTGAACAACCTGATGCAATAGCAAGAACATTAGGCAATTGTTTTTCTTCGGATAATTATGTCCTCGTTGATCGTTTTGGTGCTAATGCTGAAGTGTTATTTCGTAAACTGAAACAGGTAAGAATCGTTGCTTGTGGTTCAAGTTATATTGCAGGCTTAGTTGCTAAGTATTGGATTGAATCAATTGCGAATATTGCTTGTGATGTTGAAATTGCGAGTGAAATACGCTACCGCAAGAGTGTGGTTCCTGAAAATTGTTTATTTGTTACGATTTCACAATCTGGTGAAACGGCTGATACAATGGCCGCATTAAGGCAGGCAAAAGCACTTAATTATCTTGGCTATTTAGCTATATGTAATGTGCCAAGTAGCTCTTTAGTTAGAGAAAGTGATCTTGTGTTTATGACGCAAGCGGGTGTTGAAATTGGTGTTGCTTCAACGAAAGCCTTAACAACACAAATGGCGTCATTATTACTTTTAACGTGCGCTATTGGAAAGTTTCATGGTCTGAGTAAAGCAGATGAACAAAAGATTGCTAAAAGCCTACAACAGTTACCTCGACAAATTAAGGAAGTTTTGGCATTAGATAGTACGATTGAGGCTTTGGCAAGTCACTTTATTGATAAAGCGCATACGCTATTTCTAGGGAGAGGTATACACTACCCAATAGCAATGGAAGGTGCATTAAAGTTAAAAGAAATATCTTATATTCATGCTGAGGCATATCCAGCAGGCGAACTAAAGCATGGGCCATTGGCACTAGTTGATAAAGATATGCCAGTGATTGCTGTAGCACCTAATGATAGTTTATTAGAAAAACTTGAGTCTAATTTGATGGAAGTACAAGCGCGAGGTGGAGAGTTATTTGTCTTTGTCGATCATAAGGTTAAGGATGAGTTAAAACTTGATCAGGCACATATGATTACCTTAGCTAGTATTGATCCAGTGATTGCACCTATTGTTATGACAATTCCTTTGCAATTACTGTCTTATCATGTTGCTGTCCAAAGAGGCACAGACGTTGATCAGCCAAGAAACTTAGCAAAATCGGTAACGGTTGAGTAAAGCGCTAAACTAATCCTATTAACAGTGATTGGTAACGACTTGATCTTTATGACGTAACAATTTTGATGAAAAATCATTATTTTCTTTAAAGTCGATTGAATCTAGCAACTGCAAAGATTTTCTAAAAGAATCGAGTAGGTGTTCGACCATTACAGAGGAGATATTGCTTTTAACAACAACTCTAAACATCGACTGTGAAGCATCTTGATCTGAAAATAATGGGCTATTTTGTTCAGTCAGTGGATTATTAAAACCCATTCTATATCCACTAACATACCAATGGTGTTCGGATAGTGCATGTTGTAAATCAATATCATCATAATCAAAGTTACATTCAGGATTTAGCATTGCAGTAACAACAGGCAAACAGTTATCATTACCATGATCTAAGATAACAAAACGTGGCTTACCTTCAAAATGCATTGCTTTTAAACCGTTGCGGATTAATTGAGCATGCTTCATCATACTGTCACAGCATTTTTGATAACCTGCAATTCCATAGCGTAAGAATTTATAATATTGAACATAAACACCGCTAGCAGGCCTAGAGAAATTTAAGGTATATGAGTCCGCTTTACCACCAAGGTAGGTTACTGAAATGGCGACATGCTCACTTAAGTTTTCACGCGATCTCCAAATAATCCAGCCCGTGCCACAGCAAGACTCACCATATTTATGACCACTAGATGAAATAGACAGTACATTTTTAAGTCTAAAGTCCCATGCGGGTAAATGATGTTGAAATGGTGCAATAAAACCACCTGATGCAGCATCTACATGAATGCCAACTTGATAACTGTGTTTTTTATTAATTTCTTCAACAACATCATTGATATCCCAAACTGGGTCATATTGTCCCCCATAGTGGTTGCCCATAATTGCAATAACGCCAATGGTATGATCGTCAATTGCATTACGAATATCATCGGGGTTTATAGTGAATTGTTTGTAGGATGGTTGAATCAATTTACAATCAATGTCCATATATTTAATTAATTTTTCCCATGCGGCTTGATAACACGTTGAAATAACAATATTCGGCCGCTCTTTTAAAACGTCATTCTCTTTAAGATTATTGCGTTTGGCATACCATTTTCGCCATCTGAATTTTAAAGCTAAACCTGCAAGCAAGCAGGCTTCTGTTGAACCGACAGTGCATGCGCCAGCATAAACACCATAGGTTTTAAAGTCATCAGGCTTTGGGCAATGCCATAAGTGTGCAATCATATTCACTAAGGTATTATGAATTTTATATGACTGAGGGTAGACTGTTTGATCTGCAAGATTTACTTTTAAACCCAATAAGGCAACACTTGCTTCTTCCTCCTCAAATGTAACATTAACATACGATGAGGTGTTTAATTGTGGGCTGAAATCTAAAACAGCGTCATTCTCTATGATATTTTTTACTTCTTCTGCCGGATGGCTATAGCGGGGTATTTTATTCGGTTCTTTGGCTAGTTGTTCGCCTAATTCATCTTTAAAAGCAATAGATTGAGATTGAATCAATGATTTTAAACGATCAATCTCACGTTTTAGCTTTTCAATTTCATTATCCATGATGGTTATTCCTTATGTTGAATACAAAATGGTTTTCTACCCCGTAAATGGATCCATTTATGGTGATGTTGATAATCTAGGTTCTGTAATTGATAACGTGTGATTTGTTTTTGTTTATCTTTTCTTAAGCTATAAGTGCTATAAATTAAATTTGGTACTAATAAAACACAAATAAATGATATGGATAAAATTAACTCATATTCATAGGAATTATTATTTTCAATTTGTATGGGTGGAAAAAATGAAATAATAATTGCAAATATAACCGTTAGCAGGCCAATTATTGGTATAAGGTTACGTCCAATTCGACCACCTGGGACGATAAAACCACGAGCTTTATTTGCATATTTATATTTAATGATAAAATAGGCAAGAAATAGTAAAACATACATAGTTAAATAAATAAGTACAGCCAAAGCCATTGCGATCATAAAAGATAAATTGCTACCACCACCACCAAGTGTAATGATAAATGCCCAAATAGTTACGACAATTGCTTGTGTTATAATTAAATTAACTGGAACATCGTGTTTATTTGTGGCAGCAAACCATTTAGGCAGTAACTGTTCTTCAGCTGCAACAAGAATGCCTTCAGATGGACCAACAATCCATGAACTAACTTCTGCTAAAGCACCAATGGCAAGAAGTAGTGCAAAAACTGGGGTTAACCATTTTAAGTGATAGTGTTTTAGAAGCACTTCAAATGTTTGAACGACACCAGAGCTCATATTAATGTCAGTGTTTGGTATGACAATTGCAATGGAAAGGCTGCCAATAATTGCAACAGAAATGGCAAAAATACTTAATAAGACAATTGCAGTGGGGTAATTTCTCTGTGGATTAACCATATTATTGACATGAACAGCAGATGCTTCAATGCCAGCATAGGCAAGAATGAATGTAACAAAGATAGTTAATGCATGAATATTCATAAAGTCAGGAAAAAATGCGCTAGCTTTAAAGCTTACGTGTATGGGGTTAGCATTAATTACATAAAGGATAAGTAGTATCACCATGGTCACAATTGGAATAACAACACCTGCAATAACACCAATGCTTGCAATTTTTGCTGAAAACTTAGCACCTTTAAAGTTGATTAAAGTAAGCAACCAAAAGATCAGCATAACCGAGAGGAATTTGTAATAGGAGTTTGTATTAAGTGATGGTATATCAATGACATAGGAAATGGATCCGACAATAAAGTATAGCATGGCTAAAAAGCCAACGGTAATTTGTGCCCATTGTAAAAAAATTGCAAAAAAACCCCAGCGTTTAGTAAAGGCAACACTACACCATTTATAAACGCCACCAATTTCTAGGGTGTTGGTTGTTGCCAGTTCAGCCGATACCAATGCGGCTGGAATAAAATAAAATAAGGCAGCGATAAGTAAAAAAAAGACAAGGCTAAAGCCTGATGAAGCAAGTACAGGGTAGCTATAGACTGTCAGTATCATTGAGCCAGTTAGAGTGAAAAATCCAAAAATACCAATTTTTTTAGCTACAGTATTCATCTGATAGTTTAAGATTCCTAAATTTTTTAGTATTTAAAGAAGGCTTACTAAGCTTGATCATAGCATTACCAGAGCTGAGATTATAGGGGTAGCTGCGTTTTTATTACTTGATGCCTAAGCATAAGCATTTTAGAATGGTTAGCTTCTATTGAATTAGACAATTGGATCAAGATGATATGAACTTAGAGCAATCGCAATTAGGTAAAAACACAGCTTATCAATCAAACTATGATAAGCGTCTTTTATTTCCCATACCAAGAAAATTAAAACGTGATGAACTCGGCATTGTAGAGGCAAGTAAATTATTTTTAGGGTTTGATCTTTGGAATGCTTATGAAGTCTCTTGGTTAAATCACAAGGGAAAGCCTATTGTTCGAATTTTTAAATTTATTATTGATGCAGCCAGTGACAATATAATTGAGTCAAAAAGTTTGAAGCTCTATCTGAATTCTTTTAATAACACAAAGTTTGAATCAGATGATCAAGTTATAAAGACGGTAAGCACAGATTTAGCCTCGGCACTGGCAGGTGATATTAAAATTATTAGTTATAAGGTTGATGAATATACAGATACGTTACACAATTCATTTGATGCAGTTACATTAGATGATATTGATTGTGAGATTGAGCAATATCAAACTAATGCTGATTTATTAGAACTAGATGATCAATCAACTGAAATTGTCACAGAAAAGCTATCTAGCCATTTATTGAAGTCCAATTGTCTAGTTACCAATCAACCAGACTGGGCAAGCGTGTTAATAGAATATACAGGTAAGAAAATTTCCCATGAAGCTTTGTTGAAATATATTGTGAGTTTTCGCAATCACAATGAGTTTCATGAACAGTGTGTTGAGCGAATTTTCAGTGATATTATAACACACTGCCAGCCTGAAAAATTATTGGTCTATGCGCGTTATACACGTAGAGGCGGTCTAGATATTAATCCTATTAGGGCCAACTACCCAATTGATGATTATTACAAAAAGCTTCGCCTAACTAGACAATAATTCAATAATTTTTAAGCTATACTTATCCTATATAAAAGGTCTAAATTAATCATTAGGGGAAGTGTATGCTCAAAAGATTCAGTTTTGCTATCGCATTTCTACTAGCGCCGTATGCGCTTACTGCCTCTGAATTGATTATTCATGTGCAAGGATTTGACAATGATAAGGGGCAGGCTTTAATTGCATTATATAATTCAGCTAAAGGTTTTCCGGAGAGTGATCAATATAAAGCAGTTAAAGTAGCGATTAAAGACGCTAAAGCGAGCTATACATTTAAAAATTTAGCAGAAGGTCAGTATGCTGTGGCTATTGTACATGATGTTAACGCTAATCAAGAGTTGGATAAAAACTTTTTTGGTATACCCAAAGAAGAATATGGTTTTAGTAATAATGTGAAAGGACATTTGGGACCACCAGAATTTAAAGCAGCGGCAGTGCAATTAAGTAATGGGCAAAAAAAGGTAATTAGTATTACGGTAAGCGATTAATTAAGTGAACTGAACTCATATTGCCCCATTAGCTTAAATGTAGCTGATACTTTTTGGGTGTAGAAATATTGGGCAGGCTCAAGTGCAACACTCGCTGATTCTGATAAGTCACTAGTTTCTGAATGTATTTTTTCCATTGCATTAAATAAGCTTTGATAGTGTTTTCTATCAAAAATACCTTCTTTAGGTAGGTGATAAGTAATTGCTTGGCATTCAGTTTCATTGGCAGTAATCACACTGTGTTTAATGCTGCAATGCGTATCGCTAAAAAGAGCCACTTGACTACCTAATTTCTCAGCTATAGCTTCTTTTACTAGAATTTGTTTATCAAGTAGTTCTAATAGTTGCTCGTCTAGCTTATCGAGCTCATCTTGCAATTTTTCTGGATATTCTGCTAGTGCAATAAACGTATCAGTTTCATTGATTTCAGTCTCTAGAAAGTTTAATTCATTCTCAAGGACTTCAAGTGCGTTCGCATCGATATCAGTTGAACTATCTTCATTAGAAAGTATGTCAATAGCTTGTAGAATTTCATTAAGTTTCTCATTTAACTGACTAGATTTTTCTTTTAAGGCTTTTAGTAATTTATTTTTATCAGGTGATTCGGTTAACAGTATTGTCAGTAATTGAGATTTTTTCTCAATTTGAAGCGCTTGGTCTTCTAATTGGGATAATAAGTGTTGTTCTTTAGCACAGAGTATTGTTTCTAATTTTTCTGTGTAGATAGACTTCATGTCATCATTAGCAATTATATAATCTTTATAACCAAGTGCACACAGCATAGAGCGGTTAGTGATATACAGCGGATCAATAATCTTTCTAAGTGTGCTGTGATTAGTATTAGCGCTGGATGAATTACAACAAAGTAATTCAAAAATAATGTATTGTTCATCTTTAGAATTAATAAGTTCTGCTAGCATATGGCGAATATGAGCACTATGAAATAAACCTTTATGATTATTTGCAGCAACATGCTCTCCTTCAACTGAGCCATGCCCCATCATGCGAATAAGCATATACTTTTCTAAGCCACCTAATTCCTCAATGGCCTCTTTTAATTTTGTTTTAGAAGCATTAGGCCCATAATGCTCAATATAATAAGCATTCAATTTAATTATGTCGTTGTCAATTTTATAAGCTTGATCTTCTTGGAAATAATCAAGATAAACATTAATAGTCTTATATGTCATGCAAGCGCCCTATCGAAGAAACATTCATCAATGTATCGACAGTATAACATTGTAATAAATTTAATCTAATTTAAATTATTTCATTATATAGTTTAGTAAGCTTCTGTGTTGTAAGTATAATGTTAGTAATTATTTTAATCTATATTTCAAAAATAAATTAATAATTGATGAAAGGCATTTAGCCTTTATGTGTTAACTCAAAACAATAATGAATATTGGGTCTGCGTTTAAAGTCTTCTGATAGGCATTGATTACTAATATCGTTGCAATGATAGGCTTGAGTTATTTGAATATCTAGTTTGAATTTACGATAGTTATTTGAAAAATATAAAATGCCATCAGCTTTTAGGTGTTTCATAGCAAGCTTGATCAATACGCTATGATCTCGCTGTATATCAAGCGTATTTGTCATACGCTTTGAATTAGAAAACGTTGGGGGATCTAAAAAGATCACATCATATTTTTCTTTATTGGCCTCTAGCCACTTAAGACAGTCAGCTTGAATAAATTTATGCTTTTTAAGGTCAACTCTATTTAATTGAAAGTTACGTTTACCCCAGTTTAAGTAGGTGTTGGATAAATCAACACTTGTTACTTCTTTGGCTCCATAAAGTGCAGCTAGTGTGCTAGCAGTACAGGTGTAGGAAAATAGGTTCAATAATTTTTTATTCTGGGCATTTTGGGCAACTTTTAAGCGCATTAATCGATGGTCTAAAAATATGCCAGTATCTAAGTAATCACTTAAATTGACATAAAACTGAGCTTTATCTTCTTTAATAATGGAAAAAGTCTCTTTTTCATTAAGTTTTTGATATTGATTCGCACCTTTTTGCTTTTGGCGTATTTTAACAAATATAGCTTCATATGGGATATCTAGGGTGTGCTTAACGGCTGCAATTGCTTCATAAAAACGTCTTTGTGACTTTTCAGCATCAACGCCTTTACCTGCCTGGTACTCTTGAATATGGACTAACGCTTTATAGCAATCAATTGCGAATGCATATTCAGGTAAATCTTGATCATATAAGCGGTAAGCTTCTAACTGATTGCGTTTAGCCCAACGACTAAGATGTTTAATATTTTTTCTCAGACGATTCATAAACATAGCTAAGCTTTCAGATGGATTAGCAAAATGTGCTTCGGCTTTACGTTCAAGCTTTTCAAGCGCTGTTTCCGTTTTTAATATTGAATTTTCATTCACTGTAAAATTTAGAAGTTCTGATTCAAGCTTGCCGTTAAAGAGTTTATAGCGCTTGGTGGGTTTGAGTGCAATTTTTTTAATGCTTTGGGGGTTAGCAGTAAAGATACTAACATTCCAGTTATGAAATGATGCTCTTAAGCGCTCACCGAAGCATTGAATTAACTGGGTTAGTTTTTCATCTTCATTAGCCAATAACCTTTGACCATAAGGTGGATTAGTGACAATTAATCCATAAGTATGTTGTAGTTGTTTGGCATCTAAAGCATCTAATGACTGTTGTTTAACGTGAATAACTTTTTCTAAGCCAGCACGATGTATATTATTTTTACAGATCCGAAGTTGCTCGAAGTTGATATCAAAGCCTTGAATTTCAGTATAAATTTTAGTTAGATTTTTTTTCTTTTTTTCTTTAGCTTGTGATAAAAGAGATTGCCAGAGCGCATTATCATGCCCAAGCCAGTGACTAAAACCATAGTAGTGGCGGTCAAGTCCTGGTGCAATTTCATAAGCCATCATGGCCGCTTCAATCAGTAGCGTGCCTGAGCCACACATTGGGTCAACTAAGCACGCATCATCCGATAGCACTTGCTTTGGCCAATTACTTCGTATTAATATTGCACAAGCTAATGTTTCTTTTAGTGGGGCGCTACCAGTATCGAGTCGATAGCCTCGTTTATGTAAGCTTTCTCCAGATAATGAAATACTCACGGTAAGTTTTTCTTTAGCAATATGTAGTTGAATCACTACATCAGGATTTTTAGTTTTTATACTCGGGCGAATGCCTTTAATTGAACGAATTTGATCAACAATTGCATCTTTAGCTTTTAAGGCAATAAACTGTGTATTATTTATTGCTGGGTGCTTGCCTGAGACATCAATACGGAAGCTACCATCATAGGGAATATGTAATAGCCAATTTATTTGGTTAATATGCTGGTAAATGGCTTCAGGTGAATCAACTTCTAACTCGTCTTTAATGATCATAAGTAGTTGATGAGTTAAGCGAGACCAAAGACAAATACGATAAGCTACTTCAAGTGAACTATGAAATGAGACACCGAGAACGGTTTCTTTTGTATCACTTGCTCCTAAGTCACTCAACTCATTAAGTAGTAAGGATTCTATGCCTTTTGCTGTTGTTGCAAAGAATTTATATTCATTCATTATATTGATCACTTAAGTATGATTAGCTCATAAAAATTTTTCTTCATATTAACGTCTAAAGATCATGATCGCTAGTTATTTGTATTTTAAATTTAGATATAATTATGATGGTCTTTATTTTGCTATTAGATTGATAAATATAATAAATTATTTAAATGGATTTTAAATGAAAAATAAAAATTATATTGTATGGCTTATGTTGATATTTTTGTCATTATGTTTGTTACATGGTATTTATGTTGTTAGATGTGCCAGTCAATCATTAGCTAAACCTTTATTGGGTAACTATATAATGCTTCGGGGAGTGATTATTGATTTGCCAGTTAACACCAATAGATATCAGCAGTTTATACTTAAAAGTGAGATAGGAAAGTTACGTTTAAACTGGTATCAGAAAGGAGTAAAGACAAAACTTATACCTGGGCAAATATGGCAATTTAAGGTCAAACTAAAACAGCCACCTTTGATGAGAAACTTTTATGGTTTTGATTATGGCAGTTATTTAAGGCGCTCAGGTATTGTTGCAACGGGTAATATTCTTAAGCATTCAGCTAAACTAATTGGTAATAACCTTTATCAAGCACCAATTGATTATTTACGCTACCATCTAAATTCCTACCTAAAAAAAAGACTGCCAAGTCAAACTTTTTTAGGTATATTTTCTGCACTTATTATTGGTGATAAGCAAGCAATTAGTTTCAAGCAAAAGGAAGTCTTCAAAAAAACAGCAACTTCTCATTTAATTGCTATTTCAGGGCTTCACGTTGGTCTTGTTGCATTGTGGGCTTATTTGATTATACGCCTTATTTGGTCCTGCTCCTTTAAACTAACGCAACTATTGGTGGCTCAAAAAGCTGCTTGGATAGTTGCAGTGATGATTGCTATCTTATATAGTTTACTCGCTGGCTTTGCTATTCCTACGCAGCGTGCTGTAATAATGTTATTATTATTTGCTGCTAGCTATCTGTGGGATTTATCAGTAAGTAAACGCTATATATTAATGACAGCTGCACTTGCTGTTATACTATATAATCCTTATTCAATTACCTCACCTGGATTTTGGTTGTCGTTTACTGCCGTTGCTTTTTTATTATTTGTCTTTACAGGGCGACTAGGGGTAGGTGGCTTGCTCAAGAAAGTCCTATGGCCTCAGTGGATTGCGACGATTAGCCTAATCCCATTAACTATTTTCTATTTTGGAGGCTTTTCTGTTGTTGGCTTTGTTGCTAACTTAATCGCTGTACCTGTGATTAGTTTTATTATCGTGCCTGCTCTTTTAATATCACTTTTGACGTCACTATTAGCTGATACGATTGCCAGTTTTATTCTCTATGTAACAAATTATATTTTTTATGGATTATGGTGTTATCTTCACTATTTAAGCCAGTTAAAAATTGCTTTTATACCTGTGATGGTGTATCCATCACTGCCACTTTTGGTTTTGGCATTATTAGGTGTTTTTATGATATTTTTGCCAAGAGGTTTTCCTAACCGTTATTTAGGCGGTATTTTTATATTGCCGTTATTGTTTTATCGACCCAGTTGGCCTGACTCGGTGGTTGCAAAGTTAACGCTTTTAGATGTTAATCACGGATTAGCTATTATTTTTCAGATGAAAAAATATGTATTAGTTTATGATACAGGGGGGGAGGTTTCATCTGGGCTAACAATGGCTGATATGGCAATCATTCCTTATTTGAATGCGTTTGGTATTGATCATATTAATCGATTAGTGATAAGCCATGGTGACTTAGATCATAGTGCAGGTGTCAAAAATTTACTGCAAAACTTTAAGATAGTAGATTTAGATGCCTCTTCTGATAAAAATATTCCAAAAGCATATTTACATCGATTTAAACGCTGTCAGGAAGGTCAAAGCTGGCAAGTTAAAACAGCACAGTTTAGCTATTTAAATCCAAGCGGTTTACGAACAAATGCCACTGAAAATAATTTATCTTGTGTGCTTAAGATTACATTACCTCATTTGAGCGTTTTATTACCAGGAGATATTGAAAAAACAGCTGAAAAATATCTCGTTAATTACCATTATGGGCAGTTAAACTCAACGATACTTATTGCTCCTCATCATGGTAGCAAAACGTCTTCTGGTTTGTCTTTTTTGAAAGCTGTCAAACCTGAAGTTATTTTAATTAGTAATTCATTGACGAAATTACGCTATTTCCCGCACCCATTAGTGATAAAAGCGTATCGTCAACTTAAAATGAATTATTTTGATACAGCACACTATGGTGCAATAGAAATTATCTTATATAAAGGGGGCAAAATATCAATTAATACAAGATTAAACACGAAAAACTCATCGTTGACTCGATAATTGTTTCAATAAGCGGTAAGATTATAGATAAGGTAGCACAGAGATGTTATCTTAAGATAAACTAAAGTTGTAGTTTGATGATAACATTAAGCATTGAAAGTTAGACTACAGAAATAAAAAATTATGTATGACGGAGGTTATGACATATGCAAATCCAAATTACAGGGCGTCACTTAGCAGTCACTGAAGCCATGAAAAGTTATGTTGAAGAAAAAATGGGCAAATTAGTAAAACATTTTGATCATATTATTAGTGCGCATGTGATTATGTCAGTTGAAAGAGAAAATCACCTAGTAGAAGCAAAAATTGAAGTGCCAGGGAAAGATATTATCGCACATGCAGATGGTGGAAACATGTATGAAGCAATTGACTTGTTAGAAGAAAAGCTAGACCGTCAAGTTAGAAAAAGAAAAAATTTGATGAAAAATCATCATGTAACGAAAAAAGATAAGTTCGAGTCATTTGAGTCTGCTACGCATGAATCTTTCGAAGAAGAGGAAGAGCAATAGAGATAAGGAATGTCTACATTATCAAATTTTATTATTCCTGAGCGTGTTGTTAAAGGCGCGTTAATTAATAGCAGAAAGCGAGTTTTTGAAGTATTAGGCCATTTATTGGATATACCAGAAGAAACCGGTAGTGATAAAATATATCAGAAATTGTTAGGTCGTGAACGTTTAGGATCGACGGCTGTTGGGTATGGTGTGGCATTACCACATGCCAGAGTTGAGGGTGTTTCATTGACTAAAATGGCAGTTATTGTTTTAGATAAGCCAATTGCTTATGACGCACCTGATGGCGATGCCATTGATATTTTTATAGGTGTAATATTTCCTGAAGATGTTAAAGATGTTCACCTAGATTTTATGGCGCATTTAACAGGATTATTACGTTCAGAATCGTTTCGTAAAAAAATAAGACAAGCTGACTCAAATGAAGTGCTTTATGAAACGTTGACAGCGACGGAAGTATAGTTATCTATGGATATAGAAGATTATTCAACCCATGGTGTTTTTGTTGTAGTAAACCATCAAGGTATTCTACTTCAAGGTAAACCTGGGGTTGGTAAAAGTGATTTGGCGCTCAATTTACTAGATAAAGGCCATGCATTAGTCGTTGATGATTTGGTTTTATTCAGGCGTGATGGTGATTGCTTGATAGGCTATGGTAATACGGACAGTTATGGCAAAATTCATATACGTAATTTAGGGATGTTAAATCTAGCAAATAAGTATACAATTATTGAAGAGTATCAGTTAGATAAGATTATTTGGTTATCAGATGAAAAAACGGTTGATTCAGCACTACCAACACTTGAGTGTGCCTCTGTTTTAGGGCAGAATATTCCGTTATTTCGATTAACAATTGGAACTAATCGCCCTTTGGTTGTGTTAGTTGAGAGTATTGCTGATATTAAGTGTCAAATATGAGGTATTGATGAATAAACTAATTGTGCTTACAGGGCGCTCGGGTTCAGGAAAATCAACTGTTTTGCATTTATTAGAGGACTATGGTTACTTCTATATTGATAACTTACCGGCAACTCTATTAGAAAAAACAATACTCCAATTAGAGATCGAATATCCGTTACGTGATATTGTCATAGCCTTAGACTCAGGAAGTTTAAATAAAATAGAGTATTTAGATCAGGTATTAGATCAGATTGAGCAATCGATTAAAACACATGTGCTTGCACTGTGGTATCTTGATGCCTCTGACGAACAACTCATTACGCGTTATAATGAAACAAGAAGAAAGCACCCATTGTCACATGGTGTGGAGCTACCATTATCTAAAGCTTTGGAAGAGGAAAAGCAAATATTAGCACCGATTGCTAATCGGGCAAAAAAAGATATTAATACCACTGAGCTTTCAATACACCAATTGAAGCAACTAATTAAACAGGCAGCTGGTATTATCTATGATAGTATTCAAATTAATTTGTTTTCATTTGGATTTAAATATGGCATGCCAAGAAAAATGGACTTTTTATTTGATGTTAGATCATTGCCTAATCCTTATTGGGATCAACAGTTAAGGTTATTAAGTGGTCTTGATGAAAAGGTCATACAATTTTTCGCAAAATTTAAACAAGTCGAGCTTTTGGCAAATGATATTGCTCAGTTTTTAAATCGTTGGATACCTGAATTTATCAACAAAGACCGAAGTTACTTAGATATTGCCATTGGTTGTACAGGAGGCCACCATCGGTCAGTATATATTGTTGAAAGTATTGCTAATAAGTTAGCTTTAAGTGATATTAGCATTTCAAGATTTCATAGAGAGTCAGATAAATGGTAGAAGTTCTATTAATTACGCATGGAAAAATAGCTGAGAGCATGCAGCAAGTTGCAGAAGGTATTATGCCTGATAAAGCTAAATCTATTCATATTATTCCTTGGCGTTTAAGTGAAGGTCTAAAGAATGCTCCTGAGAACTTAGAGACTGTTATTGAGAAGATTGATCAAGGTGATGGTGTATTAGTGCTAACAGATATATGCGGTGCGACTCCTTATAATGTTGTTAAGCATTTAACTCAAACTACTTTCAATGAAGTGCGTGTTGTTTGTGGTTTAAACTTGCCGATGTTGCTAAGAGTATTAAACTATATAGAAGAACCATTAGATGAGTTAGCTGAAATTGCTTCTGATGGAGGGCATCGTGGAATTATTGTCGAATAAGGGCAAATGATGAATGAATATAAAAAGACAGTAGCAATTAAAAATAAACTTGGGCTGCATGCAAGAGCAGCATCAAAGCTTGTTTCTTTAGCTAGCCGTTATGAAAGTGAATCAAAGTTATTAGTCTTACCATCGCAAATAGGTGCTAATTGTAAGAGTATTATGGGGTTAATGATGCTTGCGGCTTCTTGTGGTACGGATGTTGTGATTACTGCAAATGGTAAGGATGCGCAAGATGCAGTAGATGCTATAGTGCAGCTAATTGATCAGCGATTTGGCGAGGCTGAATAGGCATAAAATAAAAAAAAATGAACTTTTTTCTTTTCTTAAGATTTCTTTAAGATTTCTCTTATACAATCTGTTGGTAAGTTAAGAGCTAACTATAAGAGGGTTAAGCAGATGGCTAATCAATATTGTGGCAGTTTTGAACATGTAATTCAAAGTAAATTTCATTGCTCTGCAGAAGACGCATTAAAGCAATGTGTTGATGAAGGGCTAACGTATGCAGAAGCAGAAGAAAAACTTGGCTTTAAGCATGGTACTATTCGTAAGTGGGCTAAGCGATTTGACTTAAAACTTCAATCGGGTGAGCCAACTGAAGAAACCTATCATGAAAATTTTGAGAAGTTTTTTCATCAAAGTAGTATGAATCGTTATAATTGTCTTTCTCGCCAATGGTTAAGACTAGGGGCAGCGTAATAAAACTCGATAGGGTTGTTGCAAAGGAAAGAGTACCTTTCTTATGAACTAATGGGGTTGTTGACGCTTCTTATTGCTTAGTATTGGCATTAAGTAGATTTGGGTTAAATGAGGTGTTGCTTGTGTTGTTAAAAAGCCTCATTTTACTCGAATAGTAAGCGAGACCAATGTAATTTTTGTCTAAGCGTCTGATAATAACTATAGTCAGTCGGATGTAAAATAGTTAGTTCAGTTTTATCTTTACTAATTTTAATTTGGTCGCCTGCACTAAGGTCTGAGTGACAATGTCCATCAAAACTTACTAACGGTTGTGGATTGTTATAATCTGCAATTGTAATTTCAATGGCACATTCTGCCGAGACAACAATTGGTCTTGATGTTAATGAATGGGCAAACATAGGTACTAACTCAATAACATTCAAAGATGGATATAAGATAGAGCCACCTGCTGATAATGCATGAGCAGTAGAGCCTGTGGGTGTTGCAATGATGATACCATCAGAACGTTGTGAAAATGCATATTGATTATCAATACTTACCCAGAATTCAAACAAGCGACTACTGTGGCCACTGGAGAGTACGATATCATTAACAGCAGTCATTGTGCCTGTTTTAATTTTATTCTTAACAACTTCAGTTTTAAGAATAAAACGTTTTTCACTTGTGTAGTGACCATTTAACAATGCATTCAGACGGGTTTTAATTTCATCAGGATTAATATCGGCTAAGAAGCCTAATTTACCTCGATTAATCCCAGTAATCGGAATATGGTTGTTGGATAATTTTGCTAATTTTCTTGCAGCATTGAGGAAGTTACCATCACCACCTACGACAATGGCAAGTTCTGCGGTCTGCGCAATTTCATCAAATGAACATCCGTGAATGCTTTGATGTCCAGGAAAACTATCTGCGGTTTCTTTTTCTACTAAAATAGTTAGATCTAAGTGCGTTAGATAGTCATAAACATCAGAAACAGTCTGTTCAACGAGTGGGTTATGGTGTGTGCCAATAATCGCAATGGTATTAAATTTAATGCTCAAAAGTTATGACTCTTTGAATAAATGACCTTGTAAAATATTGTAAATAGGCTTAATAGTAATTGCAAATTGAAAACGCTGACAAATAAATAAAAAAAATCAGAGAAATTGATGCTATTGAGATAATTATTTTATTGCTTAAATATCTGTATGTTAGTTAATTTGGTGCAAAATGCATATTAAATAACTTAATGATTTTTAATCACTATAATTGTCTTTGACAAAATTTGATTTTGTGATTATGTTTAGGGTTATGAATAATAAAATTTTAAAATCACGTATACTATATTAATGGTCTTGTTAGGATGACAATTTAAACTGTTGAAACCATAGTAGAGCAAGAAATAATGATTTCTTGTATGTGAGATTGACTTGGAGGTAAATCATGACGTATTCATCATCGAAGAAATTGGAGATTGTTTCAAGATTAATTGAGCAGAGAATTCCGGCTGAGATGGCATATAGAATGATGGGGCTTAGGGAGTCTACGCAAATTATCTTAACCCAAGAGGATGCATTAGAGTCAGAGGGTGATTTAATTTCAGAGTATCAGCGTTATAAACCAAAAAACACAATAATTAATAATTCGGAGTAACTTGCTATATGTCGTTGTTTAATTAAGCAACTGAGCGAAATGGTATCACTTTTTTATCTTTAGGCTTCTTATTTTTTTCATCAAGTGAGCCGCGAGTATCATAACCCAGCCATAGCGTAATCAAAAATCCTAAAAATGCACTAATTGCAATGATAAACATAGTATAGCCAAGACCTAAGCTATCTTTCATAATAGGTAGGAAAAAGATACCTACAGCTGCCCCTACTTTCCCCATGCATGAAGAAAATCCATGACCAGTTGCCCTTACATGTGTTGGAAAAACCTCAGATGCGAGAAGGTATGTTGTTGGGTTTGGTCCCATATTAATCGTAAAGTAAAATAAAATAAATCCACCAAATAGTAGAATAATTTGTAGACTACCAAGGACAATGCTATGGCCTCCAAAGCTCAGGACAAGCATAGCGCTATCAGAAACATACGTACTAGCGCCCAGAACACATAAGCCAATTGTCATGCCAATAAAGCCTAACTTTTGCAGGCGAATTCTTCCCCAGCGCTCGATCAAGAAAAAGCATATGACACAGCCGATGACAAAGAATAAATAGGTATAGATAGAGCCTTCTGCTGCTGCTATGCCTTTTGCAATAAAGTCATGGCCATTTGTCGTAATCATTTGCGCTAGGATAACAGGGGTAAATAGACCAACACCATAAAGAGAGATATCCATTAAAAACCAAGGAACAGATGCAAGTGTGGTTTTACGTAATAGATCTTTCTTAAATAAGTCGCGATAAGAAACTTTCTGCTGTTCTGTTTGAGGCTCAAAATTGATATTGGCATTTCCAGTTAACTCAGCAGCAACTTTTTTAGCCTTATCAAGTTTTCCTTTAGCGATCAGCCAGCGGGGGCTCTCTGGTAAACTCATTCTTAGCCATAAAACTAAAATGGCAGGAATAACACCTGCGCCTAGCATCCATCTCCAAGCATCAAGTGATGGATCGCTCTGTAGTATAATGAGTCCTAAGGCTGCTCCAATTAATGCACCAATAGCTTGAAAACTAAAGCTTGCTACCATCATCTTGCCACGCATATGCGAAGGCATAGTTTCAGAGACATAGGTTGAGCCAGTTGGATAGTCAGCACCAATCCCAAGACCAAGTAAAAAACGAAATGCCATTAAACTTAGGGGATTCCATGCAAAGGCAGACAGTGAGGTAAAAATAACAAAAAACATCACGCTAAGGATAAGCATTGTACGGCGACCCATTTTATCCGTGAATCGGCCAAAAATGCCAGCACCAAAAATTGCCCCAATTGGTGCTGCTGCCGCAATTAAACCAGCTTCGGCAGCGCCGATTTGCCATTGGTGTTGAATTAAAGGTAAGGCTACGGCGATAATGAATAAATCAAAGCCATCCATAAAAACGCCCATGGCAGATAAAAACCAAATTTTCAAGTGGTGTCGACTCAATCTTGTATTATCTAAAGATGAGCCGTTAATCTGTGAATCTGAGTCACTACTCATTATAAAATGACCTTTCAAATATTGTTAACGTTGCTATTATAGGTCATAATTGTTACATTTTTGTTACATGATAAACGAAGTTTATTAAAATTGGTCGAAAATAAATATTTACAAATAGATTTAAATAGACTAAAAAGTAACACGTCTAAATGAAGCTGTGTTAAAATCCGCTATACTTAGGATGAAAAATTGTTATAAAGCAATTAAAGTTTCTATAAAAGTTTGGAAGAAATATAAAGTTAAAAAATTAGGGAGTATCTAAATATGCTTATTTTAACTCGCCGTGTTGGCGAAACTGTCATGATTGGTGATGAAGTCACCGTAACGGTGCTTGGTATTAAAGGTAATCAAGTACGCTTGGGTATTAATGCGCCTAAGGATGTATCGGTCCATCGTGAAGAAATTTATATTCGTATACAAAATGAACAGGATGTTGATCCTGAAGAAGAAAAGTAGTATTTGTTTAAACAAATTGGGTTGACAATCGCTTATTGCTGTGTAGAATCTATCTTTGTTCGATTTAAGTAGTCAAAAGTTAAATCTTAAGTATACATTGGAGAGATGGCCGAGAGGCTGAAGGCGCTCCCCTGCTAAGGGAGTATGGAAATAAAACTTCCATCGAGGGTTCGAATCCCTCTCTCTCCGCCATAAAGGCGTATTTTTACATCTCATAAAATCCCAAAAACTACCTCAAACCCTTGATTTATCGTTGGTTTTACGTCTTATGACGTTTTTAATGATCTTATAGCCACTTTTTATAAAGTGGGGTAATTTACGGGGTAGCTGTTATAATTCACTATAAAATGAATTGAAAAGTTACCCCAGATTAATTTAGGAGTTACCCCGCCATGCCTTTAAATAGCGCTAAAATACTAGCTTTGAAGCCAAAAGATAAGGACTATAAAGCCTTTGATGCTTTAGGTTTGTATATGATCGTTAAAAAAAATGGTGCTCGTTGGTGGCGATTTAAATATCGCTTTCAAGATAAAGAGCAGACGTTATCTTTAGGTGTTTATCCTGATGTGTCATTAAAAGAGGCTCGCCTTAAACGAGATGATTATCGTAAAGTATTAAGAGATGGCATCAATCCAGCCGATCTAAGAAAAGAGATTAAAGCTGAAGTTAAAGGTGAGAACTTATTTGAAACGATTGCACTAGAATGGCATGAAATGAAAAAAGATCAATGGTCTCAAAAATATGCAGATGTTGTCTTAAGCTCATTAAAACGTAATATTTTTCCCTTTGTTAAAAATAAACATATCAATGATATTTTGCCAACTGAAATGCTCACTATATTAAAGAAACTAGAAGCTAAGGGTAAGGTTGAAGCAACAAAGAAGATTAAGCAAACCTGTGGTCAAGTATTTCGTTATGCAGTCGCTTTAGGGAAGTGTGAGCGTGACCCCACACGCGATATCGGTGATGCATTAAAAACGGCGAAATCCACCCCCTATGCTTTTTTATCTCACCCTGATGATATAGCAAAACTATTAAGAGATATTGATCAGTATCATGGTCACTTTATTATTAAATGTGCTTTAATGTTAGCGCCACTTGTTTTTGTAAGACCAACAGAGTTAGCACAGGCTCAATGGCAAGAAGTTAATTTTGATACGTGTGAGTGGCATATTGCTGAACATCGTATGAAGATGAAGCAAAAGCATATTGTGCCATTATCACATCAAGCAATTAAGATATTAAATGGATTACAGCTTTATACCAATACCAGTCGTTATATTTTCCCAAGCCCAAGCAATTATGATAAACCAATGAACAGTGAAAGCTTACGCGTTGCTTTAAGACGCATGGGTTATTCAGCAGAAGAAGTGACAACTCATGGCTTTAGGCATATGGCATCGACACGCTTACATGAGATGGCTTCTGATTTTGGTTGGCATTCTGATGCAATTGAAAGGCAATTAGCTCATGCTGAGCGTAATAAAATCAAGGCAGCTTATAATCATGCTGAGTATTTATCTGAAAGAAGGCGTATGATGCAAATTTGGTCAGATTATCTTGATGAGCTAAAATTTGGCACAAATGTGGTCGATTTAAAACAAAAACAGAGCTAAAAATTCTATCGTATCCTATTGCCGATTTTTGGGTCAATTCCCCTCCATTACCTTGCCCAAACATAACCACTTTTTTCTTTTAATATGTTATTTGAGCCAATAAAAGCTCATAACAAATAACTAGAAGGAAAGAAGTATCATGAAAAATAGTATCTTAAGATTACCACAAGTTATATCCGTAACGAGTCTATCACGTGCAACGATTTATCGTTTGATTCATCAAGGTGAATTCCCAAGGCAAATCAAACTTGGTGAACGTTCAAGTGGTTGGGTTCAAGATGAAATTAATCAGTGGCTTGAAAATCGTATTCATGCCAGAGATGAGCATTCCAAAAGAACGAAAAACGACTCAGTTTATAGTAATCAATAGCTGATCGGGGGTGATTAAGATGAATCAAATTGAAAAGATAGCAAGTGCTTTAAACTATTTATCAGCGGATTGTTCACGCTGTGAGTGGGTTGAAATTGCCATGGCGATCAAATCTGAAATTGATAGTGAGGTCGGTTTTTCACTATTTGAACAGTGGAGTCGCTCAAGTGACAAGTATCATCAAAAAGATACTTATAATGCATGGCAGAGTATTGATGCAAACGGCAAGGTCAATATTGCTACTTTGTATTATCGAGCAAAAGAAAACGGTTGGTGTGATGAGGTAAATAAAAAAACAGAAAAAGTAAGCGAGGTTATAACTAAAGTGAATACGCATCTAGGCGATAAAGAAATTCAATATCAGAAAATGGCGATTATTGCTGAGAAAATTTATCAATCTGCAAAGGGTGCATCCAATGATTATCCATATTTAAAGAAAAAGGGCGCATTAACTCATGGTGTAAAAATCCTAAATGAGGATGTTAATGCATTTGCTTGTGGCTTTGGTAAAAAAGGGCATTTAATTATTCCTTTGTTTAATATTAAAGGCAGTATGCTGAGTCTATTGAGTATTTTACCGAGTAAAAAAAACGCTCAACCTGATAAATGTTTAATGCGTGGTGCTAAAAAGTCAGGTTGTTTTTATCCCATTGGTAACTATCAAAAGGATAAGCCCATTATTGTCAGTGAAGGCTTTGCAACGGCATCGAGTATTTATCAGGCAACTGGGTTATATACGATTATGGGGGTTGACGCAGGTAATTTAAAGCCAGTAGTCGATAGTTTAAGTGGGCTTTATCCTGAGAATAAAATTATCATTGCCTGTGATAACGATCAATATAAAAGCAGTAAAAATACAGGGATTGAGCAAGCGAAAAAAGCCGCTCAATCAAAAGCAAACGTAAGTCTTATTATACCAGAATTTAAATCAACTGTATCCAAACCAACTGACTTTAATGATCTGCACTTATTAGAAGGTTTATCGGTAGTCAGAGAGCAAATTATCGGTGCGACAACGATCATACCGAAAGGTTATTTCTATGCTAAAGGTCGTCTTTATTACCAAGATGAATCGGATGAAACCCCATTGTATTTAGCGGATGAATTAAAAGTCACAGCGGATATTAAAGATCATGATAATCAAGGTTATGGTATGCGCTTAAATTGGTATGATAAGTATCATCAAAAGCATGCTTGGTCGATGCCATCAAAGTTATTAGCTGCTAGAGGCTTTGAGCCAATTGAGCAAGAGTTACGTGATGGTGGCCTAAACATATCTGATAGCCCTGATGCGAAACGTTACTTAAAGCGTTTTTTAAATCACATTCAGCCTCGCCAGTGTTTAACTTCGGTGTATAAAACAGGTTGGTATAATCAAAGCTATGTCTTAGCTGATAAGGTATACAACCAACCAAAAGAATTACCTTATGTATTTAGCCAAAGTGCAGCTACTACGTTGAAATCATCTTCAATTAAAGGTGATTTAGAAAATTGGCAAAAAGAGGTGAGTCGTTATGCGATTGATAATCCATTAATGATTTTAGCAATATCGTTTGGTTTTGTTGGGCCATTATTAAACCGGATGGGCATGGATAATTTTGGCTTACACTTATATGGTTCATCATCAACAGGTAAAACAACGTTAGCATCCGTATTAGCTAGTATCTGGGGTGATCAGGATTTCATCAAGCGTTGGCGAGTAACAACGAATGGCCTAGAGGCTATGGCTGTGAAACATAATGATGGCCTATTAATTTTAGATGAGATTGCCCAAGTTAATGGGCATGAGGTTGATCAGATAGCTTATATGTTGGGTAATGGTAGTGGTAAAGCTAGAGCGAATCGTAAAGGTAATTCTAAAAAAATTGAAACCTTTAGGCTTGCCTATTTTTCAACAGGTGAGTTATCGATTGTTGAGAAAATAAAAGAGTCAGGTAAGCGAGTACCAGCAGGTGCACAGATGCGCTTTATAGATATCAATATCAATCAGAAATATGGCGTATTTGATAACCTACATGGCTTTCAATCTGGGGGTGATCTATCAAATCATTTAAAAGAATCCTCAAGAAAGTATTATGGTATTGCCATTGATGCATTTTTGACTGAATTAACCAATGATCTTGATTATTGGAAGTCTGAAGTAACAGAATTTATGGATGATTTCATTGCAGAATTTAAAGAAAAGTATGAAAAGCCAGTACCAAATCAAGTGCAACGTGTATTGAACTTTTTTGCATTGATTGCAGCAGCAGGGCAAATTGCAACGATGATGCAAATAACAGGTTGGTCATTTAGTAAAGATAAAGGTAATGCAGGCGTATGTCATGCTAATGCCGAAATACTGAAACATGCAATGCGGTGGGCTGATCAATTTGGTAGAGAATCATTAGAAGAGCAAGAAATACTTACAAGGCTATATGATTTTATGGATACAAATAGTCACCGCTTTCAACTTAAAGTTCAGAACTCATCAACGCCAGCGAACAGAGCTGGTTATTACAAACCTAGCGAAAATGTATATATGGTGCATAATCAAGTTTGGAAAGATGAAATATTTAAGGGGTTTAATCTTATAACTGTTAATCGCTATCTAAGAAGTAAGGCTATTTTAGCAAATGACTTTGGTTCAGAGCGTTTTGATGGGCATAAAGTACGAACCTGTAATGTGGTTATTAAATGACCATCTTTGGAACAATTGGAACATAGCTAAATATTAGTTTTGTTCCACTAAATTAAACATGAAAGCTTTGTAAAATAAGGGGTGTAGTTACTTTGGAACATTGGAACAAATGGAACATGCTTTTTTGATCAACTTTGCATTTTTATTTTACGTTTAGAGCTAAGATATTATTTGTTTAAAATTTTATCGCATTCCTTAATTATATATTCTGGAATTAGATCAAATTTAGATGGGTCAAGTTGGCAAATAAATTCATTTTCAATATGATATGTCTTAGTAATAAAATTATTTACGATGGAATTGCTTGCATTATCTTGATTAATTAACCTAAATATTTGTAGTTTATTATATCTGTTATTTGATTGGTTATATAAAGATTTTAATTTTTCAATATCGGAAACTTTTTTTACTATATCAGTATATGAAAATGTTCTAGATAGTTTCTTATTTATATCGTTACATCCTGAATTAAAATCAGTAGCTTCCATTTTAGGATAGTTATTATTTTTATCTTTTGATTTTCTATAATCAAGTGCTTCGGCTCTTCCTTTGAGTGCATTTGAAATTACTTCATAAGCATTACTTTGCTTATTATCAGTTACTTCATACTCACGACGTAGGTGAATTAATTTAATAATTTCATCTATATTTTCAGATTGAAGTACATTATTACATATCTTAGAGAATGTCACTATGTCATCACTTTTTACAGTTACTTCGTTTATTATACCATTTGACAAATTCAAGAAAGCCACTTTAGCCTTTAAGCTGGGTAATACCTTAATTGTATCAATAATTGGTTCCATGTCATGCGTTAGCATTAGAGTAGTTTTATTTTTCAAGCATGAATTATCGTTATCATTTTTGAATAACATATCTAAAATTGCATATTTTTTATTTTTATCAAATGAGGAGATTGGGTCATCAAGAATAATTAAGTCTGGGTTTTTAGATAGACATTCATACATAAATAGAACTAAGGCAAATGCATTTTTTTCACCAAAGCTAAGGTGTTGATGCCCTCCATTAATAGGCTGATTATAATGCAAATGATACAGCTTTAACTGAGCTTGCTCACCTTCTCCTTCAATTTTTACGTTATAGTTGTATCCTGCGTTAATTAGAAAATTATTTATTTCAGTTTGATGTTTTTCAACAACTCTATTTATTTCTATTTTTTGCTGATTAATAACTTTTTGAAGCTCTCCTACTTGCTTCATTTTTGTATTAATAGAAGAATTTATAGGTTTAATTTCTTCTTGCATTTTTTGAGAATTAATATCTGGGTAAAATGTAAAAGTAATCTTATAACTTTCTAATTCACTAGCTATCTCATTATCAGTTTCAAAAGTAAACATTGATAGATTACGTAAGCCTTTCAGCTTTTCAAGAAAATCATCTATTTGACTTTTAAGACTAATAATAAAACTTTCATGTATGGCTTCCAGATTATTGTTTAAATTTTTTATTTCTTCAATCTTAGACTTTGCTTCATCAGAAAAATAACCACTGAGCATATCAATGGTATCAATAAAATTTTTCAAATGATTAATAGTATTTTTGTCATACTTTTCACCAACCTTTTTAATCTTCTGTTTGTTCCCTTGAACATTTGATGTGCAAAAAGGGCAAATATCAGACTGTTCAATATATTCATAACCTGTTGTTTGCCAAGCTATCCACTCAACAGTGTATGGGCTATTAATAAAAGTTCTATAATCCTCTAAACCTATAGGAATATGTTGTAGTAGATTTCCATTGCCTAATGCTTTTACAATGGAAGATGCTTTTGATAGTCCAGATTGTGTAGTTTTAAATGCTCCAGCCAATTTTTCAAAATTAGTAATCAAGCTTTCTAAATTTTTATTATTTTTAAAAAGTTGCTTTATATCTGAAACTAACTCAATGATTTGCGCCTCATTTTCTTTATAATCTTTGGTTTTAATGAAAATTTCAAAACTATTATTAACTAACTCATCCTCTTTAAAAGTATATTGATTTACATATTCTTCATCGAAGCACATAACACTTTGGATATTATCTAATCCGATAATTTCTGGTTTTATCACATTTGGATTTGATTCTTGTAGCTTAAATGGCAAGAGCCTATCTATATTATAGTCTTCTAATAATTCATAAATAATTGCTTTTGCAATTGTACTTTTTCCTGTTCCATTTGGAGCAAATTTAATATTTAACTTATTTTCACATAACTTAATAGTTGCTGAATCAATGTTGTTACAATTTTTAATTTCAATATTAACCATAAAAATACCTTATTGATTTTAAAATTTGTATATTTTTCTAGTTTTAATTTTTTTAAACAAATTAAGATAAATTATTCTATAAAATATCATTATAATATAAAATATAGATTATATTTTTCTTGTTGTCTGCTTAGAAAAACTTAAAAAATACAAAGTTGATAAAAAAAGTATGTTCCAAATGTTCCATGTTCCAAAAAGCGCTGTAAGCTTTATTATATATGACTCTCTTTGTTAAACTTGTGGAACATTCTTGGTACAGATGGAACACATACTGAGGGTGAATATAAAAAACTAAATTTTACTCATTTTTTGAAAACCTAGCTAGAAAAGTTGAGGAAGAAAACAACAATAAAATATTATAGTTGCTCTGTAGAGAGCACATACAGAGTAAAAGTAATTTTATTTGAGTAAAGAGAGCATTCTATATAGCACTATCACTAGGGCGTTGTTTTAGCATAGGTGTAGGTTATACCATTTTATACTACAATTAATTTACTTTAACTGTAGTAATAAGGACATGAATATTCATGAAAAAATTTGGAGCTTTATGCTATTGTCTAAAGGAAAAAGGGCCCTCTTTAACTGGTATTGGAACTATATTAATAGCTGTTGTAACTCTTTATGTTGGAAAAGATTTATTGGATAAAATATCTAACCAAGTGGATTTGATACAAAATCAGACTAAAAATATTAATACTCAGACAAAAAAGATAATTGATCTAGTAACAGTAATTGAACCTATAACAAATCGTATTGAATCTAAAAGTGATGAAATAAAAGATCAAGGAAAGAGTATTAATAATTTAAATAACTCAATGAATAAACAAATTGAGAAAATAGCTAGTTTAAGTACAGAAATAAATAGTCAAAGCAATGAGATCCAAGAGAGTAATGAGGAAATAAAAAGTATGATAAATACGTTGGATAAATTAATTAGGAATCAGATTGTGAATAATGCTCTTAAAAGTAGATCAAATTTATTTTCCAAGGATGCAAGTTTATCGGCTGTTAAAACTTTCTTGAAAAGTGAAGTTAATGCTGAATTATCAAGTGATAATGTTAATTATTTCATACCAAACAATAAGCTGGATTCTACTGCTCAACAACTTATTAATGCTAATAGTGAAGCTGAAAGAGCCTTAATTTTAAAACAGTCTTTAGAAAAGAAATCAAACTAATAATAAAAAATACAAAATTGATAAAAACCGCATGTTCCAAATGTTCCATGTTCCAAAAGATACTGTAAGCCTTATTATATATAGGTTTCTTTATTAAAATTTTGGAACATTCTTGGTACAGATGGAACATTTACGGGGGTGAAGGTACTTCCTAGAGTTATAAACTTATCGGGTTGATTACGCGCAAATAAAACTTTCTGTGTTGCATTTTGAGTTTGCAGGGCTAGGACTAGGTGATTTATAGATTTAACTGTTAAATAGGTGGGCTCAAATTTGAGCCCATTAAAAATAGGTCACACGCCAGTGGCGTGCGGCATATAATCTTAATTAGGTTTACTCCATTGGAGGAAGCATTACATTAAGTCTGAGTTACTCACCCCAAATCTGGGGGCAGTGAATTGAGACTGTTCACCCAACTGTGTCACCCTAAATCTCTAAATTTAACCTTCCAGGGAAGTAAATATCGAGCTGTGAAACGGTCATTGCCCAATTTGTTAGTGGCATAGTCCATTTTTTCTTAATTTGTTGGTAAGCACAGTATATGAGTTTAACCAAAGCACTTTCTGATGTAAA
>JAKJJU010000040.1 GCA_021713295.1 Thiotrichales bacterium 19S3-11
GATACACAGCTTCTGATAGAGCAATCTGGCCATGTTATTGAATACCTACCGCCATACTCACCTGATTTAAATTCTATTGAAAGACAGTGGGCAAAAAAGAAAAAACTAAGAAGAAGGTTACAATGTACAATTGATGAACTGTTTAAATAAGACCATATTATACTGAGTTAGCTATACAATTGATGAACTGTTTAAATAAGACCATATTATACTGAGTTAGCTATAACGCAACTCAGCCTGTTCAAACTCAGCCTAACACGGTATTTTGTACGGAGACTATTAGTAATAAGCACAGTATTAATGGCGATGTAAATTCTTTAGATGAAATTGAGATCATTTCACCTACTTCTGGGCCGAAATTTTAATCGGGCTAATAGTCCATACAGCTAGTGATGAAAGCAAATGAGTCATGGCATTAGAGATTAGATGCTTATTTTACTTTCTATATTCGCACGATTGTAACTAAAACAACATTATAAATGAATATGCAATATCCTATTAAAAAATTACTTTTACCGCGAAATAGCGGTATTAAAGCATATTATTACCTGATTGAATAATAATTAAACATCAGTTAAAGGGTTGCTATATTTATGCCAAATTCAAATTCATACTCCATAGGTAATGTTAATCACTGGGTTGTACCAAATATTAATCATGGTAATGCCCCCACAGGTAGAACATTTGGTCAAAGTTACTATGGTCAAGGCCGTAGTGTTCCTATTTTCGGTGTTAAAATAAATAGTGAAAATTTAAAAATTGCTGATAAAAAATATATATTTGAAAAACGGATTAATTTTCCATGGGAAACAAATCGAAACTCATTTACTGAAGCTGAATACTTAAGATTAAACGAACGAAATAAAGTTCAAATGCATCATTTACACGCTATTTTTGATGATACCAGAGGTTTTTATCAACAATTTTATAGCCAAAAAAAACTGGATGATTATGACTACTTTGATAGCTTACAAAAAAGCCTTCTAAATACTACATTAACTAATATAAATAACGATCCATTATTAGCAAAACAACAACAATATTTTGCTGCAAGAATACTTAATTTTTATGAAGATAATTACCAAGAAACTAGTGGCCAATTATCTGATAATGTAAAGTTATTGTTTTTTAAAGAAGCAAAACTTATTGATAAAGATGCCACCGCTATACCCGCTGAAATTGATGCTAACGTAAAACAATATCAAGAAAATGCCAGATATTTAGATCAAATTTATAATGCATCTTTAACGATTCAAGATGAAGCGCCTGTAAATAATAGCATTATGAATCTTTTAGTTTCAGAATCTTTATCCAAAGATGAAATTAATGACATTAAGCACTATATAATTAACGATGAAATAGGTATTTTTCAAAAATACAATTCTATTAAAACAATACTAGAGCTACTTGAAAATGCAGAAAAAAAGGTAAGTTATGAAAATGATATCAATGAAACTAAGGTTTTCAAGATCTTGGCTGAACTAAAATTAGATGCAAATAGCAATAATAATCTTTCGCATGCCGATAGAGTTTTTTTATTCACCAATAATTTAACAGAGCTATTGTCAATGACAACCTCAGCTAAGTCTATTGAATTAATTGATAGTGAAATAAAAAACGCATTTGAGAATATAGATCATCCATTTCGATTCCTTTGCGAAGAAAAGCAATTTATTGGTGGTTCAACTTATACCAGTGATGCCAAACCCTATCAAACTGCATTACGCTTAATTGGTATCAGAAAAGCAGAAATACAATCCTTTGATACCTTAAGTAATCCTGAACTCTATAATAACCCAGCTAGCTCTATTGACGATAAAAAAGCTTTATTTTTAAGTAAATTAAAGACATACCTTAGTGATAGTCATTTAAATAAAACTGATCTTAATCATTTACACAGCTTTATTTACTCAACAATAGAAAATGAAGCACACCCTTTACGATTTATTTGTCAAAAAACGGGTGTCGTTGCAAATGCATTCGGTCAAGATTTTGGTGAAACTTCAACATTAAATAATGCTATTAGTATGATTGAAAGTAAAAAATCAGAAGTTAACACTAATTTAGTGCACACTCCCAATAGTTTATTTTATTCTCCAAATACTACTAAAACTAACCCCAAATCACTTACAGATCATTCGCTATTTACTAAATAATTCATCAATTAAATTCCATCTATATTGATCCTCTGTGTGAGGATGCCCATAAATCCAATGCAATATTTCTCTTTTAAACATCCCAGAATCACTTTGCATACTTAACCAAAAGTTAATATATTTCAGTAAATGATTTTGATTTTCAGGCAACACTAATGAAAATAGTAAGGTTTGATTAAAGCCATCTGGCGTAATATACGTATACCCCGGATGTCCATATGACCATATTCTTGCTTGAACTTCACTCCAAACCAAAGCATCAAATTCTTTGTTATTAAGTTTTTTAAATGCTAACTTATCATACTTTTCAACAATGGTTAGCTTAGCCTTAGGAAAGCTATGTTTTACGATATTAATTAAAGCTGGATCATTAATTACAACAATATTTAACGACTTCAAGTTACGAATTGATTTAACTGATGAATATTGCTGCTCTTGCTCTTTTCTAACAATTAAAGCAATCTTACTCTGATAATAGGGATGTGCAACATTTGCTTTTAACAATAACTCATTACTAACAAAAATACCACCAATAGCTATGTCAAATTGATTCTCATTTAAACCACTGATTAGGTCATTAAATTTAAATGGAACCCAATCAATGCCTACATCCAATGATTGGGCTAAACTATAAACGAGTGTTACCTCAAAACCGACCAATTGATGATATTGGTTAAAATAATAAAATGGCTCCATCTGTGAGTTATAACCAACCTTTAATGTACCTCGTTCTTTTATTTTTTGTAAAAGGTTTAATTTGGATGTGATTTCCTTTGTTTCTAATTTATTTTGGTTGCTATATGTCACTTCAACTCCCTTCTTAATGGATGGATCAATTTGCAACTTTTGATATCTTAAAAAGCTGTTATGTTTTCAGAAGGAAAAATTATCTTACTGTAGTGAAAAAAACTTATAGACAAAATTATTAATAAAACTAAGTTACTTAACAATAACTTCCATCTTAGTTTAGGCTTATAAAAATATAAATAACTAGACAATAAACCTAAACTAAACATAGCCATAACTGACACAAGAACTTGTGAATAACGCAGTATTGGCATAATACTAAAATAAATATTTAAGCCTTCCTGATTTAAAGAAAGCCAATTAAGGAGAAATTCTAGTGCATTAGCAATTGCACTAGGTGAACCGATTGATGCTAAATAACTTGTAACGGGAAGAAAATAATATTTAATACTATAAATTTGCTCTAAGAAATAATATGAAATAAAAATCACAAAGATATAAACCATATAATTACCGATCTGAGCAAACGGGTAAATTACATAAAGTAATGTCTCTGTTACCTCTTTTTCTTCTTCTCTACGGTGCGTTGTCCTTTCTCTTATATGAGATAACCAAAGCCTTATTTCTTTGGCCAGTAACGGTAATGCAGCAATGCTAAGTGTTGTTGCGGCTGCAATAATTAACCCTGGACCTGCAATTTTAAATATTTCACGATAGCTTAATGACGTAACAACCATAATAAGCACTGGATAAATCCAAAAAATAAGTATTATGGTTACAAAAAGATACAAACCAATTAATTCACCAATTTTCATAAAGTCTGTAAAATCAATGGTACCAATGGTACTTGCCAATAATACAAAAATAGCTATTGGTGAAAACTTAATTAATTTTTGCCAAAAGCTTAAACAGACCTTTGAAATAACTTCAAAGAAAATTAGTAAATGTTTTTTCGACTGTATTGGTTGAAGAAGGACTGCAAAAATAACACAAAAAAAGATAACTGCGGGTAAATTATTGTTAGATAATGCTTTAAATAAATTACTTGGTATAAATAATCCTAACCAATTAGCCAAGTTTGCTTCACTATTAATGTTTGAAATACTGATAGGAATCACCGTGGCGGTTATGACGATAACAAAACCACTTAAACATATTATAAGTAAAAATACCAACCATGATTTTGACAATAATCGAAAAGCAAAAGCTGGTGTTAGTCTGCCTAGTCCATTGATAATCGATGCAATTATATAAGGGTACGCCGCCATTTCTAGTAATAATATATATATATTTTACCCATGATACTTAAATCTCCGCAGTATGGTCCAAATAATAGACCTGCTATTACCCCAAATAATACACCTAACCAAACTTTATGTGCTAATGTCACATTCACTCCTTCTTCTTATGTTATTAACTATAGTAAAGTCAGATTCAACAAGCTAGTTGGGATAAATATAATGGACTAGATAAATTTGTATTAAAAGTTGAAATGCTATAATAGAAAATAGAGCTAGAAACTTAATGGGTATTCAACAAATGAAAAGTCACATTAACTGGATAAAAAATGCAATTAAAACACTACAAGCCGATGCCCAAAGAAGTGCTGAAACTAATTTACTTAAAATTAAACTCCCAGCCTCTCCAGAAATTACAATCTACTTAAAAAATGAATCCAACCATAAAACCGGAAGCTTAAAGCACCGCCTTGCTCGTTCATTATTTATCAGAGCCCTATTGCAGGGAGAAATTAACGAACAATCAACTATTATTGAGGCATCTTCGGGCAATACAGCAATCTCTGAAGCATATTACGCTCAACTATTAAATTTACCTTATATTGCCGTTATGGTTAAAACAACTTCTCAACAAAAAATCAATCGCATACAAAAATTAGGTGGTCAATGTCACCTTATCGATAATCACCAAAGTGATGTTGAAGTTGCAAAATCACTTGCTAATGATATGAATGGCTACTTTATTAATCAGTTTGAATCAGCCAAAAAAGTATTTGGAATTTCTTATTCAGATAATGTAGGGCAATCTATTTTAGAGCAAATGAAATTTGAGTCTAACCCCACTCCAACTTGGTTTATTTGTGGCACAGGTACAGGCTGTACTATCCAAGCTTTCACAGAATGTATTTTAAAAAATAATTTAAATACTAAACTGTGTGTTGTTGATCCTGAGTTTTCAGCATATTACGACTATTACATCGATAAAACACAAACCATATCAATAGAGAGAACTTCTAGAATTGAAGGCATTGGCAGACGAGAAGTAGCAAGCTCATTTAATGATTCCTGCATTAGTCGAATGCTAAAAGTTACAGATGCAGCTAGTATTGCCAGTTTACATTTTCTTAAGGAGCTAACTGGTTTAAAAGTCGGCGGCTCAACAGGAACTAATATTTATGGTGCATTTTTATTAGCTAATGAAATGAAAGTACAACAAACACCCGGTTCAATCGTTACACTTTGCTGTGATGCCGGCACATTATATGAAAATACCTACTATAATGATGACTGGCTTAAACAAGAACAACTAGATATTAAGCCGTATTATCAACAGCTTGAGCATTTTTATCACACTGGTCAATGGCAAAATCAACATCCCGTTAATGATAGCTGGCAAGATTAATAGCTAATTAACCTGCTTAATACCTGCAAGTAACCATTTATCAGCAGAGACATTTAAAAAACACCAAATCTCATTAAAATAAACCCAGTTTGCATCATTTTCTTTTACTAATCCTTTAAAAGCAACGGATGCATAAAATTTACTGTTGCTCTGCTGAGAACCAAGATATCGCCACTGTAAGTTTTTAAACTCAGCTGTCGAATTATTTTGTTCAATTTCAGCTTTCATTTCATTAAACAGTGATTCGGTTAAATAATTTTTTATTAATACTCTAGATTTTTGATTGGTTAATTGTTGTAACTCCATAAACAATTTATAAGCTATCTCTTCAAGCTCATAAATCCCGCTCCCATCTGGTAAAACAGTTTCTGGTAATTGCCGTTTATATATATTATTTTTAGATTTATATTTAAGATAGGCAATCCCAGCAATAATTGCAGTTAATACAATCAATAAAAAAACATAAGAAGAAGAGCCATGTAAAATTAAGCTTAAAACTGCAAGTAAACCAATAATTCCATAAGAGCTTCTCGAATTAAAATTACGATAGCGTCGACCCTTAGTACTATTTCTTGAAAAGTTTGCTGAACGATAACTATGCGTATATGACCTTGAAAAATGACCAAAACTGCGTCCTCCACCAAAACGAGCATATGCCACATTTGACGCAGTTAAAATTAACATTAAACCTAAAATAGCTCCAAGCACACAAACTTTAACTTGCATAAAAAGACCAAACAAAAAATAACCAATCATCAATCTAACAAAATAATGATGATAAAACAAGAAATTAATCAGACTAACTATCTGTAATAACTATATATTCAATAAATCTTCTAACTATATATTCAAGCCATTGAAACCATAAATTTTTTAACAAAAACTTCATCAATACTTATTTTTTATGATATATTTAAAAATAGTAAATATAGGTAAATCCAGAATGATTGATTCAAATTTTATACCATTACATATTACAGCAAAACATAACGACTTCATTGGCAATCACAATGCTGGGCGCTATGTTTTTGTCCCGGGCTCAGATAGTCGAGCTAAAACAATTGCTAATTATTTTGATAATAAAGCTGAGATACGACCTTCTTCACGAGGCCATAATTTATACTTAGGCACAATAACAAAAAATAATATCACCATAGACGTTGCTAGTATTTCAACGGGCATGGGTACATCTAGTGCAGATATCATCATTAACGAACTGCTAAAATTAGGTGCTAAAAAATTTCTCCGAGTAGGTACTTGTGGTTTATTACAACCAAAATTCATGCAAGGTGGTGATCTAGCTGTTGCGACTTCAGCAATAAAAGATGAACATACAACAAGTTGCTATGTTCCTAAAGAATATCCAGCAATTGCTTCAATTGAAATGATTAATGCTATTTCAGCAGCTGCTAAAAAAATTAATAAACGTAAAATACATTATGGCGTATTTCATACAAAGTCATCACTCTATGCTAGAGAGTTTAAACAAGGTGCAATGAAGCAACAGAATACAGATTATATGGATATTATCAAAAATGCGGGCGCAATAGCTTCTGAAATGGAAGCAGCTATGTTATTTACCTTATGTAATTTAGCTGATGCCCAACAAATGGGTAATACAAACTATCAGTTTAAAGATCAGGTTTTATCTGGGGCAATTTGTAGTGTCTTAGGAGAGGAAGAAGATTTTGGTACACCTGAGATGATTAAAGCGTTAACAGAAGATATGATTGAACTTGGAATTGATACATTTTTTGAATTAAATAAACTAAATATAAACCAATAACCTTTTGGCCTTGCAATATTTTCTTGCTTATTTTTCATTGAACAACCCTATTTATGATTTTTAAGCCAATACTCATACGACGTCTTATTATCAAAGTACTTATAATGCCTATTATCAATCATACCGTGTTGTTGTTTTGACAAATGAAATGCTTCTAACTAATCTATAGATTACTAAAACTAAACAGACACATATTCTATGAACTTATTACTGAAATCTTTTAAAAATCTATTAGTCATTGGCTTATCTCTTAGTTATGTCAACTTATATGCCTATACATTTAATTGTACAGGTACTGAAACAAGCCATAAAGATGATAGTAAAAAACCATTTACTAAAAATATTCTTATTGAAAATGATCTATCAAAAATCAATTACAAACCAGCTAAATATGCCGATAATAAACAATACATCTATACTGAAGAAGATGTAAATATCAGTAAAAATCAAAAAATCACAATCAAAACCTATTTTAATCCAAACTTTCTTACTTATAGCACAACAGTTGAGCAAGATGGAAAAACATTAATTTCAACAAATGCCAACTGCCAATTGTTACCCAATCCTTTTTTAGATAAAAAATAATTTAGGTAAATGAAATGACAGAAATTAAAGCTAGAAGGGTTATTCTTGGACAAAATAACCTCAATCAATCAGACATATTAGAAGATAACCTTTTAGGTGCTAGTGATCACTATCTTGAAATCGATGAGCACAACAAAGGTATTAGTATCAATTTATGGTCTACTAAAGAAGCACCAGCTAATTTGCATGATCTATCAGGTAAAAATACCAACATAGATTTTTTACCTGAAACGAATGGTTCTGTCTTTCGACTATGCTCAATTCTACCAGATCAAACACTTTACCATCACTTAGATACATTACATTTAAATAGTTCACCCTTAACTGATGAGCAAAAAAATGATAAACATCCTCTAATGCATCAAGTCGACTCTCTTGTCTATGGAATTGTTTTACAAGGTAAAATACACATTATTTTAGATAATAATGAAACTGAGTTAAAGCCAGGTGACTGTGTAATCGATATGGGTAGTAAACATGCTTGGAGCAATAAAACAAATCAGACAGCATTAATGGCTTTTATTTTATTAGATGCAAGAAGATAACTATTTATATATAAATTTATTATAAAAAATATTTAATCCACATTGTAATACTTTTAATTTTAAATAAAATCATAAGACCTAAAAATATAAATTATGCTTATTTAAAGGCCAGTTTATTCCATGGAAACTATAACTAATAAATTAAATGAATGTATGGGCGTACCTAATTATCAAGGTGTCGTATCAGCAACCATTAATGATACAAACAACCCCCCATATATTTTGTTTCAAACAAGTTGCATCAGTGACTGCTTAGGTATTGGCGTAAGAATTTACTCTGGCGATAAAATTAAACAAGTTAGCCTATTTCATTCAATTAGTGAGCATCGATTTACTCCCAGCATTGAAATAAATAATCAATTAAAACAATATATCGAGCTAGGTCATGAAGAAAGACAACAGCTACTATCTGGTGAACTAATTTCAAAAAGAATAAACACATCAGATAAAAACTATATTTGTTGCACCATAGCACAATTATTTTCATCACTTGAAAATGGAGATCATATAGAAATTGTACTACACGGTGGCTCTAATACTAGTGATTGGAAATTGAATTCAGCTTTTGAGGATTTGAACCAATGGCTTTCCCTCTATATACGTGTTAAATCTTTAAATCATGTAGATTGTAACTTCATCTACCTTAATTCAAACTCGACCTATTTTGCTATTAGTAGTGATGGTAGTAATTATACAAACCAAGCAGGCTATAATAATGCATTAACTTCTAGATCTCAAACAAAACCTACTCAACCCTCCTCCCCTCCTAATATTCTATTAACGAACTTAGAGAATAAACCTGAAGAAAGAAGGTGTCTTGTACAATGAATTAGTTACTATTATCTATTTGAATCAGTATTAGCAAATGCTAACATCCGGTCAGCCAATCTTGATATCGGTAAACTCTGAATATAAACCGCACCAGTACCTGTCATTTGTGCAAAAAAGATACCTTCTCCCCCAAATAAAGCATTTCTAAAGCCACCAACAAATTGAATATCAAAATTAATACTTGTTTCAAATCCAACTAAGCACCCAGCATCTACTCTTAATACGTCACCTTCTGTAATAACCTTTTTAACAATCGTTCCACCAGCATGGATAAATGACATGCCATCTCCTGATAATTTTTGTAGGATAAACCCCTCTTTTCCAAAAAATCCTGAACCAAGCTTTCGATTAAATGCCATGTCAACTTCAATGCCACCAGCTGCGCATAAAAAAGCATCTTTCTGACAAAGTAGTTGACCATTATGCTGATTTAAATCAATTGGCATAATTTTGCCAGGAAAAGGTGCTGAAAATGCAACTTTTGCCTTACGGTTACCTGTATTTGTGAAATTTGTAATAAAAAAGCCCGCTCCTGTTAGCATTCGCTTAAAGCCTCTAAATAAGCCGCCTCCAGTATTTGTTTGCATTTCAATCTCACGATCCATATACAGCATTGTTCCCGCCTCAGCACGCACTGATTCATTCGGATCAAGCTCAACTTCTACAATTTGCAAATCATGCCCGATAATTTCATAATCAATAACATCTGCAGCCATTAGCACTCACCTTTAAATTTGGTTAATAATAAGTAATCTTCAAACTAATACTAGGTCAGTATGGATACAAAAAAAAGTAAATTATGGCAAAAGTTACTTTGGTTAGTCTTGAATGAACTGATAATTTCCCTTTAAAATCAGAAAGAATAATTAGTTTAAAAATATGGTTGGCAGTTACTATGCTTGATCCTTTATACAATACAGAAGAAGTCTATTTACTTGAAAAAAAAATTGCTCAGAATAATCAAATCACTATGGCCTTATTAATGCAACGCGCAGGCCATGCACTTTTCCAATGTATTCCAAAAGATGCAAATAACGTAATTATTTTTATAGGGCCAGGCAATAATGGCGGCGATGGAATTGTGGCTGCATCGTTTTTAAAGCAATTTAATACAACTGTTGAGGTTATTCATCTTACACCATTGACAAAACTTTCATCATTATCAATGTTGATGCTTAAGCATGCTAAGGCATTAGGAGTGTCATTCAAAGCCTTTACTCCAACCTTATTAAACCAGCTTAATCTATCTGAAAATGATGTTATTATTGATGCAATTTTTGGTATTGGTCTTTCAAAAGCGCCGCAAGGAAATTTCAAAAAAGCCATTGACTGGATTAATCAATCAAATGCTTATGTTATTAGTGCTGATTGTCCATCTGGTTTATGTGCTAATACAGGTGCTCCAATTAAGATGGCAATTAGTGCCAATATGACTTGTCAATTTTTATTCAAAAAACAAGGACTTTATAGTGAGATAGCTTCATTGTATACCGGTGACTTATTCTTTGATGATTTAGCTATTGATAAGATTGATATCTACTCGGTTAATCACTCAGTTAATTTATTAACTAATAGTTATATCGAAAATAGCAGAAAAAAAAGGTTATCCAGTAGTCATAAAGGTATGCTTGGCCATGTTTTAATTATTGGCGGAGATACTGGTATGGGCGGTGCGGGTATACTTAATGCTTTTGCAGCATTAAAATCAGGTGCTGGAAAAGTTACATTACTAACTAAACCAGAACATGTTAGTGCAAGTCTAAGCTTTGTTCCCGAAGTAATGGTTAAAGGTATTAACGAAAATGATGATATCTGTGAATACCTTAATTGTGCTGATGTAATAGCCATTGGCTCAGGTATGTCATCTAATCTTACTTGGTCACAACATTTTTTTGAACTTGTTTTAAATACCCAATTAACGAAGCCAAAAGTTTTTGATGCTGGTATTTTGCATTATTTAGCAAAAGCACCACCTATAAAAAGTAAGCTTAAAAATACAGTAATTACACCTCATGTTGGTGAAGCAGCTATGCTTTTAAATTCTGATAGTAAATCAATTGTAACTAATCGCTTTTCTGCCGTTAATCAACTTGTGAAAACCTATCATGCAACAAGTATTTTAAAAGGCAAAGGTACATTAATTCAATCCCCAAAACAGTTAGCAAGCCTGTGCCCATGTGGCAACCCTTATATGGCAACAGCGGGTATGGGTGATATGTTAACCGGCATTGTTGCAAGTTATCTTGCTCAAAAGTATCCCATACAACTAGCCAGTGAATTGGCTGTTTGGGATCATGCAAATAAAGCAGATGAATTGTTTAAATTAGGCAAAACACCCATGCTAGCATCAGAGATTTTTAATCGATTTTAATCAATAGCGACTGATTTTTTCTGGTATAAAATGTTATTTTCTACTAGAATACCGTCACTTAATGGAAAAATGATAATTTCATCGACAAAGGGGATTTGATGCCAAATGCAAAAGAACCTCAAACCACTTGTTAGTATACGAAACCTTGTAAAGCGATTTGATGATGGCCATCTTGCATGTGACAACGTTTCACTTGATATCTATCCAAAAGAATTTTTTTCGCTATTAGGAAGCTCAGGGTCTGGTAAAAGCACCTTATTACGTATGCTTGCAGGTTTTGAATCGCCAACAGAAGGAAAAATTTTACTTGATGGCATTGACATGACAAAAGTACCGCCTTATGACCGCCCAGTCAATATGATGTTTCAATCCTATGCATTATTCCCGCATATGAGTGTGCAACAAAATATTGCTTTTGGATTAAAACAAGATAAATTAACATCCTCTGATATTCAAAAGCGTACAAATGAGGCACTTAACCTAGTTGAAATGACAAAATTTGCTAAACGTAAACCACACCAGCTATCAGGCGGTCAGCGTCAAAGGGTTGCACTTGCTCGCTGCCTTGCAAAGCGTCCTAAGCTAATTTTATTAGATGAGCCATTATCTGCATTAGATAAAAATTTGCGCGGTCAAATGCAATTTGAACTAGTTGATATTCAAGAGCAAACAGGTAGTACCTTTATCATGGTCACGCATGATCAAGAAGAAGCAATGACCATGTCAACACGAATTGGTATTATGTCAGAAGGTTATCTTGAACAAGTTGCACCTCCAAATGAAATTTATGAATTCCCTCACAGCCGTATTGTTGCACAGTTTATCGGTTCAAGCGCTATTTTTGAGGGGTATATTGCTTCAAGCAGTCGAACAAAAAGCTTTGTACATTCTGACGAGGCTCGGTGCAGTTTTGAAATTAATCGCGGCCTTGACGGAGTTTCAGGCCAACAAATTTGGGTTGGTATACGCCCAGAAAAAATCATGATCTCAAAAAAACCACCCGAACAGTATAGTCGAAATCAGCCAATTAATTGCTTAACCGGCAAGGTTGAAAACATTGCCTATATGGGTGGATTATCAACTTATCATGTCAGAACTGAAACTGGTCGTATTATTAAATCAATGGATTTTAATGTTGAACGTAATGCAGATAACCCAACATGGGAAGATCAAGTCTATCTGATGTGGGAACCTGAAAATATTATGGTATTGTATTCATGAGCCAAGTGAAAACAAAACTACAAAGCTCACTACAACAATGGCAACGACGCTTTGTCATTCTCGTACCTTATTTGTGGTTTATTCTTTTTTTGATGATTCCTTTTTTATTTGTCTTAAGAATTAGCTTTTCAATCCCTAGTGATAGCATTCCACCTATTTCACCATTATTAGTTATCAAAGATCAAACTATCAATATTATGCTTCACTTAAGTAACTATTTATTTATGATTGAACATAATATCTTTTTCATTGCTGTTTTAAACTCAATAAAAATGGCTCTAATTACAACTATGTTATGCATTCTAATTGGCTACCCAATGACACTGGCAATTGTCAGAGCCAATAATACAACAAGAAAGCTTTTGTTAATGTTAATCATTATCCCCTACTGGACATCATTTTTATTGCGTGCTTATGCTTGGGTTACTGTACTTCAAAATAACGGTATTATTAATCAATTTTTAAATTGGCTTGGCTTTGATAGCTTACCTCTGATTTACAATAATTTTTCTGCATATTTAGGATTATTATATGGTTACTTACCATTTTTTATTCTACCGCTATATGCTACGTTAATTAAAATGGATCGAACATTAGAAGATGCTGCTGCTGATTTAGGTGCGCGACCCGTAACAACTTTTTTTAAAATCATATTGCCTTTATCAATCCCAGGGTTACTAGCTGGAAGTTTACTTGTATTTATTCCTGCTGTTGGTGAAGTCATTATTCCTCAAATTTTAGGGGGGTTAAATACGGTTATGGTTGGTAATGTTATCTGGCAAGAATTCTTTACCGCACAAAACTGGGGTATCGCATCAGCACTTGCCGTTGTTTTATTAATCCTGCTTATATTTCCCATTATTTTTTTACAACGTATTCAACAAAAACAAACGTCATTTTCAACTAAACGATAGAGACTACTACAATGCTAAAGAAGTTTAAGTTCTCAAATATTATCTTACTACTAGGTATTACATTTCTTTATTTGCCGTTAGTTGTTTTAGTAATTTTTTCATTTACAAACTCTGCTCTAATTACAGTTTGGGGAGGCTTTTCAACCGTCTGGTACAAAGTATTATTTCAAGATGCTGATATCATCTCAAGTGCATTAAGAAGTTTGAAACTTGCCATATGTGCAGCAACAGGTGCTCTAATTCTAGGTACAATGGCGGCATATACTTTAACCCGTTTCAATAAATTTCGTAGTCGGTCTATATTTTATGGCTTAACTTTAACACCACTTGTCATGCCAGATGTTGTAATTGGTATTTCATTGCTATTAATGTTTGTCAGCCTTCAACATATAATTATTAGTGTATTTGGTGGTAATTTTGATATTCGAGGCTTTTTTACTATTTTTGCAGCACATGTTACTTTTTGTACTGCTTATGTCACCATTGTAATGCAATCACGCCTTGCCCATATTGACCGCTCAATTGAAGAGGCAGCTATGGATTTAGGTGCAAAGCCTGCTAAAACCTTTTTTATGATCACACTACCACAAATTATACCTTCCTTAATCGCTGCCTGGCTTCTAGCATTTACCCTATCACTTGATGATTTAGTCATCACGGAATTTGTTGCAAGTCCAGAACAATCAACATTACCAATGTATATTTATTCTACCGTTAAAACAGGCCCGACACCTGAAATCAATGCCTTAGCAACAATTATCATTGCAATTGTAACTATTGCTGTCATCACGGCAACACTACTATCATTTCGGTTTGAACGTAAAAAGCGTAAAAATAGACTATTACTTAAGAAAAAGAAAGATGCGGCGATTTCATTAATTGGTACGTATCGATAATACCATCAGCACTTAAACCAACAGATGTCAGTAACTTAGCAGGATTTCCATGAGGTAAGTAGGTATCTGGTAACCCTAAATTACGAAGTCTAATTTTTTGATGTAAATCATTTGCAATCATATATTCATTTACTGCTGAGCCTGCTCCACCCAAAATAGCATTTTCTTCAATTGTTATAATATAATCAAATTGTTCAGGTAGTGCTTGAAGTAATGCTTCATCTAAAGGTTTGACAAACCGCATATCATAAACTGTGGCATTAAGCACTTCAGCAGCTTCTAATGCAAAATTCAGCATAGTGCCAAAACTTAAAATAACTAAGTCAGATGAACCCTTCCTTCTCAGCTTGGCTTTACCAAGCTCTATATCTAATTCTCTCTGCATATCGACTTGAGCAACACTTCCCCTTGGATAACGTACAGCAGCTGGCCCCTTATATGCATAACCAAATTCTAACATGTGATACATTTCATTTTCGTCAGAAGGTGCCATAATAAGCATATTTGGAATACAGCGCATAAAGCTTAAATCAAAACTACCTGCATGAGTAGGACCATCAGCGCCGACAAGGCCGCCGCGATCAATTGCATACAGCACATCCAAATTTTGAATACTAACATCATGAATAAACTGATCATAAGCTCGTTGTAAGAAAGTTGAATAAATTGCAACAACGGGTTTTAAACCTTCACAAGCAAGCCCTGCAGCTAATGTGACAGCGTGCTGTTCAGCAATTGCAACATCAAAGTAACGATCAGGAAACTGCTTTGAAAATGCAACTAAATCAGAACCTTCTCTCATCGCTGGCGTAATACCAACTAAGGCCTTATCTTTTGAAGCCCTTTCACATAACCAACGCCCAAATATATTTGAATATGTTGGTGATTTTTGCACTTGATCTTTAGAGGTCTGCTCCGAATGAAAGCTTGGGGAGACATGATGAAATTTAATTGGATCTTCCTCTGCTTTTTCATAGCCTTTACCTTTTTTTGTAATGACATGTAATAATGCAGGACCTTGATGGTCTTTTAATGTTTCTAAAGCAGGAACTAATTCATCTAAATTATGCCCATCAATGGGGCCTACATAATAAAACCCTAATGCCTCAAATAAATTACCAGGTAATAACATTCCTTTTGTTTGTGCTTCAAAGCGTTTTGCAAACTCCCATACGCCAGGAATTTTAGTTAACACTTTTTTACTTTGTTCGCGAAACTGATGATAAAAACTGCCAGATAAAACCTTTGTTAAATGATGCGTTAATGCTCCAACATTTTCAGAGATACTCATTTCATTATCATTCAATACAACTAAGAGATTACTTCTTAACCCCCCTGCATGATTTAATGCTTCAAATGCCATACCCGCAGTCATAGCACCATCACCAATCACTGCAACCGATTTTTGTATTGACCGTTTTAATCTAAATGCTTCAGACATACCCAAAGCAGCACTTATAGAAGTAGATGAATGACCAACACCGAAAGTATCATATTGGCTCTCTTCTCGCTTAGGAAAAGGTGCCAATCCACCATCTTTTTTTATGGTTGATAGCTTATCTTTTCTTTCTGTTAATACTTTATGTATATAACTTTGATGGCCAACATCCCAAATAAGACGATCACTCGGAGTATTAAAAACATAATGTAGCGCAATCGTTAACTCTAAAGCACCCAAACTCGATGCAAAATGACCACCACAAATATCAAGTGAATCAACTAAATAGTTTCTTATTTCATCAGCAAGTTCAGGTAACTGAGTCTGCGCAAGTTTTTTTAAGTCATTAGGTGACTCAATCTTTGCTAATAAAGGATATTTTTTCTCTGGCATTTTGCTGGTCAAAATCTTGCATTGGTTATTAACTTGCGCCTATTATGTCTCTATCTTAACAAATACTCAAGCAAAACCCATAAGCTGCTTACATTGAACATAAAAATCACCTGTAAATCATAGCTATTGCAAATATTACTTTTTTATATTCTTAGGATAGTAGTTTAATAAAACATCTTGTTGTTTTTCATTTAATTGTAATGATGGATTAGAAAGTGGTAATGCTTTTTTTAAACGCATAGCGCCGATAACATCTACAATGGTGATAAACTCAGAAGATAACTTCTCGTACAAGCTACTTAATAATGGCATTCCATGGCTTAGTGCATCACACAAAATTCGGTAAGCACTCTGCCCCAACTGAACGAAATAATGCTCATTCACTCGTTTCCTTTTTGTTCTATCTGGAAAAAGACCTGAATAAATCAAACACTTATCCGCCACTTCACGCAACTGATCATGTTTTTTACTATTTTTTTCATCCAATGCTTCTAAGTATTCCAAAGCCAAAACAGCATCAGATAGAGACCTTGTTCGATTAAAGCGCATTAACATCATCACAACATATCCCTCTAATTCATGCTCAAGCTGAATTGATGCATCTTCCTGTGCCATTAAAATCAAGTCATACCAATGCCCAATTTCTGTATTTTGATAAATTAACTTCATTTATTTACCTTTACAGTGCTATTACTATTTATCTTTATATCTGTTATTTATAATTATTACCCAAAATTCAATATTTTGCACATTATTTAATATAAATATTACAATTATTTTCAAAATTAGAACACGTCATGCTTAGTTAGTAATGCAATTGTAATGCCTATGGATATAAATGGTTTATAAATAAACTACCAGCGGAAATATAAACGAGGCATATACTTTGCACCTGATTTAAGCAATTGACTTTCATATAAATTTATTTGGTTTATATAAATTTCTTCATGAAGCTCTAATAATGGATAATATGGCTTTGATATGCCTTTAACCACGTTAACTCTTGCAACTGTCAAATGTGGAATAAACTTTGTTTTTTTCTGAAAAATTCCGGCGACATTAACCATTGATACGACACTCTGGCGCAATTGATTTAAAGCTTCATTAGGTTGAAGCATCACTGCTATAACTTTTGGGAAAGTCATTGGAAATGGACAAATTGAAATTAATTTTAAATTGAAACCCAGAAGGTTATGCTGACTCAGTTGATTAAACTGATCTTCCAAACGCATGAGCTGTATACTATTTATGTTTCCTAAAAAACTTAAAGTGATATGGTAGTTACTGGTTTGTGAGAGTCTTAAAAACAGCTCACCACAGAGTTTTTGATAATGCGCCGTATGTTGATATATTATTTTTGCTGCTTCATTATCTATAGGAATACCAATAAATGCCCTCATATGTTGTATAACCTTCTGTTTAAAACTGCCCTTTTCTCAGTATATGTGAAATTTATATGAATTTTTTAAGACTATTCACCACTGTATATTGACTTAAATTGAGATTAAAGGACAATATAAGACAATATACGAATTTGACTAAGTTTATATTTGGCTACATTTTAGATAAGCTAATACAGGTACTAAAAATGAAACAAGAACTAACCCAATTATTACAAAAAAGCATTAATGATCTAATAAAGAATGACTTAATTCCAAATACTGCGGATATTAACATTATTATTACACCAACAAAGCAGAAGTCACATGGTGATCTAGCAACCAACTTGGCATTAACGTTAGCAAAACAAGCAAAAAAATCACCGAAAATTCTAGCAGAAGCAATTGTTAAGTATCTGCCAAAATCTAGCTTGGTTAAAAAAGTCGAAATTGCAGGCCCTGGTTTTATTAATTTTTACTTAAATCAGTCAACCCAGTTTGAAGTTGTTAAAAAAATACTCACTGAAAGAAGTGCATTTGGCCAAGGTAAACCTAAGCATATCAAGATTAATATAGAATTTACTTCAGCCAACCCAACTGGACCATTACACGTAGGGCATGGTCGTGGTGCAGCAATAGGTTCTGCAATAGCATCACTCCTTAAGTTTGCAGGCTATGATGTTGAATCTGAATACTACGTTAATGATGCCGGTAGACAAATGGATATTTTAGCAACAAGTGTTTGGCTTAGATACATTCAGGCTGAAGGTGAAGCTATCTCTTTCCCATCGAATGGCTATAAAGGTGAGTATATTAAAGATATTGCAAACGACTTAAGATCTGAATATCAAACTCGATTTATGAAAACTTCTTCTGATGTATTTGCAAACGTCCATGATGACTTTGATTCTATACATAACACAGGCGATAAAGAAAAACACATTGACGACATTATTAGCAATGCAAAACATCTACTTAAATCAGAATACACGATCATTCATCAATTTAGTCTCAATGCGATTTTAAATGATATACGAGCTGATCTTGAAGACTTTGGTGTTTATTATGATAATTGGTTTTCTGAAAAATCATTAGAAGAAAATCAAGGTATTGACAAGGCTATTGATTTTCTTGATAAAAAGGGACTATTGTACGAAAAAGAAGGCGCAATTTGGTTTAAATCTACTAATTTTGACGATGACAAAGATCGTGTTTTAGTCAGAGCAAATGGACAACGCACTTATTTTGCTTCAGATGCGGCTTATATGCTTAATAAATTTCACCGTGGTTTTGATCAGGTTATTTACCTTTTTGGTACCGATCATCATGGTTATATACCACGAATTATGGCTTTAGCCGAAGCATTTGGTTTTGATAAAGAAAAAGTAACTATTCCACTGATTCAATTCGCTATTTTATACCAAGGTGGCGAGCAAGTCCAAATGTCCACTCGTAGTGGCTCATTTGTAACACTACGTCAATTACGCCAAGAAGTTGGCTCAGATGCTGCAAGATATTTTTATATCATGAGAAAAGCTGATCAACACCTTGATTTTGACCTTGATCTTGCTAAATCGAAATCAAATGAAAACCCAGTTTATTATGTACAATATGCTCATGCAAGAATTTGTAGTGTTTTCAGACAACTAAGTGAACAAAAGAAGGTATATGAACCAGATATTGGCCTAAATAACCTAAGTCAGCTTGATACAGATATCGAATCAGATCTAGCCAATAAATTAATGCAATACCCTGAGTTAATCGAAAAGGCTTCAACAAAGCTTGAACCACATCTTTTAACAAATTATCTACGTGATTTAGCACAATTATTACATATGTACTATAATCAATGTAAGTTTATTGTTGATAATTTAGAATTAACTCAAGCGAGATTGGTCTTGATTGATAGCGTAAGAGAGGTTATAAACAATACATTATCTCTACTAAATATAAACGCACCTGAGGTAATGTAATATTAACTAACGGAAAATCAAACGGTAAAGGACCATGGTGATAAGAGATTATGCAAAACATACAGTAACGGCGCAGTCTGCAACAAAGCAGAAAAAACAAAAAACAGCAACCAGATTGAAAAAAGTAGATGCTGAAGCTGTCTCTATGCAGCCAAATCAGGGAAATGTAAAAAAGGTTGTTAAATCAAGATTTAATCAATTAAGCAAAGCTAGCAAAAACCTAACATCTCGCAATACAAATAAATCAAAAGCATTAAAAACTAAAAGACCCTCAACCTCTAAAACAAATTATAAAATTAATAAAACTAAAGAAAGCAGACCTAAATTCAATATCACTGAGAAAGCAAAATCACAACTAACTTCAGTTTCTGTTTTTATATTTTTAGGCATCATAACGCTTATCTTACTGCTTCTATTGTTCTATGTGATGTCACATAAGAAAACAACGGAATTAAAAGAAATTACACTTCCTAAGCCTGCAAGCTTCCTTAACCCACCTAGTTTAGATCCAAATAAAGCAGCACCTGTTATCACAATACCAATAGGCTCAGGGAGCAACACACCTCAGTCAACACCTGATGATGCAAAATCAAATACTCCAGCAACTGAAATTAATAAAATTGAAAGTACTACTCAACCTAGTAGTAATACTAACTCTTCAGAGCCTAAATTTACTTTTTATGACACACTAACCAAACAAACGGTTCAAGTCGATGCTACACCTAAAATTCAGCCAAAATACCAATATACTTATGCGCTACAAGTTGCATCTTATAAAAATCTAAATGATGCCAATAGCATGCGAGCACGGTTATTATTAATTGGTCTAAAGCCCACAGTCGCGAAAAAAGGAAGCTATTATACAGTTTCTATCGGTGGTATTACCACTAAACGAGACGGTGATATTATCAAGCACAAGCTAGAATCAAATAATATACAAGGTAGCATGCTAATACAAACAAGCAAGAAATTAATTAGAACAGAAAACACATAATTATTACGTTAGTTTAAAGTTTAATGTATTAATTTAAAATATTAAAAATAAATTTCTATTATTACATATTATATACACTTAAATACTGATAAATTTTTATCAAGCAATAACAGAAATAAAAATCACAACCAACTGAAATACAATTAACTATTGCTAACAACCGTGAATAACACAAAGCCAAGTACAATAATTTTTGAAAGTCTGTATACTTATAATAAAAGGTTGATATTATTGTTCAGGTGATAGTTATGGCCAAAGTTACTGATGTTATCCAGGGTAAAGAATATCTCGATATGAAATTCACCTCTATGTCTTCCAATACTAATGAAGGACATGAAAATACCCATTTAGGTAGTGAAAGTTTACTTTCTAAACATGCGAGAGGTACATTGTTATCTGATATTACCGTTGGAGACTTTATCCGAAAGTCATTCAGCCTTACAGATAATGATATCTCTCTCTTAGTTGATATTGGACTAGATGTTACTAATTTTAATGCAGTATTACCTGAATTAGAAACACCTCAAATTTATACTAATAGCCTCAATTCAGCTACTCCGCTAACCTATACTGGAATTGTAGAATTATCTAATCAAGTAGATCGAGCACCTAACCCAATAGAAAGTAATCAAAATTTAAATCCAACCACAGAGCTTGCACAACCATCAGCCTTCACCGATAATCTTTCAGAAAATACAATAGACGGAACACAAGTTAATCAATTAAGTATTAGTTCTAATACTAACAATGAAATTGCTGAAGAGAACCTTAGTACAACAACACCTATTGATACCGATACTAATACTGAAAGTATAGTCTCTAGCGAGTCATTCGGTAGTGTTACTGAAGATGAAAGCTCTCCCCTTACAACTTCAGGAACTATAATTATACCAGGCTCTGATAACATAAATTTTGATCCAGAAGCTATTTCAAGTCTCTACGGTAATCTCCAAATTGATAAAGATGGTAATTGGTTATATTCTGCTGATAATAATCAAACAGCCATTCAAGAGTTAGGTAATAGTGACACCCTTACTGATACAGTCACTGTAACATCTGCTGATGGTTCTGAGCATACTATAAGTATTACCGTTACCGGTACCAATGATGCGCCGATCGCCAATGCCGATACGGCAACGACTTCAGAGAATGTTAATCTGACTATTGATGCGTTAGCCAATGATACTGACTTAGATACCTCCGATAGCTTAAGCCTTGCCTCAGCTACGATTGTTGGTGATGATAATGGTTCCGTTTCAATTCTTAATAATGAATTAGTCTTTAATCCAGGTAGTGATTTTGATGATTTAGCCGTCGGTGAATCACGCGATATTACCGTTAACTATACCATTGAAGATGGTAATGGTGGCTCTGATTCATCAACCGTTAC
>JAKJJU010000041.1 GCA_021713295.1 Thiotrichales bacterium 19S3-11
GAAATTAATACATCTATCGCTTCTTGGATGGCTTTATTTGATTTTTTACGCATTTATGTAAACTCCTATAGTTCGTTGTAGTGTACAAACTAACTATCAAAATTTACACAATTAAATGATTAGACCCATTTATACAGTTAAATCATGACGTAGGGGGGTAATGTTTAATTTCTTTGTATAATCTTCCCTAAAAAAAATATCAGCATGGCCGTGTTTAATTTTAGAATAGCTGGCTTTTAATCCGATAGCTATAGCACCAACTCCCGTTAACCCAACTATTACATTTCCTATTACACCTTTATAATTATATTGAGAAGATAATTGTTTAATTTCTTCAGAGTCTTGTGTAATACTATTTATCTGATTGATATAGCTCAAAACATGATAAGGTTTTTTGTAATTTTCGTTTGATATAAGGTGACTTAGAGCTTCGTTTAATTTATTAGATAGTGAGTATGCTAATTTAGTAACATTTTGTTGTTGATATTTTTCTGCAAGTATATTTATTTTGCTAATTTGGTTTTCACTATCTTTGCTAAATTCATGAATAATTTTTTTATCTAAATAAGGGTGTGTTAATAGTATTACTTGTAATATTGGATTAGATAATTTGTTGCTAATTTCAAAAATATCTTCAAATAAAATACATAATTTAAAGTATTCCTGAACTGTGATCTTATTTATTAAGTTCTTACATTCTTTTTTACATAATTTTTTTATTTCAGGCCACAACTCATCAGCCCCCATATCTTTACCGAGGTGCTCATTTTTCAAGTTTTCAACTGCATTTTTCCTTAATGTTTCTACATAATCCAATACTAAATTTCTATTTATACTACTTGGATCATTAAGATATTCATATAGTTGATTTTCTAACATTTATTTGTACTCTTGTATTTGGTTTTGCTGATTGAGTTTTATGTAAGCCCCTTTATTTAATTAGAAATTAATCATGTTAGTTTTTAGCGATAATAACAACAACAAGGGGGGGTGCTAAAAACTAACATGAAAAAAGAGTTAGATAACTAAAAATAATTAATATATTCACTAGAGAACTCCTTGGAGTTTGTTTATATTATTTTATGTCCTGATTATTGCATTTTTATTGTTTTGTCATAACTGGTTTTTATACGGGGAAACAAAGTTAAAATACACTTTTTTCTTTAAGGTAACTGATTACTTGTTGTTGTAGTAAGTGAAAATCATTATGTTTAGTATCATCACTGCTATTTATAGCAAAGTTAACTAAACTTCTGGAGGAGATGTATATCATGGGGTTTTGACTCAAGATATTTGATAGCTCTATTGATTCAGCATAGTTAGGTATACCGCTTGTCATATTTAATAATTGTCTAATGGTAACTTTTGACCAATTTTTATAAGTATATGGAAAGTATTTTCCTATAGTATCATCTAAGGTTAAATATCCTTTATCTATTAGAGTTAATGTAAGGGCACTTGTAAATGATTTTGTAACACTACCAATTTGAAATAAGCTTTTATGGTCTATAGGGCTGCCTTTAGCATTATATTGGCTATTACCTGCATAGATATTAATAAAATTGTTTTTATCGGTACTAACTGTAATAGATATAGCAGATATATTAATATCATTTTTAGAAACTTCGAGGTAACTATTTGCCATGGTAGTTAAATCTTGTTTAATTATTTTTTTATCTATGTTTGCAACACTCACGTTGGATGATATAATGAATAATACTCCTAAAAGTGAGTGTAAAAAATATTTCATATTTCATATTTCATATTTCATATTTCATATTTCATATTTATTCCTAGTATTCAGATGTTTATTGCTTAATAACTAATTTTTTTCCATTAGCGATCAGCAACCGATAAAATGCTAGGGCTTGCATTAATTAGCTCAATAGATTGTAATTCATAACCATCATTTTTTAATTTAGCAATGCTTTGGTCAAGACATTGTTGTACAACTCGCCTTATATGAACATCACTACTAACAGGCCCAGAGCCTCTGTGTTTTAAAAATAATGGGATATTTTCATTAGATTCTGGTAGAGGTTTAAGGCCTAGATATTTTCTCCAACGTTTTAAGTTACTTACCATGCTTTCATTTATATTTATAGTTCGATATTGATTATTTTTATTTAAAATTTTAAAGTACCATTGTCCACATTTTTTTTGAAAAAAGTCATTCATTTTAGGGTATTGATCATTTAGTGACTTCATTTCACTAAGCTTAATACCAGTATGGTGCATTAATGAAACAATAAAGTGAGTACGTTCATGAAATATAGGGTTAGTATCAGCTAGTTCTTTAGATGTATCTAGAATGTATTGCAGTTGTAATTTAGAAAGTTTTTTCAGTTTATTTGGTTGTACTGTCTTACTAGATAGTCTATTAGTGCTATTCAAACGGTTTATAATCATAAAATTAGACTTGACATATTTTTTTTCCAATAAAAATCGATAAAAAGTACTTAAGATCAAATTTATTTCTTTAACTGAGCTAGAATGAAGTTCTGTTTTCTTTGTATTTTCAAGCCCATAATACTTTTGTAATTTAGATGTTACAATAACAAAAGGTTTCCAATTATGATTAGGCACTCTTTTATCATCAATAGATAAAAATTTAGTTACTTTTGATAATCCAACCCAGCTTGGGATGGGTTCATTGCAAAATTTTATATATTTTTTGATATCATTAGCATTTAATTGATTGATTGATTTTTTTGCAATAAGCCAGCTCCAATGCATTAAACGTTCTATTTCTCGTCGATAAGAGTTATATGTGCCTTCTTTAGCAATGTATTTTTTTAAGAAAAGTAACCCATGAAAAGCATCATTAATGTTCATTTGTGGGTAGTAGTTTTTTTTATATAATTCAAAATGATTAATATCATATGTATCAATGTATTTAGCACTGTCAAATATAGGAGTAATTTCATAATTCATTGTTATAAACCTTTATTATTTAGTTAATACACATCAATAATATTAAAATAATCAATCAATATATAACTGGTAATAATACGGGATATCTATTATATAATAAGCATCTAAAAAATAAATTTGATTATAATAATATACTAAATTTGTATATGACTTTTAGTATCTAAAAATGTTTATTTTTTATTATATATAACAATAACTTATTCTATTTAAAAATGATGTGATTAAATCAAATATAATCCAGTGTAAATGATATATACACTTGTATCATTGAGAGGTTATTTAAAGCTTGTTATAACTTAACTCAACAATAAAAAATATATTTTTATGAAATATAGAATGATACTTTAAGGGGTTAAGATTATGTCACTTATGTCGTTAAACCAATATAAAAATAAAGCAATAATAATTTGGCTTATGATTATGTGTATGTTGATTAGTTCATGTAGCAGTGATATTAGTGGGCATCATGAAAATTTTCAGCCATCTCCAGAACCTGTTAACACATTTGTATCTGTTAGTGAATCAAAAGATGTTAAATTGCCTGATGCTCTTTTAGTTAATAGAAAAGCAGTTACTGATATTGAATTAGAAGTAAAAACAGTTAGGCATGGTTTAAAGGTTGGGGCAGAACATAATATCGAATATAAAATTGCTCAAATAAATGGTTTAAATGACTTTGTTAAGTTAGATAATGAGCATAATATAAATGAATCATGTATTTCTTCTTCAGGAAATTTTATAGCATTTTCTGGTGGGTGTACATTGCACTTAGAAGTTGACCCACAAGAAAAAGGGCTTCAGGTGATTGATCTTGATATTATTCTAGAAAATGGGCAAACAGTTAATTATAAAAAAGAAGTTCATGTAGTTGATGCTAATTCACCAAAGTTAGCAACTGCGCCTTTAGTTAACTCGCTAGATTCTTTGGATAATAATATTTATTTTACAGATAAAAAATATTTGTCTTTATATAATCCTTTGAGAACATCATTAAATAATGTAGCCTTCTATTTAGAAGGTGAAACTAAACCTATTTTAAAGCTTAGATCTGTTGCTTCTGGTGATGCACATACTTTAGGTCAATATCAGCTTTCAGAAAAACTATCGAAGGCGATAAAATCAAATCCAAATTTAAAAGGAACAATTGTTGCATCTAATGTTGCTGACCCAATTAACTATTCATATATTGATCAAAGTAAAGCGTTAGCGTATATCGATAACTTATTAATTACAGAGCCAAATAATTTAGGTGATGGCGATGTCTATAAAATGAGTTTGGATATTAGTAAAGATTTAGAAATTGTTAATGTTGATTTTTTATATAATGATTCATCATCAAATAATAATATAACGGATGATATTTATTGGGTTAATAAAAATACATTATTTAAAGTGGGGAAAACATTAGAAGCAAATGGTCAAAGTGCTCTTGAGTTTAATATCACATCTAAAGCTTATGGTCTTGGTGAAGTTAGGTTAACGTTAAAAGATGCTTCAATTGAAAATTCAAAGCCTTTTACAATTAATGGTTATATTCAAATTGCCCCAGTGACAATTAGTTCTGATGTTGATTCATTAGTATTAGCTGAAATTAGTGATGAGCCATATCAAATTAGTATTAAGAATACTTCTAATTTTGATTGGGTAGGTATTACTGAGAATACATTTAATTTAGGTGAGTTAGCTAGCCATGCTTATGTCAAGCATGAAAGAGTAAGTGGGGATCAAAAGTTATGTTCTACTCTTGAAGATGCAACTTTAAAAGCAGGTGAAGCTTGTCAATTAAATATTCAATATTCACCTGATTTAGACTCTCTTACTTCAGGTATTTATAATATAACGCTTAAAAAAGGAAATACTAATTTAAGTAAAGATATTACATTGCCAGTTAAGTTAGTAGATTCTTATAACCAAGCATTTCTTTTTAAACCTAAGCGTATCGCTCATAACAAGTATGAATTACAAGTTTATAATAAAAAAGATCATAATGTGCAAGTTACTTTAAATCTGGAAAATATTAAATTAGATTTAAACAACATTGAGCCTGTAACTTCAATAAGTAATGGTGAGAATAATGAAGTTACATTAGGTATACCTAGTGGGTTGCATAAAGTTTATTTTTCTAAAAATGATAAAGTAAGTCAAGCTAATCTAAAATATACCATTGCAACAGCTGAAAATTTAGAGGATGAGGCTAATTCTATTAATAGTAGAACAGTTGTTGAGTCAACAGCTGAATATTTTATCTTATCATCTGAATCTTTAGCCTATGTTGATAATAATACAGTATTAAGCACAGTAGCTTCTCAATCAGATGAATTAAAATCATTACCTCAAGTATCTGAATTTAATATTGCTGATACTTTTAAGCATGTTAATGCCATTCATGCCGTTACTAATGATTATAATGGTGTTTTATACGTAGCAACTGATATTAAAGGGTTAATTTATAAAGTTGATCAAAATAACGCTAAAGCTGAGCAGTTTATCTATATTCCAAGTAATGATTATATTCAGCATATGGCAGTAGATAATGATAACAAATTTTTAATAGTTGTTTCTTTTGATCCTGTGCGTAACATAAATTCATTATATGATATTAATTTAGAAACCTATGAAACTAAATTAGTTAAAAACTTTACAGGTTCTGTTAATCGTATCAGAGAATTTAATGATTTATTTTATATTATTGGTGGTAATTTGACTCAAGTAGATAGCCATAATAAAAAAGAAAGCATAGCTTCTGAGGTGATGATTTATAATCCAAATAAAAATCATTTAGATTTAGTTAATCTGTCAGATAGCCTAGGTATAGTATTTGATATTGCTTTAGTTAATGATACTTTCTATTTGGCAACACTAACCAGTAATGGCTCTGGATTGTTTAAAACGAATAACCCACAAAATCAGACTCAAATTGAGCAAGTTCCATTAAATAATAGTCAATTTATAAAAAATAATGGTTATATTAATCGATTAGAAGTAAGTCCAGATAATGCATTATATGGCGTTGGTAAATTAGATAATGCATTCATACTTGCAAGACTAAAAGAAGGTCAATTACAAACTAAAACAGTACCTAACCGTATTAGAAGTTTCACAGCTAGTAAGGATGCCTTGTATTATAGTTTTTCTCAAAGTAATGATAGTAAATCAAGTAATTTAGAAAATTATATTAGTCGTTGGTCAGATAATGATGAAAACAATAAAAATATTGATCAGAACTATAAGTTACCAACGAAAACTTTAGTTAGTAAACTATGGACTCAAACTTCAGAAGATATCTCAAGTAATAACTTTTTTGTAAGGCTGGACTCTAGTTATACAGTAACAGAAGGAGAAACACTTACAATAACACCAAAATTAATTACTTCAGATGGTGTTGATATTAGTGGGGTTAGTTATAAATGGAATATTAGTAATGCCCTTAGTTATCAATATGGAGAAGGCGGCAGTATTACAATTACTGCACCAAATATTCTAAGTAATCAAGAATATTCATTAGAATTATTAGTAGACTTATCTAATAGCACACAAAAAATAAATACTATTTTGAAAGTTGAAGTAGATAAAGATAGTAAAGCGACTTTAACAATTACAGGTAATGATAGTGTTACAGAAGGAGAAGAAATTACTTTAACAGCGACTGCTTCAGGATTAGTTGATGGCAGAACAATGAAATCAGATGCTTATAGTTGGGATTATAATAAGAGTCACTTTGATTTAGTTAGTGGTTCTAATAGTGATACGTTAAAACTAACAGCAAAAACAGGTATTGCTTCTACAACAACATCTAGCATCACAGTTGAAGGTGTAGACAGTGCCAATGTTGCAACTGAAACTTCACAAGCTAAATCAGTCAGTATTGAAGTAGATACTGCTAGTAAAGCGACTTTAACAATTACAGGTAATGATAGTGTTACAGAAGGAGAAGAAATTACTTTAACGGCGACTGCTTCAGGATTAGTTGATGGCAGAACAATGAAATCAGATGCTTATAGTTGGGATTATAATAAGAGTCACTTTGATTTAGTTAGTGGTTCTAATAGTGATACGTTAAAACTAACAGCAAAAACAGGTATTGCTTCTACAACAACATCTAGCATCACAGTTGAAGGTGTAGACAGTGCCAATGTTGCAACTGAAACTTCACAAGCTAAATCAGTCAGTATTGAAGTAGATACTAGCTTCACCCCACAAGCCTCAATCTTACCTATCAATGGTAATTTTGAAATAGAAGAAAATGAACCTGTTGAAATAGCTGGCACAGGTGCTATTAATATTCAGCTTACGAATACTAACTTTAGTAAAGATATTAGCTATTCATGGGAAGCTAAACATACTGGTGGTGATATGATTGATATAGTCTATGTTGATAACATAGACAGATTACGAATTAATAATATCCCAGCTTACACGGGTATTGACTCTCAAGATAAATTAATAGTAACTTTGAATGTTCGTGATGCTGCTGGTCGTGTAACGAGTGTATCACAAGAATTTACAATTTTGCCAGATGCTCAAGGGCTTGTTAGTGCTACTGAAAAATTTAAAGGTTTAACAGTAGATCAGGCAAAAAGTGTTGTTGCTTATTCTAGAGGTTTTGATTTAGGTTGGGGAGGTAAGGTTAAAATGTATCTTTTGCACAGTACTGGAAAGTATTCTAGAATAGATGGTAGTTCAGCTACTGGTGATGTTAATAGTATCACTGCTGGGTTTAAAATTCCAGTTAACCACCCTGATGGAAATGACTACACTAAAAAAATTATTGCTCATTTTAAGCTAGACGAGGACTCCCGTTATTCACTATTTGTCTTTGATAATCAAAAATTAGGATATCTATACGACTGGTCTACGACTTTCCAACTTGAAGGAGATAATGGCACAGTAGTTGATAATATAGACACAGAATTACTTAATCATAATGTCCTTCCTCGTGTAAAGTTAAAAGATGTGGTTGCTATATCTAGAAGACATGCTGACGATAAAGATCTACTATTCTTCTATAATAATGGTACTTATAATATCTTTACACCAGGTGTAGGCTTTGCGTTTGAAAATAATCATAATGTTGTGGATGATTTTCCTAATATTAGTAAATCACGAGTAACTAAAATAGCAGCTGCAAGTCTAACTCAGAATAAAGATAAATTAGCTATTTTCTTTAATGATGGGACTTATCAAGAGCTACCTTCCTTAGCCATTAATATTACTTCTGCAACAGTTGCTACAGATAAAGTTACGTTAAAGGCTATTGTAAGCAATGATAGTAATTATGCATATTCTTGGAGTATCACAGGAGAAAAAATTCAAGGTATATCAATAGCTCCTTCACATTCACCTAAGGATCAGGTAGCTACAAATCATAATACCTTTGTTGGTGATAGGCATAAAAGATTTATTGCTAAAGTAGTCGTAACGGATAATAATTCGGGTCAAAAAACCATAGCTTATAAACAGTATATAGTAAATGATAATATTGCTGTTTTTTATACTTTGGAAGATAATCATTCATATAAGTATAATCCTAAATTGCCTCCGATATTTATAAACGGTAATATCAATAATAAATTAATTGCAAGATACGGTGCTGATCAGGACATGATTGAGTATTTTAACCTTGTAGATTTAACTAAGAGATTAAATAGTGATGATGTAAATCAAGAGATTACTAAAAAATATGGTCATAATTATAACTTTATAGACTCTAATAGTTATTATACATATGTTTTACAGCAAGGGATTGGTGATACTAATGGTGTCTTTGAGTATAAAGAAGTTTCCTTGACAACAAAAAAGCCATCAGGCTTTTACAATCCTGATATAACAAGAACAATAGGTTATATTGAAGCTATACCTCCAACAGACTCTAATGCAGTTTGGAAAATTTCTAAGACAGATAAATATGGTAAATATATATCAAAGACTGATTTATATAGACTACTAAATATGCATCCTAAAATAGAATATTATTTATATGATGGCTCTCATCAGTATGTAGTTGAACTTCCCAACCCAAATAAGCTTAAAGAAGGTGTAACCCTTATTGTTAATCGTAACTCGATGTATGGTGTTGCTGTTAAATATAGTTCAGAGAATGGTTTAACTGACTCTAAAATAGAAAAAGGCAATAAAAAGCAGTTCGTTGTATCAACTGGAGAGAATGGTAAGTATTGGAAGATGGACGATTATAATGGATAAAATAGATAAGAGGAGAAGATTTACCCAAACTCATATAAATTATTATAATCAATGGTTAATAATAACCTTTTTTCATATTCACCGTTATCAAGCTCTGAATAATGGACTAGCGTTTTAATTAATTCTTTGCCAGTTAAAGGCTGGTTATCTTTAACAAGATTAGCCCTTAATTGGCGAAATTGACCAAATTTACTACCGGTATTTAATAATCTAAAATAAGCTTTAACACTATCTTCTGGCGAGTCAAATACTTCAACTTCATTAATTTTACCTTCAGCACGTTTTTTAGGTACCATGCCACATCCTGAGACAAAGCAGTGCTGTCCAAAATAGTTATTACCATAGATGGCAAATCGAGAAGTACCCCAGCCAGATTCTAGGGCTGCTTGAGCTAAAACCATGCTTGTTGGAATGGTATTAACTTTGACTAGTAGTTGATTAATGGTTGATTTTAATGTTTTAGTATCAAATGTAACGCGATATTGTTTGGATAATTTTTTAAGGGTTTTAATATTATGATTTGATAAAGTATGACGTTGATTATATTGAGTTTGTATATTATGTAGCGTTTTACGATCAGAGAGGACATCTTGTTGAACGCTATGAATTAAAGGTAGCATAAAATCAATAAAGGTACTTTTTCGTTCACTAATACTATCTATTGATTTAAAATCAGGTTTTGATTCTTCTTTTGAGCAGCTGCTTAGAAATAAGCTGCTAAATAACAGAATGTTAATAATAAAAATAAATTTTAAATACTTTTGAATTGCCATATTCACTTAGGTTTAATCCTTAACTTATTCAAGTTATGAGCATAACATGAAAGAAAGCATTTGATCAAATTTTGGTTAAACCCTGTTGAACTTGCTGGTTCTACAAATTTTAGTTCTATTGAATTAAGAAAACTTGGTAAACTTGTAGTAGAGCATGAAAAAACTTTTTTGGAGTCATGGCATGAGTATTTTACAAACTAAACCGTTAGCAGATAGTGTGGCATTTACTAAATCTGATTTTATCGTGCACTTAAAAGATGGTAGAACATTATCAGTTCCATTAACATGGTTTCCAAGATTATCTAATGCAACAATCAAGCAATTAAAAAATCATGAAATACTGGGTGATGGTGAAGGAATACATTGGATAGAATTAGATGAAGACTTAAGCGTTATGGGTTTATTAACTGGTAAAAATTTACGAGTAGCATGAAAGAAAGCATTTGATCAAATTATCAATTTTTTGATATATCCGCCAATTTGCTGAATAATAATAGTAGAGGTATTTGTTATGAAATCACAACAAGAAAGCAATTATTCGACTAATAAATCTGCTAGATTGGAAGTGGGAATAAGCAAAAGTTATGAGATTACTTTATCAGCTAAAGAGTCAAAAAACTTTGTAGAAGTACTTCTGAAGCCTGTTAAACCTAACTTAGCACTTAAAAAAGCAGCAAAACGTCATAGTGATTTTTTAAGTAGCATTTGTTGAAAACCTATAACGACACAATCGTCTGATAGGGTGGATGATCAAAAGAAACTCGTTTGGTTTCAAGCTGATAAGCTGTATAAATATGCTCATCAGATAAGACTTGATCAATTTTACCAGATGTAACCATATGACCGTTTTTCAATAAAATAGCCTCATCTAAATATTGTAGCGCTAAGTTTAAATCATGTACGATCATCATAACGCTTAAATTGTAATTTTTAGTTAGATCTTTTAGTAATTCAAAGGTATGTTTTTGATAATAGCTATCCATATGTGCGCCCGGTTCATCTAATAATAAATAGCCTGAAATTTGAGGCTTCATCAGTTGAGCTAATGCTCTAGCTAATTGAACACGTGCTTTTTCACCACCTGACAGATAAGGATAAGCTTTATCAATAAGGTTGTAAGCATCAACTAACTTAAGCGCTTCAATGGCTTGGTTATAATCACAGTCCTGATAAAAACCATTACAATAAGGAATGCGACCTAATAAGACGACATCTAAAACAGTTAAGTTTGCTTTGGTTTCATAATGCTGATAAATAACACTAACAGTTTGTGCAAGTTTAACGAGTGACCATTGAGTAAGCACTAGATTATCAATAGTTATTGAGCCTTGTTGAATCACTAAATCATTAAGCATTAATTTTAGGATCGTTGATTTACCAGCGCCATTAGCTCCTAAAAGACCAAAAAAATGCTTTCGCTTTAATGAAAAACTAATATCGTTAACTAACGATTTATTACCAATAGCATAACTAATAGTGTTAATTTCAAACATCTAAATACTGCCTTTTTTCGTTTGATTGATTAAAAGCCAGATAAAATAAGGCGAGCCAATTAATGCAGTTAGTAGTCCAATGGGCAGTTCAGAAGGTGATACGATTGTACGAGCTAATGTATCAGCAATGGTTAATAAAATTGCACCAGCTAAAGCAGATGTTGGTAATAAAATACGATGATTACAGCCGACAACAAGCCTTAGGATATGTGGAATAATAAGCCCGATAAATCCAATGGGGCCTGCAATTGCCGTTGATAATCCAACTAGTAATGCAATGGCAATAATGGCTTTTTTCTTTTCTAAGTTGATATCGATACCAAAGGACTTTGCTTGGTTCTCACCAAAACTCATGGCATTTAAAAATGCATAAATTTTTCTTAAAAATACTAACGCTATGATAAATAAGGGTAAGGCGGTTAATAATACCCACCAGTTAACTTGTGCAAAACTACCCATACTCCAAAAAGTAATACTGCGTAACTCATTATCATTGGCAAAGAAAGTTAAAAGACCGATAAATGCCCCAGCTAAAGCATTAATCGCGACACCAGCTAAGACTAATAAAGCAATTTGCGGTTGGCTATTTCTAACCGATAAGCGATAGATAATCCAAGTAATCATTAAACTACCAATAAAAGCACTAATTGGTAGTCCCCATAACAGTAAAAAGTTTGTAAATGGCAGGTATGTTATAAATAACATAAATAAAACAGCCATTAATGATGCACCACTAGTCATACCTAAAAGGGCAGGATCAGCTAATGGGTTACGTAAAATACCTTGCATTAAAACACCTGAAATTGCTAATGATGCACCAATTAAAATGGTTGCTAAAATGCGTGGTAGGCGTAAGTGAATTAATATCATATGGTTTAATGAGTGATCAAAAAATAAATTATTGAGCATTTCAAAGAATGAAATATGAATACTGCCACAGGCTAATGCAAGACAAAAACTAATTAATAAAATAACCATTAATAGGCTAAGTATAATCAATTGCTTTTTTCTAAATTGATAAAAACGACTTGTCGAGTTTGCTTTTTTAAATAGCAAATTTAATGCGAGTTGGTTCATGATGGCTGATAAATTAGTTTGGTTAATTGAACATAATTTTTACCAAAATCAGCACCAAACTGTTCAAGTAGATTAATATTGATCTTGATTAAACGAATTGTGTTATTTTTTAGAAGATAGGTTAATGTATCTTTATATTGATTAGGCAAATGGACTTGATTGGTGGCAAGTAGAATGATAGTTGCATTTGTGTTTAATAAACCTTCATTTGATGCTGGATGTATACCAGAAAAAGTAACCGCATTATTAGCATCAACAAAATTAAGCCACGTTTGAGCATTGGTATTTTTTCCTAAAATATATAGGCTATTTGGCCCATATTGCATCAGAACTAATATTTTTGGCTTAGGTTGTTTAATATTGATTTTGGCGATATCAATTTGTTTTTGGATATGTGTAATCAGTTGGTTTGCTCTATCTTTTAGCTTAAGTGCATCACCCATAATGTGTATGTTTTCTAAAATATGATTAATTGTATCTGTCGGTTTTAGGCTAATAGTTTTTATATGGAAACTTTTCAATTGCTCAATGGTTGATTTAGGTTGTGCATCGGTAACAGCAAAAATAATCGTTGGTTTAAGTGATAAAATACCTTCTGTTGTTAAGGTGCGTAAGTAACCAATATTTGCTTTATCGTGTAATTGAGGAAAATTTAAACTTTCTTGGTCAACACCAATAATTGAATTAGACTCACCTAAAGCAAGTAGAATACTTGATGCGCTAGGACCAATACTGATAATACGTGTTGTTTGGTTAGCAAAACTATTTATTGGTAGTATTAGTGTTAAAATCAATAGCAATCCTGTTAGTTGTAGTAGTGTCATTACCTTTTTCATGCTTTGGCCTCTTTTAATTTAAATGTAATCGTTTGAGTAATATTGCTTGTGATTGGCCCTTTAGTTGATTGTGCTGGTGTAAACTTGAGAGATTTGAACCAATTAATAGCTGCTTGATCTAAAATAGTGCTACCACTTGAATGAATAACAGATATCGTTTTAACATTACCGTTGTTATCAATGATTGCTTTTACTATTACTTTGCCTGATGTGTTATTTTTAATTGCCTCTTGTGGATATTTAAGGTCAGGTAGTGCTTCATTCAGTTTTGCTTTAGTGATAATTTTAGGAGGTGTTTTAATGATTTTTTGTGCAGTTGAAGTGGCTTTGATTGACGATTGATTAGGCTTTGATTTCTTCTGTGGTTTTGATTTAGTTAGTGTATTTTTTTGTGTTTTTTTGTCTTGATCTTCTTTTTTGACTTGTTTTACTTTTTGGCTTTCAAACGTAATTTGATTGAGATTAATTGACTCGATTGATTGAGCTTTGTAAGCTGTTGCACCTAACGTCCACTTTTTATGTTGTGTCTGATCTACTACTGCATAAAAAAGGCCCAGATTTATGCAGATGGAGAGTATAAAAGCAAACGTTAAGCGCAACATAGTGAACAGCCTAAAACTGATAGTTTAATTGTACATAGAAGCTTCTACCCATTGCGTCAAGGGTTGATTCACCGCCGTAAACAATATATTGCTTATCAAAAATATTATCGACTCCTCCGATAACTTGTAATCCTTTTAAACTAGTATCAGGACTGTAAATGTATTTAAAACCAAATGTTGTATAGCCAGCAATATGATCAACATCATAACCAGTTGGAATTTGATCTTGGCGCATAGCAAAGTTAGAAATAATACTGATTTTACTTTGTAATTGTTTAATTGGAGTAGTTAATTGAATGAAGCCTTTTGCCGGTGAAATAGGCAGTGGATCACCTGCTTGAATTGTATTACCATCACCATCTGTATAACTTGATTGTGTATTGCCTTGAGTCAAATTAAAGCCTGCTGCAATACCAAAATAGTTTGTATCATAACTGCTTGTTACAGTAAATCCATAAATACGTGCACTGGATACATTTTGATTTTGTACCGTAATTGATGGGAAACTGCCAGCTGATGTCGCCATAATGTAGTTAGAAATAGTATTATAGAAAAAACTTGTTTTTAAATGAACTTGACTGCCGTTACTTAATTTATCTTGGTAGCTAAAACCAACCTCTTTATTATGACTGATCTCAGGCTTTAGATCAGGATTAGGTAGAAAATTTAAAAAGGATAAACCTGGGTGTGTACCATTTAAATACAACTCTTCAATTGAGGGTGCTCTAAAACTTTCAGTATAGCCACCAAATAGACTTAGCTGTTTGATAACTTGGTAATCAAACGTTAGCTGTTTACTAAAGTGGTGATCACTATTAGTAAGGTTCATACTTTGACTATTATAGGTGTCATAACGACCACCAACTATTAATGCGAAATTCTTAAAAATTTGAAAGCGATCTTGTAAAAATAGCGCATATTGATTTTGATCCGCATTTGGATAATTGGTTGTTGTGCCATTATCAACATTACTTTGACCTATGATTCGATCGGCACTTATACCATATAGAATATAGTTATTATAGATAATAGACGTATTATAGATTTTAGTGCCCGTTGTTGTTGTTAGCACATCTTGTGGTAGGGTATAACCACCACCATCATTTAATGGGTTAGACTGAAAGTGTGTTTTTAATTGATAGGCTTTAGCTTTAAAGTCAAGATACGGGTTATCTTTAGGGTTTAAATCATAGTTAAGATTAAACTGAGTTTGAGTATAATTAAAATCAGATGGTGGGGTTGTGCTAGAGGTTATTAAATCTGTTGTAGCGGGATATTGACCAAGATTTTGCATAGAAAGAAAGGATATTGATAGTAATTGACCTGGCGTGACTTGCCAGTTTATTTTACCTAAACCTTGTAAGTTTTCACCCGCTGAGTTTGCTAAAGTTTCACCATTGCCCTGATGGATATTGCTATTACGATTACCATCAAAAGCCACTAAGTAGCTGACATCGCCTGTTTTAAGTGCTGTTGCAATACCACTATTAAAACCTGGAGCACCACTTTCAAGGCCAAAGGTTGCCTTAGCACCAAAATTTCGATTGTTTTTTAGTAAGTCATTAGGATCAATCGTTGTCATAGTGACACTACCACCTAAATTACCACTACCATAAAGAATATCACTGCCAGAAGGATTGATTGAAATTTGTTTTAAAAAGAAAGTATCCGGTAGTAGACGCGTTTGATTATGTCCATATTGTGCAAATTGATTGTTGACACCGTCAACTGCAACAACGACACGGTTATTATCTAGGCCATTAATACTGATTGATTGAGCAACTTGTCTTGGGCCACCAAAAACTGCCGTATTTGGGTTTGTTTGCATCAGATCAGCCACAGACTGACTATTGTTATTAGGTGAAAGACTAATATTAGTGCCAGGTAAACTATTAGTTGCTTGAATTAAAGGTTGATCGTTATCTGCCTTTTTGTTTGGTTTTGCTGTGTTTAAATTCTTTTTGTTGTTTGTTTGCTTGTGATCTGGTTTAGTTTTTATAGTTTTTGTTGCAATGACTTCAATATCACCTAAGTCATTTTGCTCTGCTGTTATACTAATAGCTGGCAGAGTTAATAGCGATAGGGTCAGCGCTAGTTTAGTTGGTTTGAATAGATTTTGACAAAGCATTATGAACCTTTTTAGTTTTGTATTAATTTTGATCAATTTGAACGTTTGCAACATTAAATTTTAATTCTTTGGCCAATGAAAAAACGCTAAGCATAATTTCAACAGGTAAGTTTTTATCTGTTTTAATGACAATCTTATTTGATTGATGAGAACTTAAATTGGTTAATGCATCTTTAAATTGATTAAATGAATGGTAGGTTTGATTGTTAATTGCCAGTTTATTGACTGAGTAAAGTATAACATCAATTGATTTTTGGTTATTGTGAGTACTAGCTTGTCTCTGACTTATTTGGGGTAGCTTAATATTCATAAAATGTTGAATGGGGCCTGCTAGTAATGTAAACATAATCAATAAGACAAGTAAAAAGTCTAGTAAAGGTACAAGGTTAGGTTCATCAACAAATCGATTAGCTTCAAGTTTAGATGCGCGGATCATAATTTGCTCCTAGCAATGGCAATCGATAGGCGATTTAATTCATGCTCGCAATGGTTCAGATAATATTCGCTCCAGTAACGTAATATGTAGAGTGTACATAGACTAATAACAGCTAAAAATATACCAAAAGCGGTAGCCCACATAGCTTGAGATAAATACTCGATTAACTGTTGCATGCCATTATTAGATTCCATATTAGTTGCAAGCGTTGAAAATGAATGACTCATGCCCCAAATAGTACCAAGTAAGCCGATCATAGGAGCAGTGATTGCAACAAGATTTAGCCAATTTAAAGGTTGTTGTAACCTATGACGTAACTTTAATAGATATAATGAGACTTCTTGCTCGGCTAGATCTTTTGAACTACCAAAAATAGGTAGAATTAAACGTTTAATTAAACCTTTGTCATTATTAGTTGTATCTTTTGCTTTGGTATATTCTTTTAATTCAATTAAATCAATTAACTGATTGATTCGTTTTGCTTTGAGTTTTGGTATACTACAATAGGTTATTAGCCGCTCAATAACAATCATGCCAAGAAATATACAGCCAATAGCTAATATATAACTAACTGGGCCAAACAAATTCGGTAACAATGTAAAACTCATGAGTAATTCCTAGGCGCTTAATGGCGTTTTAGCCATCTCAGCTAAGACTTTTCGTAGAGATCGTGTATCCTCAACAGGGTAATTATATTCGATATAGTGACATTGATAGCCAAGTGTTATCCAGAAACCTTCTTGATCACAGCCGGCCATGATTGGCTTTTTAGCGTTTAGTCTAATTTTATTGACGGTAAGATAGTGTACTAGTGCCGTTTTATGATCATCATTCATATGATCAATGGCACTTTTTTCAGTAGCTGAATCAAAAGGGTTTGTTAGCGAAAAATCTTCTTTTTTGACCCAGTGGATATCTCCAAATCCGCCAATAAAGCGTATTTTTTTTAAATTTATACGGTAAAAGTCAAAGTCATGTGTTTGGTGATAATTTTTTGCTTCTGGAAAGAATCGATAGTAACGTTCAGCAATTGAAGGGCTGTTTACTAAAGTTGCATCACCAATTAAAGTGACTCTTGGTGAATTTTGTATATAGTCTTGCTCATCTAAAATAGTTAGTGATACTTTAGGATCTTTCAGAATATTACGTGTATGTTGCGCTAATCGACTGATAAGGATGATAATGTCACCATAATAGTCAAAACAGTATTGTACTAGTGAACCAAATGGATAACCATCCATTGGTACAGATTGTGTTGCGAGTATACCATGAGTTTTTGTTTTAGTAACATTTCTAGCTCGATAGGCAATGTGACTACTAGTTTCTTTTAACATGATAGTATCCTTTTTAAAATGAGAATCATTCTTAATTGAGGTCATCTTAGCGATCTCATAGAATAATTGCAATAGGGATAGTAATAAAAATGAGAATTATTTGCAAAAATAAAAATAATCAATGCTATTGCTGCGCTAGTGTGATTATAAAATAGCTAATTTGTAACAAAAAATGCAATGTAACAGCCTTGGTGTGATTAAATTTTGTATAGTTTATTTAGTTTTTTTAATTAGTTATCCAAAAATTCATTGAAATATTTAACTAATTGACGACAAAAAATAATCCAAGCTAGTATGAATATTCGTCATAAAAAAGTCAAACACAAGGAGTGTTACGTGATCAAATATAAAGCTATCTCAATTGCAACAGCTATAGCATTAGCCTCTGTAGGTACATCTTATGCGATGAAAACAGTGAGTTTTGACAATCAATCGTTATCTCAATTAAATAATTTCCAAATTCAAGCCAATCAAAGTAGCAAAAATTTTGCTTTAACAAGTGATAATGAGAACACATTAGTACCTGTTAGTACATCAACAATGGCTAGCAAAGAATTTACACGATTACAACAACAATATAAGGGAATAGAAGTTGTTGGAAAGACTGTTGTTATTGAATCAAATGCCAATGCAAACAGTTTTTTAGAACAAACTAGTTCTACAGTTAGTGGGCATTTAGCTGAAAATATTGATATCAATACTCAAGCGCAAGTGACGTCTAACCAAGTTATGGATTTAGCTAGAAATCTATTTACGAAAGGTTATCCAGGTTACCAAATAACTGAAGAAGGAAATAATAAACCTTATACTAAATTACAGATAGTAACAAATGGTTCAAATAAGGCTCAATTAGTATACTTAGTTACAATTAATGGTCATAAATTAAGTGCACAACCCGTTGCAATGCATTATTACTTTGATGCAAATACAGCTAAATTACTATCAGCTTGGGATAATATCCAAAATTACGATGATACAGGTGTCGGCGGAAATGAAAAAGTAGGTAAGTATTATTATGGTGAAAATGGTATGCCTACTTTAGATGTTGCTAAAAATGGTTCAACTTGTACGATGAATAATGAGCGTGTTCGAGCTGTGAATATGAACCATAAAACAAGCGATAATATTACAAGTGCATTTACCTATTCTTGCGGTCTTGATCGAGGAGATAGTATTTATGGCAGTTATTCTGCATTAGATGATGCTTACTACTTTGGTGATATCATTATTGATATGTATCATGATTGGTATAAAATCACAGCGCTTAAAAATAAAGATGGTACACCAATGCAATTAGTCATGCGCGTACACTATGGCAATGATTATGCAAATGCATTTTGGAATAGTAAAAATATGACTTTTGGTGATGGTGACCCTAATAGCAAGGAAAAAATTAAATTTTATCCTTTAGTCTCATTAGATGTGGCAGGGCATGAAGTTAGTCATGGATTTACTCAGCAGCATTCAAACCTTATTTACGAGAATGAATCAGGTTCGTTAAATGAAGCTTATTCTGATATGGCAGGTCAAGCGACTCGTGCTTATTTATTAAGTCAAAATGCACAAGATTATAATGAGTTTTATCCAGAAGACCCACAAGGTAAAATAGGTTGGGGCTTAGGTGAGACAATTACTCGTGGTGCAGGTCAATCATTACGCTATATGAACCAACCATCAGATGACGGCTCTTCTGCGGATTGTTATGACAAAAGCTTAGCTTTACAATCGGGTTCTAGTTGTAAAATTACATATGATGATGTAGTTACAGCTGCAAAAAAATATCCATGGTGGTCAGGAAAGCGTCAAGGTTATATTGTTCATAAAGGTAGTGGTGTCTTTAATAAGGCGTTTTACTTATTATCAACCAAATGGTATCAAGAAAAAGAAGCACAAGGTGATAAAACTGCTTTTGTTGATGGCGTAGAAGAAGCATTCCGTGTAATGGTATTAGCCAATATCAAATATTGGAATCAATCTACTGGCTTTAATGAAGCTGCTTGTGGAGTAGTTAAATCTGCTAGAGACCTAAATTATTCAATAACAGATGTAATTAATGCATTTGATCAGGTTGGTGTTGAGACTAGTAGCTGTAAAATCTAAATAGAAAAAAGCTCAAAAATCTTAAGCTATAACTATTCAAATTGACTAGTTGATGGTGATATTTCTTTTAAACAATGGGGGGTGGAATTTGCGCTTTGAAATATAAAATGATCACGGTTTTGTTTATTAGAATCTTGGGGATAAAATATAACTTTGGGTAAGTCTTCTTTTACTTTATTATCTTTTTCTTGAGGAACTGTAAGAACTTCTTGTTTAAATTGCTCAATTATACTTTTCGGCTCTTTATAGAGCCTTGTGATTGTCTCATCTCTGGTGTATGAACTTAAGCCGCCCCAGTTGCTCCAACTATTAGAAGCTTTGTCTGCTTTTTGTAGCTTTTCACATAGTGAAAAGGCTAACATATCTAGTGACATAATATGAAGATATGGCTGTATTTCTAAAATAGCATCCTTTACACTTTTAGGAACATATAAATATTTATTACCATTAAATTCGATATTTTCACCACCACCATAATAACTTTTATCTTTTGCATAATCTAATAGCTTTTCAATTAGAGATATATTTTGAATTTCTTGTTGACGGTCAATAATTATCTTTTGTAGTTTTTCAATATGTTGTCTACCACTAGTTTGATCAGGTGGATTCGTATCAGCATATACTGTAGTAACACCTAATGGTGCTGCCTCATCCAAAATATGGGTAATTCGATTATCTGTAAAAACAATATCTTTAGGGTTTTCTACATCTTCTATTAATTGATTTAAAGCATGTGACTTATTATGTTGATTACTATAGAATTTAAAATCATCTCCAAGCTCAATTTCATAAATATCTCTAAAAAATGCTTTAACTTGTTCTTTTGGTATTTTACCAGCTGTAATAAATGCAATTTCATCACCATTAGCTAGAATATCATGCATAATTTGCTTCATGGCTTCTTTATGAAGTGCATAGAAATTTGTTGACATATTTGGGTAATAATTTTTAGTTTTCTCTGCATAATATTTAAGAATATTTGAATGTAGTTTTAATATATATTCACCACTAGGTGTATATTCATCACATGAAAATAAGGTTTCATCCAAATCAAAAGCAAAGATTCTCTTTGACATATTAGCAACTCCCAACCTTCAAAAATTATTTAGTGGTTAAATAATACATTATCATTATTTTAATAAGATTGTAAAATTTTAAAAATTACAAAAATTTCAGGCAATGTTTATATTTATAGTATTGTTTTTTAAGTATATTTTATAATGACAAAGATTATTGATTTGTTTAAATATTACAGGTTGAATTATTATTTTGTGAGTTATCAGCTTTAGTTTGATTATAAAATAAAGTATTTGTGGTAGTGCCGTATGAGTAATTATTTTGATTAACTACTTGTTGAAGCTTTTTAATGTATTGATTGCCTTTAGTTTCATCAATATTATTTGTATCGACATAAATAGTATTAATACCTAAAGACGTAGCTTCATTGATATGTTTAGGATTATTATCAATAAAATAGATATCATTGGGATTTTTATGATTAGTCAGTTCTTTAAGTGCTTGGGTTTTATCTTTTTGACCATGATAAAATGCTATGTTGTCATTTAATTGAATACCATAAGCTTCTTTAAAGAATTCAATAATACCAGCTTTAGTAAAGTAGCCTGATGTTACAAATGCAATTTCATCACCATTTTTAAGGATATTCTCAAAAATATTTTTCAATTCATCCAGGTGGAGTATATACAAGGGACTCAATAAAAATTGAAAGTAGCCATGATTCACTTCAGCATCATTTTTACAAATTTCGTTAATATTAGGGTTTTTATCTTTATCATAAGTTAGGGCATAATAGTTTTTATCAGCTTTATGTAATGAAAGATTTTTGTTTAAGCGAGTAAGATCAATAGTAAATAATGTTTCATCTAAGTCAAATACAAATAATTTAGGCATCCTAAAATAATCTTAATATTAATTAATATTAAATCACACTACACGACAGTAACGCTGTAACCCATTGATTTTTCATTGTTATCATTCATTCTTATAATCGCCAAAAAACAAAAAAGAGCGATATCATGAAACACATCAATGAATTACAACAGTCACT
>JAKJJU010000042.1 GCA_021713295.1 Thiotrichales bacterium 19S3-11
TTGAGCATTACTGGCATAAAGTTAAAACAGCAATTAGAAAAAAAATGAGATATATTAAAACAACCTTAGCTGATGCTATGGAAATAGTGCTAGATAAATTAACTATTTATTAGTGGGTGGTGCTATATATAAGCTATTTGGCAGATTGTATTACTTCTATTAGTGATTTGAATCTATTGAAATCTTGGGGTTATTTTTCAAGTTATGCTACTTATAAAGAAATATTAGAAAAGTTAATAGATAATGGGCATATACATCAATTAATCACCACACAGGAAGATTTTAATGAATTGTTTGAACGGTATGTAAATGAACCTTTTTATACTATATATTTAGAGGATATTCAGTTTGTTGAAGGCGTAAGGAAAATTTATAAAGCTTTGCTTGATGGGCAAGATAGCATTATTAAAGAAGATAATTCAAATAAGCTATTAGATATTGACAGTATTAAAGCCTATATTCTTGTACACCCAGATGGTCGTGCAGCTAAAGCCTGTGAACTTTTTTTTCAACACTATGCAGGTGGTATTGATTCAGGTAATTTAAATCTAGTTAGCGATATTTACCGTTATGTTAATACTGAGTCGAGTAGGTTTTTTCAAGAAGGGGATCTGTTGAACAAGCTGCTATTGTGCAGTCTTTAAGACAGTATCATTTAGATATGGTAGATGAAAAGCAATTAATTGGGCAGCCAGATAATCCTTTTTTAGAAAGAGCGTTGGAAGATAATAAATCTGTTTCAGCAAAAATCCTTAATGTGCTAGATCAATAACTCACTTTGGTTTGTAAATGATATGATTAAGTACTTAATAGGTCTAATAATTATTAAGCAACTACTTCTGATTCGGTATTAAGTTGAGACAATACGTTAGGTACATCTAATCTTATATATTGAGATTTTACTTTTTGTTTAGATACGTTTTCAGTTGGTGTTAAATGAATATAGTAACCATCAACATGGTTAACTGTAATAACATCATCAACATCCTTTTTAAAATTATCACTACCAATTACAAAATTATCATCACAATGCTGTTGCAATGTATCTACACAAAGTAGATTTTTGGCTTTTTTAGTTACTTCTTTTTTGCTATTACTAACAATAAAAGAAACTTCATGGATTTCTCCAAAGAAGCCTTCTTTATAGCCACCAAAATTAACACAATGAAGTTTTTTAGAGTTAGTTTCATCTGATGGTTGCGTAGAAGATAAAGTAACTTGATAGCCATCGATAATATCAAGCTCTAATGATGAGTCAATATGTAAACTTTTATGGGTATTACCAAACCATTTCCTAACAAGATTTGGATAAGTGTCTTCTAGCGCATTGCCTACAACAAATACTAAATCATGCAACTCAATATGCGCACCTTGTGTTCTACCACCCAGCATTACAGCAAATAGTTTCATTTTCATTAACTCTTTTCCTTGTACATGAATAAATTAAAGGTAGGTCATTCTAGCACGTTAATTTGTTATATTTTAGTGGTTAAATAACAAAGTATTCCAAAAAGTTTGGGTATGCGTTTTTTCAAGGGGAGATCAGATACTATAATGCGGTAGTTCTTACTCATAATCAGGTAATGAAATGGCATTTGCTGCCGTTCTAATTTTTTCCAAAATATCACTTGAGCGCTGCTCAATTACCTCTGTTGAAACTTCATCTTCTGTTAGAAAACACTTTCCCATCCAAGGGGCTATGTCTTGATTGGCATCAACAAATGGGCGCATTATTTTATTATAACGACTAAAGGCCATAGTATAGTCACCTTCTGCAGATTTTAGCTCACCTGCTAAGATATAAGCCCCGACAAGAGATATATTAATACCCATGCCAGATAATGGCGAAGCACAATAGCCAGCATCACCCAATAATGCGATGCGACCTTTAGTCCATGAATCCATTTTTATCTGAGCCATAACGTCAAAATAGAAATCATCACTGTCATTCATAAGATTGATTATCTTATTCGACTCCCATCCCATATCGTAGAACAAGTCTCTAAGACACTTTTTTTGTTCTCTTTCATTAGTTACACTATCTAGTATTTTCTTGGATCGAAACGCAACACATGTAAATGCTCTATCAGGGTCTTTATCGCTATTCATGCTGATTGATTTTTGGTCTTTTGTGAATATAACTTGAGCTCTATTGATATCTAAATAATTGGGTATACTAAAAACGCTGATGTAATAGCCCAGATTAAAAAACTGATACTCTTCGTCTGAAAAGGTCATCTTTCTAGTCGATGAGTGTAATCCATCAGCCGCCATCACTAAATCATAGTGCTCAATATGACCATTCTTAAAAGCTACTTCGACAAACTGGTCCTTTTGTGTAAGGCTTGTTATTTCTTGATCAAAGTAGCAAGGCACATCAGGGATGGCTTCTAATAAAATACTAACTAAGTCGCCACGAACAATCTCGACTTCATCGCCTTCTTTAAAACTACCTTCTTCATTGTACTCCTCTGATAGCGTTTGACCATCAGCACTCACATAACGTGTTGATAGTAGCGATGTGCGTTTTGCACGTATACTGTCGTATATATCCATTTTTTTGACAATATCTATTGCAATACCACGAATATCTATGTCGTATCCACCCGTTCTTAATTGTTTGCTTCTTTCTATTAGAGTTAGATTAAAACCATACTTTTTTAGCCAATAGCAAATCGCAGGCCCTGCTATACCAGCACCTATAACGAGTATTTTGTGGTTGTGACTCATATCCAATCCTTTAGAGATAGTTATAATATTGGTTTGAATATATTCAATCTATCATCCTTTGAAAAGGGTATTTTTCATTTATTAGATGATCCTATCTTTACAATAGTGTTGCTTAGCTTCCATTATTTGGTGAAGGAGAGACTCAATAAATGCTGCATTGCAGTATATGTTGTAAGGGATTGAGATTGTCCTGAAATTTGCGGTATACGTTTTGGTATACAGGTGGAAAGGGGTGTATTAAATTATTTTTACATCGAATTCATCAGCCGTTTTTGGTGTTTTTCGATAATTAAGATGATGTCTTGATAAATTTCTGATTTGTATTTTTCATCATTATTAAACTGTTCAGCAAGTGATATTGCCTGATCTAAAATGTTTTTTGCTATAGGCTGTATAACTGATGTTAAGACAAATTTATCTCTAAAACCAACGGATTCAGCAAGTTTGAGGAAATGTCTGAGTTGTACATCTTGGAATTTATATTTACTTGCTATTTTCATAGCCATTTTAGCTTTTTTAGGGTTGTCATAAACAACCGTGCTAAGTAGATCATACCTAGGTGTTAGCTTTTCAGAATTATGCTGATATAAGAGAGAGAAATTTTTCCCATGTGCATCACCATTACCAATAAGAAAATTAAATACGATAGTTTTAAATAATTCAATTTTTTCTTTAGCAAGTAACTTGCCACTTTTGATTTGGTTATCTAATAATTCAAAGCAAGTGATAAGTGAAGGGCCACCTTCATTCTCATATTTTATCTCAGGTGGAATATGTAATGCTTGACAGAAGTCTTCTTGGTGTAGACGTATAATGTTGTTATCTGAAGAGAAGACCCTATCATAACGTTCAACCAGATAGTATGGAGTCTCTTCAAGCCAAAGAATATCTGCTTTGGCGGTATCTAAACCACAAGCAGCAGCAAGTTTCATGCAAAAAAATTCATTAAAAACGGTATCTTTTAAATTTTTAATTGTCGGTTTTATAATGTGTGTCGATAGGGTATTTTCAAGTGGGATTGCTACTTGATTGTCGACAAATGCAATCATCAATTTATCTTGAGCACCGGCCTGAGATAATCGGATGCCTTCATCGCCCGCTAGAAGTGGGTGCCTGTGTAATGTTTGGAGTAGATTATTTGCTTCTATATCATTAAGAACCCTATATTCATATTGAGCATTCTGATTTATGTTTTTCCCAAAGGGATAAAATGAAATAGCGCCAGCACATTCACCACCAATTGCTTTTAACAAAGCAAATGTATTTTTGGATGATATATGTAAATACTTTGCTAAACGCGATCTTAATGGTTCATCGGGTAATAACCCTGAAAAATAAGCAGAAGTTACTTCATGGCTAAATGCTTCATTCTGCAATGGTAATGATAGAGACAGGGGGTGATTATCTTGGCTTTTAAGATAGTCTTCTAGGTATTTAAAACTAAGCTTACCGCTTGTAAGTGTTAGAATGCCGATTTTATTTTCATTAAAAAATACAGTTAACTGCTCAGTCATGGATTCACATCCAGTCACAACGTAAATCAATGGCAATACCAACGGCACCAAGTAAATGAATCACTTTACCAATTTCAGCTGTTTGTTTACCATTTTCAATATCACTAATAAAGCGGACACCGACATTACTTATGCCTGATAAATCAGCTTGTGTTAGTTTTTGAAATTTTCGTGCTTTACGAATAATATCACCAACTTCTTTTGTACTTGTTATATGAACTTTCATAGCATTCACTTTTTATTACCGCTCAGTAAAATTATAGGCTTATTCAAGTGAAATTGTCAATATTTTTCCCTATCGGGAATATTTGTGATGGTTTGATTGGTTTTTGGTGTTTTTATTACTGTACGGGAATATGTTGTTTGTGGTGTGAAACTGGAGAGTGCATAAATGTTTTTAAATGGCATTGTCATGGTAGGTGTTTTAATTGTTTTTAGGTGTGTGGGTTAGAAATGTAAAAGTATTATTGCTATAACTATATTGTAAAAATATATTTTTTGGTTATGCATATGATATTTAATAATAAGGAATTCAGCTGCTATAATGATGATTTTCTTGGTAAATTAAATACATTATATAACAAGACAAATGCATATCTTGATAAACACTTTGAAAGTGAAGTAAAGCAAAATAAAAATAAACTCTGTCAAAGAATTACAGAAATGATGATAATATCAAAGTTGATTGATGCAGGTATTAATTTAAGTAAAAATCATAATAGTGCCCCTGACGTAGATGTATTGATTAATTTAGATAGGAATGAACAAGTATGGATTGAATGTGTCACTCCTTCAATAGGAGAGAGTCAAGTACTAAAAGAGTTAGATAATAAAATGAAAAATGGGCCTGGCATTGCTGAAATTCCATATGATGACCTTGCCCCAAGAATAACGAGCGTTGTTGTTGAAAAAAGTAAAAAATATAAGAAGCATATTTCTATGGTAAAAACAAAAGCAATGCCGATTTTAATAATAAATACTTCATTACTTCCTGTAGGGCTTGATCAAAGATATATTGGACTATTTGAAGGTTGGAAAGATCCACATGTGATTTTTAGTCGTAATAGTAATGATGATCATTCAAATAAACTTTATGTATATCCTTCTGACAAAATTATTAAACCAGATAGTAAGGCTAGTATACCTACAAAATTTTTTTCACAGAATGATTTCCCATTTCAAATTGTGATACTTTCAGGTGAGATGATATCATGTTTTTCTAGCCAGCCTTTAAATATTGAGCTAATAAATCCTAAATATTTAAAAACTATAGAAATTAGTCAAAGCATTACTAAAATTAGAAATGCACTTAAAAGTGACATCGATTGGAGTCAGTATTAAATTAATTTTCATAAAACAAAATAATATATGTTTGTATAATTATTATACCTTGAGTTCAAGTATACCTAGTAGCTTTTTTTAGGCTGATTACATTTCGCTTTTCCAATAAGAAAATGTCAAAAAACTTAAGACTGTAGCAAGTCAAATTAAATTACCCAGTTATACTATTTTCTTTCTTAGTTTATACTGACAAAAACAGTACTCTTATTAAGATAATGGGATATTTTATGAAACCAAAAAAGACTTTCAGATTTAATGTGGTAAGCAATTTACTGATATTATTATTTGTTCTAAATCTACCGTTAAACTCTTATGCTTCAGGTACCTCTAATAACCATTACTTTGATAACTTAAAACAGATGTTTAGCCAAATGGTTGAAGCAAAAAAAATTGATCTAATGAGCAACTTTTATCATAAGGACTTTATTTTATATAGTAATGGTACAACAATGGACTATGATGACTTTTATAACGCACATAAAAAAATATATCAGACAAATGTTGGTTACAAAATAGATTATGATACTAACACTATAGTTGAACAAGAAAATAAAGTTGCTTGTAGGTTGTTTATTACTGTAACTAAGCCAAAACAGCCACCACAAAAGATAGAAGTAATCCTAGTAGCAGAGTACAAAAATAATAAAATCTATAGATTATGGGAATTAACTTATCCAAATTGGCGTAAATCAAAAACATTTAAAAATGTTAAGTAAAAAAAATACTCCATAAACTTAAGACTTAGTTATCAAATAGACAAGTTTGTAGTATGAAATAATACATCGCTGATGGCATCAAAAAAGCGAAACGAAATCGATTTTTTTTGTGACGCAGAATAGGCTTTCGGCGGGTGAATCACCCCCACCAAGTTTTGGGTTGAAAGTACCTTTTTATAATTCATTTTATTAATAATTCAATAGTTTTCGCTATACTGAAAATGAAAAATTGTATAAAGGTTATCATTACATGTTCATTAGTCATTTGCCTGAAATTAAATTACTGGAAATTTTCAATTATATCTTTAAAAATAAAACGTTATATATATTAGGTGCTGGGGCTTCTGCAACATATATAAAACCAAATTATGATCTAAATAATGATGCAAGAGATTTTGTATCTAAATTATCAGGCTTTGATAGTCATGATCTTAAGCCAATGAGTGAAGCCAATTTGACCAACGAACAATCTCAAAGATATAAAATACTAGGTGGAAAATCAATTATTGGCAAACATCATGATGGTCAGTTAATTATTAATAATAAAATGGATATTTATGATAGCATAATTTATTCCAATCCAAGAATATTTGAATTTATTTGTGCCTTAAGTTATACATTAAATGAAATGCCTCATTTATGCCCTGAGTATAGTATTTTTAATTTTGTAAATGGTAGCTCCCAAGTTATAAATTTTAACCATGATAATCTAGCTGAACATTTCATCAAAAAATTATACATACACTCACTTCATGGAACATTAACACCAAATCAAAAGCGTGTTATGCAAAAATACATTATCCCTTCTATATATAGAAATGATCTTAGTAAAGAATTATTTAAAAACTTATATTTTGCTACTCAAGAAAACGAACATTTATTATTAGGCAGTAAAAAGTATACAAAGCTTCAACAGGAGTTAATAAGCAATAGGTTTAATTATATAGTCATTATTGGCTATTCATTTTTTAAGAAAAATGATTGTGATATTTACGATAATGTTTTTTATGACTTGCTTCGTTCATACCTAATTGATAATACGCCTAAAGTTATTATTATTGACCCAAATCCAGAGTTTACATTAGAAATCCTTGTTAGAAGTTTGACAGCAATTGAAATTGAGTGTTTTAGTATATTTTGGAATAATTTCACATATGCCTTATATTATTTTCATCAATTAAAATGTTTTTCAGCGCCCATATTTAGTATGACGAACTTAAAAAGATTCAGTCAACTCTACCAATATTTCAACTCTGTAGAGTCATACAATTTATGTGATATAAATCTGAAGAAAATATATGATGAACTTGATTAAATATCTAGAATTCAAGTACCGAGAATTCCTCGATAGTTCACATGATTGTAAAATATTTCTCAAAACGACAAGTGTCTGGATACCTTAGGTCATTCGAAGAGATCAGCTCAAATTTGAGCCCATCTATTTAACAGTTAAATTTCTAAATCACCTAGTCCTAGCCTTGCAAACTCAAAATACAACGCAGAAAGTTTTATTTGCGCGTAATCAACCTGATAAGTTTATAAGCTTAGTAAGTACCTTCACCCCTGGAAATGTTCCATTTGTACCAAGAATGTTCCAGAATTTGAATAAAGAAATTTATATATAATAAGGCTTACAGCAGTTTTTGGAACATGGAACATTTGGAACATGTAGTTTTTATCATATTTGAATTTATGATGTCATGTTTGACATTTGATTAAAGATGACAATAATTAATTTCTTTAGAAAGGCAGGTGTATAAAAAATGTCTAATACTCTAGATATGTCGTCAGCAGTTGTTGGTTTGGTTAAAGATGGGACAGTGAATATTTATGTAGCTCTTCTGCTTTATTTAATTACAGTAATTGGTTTTTTTATCAATAATTACTTTGACTATGTGTTGAAGTTTAAAAGTAATATGGTGGTAAAAGGATTACCAAAATACTATAAGCATTACATAAAAACTATTAATCAGATTGAATCTTCTGCAGGCTTTTCAAACTATGAAAAGGAAAAGTTAAAACGGATTGTCCAATATGAATTTCAGGCAAAAATATATGGTAAAATTCCTTTATCAATATTTGGATATAAGAAGTTAGACCATGTAATTTCAATTAATCGAATCAAAATAGGTCTGATAAAAACATTGCAAAGTTATTATAAGGTTGATTGGGTTAATAATAAGCTCATTGTTGACAAAAGAAGTGCATATAAATGGGGATATTTTTTTTTCATTCTTGCTATTATAGCAGGTGGAGTTAATATTTTTCTTTCTCAGCATATTCATCCTGATAGTAATTTAATTGATAAATTTTGTTTTGTAATTTTATATATAGTGTTTATTGCTTTATTGTATTTAAGTGTTAGGCAGTTGCAAGCTGTTAGAAAAGTTTCAGTGATACTATCAAAAATAAAATTTTCCAAAAGAGATTTTTTAGAATATGATATTTCCTATTTGAGATGAACTATAGAGTTATTTTGCAAACTTAACCAAAAAAGCATGTTCCATTTGTACCAGTGTTCCAAAGTGGCTATAAGCCATAATTTATAAGGGTTTATGACGTTTAAAAGTGGAACAAAGTCAAAATTTAGCTATGTTCCAAATGTTCCACTTGTTCTGTACATGTTCTATTATTCGTCATTAAAAATGTATATAAAATAAGGGCTGTAGCCGTTTTAGAACATTAGAACACATAGAACACGATATTTAAGTAGGTTTGGTACTTTATCTTCATAGCTTGTGCTGTGCTCTTTATTATGCTAAAAATATTTCACCAAACTAAATTTTTATAAGGGTACTAAAATGCCTCAAGTTGAACTTCGATACAGTCAAGAATTAGATTTAAAGGTAAAAGATATCTTTCAAAAAATAGAAGCGCTTATTAATCAAATTGATTCTACAGCTGGTGTGTGTAAGAGTAGGGCGTATCCTACGGCAGAATACTTACACCCAAACTGTTATTTTGAAATCATGGTACTTAGAAAAGCGCATCGTGATAAACATTTTATGGATAATTTATTAGCTGAGATTGAGTCAGTTGTAAAACCGTTATTACCAGAAGATTGTTATTATTCGATTAATCTGAATTTTAGTAGTGACTATTATTTTACTTCTAAAACGTAAATTAAAGTAATAGCTCTAGAATTAAAAGCTTAATTTTACACTAGTATCGTCTTTGCTTATATTAGACTCTACTTTATTTTTAAAGATGAGGGGAATATCCTTATTTTCATGGTGATATTCAATATTAGCAGATTCTATATTAAATAATTCGTCATATTCTTTTGGGATTATTGATACTAAACCAGCTTCATTTATTCTGACTGCAGTATGCATCATTGGCTTAATAAAAATTGTATCTAAAGGTAGGTTAAGAAAATCAGATAACTGCTCTCGAAGGCTATATTTATCGATACCATCTTCTATATATGGAAAAACATCATATCTATTTTTATAATTACCAAATATGGTGATATTTTTTATATCATCAGGCGATTTAATGCTAATTTGTTCGAATAAAAATTTAAATATCAGCCAAGCCTTGCTACTATTTGCATGCAGATTATTAGGTAGGGGGTGCTTATCGGTATAAGTTTCTTTTGTTGGAAATCCAGCTAGATCAGATAAATGAACAAATGCCTTTATATTAGAATGTGTCGTAATACATATCCCCATACAGGTTATGATTTCAGTAAATTCTACACTAGTATCATCATTAGCTATTCCATAGTAGTTTTCTGGGACATTGGTAATTATGTTCAAAATGGAATTCAATTGTATGTTATTTATTGTTAATTAATTCTATTAGTATTTATTTAAGATAAGTATGTTCATTTTACGGTAGTCATTGTATTTTTATTTGATTATAAAAATGATTTAAAAAGCTTAAATGCACACTTAATTAAAAAAAACATGTTCTACGTGTTCTAATGTTCTAAAATGGCTGTAAGCCTTATTTTATATGGGATCTACAAGCTAAAAAATAGAACAAGTACAAAATTTAACCATGTTCTTGATGTTCTATAGAGGTATGAGGTAGTGTTCATTCATAGGTAGTGGATTTAATCTGATCAAGATAATCTGCCCAGACTTGCATCATCGATGCACGTTCATTGAGATGCTCAGCATGGTTGTAGGTGGCTTTAACTTTATTGGGTTCAACATGGGCTAATTGCTTTTCAATGATATCACTGCTCCAACCATATTGAGCTGCCATTTCATAGAGTAGGGTGCTACCCATATGTCTAAAGCCATGCGTATCCTGTTTGAGCTTTTCACCTTCTTTTCTCTCTCTACCAAGAGAAGGAGAGTAAGTATAGCCAAGCTTTCTAAGTGATAGCCTTAACGTATTAATATCAATTGGCTTCTTCGGTGTTTTCGTACTTGGGAAAACATAACGGTGATTGCCAGAGTATGTTTGCATATCTTTAATAATGGCAAAGGCTTGGTCAGATAAGGGCACTGTGTGGGCTTTGCGCATTTTCATGCGTTCAGCCTTAATAATTAACTTCTTTTGCGATATATAGACTTCTTCCCATTCAAGTGCTGCAAGTTCACTGGGGCGTAATAAAACTAATGGTGCGAGTTTTAAAGCCATTACAGTGGGGTAATTACCTTGGTATGTATCAATGTCACTTAATAGTTGAGCAATTTGATCTGGCTCTTTAAGAAAGTCATAGTGCTTATGCTTGGCAGTTTTAAGTGTTGAGCTAATACCACTAACTGGATTATAAATGCATTTACCTTCTATCAATGCATTAGCAAAAATTTGGTTTAAATGACTTTTAACCTTATTGCGCTGAACGAGATGGCCTTTGGCTTCAATCTCTCGAAGAAAGCTTATAATTTCTTTCGTTTCAATTTCATCAATAGGGCGTTCACCAAAGGCAGGTAAAATTAAACGCTCTAATCTTTGTAGGCATTGCTTAAAATGGTTTTCAGCAAATTCACCTTTTTTAAGTTTTATCCATTCGAAAGCACTATATTTAAATAAATTGGTTTTAGCAGCCTTCTGCGTATCTTTTTCTTTTTTGGGGTCTAAGCCTTTAGCTAATATGCTTTTATGCTCATGTGTTAATTCGCGTGCCTGTTTAAGCGAAACATAGGGGTATACACCTAAACCGAGCCAGTTTGGCTTCTTGTTATAGGTATAGCGAAACTGCCATAGTTTGCTGCCATTAGGCTTAATTGCAAGGTATAAACCATTGCCATCGCTCTCTCTGTATACCTTTTTTTGTGGTTTTAAGTTTTTGATTTTCGTGTCATTAAGCTTCATAAGTGTATACCAGTTTTGAAGGTGGGCTAAATTTATAATGCCAGTATACACTATGGTATACACTTTATAGTAGGATGTAGTGAGATTATATGCGCTTGCAAAAGTAATGGAAAAATATTAATTTACTGATTTATAAAGCTTTTTGGATTATTTGAGATGAAAAAAGACAATCATTTGGTGCCGAAGGAGAGACTCGAACTCTCACTCCCGTAAAGGAACCGGATTTTGAATCCGGCGCGTCTACCAGTTCCACCACTTCGGCATTAACTAGTTGAGAATTATATTAGTTTGGCTAAGAAAGTCAAAACATAAATGCTTTATTTTCGACATTATAATGTAAAGCTTAAAAATTAAGAGGAAAGCTAACTAGGAATATTGATTGTGTTTTTTAATTTGTTAAAAATAGCCAAAGCATTAGGCTCTAAGTTGTTGAAAATTGTGCATTCATCTGTTATGTTTTTCCGGTTGTGGGTGACAACGCTAATGGCTTCAGAGTTCTGAATATTTAGAACTGTATGCAGAGTTCCTTGGGGAACCCAGACAAAACTACCTGCTTTCTGAACTGATATATTTTCTAAGTTTTCACCACTAATTGAAATAATTTCCCCTTTTATTACATAATATAGTGTTTCATAGTGGTGAATATGTGGTGTCCCACAGGAGTTTGGTAAAACTTTTTTAAGATGCATTTCCATGCTTTCACTTTCAATAATAGGGAGGTGTTCTACCCCCCATTGTCTATTTTTCCAACTAGCATCATTAAAACTTTTAGTTAATACCGGTTTCATAATTACCTCCCCCTAACAATTATTTATAAACATTTAATTTAGTATATAAATTGTATTCTTATCAATTTTTTGCTGAATAACAAGATGTAAAGAGAGTGATCTCTTTAAATTAATACGACATATAACGTAGATAGGAAGTTTACTTATTTAGTAAGGTAAGATTAGAATTAATCTAAATCATCCAATGACCAGTTTGGTACAACCATACCAAGAGAGTAGCCATATTCAGTTAATTTAGATTTAATTTCATTGAGTGATTTTTTACCAAAGTTTGGTGTTTTTAGTAAAGAGGACTCAGTACGTTGTACTAACTCACCAATATAACGAAGATTTTCTGATTTCAAGCAGTTTGCTGAACGTACAGTTAAGTCTAAATCTTCTACAGAACGTAGTAAGAATGGATCAATCTCTGGTTTTTCTTCAACAACGATACGCGCTTGGATAGCTTCTTCATCAATTAAATTACCCATTTGGTTACGAAGCATATTGGCTGATTGGCTTAATGCATCAGTTGGCGTTAAACTACCATCAGTTGTGATGTCAAAGATAAGCTTATCAAGGTCAGTACGCTGCTCAACACGAGCATTTTCTATACTGTAATTACAACGAAGAACAGGTGAAAAAGTACTATCTAACTGAAAATAACCATCTAAAATATTTTCTTCAGGCTCATAATAACCACGACCGCGCGTAATTTTAGCTTCAATTTTTAAAGATTCATTTGCCTTTAATGTGGCAATTTCATGATCAGGGTTAAGTAGGTTAACGCCTTCAGGTAATTCAAAATCAGCACCTGTGATAATTAAGCCCTTTTTTGTGGACTTAGATAGATTAATAACTGCCTCATTTAATCCATCTTCCAATGTGAGTAAAAGGCCTTTGATGTTTAAAAGCACTTCATCTAAAGGTTCTTGAGTTGATTTAAATGCTTTACTAAGGTCAGCAATATCATTAACTTTTACATGAGTTAAAGAGCAACCAGATAATGCAAATAGCATTGTTTGTCTTAATGCATAACCCAGCGTATAACCAAAGCCGCGTTCAAGTGGTTCTAGTGTAATTCGGCATGTATGATCATTTTTTTCTTTAGTATCTATCTGTGTTGGATGTAATAAATGTCCAATTTGTTCCATAATGCTCTGACCTTCTTATGTGTGTTTCTCGTTCTGGCAGTAGCCTGAAGCTGTAATATTCTAGATGATTTTTTATGAAAATGCACGTAAAAATATGTGAATTTTATTTACTTTTATATTTAAAGTTCTACATCTTTTAGAGTTAGTAAATTTTTAGTTACATTTTTATTAGATTGGGTTCGTTTATGTAGCGCATCAACATGCTGTATGACGCTGGAAGAGACTAAGTGTGTATTCTGGAATACATGACCTCTGGTGCGATACAACGCTTGAAATATTTCATTAACATAATGTAATGCTTCAGCGGTTATATTAAGATTCATATTTTTAAGTTGTAATTGATAAATTTCAATAAGTTCAGATGGGTTTAGGTCGTTGAATTCAAGCGTCTTTTGGAAAAGGATATTGAGTTTTGAATACAAGTTAGTCAGTTCAGATACATTATGACGTTGACAGTTGGCAATTATCATTACTTTGTCTGTATAACGGCTATTATGTCTAACCAATGATTCGATGATAATATGGCCTTGTTTGTAATTATCCAAGCGACAGAGTTTCTCTAAATGGTTGATGATAAGTACACCTGATGTGGCTTTTTCAAATACATCATCAATATAGTTATTTATTTGTGGAATTTTTAGTTCAGTTAATGCTTCTGTATTAATTTCAGTTATTTGTTTATTTGATATTAATTTAAAGTGATAAAAAATTTCTTGAATGATATGACTAATCGTCGAAATGCCACAGCCAGGGTTGCCGGTAAATAAAAAATTAGGTAGTAATGTATGAAAGCCTTCAATATGTTTTTTATTGTTATTAGCTGCTTCATAGGTTTTATAACTAAGTTTAGTAATAAATTGTTTAGCTTCAAATAAACCAATTAAGTCGTTTAGCTGGTAAATTATTTCCGAAGGTAAAATTTTAAGTGCATTGAAATGCTCACTTTCTATTTGTGTTTTTATATTATCAGTTGTATTGATTTGTTGTTTGGCTTTAGTTTGCTTTAGATGACGTATCGTTGGAGGTAACGATTGTTCTTGGATTGATAATTGTTGCTGAGGTTGGTCATGAATCTTTCGATATATATCGCTTAAGGGTGTATGAACATTGGATTTTGGCATTACTTTGTGGATTTGATTTTTATGGTTGCTCTGTTTGAGTAAGTCAGTTACTTCTCTAAGCTGATCATTTGGAATACTTCTTGATTGCCTAGATTGAGTGCTATGAGAAAATTTGATTGCGGCTGATTTGTTCAAGTGTGAAGCCTTCATGATTTTCTTCATTTCATTAAGTGCTTGTTCGTGTTGCTGTAACGCTGCTTTTTTAAGCCAACGTTGTGCTGCTATAATATTAGGTTCCGTTGTAGCATCGCCCAATTTGTATAGCATTCCAAGTTCATACTGCGCATCCGCATTTCCTTGTTCTGCTAACATTAGTAATTGCGCTTTTCGGCTACGATCACTTTCATTAATTGGTAAGCTCATGATCAGATTCCGAATTTTTACTTTATTTAAGTCTCCATATCAAATTATAATAGACTACTTGAAAAATGAGTAATTAAAATCATAACAAACAGATTATTTGGTGGACTAACATGTTTAAAAATTTATCAGATCGCTTAAGCACAACATTTGGTAAGGTAACAGGGCAGGGGCGATTGACTGATGAAAATATTCAATCAGCGCTACGCGATGTGCGAATGGCATTATTAGAGGCTGATGTAGCACTACCTGTTGTCAAGCAGTTTGTTGAAGGTATTAAAGAGCAAGCATTAGGTGAGGCCGTCACTAAAAGTTTAACACCAGGACAAGCATTTATTAGTATTGTCAAAAAAGAACTTGAGCAGGTCATGGGCGGCCAAAATGAGGCGTTAAATTTAAAAGCACAACCACCAGTTACAATCTTAATGGCAGGGCTTCAAGGATCAGGTAAAACAACTTCAACTGCCAAATTAGCAAGGTATTTAACTGAAGTTGAAAAGAAAAAAGTAATGGTTGTTAGTACTGATGTATATAGGCCAGCTGCCATCGAACAATTAAAAACGCTAGCAAATGAAATTGGAGTTAGCTTTTGTCATTCAGAAGCTAATGAAGATCCAAACGTAATTGCCAAGCGTGCTTTAGAAGAAGCAAAGCGACAAGTTGTCGATGTTTTGATTATTGATACTGCAGGACGTTTGCATATTGACCAAGAAATGATGTCCGAAATTCAAGGGCTTCATAAACTCGCTAATCCGTCAGAGACTTTATTTGTTGTAGATAGTATGACAGGGCAAGATGCAGCAAATACAGCAAAAGCCTTTCATGATGCGCTACCATTAACTGGTGTGATATTAACGAAAGCAGATGGTGATGCTAGAGGGGGCGCAGCTTTATCTATTCGGCATATTACAGGTAAACCAATTAAATTTTTGGGATTGGGAGAAAAAACAGATGCACTAGAGCCATTTCACCCTGATCGTATGGCATCACGAATACTTGGTATGGGTGATATTCTTTCTTTAATTGAAGAAGCTGAGCAGAAAGTTGATAAATCAAAAGCAGAAAAGCTTGCTAAAAAGATTAAAAAAGGTAAAGGCTTTACATTAGAAGACTTTAAAGAGCAATTAAAGCAGATGAAGAAAATGGGTGGTGTTGGCAAAATGATGGATAAAATGCCGGGTATGGGTAAAATTCCTGAAGCAGCCAAATCACAAATGAATGATACAATGTTTATTAAAATGGAGGCAATAATAAATTCGATGACACCGCTTGAACGGCGTAAACCTGATATAATAAAAGGCTCACGAAAAAAGAGAATTGCTCTTGGTTCAGGTACTGAAGTTCCAGATGTTAATCGTCTATTAAAGCAATTTATGCAAATGCAAAAAATGATGAAAAAAATGTCTAAAGGCGGTATGAGCCAGATGATGAAAACAATGGGTGGGGCAAAGGGTATGCAAGGTATGTTACCACCTGGAATGAAGGGGAAAATGAAATTTTAACAAACCGTGCATAACGTAAAAAATAATATCATGGGTGTTTAGGTTAGATGGAACTTTTTGCAGTTATTTTTAATTCTATTGCGTTTTTGTTATATCCAGTCATATTTTGTTTAATCATTTTGATTTTGGCTTATCTATTTAAAAAAATAAGAAAAATATTAATTGCTGTTATTATTATATTGTTATATTTCTTTGCAAATGGAGTATTGACGCAACCTATTATTACACATTTGCAAATACAAAATCATTCGATAACAGAAAAGCAAATTTTGAATCATCGTGCGATGATTTTGTTAGGTGGTGGTTTGACACGGTTTAACGGTGTTTATTATCCAAGTGTTTTGGCTTATTCAAGAATAAATCAAGCTTACCAAATTTATCGTGTAGGTATGAGTCATGGTATTAAGTATACCATTTTTATCAGTGGCGGTAATACTGCTGGTATGGATGATTCTGAAGCTAATGTATATAGAGCCGAATTGGTTAAATTAGGGGTGCCTGCAGAGCAAATTAAATTGGAAGACAATAGTTTAAATACTTATGAAAATGCAAGGAATATGGCATTTATTGTAGGAGAATATCCATTTAAGACCTATTTGCTAGTTACTAGTGGATTTCATATGAAACGAGCAATTATGTATTTTAAAAATTTTCATATTAATGTTATACCTGCGCCGTCAGATTTTATTAAGGCGAATGTTGGGCTGATTCCAACAGCTTATAATTTAGCCGTATTTGAAATAGCCATGCATGAATATATAGGTATTGCACGCTTGAGTGTTTATGATGCATTGGGGTTAAACGCTTAATAATAAAGCTATAGATTAATTAATATATCTAATAGTTAAATTCAATCTCTGAAATAAATATTTGTTATTTAGCATTGAATTAGTTTATCATATGATAATTATATGTGTGATTATGTGGCAGGGGTTGTGAATGAGTTACGAAAATATAATTAACAATATTAAAGATATTAGTAAGCATTGTGATTATGGAAACTATAGTGCTTTGCTAGAGCCAAATAAAGGTATATGCTTTGGTTTAGCTCATTTATGGGGACAAGCCTATTTGCTAAATGATTTAGATACTTTCAATCGTAGATTAGATTTATTATCTAGAGAGTATAGTGACAGAGGGCTATCTGAAGAGATTATGCAGGCTCAGAGAAAAATGAAAACGGATGGTTATTCTAGTTTAAATGATCATGAGCAAGATTTATTGGAAATTCGTGCTTTTTTAGATACGCTAATACTTTATCATGCCCCACAAAATTCTTCATTGTCAGATGTTTTAAAATATCAAAGCCATGAGGCTTCTAGATATGTTGCACCACAAATGACAGATGGAATTGTACCAGTAGATGAGAATGGATTATCAAAGCCTTTAACAACAATTTATCAAAATGCGTTATATGGAAATCAGAAAGAATTAGCTACTCATTTGAATAAATTATTATTAGAAATGAGTAAAGTAGGCGAAGCATCATTTATGATCCTTAATGTAGGAACGCATACTATTTCTATTATACCTGATGGAAAGAAACATTTTATGTTACATGACATTAATTGGAAGACAGGTGAAAGGTTTGTTGGAAGGGAAACTAATTCAAATCTATCTGCTGTGCTTTTGGCGCGTTTTGCTGCAGTTGATAAAATTGACAAAACTAAAAAAAGTATATTTGGTGATAAAAGTTACATGGGAGTAGAGTGTAGTATATATACAAGGCCAGAACTTAAGGATCACCCAAGGGTTCAAGCAATGTCTGAGAGAGTGCAAGATTACTTTAATGAGTATTATTCTAAGCAGATAGTTAAGAATTATGCCGCTAATTATAGTTATCTCTATCATGTGATTACTAATGGTCATATTGATATTTTGGATGATCTAATTGCTAAAGGTAAAATAGTAGATATTAATCAAAAAGGTCCTAACGGAGAGTCATTGCTATCATTAGCTATTGAGAAAGATCATTGGGAAATTGTTCAGTTGTTGCTTAGACAGCCAGAGATAGATCCTGTTGATATGGATAAAAATGGTCTTACAGCATTACATCGAGCTTATAAGGCTAATTCTATTCATTCATTTAAGGTATTATCTCAAGATCCAAGAGTTGATGTTAACTATGTGCATCCCCAAAGTGGTTATACATTGCTACACTTTATGGCAGAGAAAGGTAAATCTGAGTTTGTTGATGGATTGTTAGAGCGTGGAGATGTAGATGTAGATCTATATAGCTCTTCTGGTGGTAATGCGTTATATATTGCTTGCATTCATAAAAAGTATGATGTAATTGATTCACTTGCAAGGCATGGTATCTATGAATTAAAGTCTTCTGGTTATGGCTTTATAACAGAAACGTTGTTACATAGAGCTATTCGCGAGGGTGATCAAAGGTTAATGGATATCGCACTAGAATATGCAACGCCAGAGATACTAAACTTGCAAAATGATAAAGGCGTGACAGCTTTAGAAGTAGCGTGTAGTAAACAAAATATTGAAGCAGTAAAAGCACTACTTGCTAAAGGTGTAGATCCAAATGTGAAAAGTCGTTACGGATGCCCTTTGGCATGCGCGTTAAGAAATAACAATGATGAAATTTTGAATTTATTAATCGATTATCCGCAGACAGATTTGAATATGAGTTTTGGATTCGCAAATGAAACGTTATTGCACCGAGCTATCAGTGAAGGTAAGCAAGAACTTGTTAATAAAGTACTAGTAGAAAATGCTTCTCGAGTTAATTTTGCTCAAGAAAAGTGCTTTGGCATGACATTACTTGGTGTAGCAGCAGAGGTTGATAATCTTGAAATAATGGATAGGTTATTTGAGCTTGGCGTGGAAATAAATCATCGAAGTGAGGTTGTTGCAGGTGTGACTTCTTTAATGCATGCTTGTATAGCAAAACAAGATGAGGCAATTATTTGGTTGTTAGATCATGGTGCAATAACTTCTTATAAGACTACGGATAAAGAACCAAAAACAGCTTTGGACTTTTACCGTGAAGCAGGGGGTGATAATCCTGAAATCTTAGAGCGCTTAGCTGTTAAATTAGAGTCAGCTAACGTAAGTGTAGTTTCTTCAGAGCCTGATGCTTTAGTATTTAGTGCAAGTTTAAACTATACAGCTTCAAATCAAAAAAACACAAAACAAGCTGCTTCATGATCTATGCGGTCAAAGACAGAGCACCACGGATTCATCCGTGGGTGAATGAGCACGGAGGTGGTATACTGTATGGATGAAAGTATATAAGAGCGCACACAGTACTTACCGTTTAGAATATCATGTGGT
>JAKJJU010000043.1 GCA_021713295.1 Thiotrichales bacterium 19S3-11
TTTTGTCTATCTATTCGGTGGTCTGGAACTTCATTGAAAAAATCTAAAAATCCTAAGTTGTCTTTGTCCATATCAAAAGCCGTTTATTTATTGATATGTCACAAAAAAATTGATTTGTCACCTAGTTTTTAGTGAGGTGACCCTGAGAAAAAGAGCAAATGACATGGATAATAATTCAGTTTAAAATAAGCCATTATTAGTTTAAACAGTAAGTTGTGTCGATGCTAAATATAGCCGTTGAGTCACTTATTCCGCATAGAAAACCAATGTGCTTGATTGATAGAGTACTTCAAGCTGATAGCCAACAGGTAATTTGTCAAAGTGATATTACTCAATCGCATTTATTTTATCGTCAAGCAATCGGTGGTGTTGATCATTGGGTTGCCATTGAGATGATGGCTCAGGCAAGTGGAATTTTAGCTAGGTTTCAAGCAGGAAGGTCTCTTGATGAAAAGCCAAGGTTAGGTTTTTTACTGAGTATTAGAAATTATAAAGCTTATACTGACTATTTTACAGAAGATACTTGCTTAACTATAATAGCATCAAAAATTTATATTGAAGAATCATTAGGGGCTTTTGATTGTCAAGTACGAATAGATGATACCTCTCTAGCATCTGCAAAGATCAATGCTGTTGAGCCTGATGAACAAATGCGTAATGAAATCATACAAGGATAGCTATGCATACTATATTAGTGACAGGAGCATCAAAGGGTATTGGTAAACAAGCAGCAATTGCATTAGCTAGGCGAGGCTTTCGCGTTGCTTGTCACTTTCATCGTGATCAATTGGGTGCTCAAAGTACCTTAGATGAAATAAAAGCAGCAGGTGGCATGGGCTATTTAGTATCATTTGATATTGCTAGTGCAACAGAATCTAAAGAGGTATTATTAGATACAATTGCTCAACAAGGCGCTTTTTATGGCATCGTAAATAATGCTGGAATTACAAAAGATGGCGCATTTCCTGCATTAACTGAAACCGATTGGAATAGCGTTATACATACTAACTTAGATAGCTTTTATCATGTTATCAACCCCTGTATTATGCCAATGATAAGAGAAAGGCAGGGTGGGCGTATTATAACGGTTGCTTCTGTTTCAGGGATTATGGGTAATCGCGGCCAAGTTAATTATAGCGCTGCTAAAGCAGGGATTATTGGTGCGACAAAAGCATTAGCTGTTGAATTAGCAAAGCGTAAAATTACAGTAAACTGCGTTGCACCAGGGTTAATTGCAACGGATATGACCAAAAATTTGGATTATCAAGAGGAAATGATTAAACAGATTCCATTAAGGCGCATGGGTAAGGCAGAAGAAGTAGCAGATTTAATTGCCTTTTTAGCGTCTAATGAGGCAGCGTATATTACACGCCAAGTGATTTCAATTAATGGAGGCTTGATATGAGACGTGTGGTAGTAACAGGCTTAGGATGTGTTACAGGCTTAGGTAATAACTGGCAAGACATTAAACATAATATGCAGCTTAAAAAAACTGCCATTAAACATATGCCGATGTGGTCAGATATTAAGGGATTAAATACACAACTGGGCGGGCCTGTTGTTGGCTTTGAGCTACCAAAGTATTATTTGCGAAAGCAAACTCGCTCAATGGGTCGTGTGGCACAACTTGCCACTGTCTCAGCAGAAGCAGCCTTAATCGATGCCAAATTAATCCACGATGAAATAGTATTAACATCAGGACGCTGCGGTATTGCCTATGGTTCATGTTCAGGTAGTACAGGGCCTATTAGTGATTTATCAAGAATTGCAACAGAGCGCGAAGTTAAAAATGTTACAGCAACAACGTATGTTAAGTTAATGAGTCATACCTGTGCGGTTAATATTGCACTATTTTTTGGACTTACAGGGCGTGTGATTCCAACTTCAAGTGCCTGTACTTCAGGTTCTCAAGCTATCGGTTATGCATTTGAGGCAATTCAACAAGGTAAAGCTGACGTTATGTTAGCTGGCGGTGCTGAAGAACTGTGTCCAAGTCAAGTGGCCATTTTTGATACACTTTATGCAACAAGCTTAAAAAATGATCAGCCGCAGACAACGCCAAGCCCTTTTGATAAAAATCGTGATGGTTTAGTTATTGGTGAAGGGGCTGGTACACTCATTTTGGAAGAGTTATCGCATGCACAAAGGCGTGGTGCACCTATCTATGGTGAAATCATAGGCTTTGGTACTAATTGCGATGCAAGGCATATTACTCAGCCAACCGCTAAAATGATGCAAAAGGCAATTGAGTTAGCACTAATGGATGCACATTTAGAGGTAGAGAAAATTGGTTATATCTCAGCGCATGGTACAGCAACTGATAGAGGTGATATTGCTGAATCACAAGCAACCTATGCGTTATTTTCACAAAATGTACCCATTAGTTCTCTGAAAGGATATTATGGCCATACATTAGGTGCCTGTGGGGCAGTGGAGGCAATACTAACCCTTTATATGATGCATGATGGTTTGTTTATGCCAACGGCGAATCTTAATGAAGTCGATCCACAGTGTGCACCTTTGGATTATATTATGGATAAGCCTCGCCAATTAGCGATTAATTATTTTATGAGCAATAACTTTGCTTTTGGTGGTATTAATACGTCATTGATATTTAAACGAGAGATATAATTTTGTCTAAATTGAATCTTTATATGCTTAACTTGAGTTTCTTTAAGCTTAATGAAGTTAGCTTGCCTTTGCATGTAGAATCAAAGCTTAAAGAGTTTAAATCTGAAAAGAGGAAACTTGAATATGCAGCATCTAGGTGGTTACGATATCATATATTTTCAGAATTACTTAGGATTGATCAGGCAGCATTAGTTTTTTCAGAAGATGATAATTTACGACCATTTTTAGTTAATGATAAACGCTATGATTTTAATATTTCACATAGTGGTAATTGGCTTATGATGGCTGTCATTGAAAATGGAAAAGTAGGCATTGATATAGAAAAATTAGATGACACACGTTCAAATTGCGCCATTGCCGAAGCATTTTTTTCGCAGGAAGAGGCGATCTTTTTAAATCAACTAGCTTCATTAGAGCAATTAGCTTATTTTTACTTAATTTGGACACTGAAGGAAGCTAGGTTAAAGTGTACAGGAGAAGGCATTGCCAATGGCTTAAAAGAGGTTATATTTTCTTTTAAAGATCGGAAAATTCTACCTAAAGATAAGGCATGTTTATATCAATATATAAGCTTTAGATTAGATCAAAACCACCTAGGTTCAATTTGTTTAAAAAGTGATATAAGCATTAAACAAAAAATGATAAACTGCTATCAAATTCAAAAGGATAAAAATAGTATTGAATACAAATTAGATGTCATCAAGCAAAGTTAGTTAGATACAGATAGATCATGGAATGAGAGAGTGTTTACGTTTAAGCTAATTGGTTGTGTATTATTAATTATTAGCTGTATGGTTGGTGCAGGGATTTTGGCATTACCGTTAATGGCCTATCAGTTGGGTGTATTTTTAACTTCAGTAATTATAATTATTTTTTATATTCTAATGTGTATCTCTGGATTATTAACGCTAGAAGTTAGTAGCCAATTACCACTTCATAAAAATCATTTTTCTTCTATAGGTCAGTTCGCGTTTGGTCAATATGGGAAATATATAACAGCGGGTGCATTTGTTATTGCAATCTATGGTGCAATGATCGCTTATATCGCGGCAAGTGAAGACCTATTAAGCAGTATTCTTAGCTATTTTAGCTTGAGTATGCAGAAAAATTATCTAGGACTATTATTTGTATTAATTATAGGTGGTATAGTCATTATCAGTATGGCTTGTGCTGAAAAGTTAAATCGTTTAATGATGTTATTAAAACTATCAACCTTGTTACTTAGTATTTTTATTTTGAGTCACTATGCATTTTCAGGTAAGTCAATGGAAATAAGCTTGCATTTCAATCTATTATCTGAAGCTACTTTAGTGATAGCATTGGCATTTTGTTATCAATTATTGATTCCTTCATTAGTTAATTATCTAGGTAAAGAACATTTAATAGAATTAAAGTATGTTATTATTTGTTCAACAACAATCACCTGTTTTATTTATCTTCTTTGGAGTGTTATTATCGTTGGCTATATGGATAGTCTTCAAGCGAATCATTCAGGAATAAATTCATTTTCACAATTAATGATCTTTCTTAATCAAAATGGTCAGCTTAAATTAGTTGCAAATTTAATTCATGGCTTTTTAGAGATAACGGTGTTTGCATCATTTATTGCCGTATCGATTGCATTTATTGATTTTTGGATTGATGTATTAAACTTAACTACAAAGTTTACAGGGCGTCTAGTTGCAGGAATACTAGTTTATCTGCCGGCCTATTTAGCAGTAACTTTTTATGAAAATATATTTATTGGTGCGTTATCAATCTCGGGGTATTTTGGTTTGGTTTATGCCTTGTTAATTCCATCACTTGCAGCAATGAATACCTATGATAAAGCAAATTATCAGTATATTTTTGGTGGTAAAACACTAAGACTAATTTTGGTTATAATCAGTATTATTATCATGCTATTTACATTATTAAGCAGTTTATAGTTTGCTAACTTGTCCTAAAACCAGTAAAAATAAGCAACAATAGTTAAACTAACAAAGACAATAAAATCTAATGGCAATCCAACTTTGACGAAATCAAAAATATGGTAATTCCCCAGAGTATAAATGTAAGTATTGGTTTGATAGCCCATCGGTGTTGAGAAACTTGCCGATGCTCCAAACATAACGGCAGCAATAAAAGGGGTTGGATCTAGACCAAGACTAAGTGCAATTTGTATTACGATTGGGGTAATTAAAATGGCAACGGCATTATTGGTTAAAAATTCAGTTAATAAGGTTGTGATGATGTAGATAAACATAAATAAAATAATTGGGTTATGTATCTCAACTAAGTTAAATGCATGATGAACAAGATAATGGATAATCCCAAGGTTATTGGCAGATACAGATAAGGCAAGCATGGCATAAATTAATAAAATAAGCTTCCATTCGACAGATTTTAAAGCCTCTTTAATGTCAATACATTTGAAAGCTAGCACAATAATGGCTCCGATAATAGCAAGGGAAGCAATATTAAATAAATTAAATGCCGCGATTGTGACAATTAAAATGAGCACAATTAGAGTAAGTGATGCTTTTTTAGGATGAAACTTCACTGAGTAAAGTTTAAGATCATTACTATCAATAATGCGTGAATTTGGAATGTATCGCGTACCTACAAGCAATAGGTAAATTGCACCGATACTAGCTGCAATAACACCTGGGATAGTAATTTCAAAAATATTAAAACTTCTTAATCCCAATGAAGTTGCTACATCATTGGTAATGATATTAGTTGAAGTACCAATTAGGGTACACATACCGCCTAATATTGAGATATATGAAAGTGGAATTAAAAATTTTGCTGGCTTTTTACGATTTGCCCTAGCAATTTTTGCAATCACTGGCGCCATAACTAAGACGATGGGGGTATTATTAATAAAAGCGGATAAAACTAATACACAGGCAAAGGCGCAAATCCAAGTAAGATATTGACTGTGGTCATTTAGCTTTAATATTAGCTTACCTATTTGGTAAATTAATCCTGACTTTTTAAGTGCTGAAGTAATAATAAATAGGCAAATGATCGTAATAGGTCCGCTATTTAAAATGACTTGCTTAAAGTCATCAATTTTTAATGTTTGACTGATAATAAGTAAAATGCTTGCTACAAAAACAATCAAATAGGGTGAAAATCGTCTGCTAATAAAAGCACTTAATACGATTAGAAGCGTGATAATTGTTAGTACAACTTGAAATAAATACATTGTCTATTTCTTATAATTAATTTCGCCTGTTTAATTAATAAATATAGCAACTGCTTTAATAAATAGATAGTAATCAAAAATAGTCAAATTAATTTACTTAGTCGCTATCATTAATTCGTTTAAGGTAATATTGCATTACTTGATCTAAGTTGTTTTTACGAATAATTGAGATGATATCGACTTTATTATCTGTTTTAAATTTAAGTTTTACATTATTGATGTAATCCTCAATTGTGCATGGTGATAGCTTTAGCTTTTTAGCGATTTGCTTGATGGTATGGCCAAAATATAATAGGGCTAATGATTCAATTTCTCTTTGGGACAAACAGATGCTAGTCATACCAATATCAATATCTGTAAACTCAATTGAGTAACCGATTAAACCAGCAATCTGATTATTCTGATCATAGAGTGGTTTTTTAGTTGAAAGATAACGTCTTTTCGTTGAAGGCTTCATGATGATTATTTCTTCATCTTGAAAAGTAGATTTCTCTTTGATGACCTTTAAATCATTATCCCTAAATTGTTTAGCTGTAGCCACATCAAATAAATCATAGTCACTCTTTCCTATCACTTGATCACCTTCAGCAATAAGTGATTGTTCTTTTAGTTTATGAATGTAATTTTTATTGTAAAAAATATAATAGCCATTCATATCCTTAGCATACAAATACCCAGGTAATAAATCTAAAGCTTGTCGAAGAAGGTATAATTGGTCATTTAGTTGTTGTAGTAGATCATTCATAGTATTTAAGGGGCTCCGTATTTTAAACGGTGTTATTTATTTTAATGTTAATGTTATTATCCACATCAAATCAAGTAATCTCACTTAAGGATTATCAAGGGGCTTATATGTTTAAAAAAAATAACTTATTGATAACTGTTATTATATTGGCAATTTTCCCATTACCGCAGATTGCAATTGATCTGTATTTACCTTCATTACCGGTTATGGCTAAGCTATTTCATACACCTTATAGCTATTTGCAACTAAGTTTAACCAGTTATATTCTAACGATGGGCCTTTCTCAACTAATTTATGGACCATTATCTGATTTTTATGGTAGAAAGCCTATTTTATTGATAGGTATGTTACTATTTATGCTGGGTACATTGTTGTGTTTGCTATCAAATTCCATTAGGATTTTTCTGATTGCGCGTAGTATTCAAGGATTTGGAATGGGGTGCGGTTTTTCTGTTGCCAGTGCGATGATTGCTGATCAATTTCATGGTAAAAAATTACTTAAAATATCAGCTTTATCTTCAATTATTTATTCATTATCTCCAGTTTTTGCACCTGTAATCGGCGGTTATTTACAATATTATGTTAATTGGAATAGTAATTTTGTATTTATGCTTGTCTATGCACTTAGTTTGAATCTTGTGATTATCTATTATTTGCCAGAGACGAATACGCTTAGTAAAACTCGGCCATCACCAAGTATTAAGAAAGTATTAGCGATCTATTATCAAATGATTAAGCACTATCGTTTTTTAAGTTATACTGCTGCAATGACTTTAGCATTTGGTATTACGGTGACATTTAATATCATAGGGCCTTATTTAATGCAGCAGCTTTTACATGTTAGTGTCATTGATTATGGTAAATTGTTGTTAATTTTGGGTTTAAGCTATTTAGTTGGCACATTCCTTAATCATAAATTAATAAACTATATAAACGTGCCGGCGCTAATTAGCTTTGGTTTATGTTTAATGCTTATTGCAAGTTTACTTTTGATTGTGCTAAGTGCTTATGCCTTTGTTAGCGTTGTGGTGTTAACGTTACTAACAAGTATTATTATCTTTGCAACAGGCTTTATTTTCCCAAATTGTTTTGCCAAAGCGCTAGAGATATTTCCAGATAATGCAGGAACATCAGGTGCATTTATTGGCTCGGTTGGCCTTATTGGTAATGGCGTATTAAGTGGGATGATTGCGCATCTTTCTGTTAGTGGTTGTGGTGTTTTAGGTTATTTATTTTTAATTGAAAGTTTGTTAATTATGCTATTTATGGCATTAAGTGCGTTAGGAGCGAAAGTTTGTGCTAATCGTTTATTGGTTAATCGTTAACTGCCTTAGCCACACTTTGAATAGCCACAACTTAAGCAAGTTAAACAACCATCCATCATAATCATTGCTTTAGTTGAACATTTATTGCAAAGTTGTGACTCAGGTGGGAAACCGCTTTGGCTATCATTCGTTGCCTGTTTTTGCGCAACAGCTTCTTTTTTATTAGCAATAAATATACGTTGTTCATCACTTAGCTCATCATCAGGTAAAATACCGATTTTTTTCAAATGACGTTCGATGACATCAGCAATTTCTGCAACAAGTGAAGGCACATATTTCCCTCCACGTTTAAAATAGCCACCATTTGGGTCAAAGACACTTCTTAATTCTTCGACTAAAAATGTAATATCACCCCCTTTTCTAAAGACCGCTGAAATGATTAATGTCAGTGCAATAGTCCATTGAAAGTGCTCCATATTTTTTGAGCTTAGAAATATTTCAAAGGGTCTACGCGACTCATGATCAGTGCCTTTATTTAAGATAATATCATTAATGGTCACATACAGTGCATGTTCAGCATGTGGTGGCTTGATTTTATAGGTCTCTCCAGCTAATGCTTCAGGACGTTTGATACGTTCACTCATATGTTCAAGATTTTTATCTTTTTTAGCAGATTTTTTTGTTTCAGCTGTATTATCTTCTTCTTTTAAGATGCTGAAACCTGTTATTTTTTTCTTAATGGGTACACTCATTGATATCTCTCCTAGAATTTTCCGTAATAACCTTCTTTTAGGGCGTCGTACAAGTTCGCTGCGGTATGTGTTTCACCATCATATTCAATGTGTTCATTGCCCTTAACTTCAACGATTGACCCATCTTCTAATGTAAAGCGATAAGTTGTATTCTCAAGGTCTTGGTCCTTAACCAAAACGCCTTGAAAAACTTCAGGGTTAAAGCGAAATGTAGTACAGCCTTTAAGCGCTTTTTTATAAGCATAAAGATAAATGTCTTTAAATTTTTCATAAGAGAAGTCTGTAGGGACATTGGCAGTTTTAGAAATACTCGAGTCAACCCATTTTTGTGCAGCAGCTTGAACATCAACATGTGCTTTTGGCGTAACTTCATCTGACGAGATGAAATAATCAGGTAATTTTGTATGAGTATCCGTGCTATGTGGCATAGCATTTGGGTTAACTAATGAACGATAAGCCAATAGTTCATAGGAGTAAACATCTACTTTCTCTTTTGTTTTTTTGCCTTCTCGAATGACATTACGAGCATAATGGTGTGCAAAGCTTGGTTCAATTCCGTTACTTGCGTTATTAGCCAGTGATAGCGAGATTGTTCCTGTAGGTGCAATTGATGTATGGTGGCTAAAACGCGCACCATGTTCACAGATTGCTTTGATAGTCTCAGGGCTTTCTTTTGCAACGCGCTGCATATAGCGACTGTATTTTGCATGTAGAATTCGTCCTTTGATGACATCACCTACGTTAACACCATCTCTTAGCATTTCAGGGCGTAGGCGTAGCATTTCTTCTGTAATGGTAAAATCATCATCCATCACCGGAGCCATACCTTTTTCTTTAGCAAGTTCTACGGCCTCTTGCCAGCCAACAAGCGCCATGCGCTTAGCAACTTCTGATGTGAAATTTAGTGAATCTTTTTCACCATATTTCATTTTTAACATGGCAAGGGTTGATCCTAAGCCTAAAAAGCCCATGCCATGGCGGCGTTTGTAAGTAATTTCATGACGTTGTTGTTCAAGGGGTAGGCCATTTATTTCAACCACATTATCAAGCATGCGTGTAAAAATTCGGACTACTTTTTCATAACTTTGCCAGTCAAATTTAGCATTCTCTGTAAAAGGGTTTAAAACAAAACGTGTTAAGTTAACAGAACCTAATAGACAAGAGCCATAAGGCGGTAGTGGCTGTTCTCCGCATGGGTTTGTTGCTCGAATTTTTTCACAAAACCAGTTGTTATTTTCTTCATTAACTTTATCAATTAGAATAAATCCAGGCTCAGCATAGTCATAGGTTGATGACATAATCATATCCCATAAACGCTTAGCTTTAATTGTATTATAAATACGACAAGCAACAAGGCCTGCTTTGTCTTGGATATACTCTGCTTTGATTGGCCAGTCGCGCCAGATAACTTGTTTTGGATTATCAAGCTCAATACCGTGCGTAATACGTTCTTTTTCAGTAATTGGAAATGCTAAAGGCCAATCTTCATCCGCTTCAACCGCTTGCATAAACTCATCCGTAATTAATAAAGATAAATTAAACTGGCGTAAACGACCATCCTCACGTTTAACACGAATAAAATCAAGGACATCCGGGTGCGAAATATCAAATGTGCCCATTTGAGCACCACGGCGACCGCCAGCAGAAGCCACGGTAAAGCACATTTTATCATAAATATCCATAAAGGATAATGGCCCAGAGGTATTGGCGCCTGCGCCTGCAACAAATGCGCCTTTGGGTCTTAGTGTTGAAAACTCATAACCAATACCACAGCCAGCTTTAAGTGTTAGGCCTGCTTCATGGACTTTATTTAAAATATCATCCATTGAGTCATCAATTGTACCAGAGACTGTACAGTTAATGGTTGATGTGGCAGGCTTATGATCGAGTGCACCAGCATTGGAAATAATACGTCCAGCTGGGATTGCACCATTGCGTAATGCCCATAAGAATTCATTATAATATTTTTCTTTGAGCGGTTTTGTTTTTTCTACATCAGCTAGTGCTTTAGCAACACGCTGATAAGTAAAATCAATATTCTTATCAACTGCATCACCTGTGGCGGTTTTAAGTCGATATTTATTATCCCAAATGTCAACTGAGGCATCTTGCAATTGTATTGCCTGTTCTTGTATTGTTTCAAAGGCCTTTATTTCTGCCATTTCCTTATCCCTTTATAAAATAGACTGCTAACTGATAACTTATGTTATTCTAGCAAACTTACAGCATAATCATGACTGAAAAAGTTGAATTTAATTTAACGCTTACATATTGACTTTATGACTTTGTCGTTATCATTTTGATTTTTTTAGCATAATCGTTTCGTGCTAACTTTGTGCATTAGTCTTTTAGATATTTCCGTGATAAATGAAGCAAACCTTCAATAATCAGCTATTTATTTGTAACAGCATTTAAATAGCTATTAAGTATTATAAATCAATAAGTAGAATTCTATAACCAGACTTTATTATTTCAAAATATGTCAGCATTTTTATTGAGCTAACTTAAATAGTTCAATAAATTTGAATCAACTTTTCTAATTTATGAAAAAGTTGTGTGTGTAGTAGTTAGTATTTAAATCTATTTTATTGGGGTTGCCTTAAATAGTTTTAATTATGAAAAATTGAAGAAAAATAATATAAACAATGATATTTAAGCATGGTTTATTGGGGTTGCTTCTATATCTTTTAAAGTCATTTTGAGAGGGTTGTATGGCTGGTGATACAGATAAGATTAGAGAGTTATTAAAGCAAGCTCGAAATAATGCGCGTCAAGAGGAAAAAAAAGGCGCTAATGGTAATCCATTTGCAATGATTGTCAAGCTTGCAAAAAAGATTAATAAACCATATGACCAAATGGATCCAAAAAAATTAAAAGACATTGCAAATGAGTTGGAGGAATTGGTCAAATCTCAGGAAGAGAGAAAACAGCAACGTCAGCAAGAATTAGATAAACAAAGAGAGTTAGATAGACAGCAAGATCAACAGCTTCAACAGGATCAGCCAAGTCAACCATTGGAAAATGACCTAGAGGATCTACAACCAAAGCCTACCTCTGATGATGAAGCAAAGCGTTTAAAAGACTTAGAAGATAAAAAATTACAAGAAGATTTAGAAAAATCTAAAGATGATGAAGAAGAGAAAAAACGCAAACATGAGCGTGAAGAAGAGGAAAATAAAGAAAGGAGAAGTGACTCTTCAAATGACTCAGAAGATGAATTATCATCAAATGATGGCGCACTTGCAGATAGTGAATACGAACCAGCTAATGACTCGATGACACCAGATGCAAGTAACCCTCCGCAGGTGATGCAAGAGGCAGCTGAAAAAGCTGCAGAAGAAGCGGCTGAAAAAGCTGCAGAAGAAGCAGCTGAAAAAGTGATGGAATTAGCTATGGCTTAGTAAAAAATAAAAATTTTATTACAAATTAATCATAATAAATAGCCTATTAAAATTTAGATAAAGTATTAGCAAGTTTTGAAATTATTATATGATCTATAAAGACATTATTTCTAATTGGTCAATGTTAAGTCTGATATTAGTAATAATTAATTATAAATAAAGCAATTAATTTAAAACAAACTTTTGTAAAAATAAATGACTTCTTAATAATAAGCCGTTATCCTATTAGCGGATAAGAAAAATAATGTAATAAATTGATTATAATTTATATTATATTAAGCTATAACTAACACAGTTTAGGGGATTGAAAGGCTTATGTTTACGGGGCTTGTAGAAGATATTGGACAATTGGCATCGCTGGAAATGTATGGTGGTGATGTACGTTTAGAGATTAAAGCGAATTTATTAGATTTAAGTGAGGTTGCTCTAGGCGATAGTATTGCAATTAATGGTGTTTGTTTAACCGTTGTGAATCAGAAAAACCACACTTTATCGTTTGATGTATCCAATGAAAGCTTACAAAAAACGTCACTGAGTCAGTTACGTCCAGGCGATTATGTGAATTTAGAGCAAGCATTGACACTTAATCAAAGATTAGGCGGTCATTTGGTATCAGGTCACGTTGATGCTTTGGCTGAATTAATTTATATTAGAGATGATGCTCGTTCATGGCGATTGATTTATAAAGCACCAGCTCATCTAATGCGTTATATTGTGGAAAAAGGATCTGTGACTTTAGATGGGATTAGTCTTACCGTTAATGAAGTCAGTGAACAGACATTTAGTGTTAATATTATCCCGCATACTCGTAATAAAACAATCATTCAACATTACAATGTTGGCCAAAAAGTTAATCTTGAAGTAGATATGATGGCACGTTATCTTGAGCGTTTAATTTCAACGAATAAACCGTCGGTTGCAAAAGATGAGCCTTCAAATAGTGGTATTAGCTATATTAAATTGATTAAAGCAGGTCTATAAGAGTACAATTATTGCTTCAATAACCGTTCATTTTCTTTTGATTTCAATGGAATAAAATTGCTATACTTGGCTATATTTAAACGGAATGAAGCGATAAGTAAGGTATAATATGGAAGTCATGCCAGTAGTGTTAGTATCTGATAATGGTTGTTATCGATTGCAGTTAAATCGATGTGATAAAAATAATGCGTTATCGCCAGATATGCTTGAGGGTATCTATCAACATCTTGTTACGGTTCAGAGCGACTCCAAAGCACGTGTTCTAATTATTGAGAGTAATTGCGAGCATTTTATGGTTGGGGGAGATATCTACTATTTTGCACAATTGGTTTCACAGCCAGCACAAGCACGTCGTCAAATTATTCAGCCAATGCTAGATCAAGCACAAATGGTTATAGAAATAATTGCAACGCTTGATATTCCGGTGATTGCGGTTGCTCGTGGTATTGTTGCTGGTTATGGTTTAAGTTTGGTATTAGCTTGTGATTATGTCATCGCTCTAGAAGATAGCCATTTTTATTCAGCCTATATTGACATTGGTTTAACGGCAGATGGTGGACAGTTATGGACGTTAAAAGAGGCCGTTGGCTTAAAGCGTGCTAAAAATATGTTATTATTCAATGAAAAATTATTAGCAACCGATGCAAAAAAGCTTGGATTAGTCGATTGTTTATGTCAATCAGATGAACAACTAGATGAAAAGCTGACCCGTTTGATCAAAAAGCTATTGCAGCTACCTTGTAATGGTTTTGCATTACTTAAAAAACATCTTAATGCGATTGAACAATTACAAGAGACACTAATAACTGAAAAAGCACTTTTTTTAACACAAATAGCTTCAGATGAATTTAGCTGTAGAATTAATGCATTCATTGAGCGTAAAAGTAATCAAAAATAGCCATTGTAAAAAATATAAATAGGGTATGCTAACTTGTGAATAAATATTTTAATAACATAAATTTAGACCACATTACACGAAACACCTTTCGTTCAATCCACTTTGTGGGAATTGGTGGTATTGGTATGTCTGGAATTGCAAGTGTATTGCACAAGTTAGGCCATATTATTAGTGGGTCAGATTTAAATGACTCTCAAATTACAGATCAGCTTAAAGCTAAGGGTATAAAGCTAACGCATAGCCATGACCAAAAGAATATTAATGATACGATTGATTTGGTGGTTATCACTTCAGCGCTTTCAAGTAGTAATCCTGAAATAATCCAAGCAGAGAGACTTAATATTCCTGTCATTACTCGAGGGCAAATGCTGGCATTATTAATGCAGGATCGTTATGGGATTGCAGTATCGGGTACACATGGTAAAACAACAACAACGGCAATGTTAGCCACTATCTTTAAACAGGCTAAGAAAAGTCCAAGTTATGTTGTTGGTGGTGTTATTCAAGCACAGGCTAAAACAGCTGATTTAGGAGAAGGTAACTATTTAATTGTTGAGGCTGATGAAAGTGATCAATCTTTTTTAGCATTAGCGCCGAAAAATGTAATTATTACTAATATTGATTATGATCATATGTATCAGTATGACCATGATTTAAATAAGGTTAATCAATGCTTTATTAGTTTTGCTAACCGTCTGCCAGCATCGGGTTTACTGGCAATTAACATTGATTGTCCTAAGCTAGCTAAGTTAATAAGTCACTTTAGTGCGCCTAAGCTTATTTCCTTTGGGCTATCAAATCAGGCGGACATTCAAGCAGTTGATTGTCACTATGATGCTTTAGTCAGTCAATTTAAAGTTATCGATAGAATTCATCAGCAAACTTTTGAAGTTACATTAAACATGCCGGGTGAGCATAATGTCATAAATGCACTAGGCGCAATCGCAGTTAGTTTAGCACATCAGATTGAAATAAAAAAAATTCAATCTGCATTGCTAGATTTTCAAGGTGTTGGGCGTCGGTTTGAAGTAGCAGAAGTGGCTAATTCATCCACTAGATTTACGCTGATTAATGACTATGGCCATCATCCAGCTGAAATCCTTGCAACATTGAGAACAATTCGCTTAGCTTATCCTGGTAGGCGTATTGTGCATTTATTTCAACCACATCGTTACAGTCGAACAAGTGAGCACTTTGATGCATTTATCGAAGCCTTATCAGATGCAGATCAAAGCGTTGTCTTAAAAACTTATGCTGCCAGTGAAAAGCCAATACAAGGTGTTGATGCAGAAGTGTTAGTAGCAACGCTTTTAGATCAAGGAAAAATTTGTTGTTATGTAGAAGACCACATAAAGGCAGAAGCACTATTAAAATCTTCTATTAATGATGAGGATGTAGTTTTAATTCAAGGTGCAGGTGATGTAAATCAGTTAGTCCCTCGCTTGAAGTGCTGGTAATGACACAGCTGCTCAAATGCGCAAAACTTACATTGTTGGTTTGGGGTAATGCTTAATTGTCCTTGGGTAAAAAGATTCGAGATAGTAAACAATTGCTTATGCCAGTAACGGGTAAGTGATTGCCAGCTATCATAGGATGGAAAAAGTTTTTTGGGTTTCTGCAGTATGGTATCTGTATCGGGCTGACTTATTATTTCATAGTGTTCAAGGTGTTGTTGATAATGGGCTAACAGACTCAATTTAGTTGATTTGCCATTAATTTGTGCAAAACCAATCCCTGTTGTATAGTCTAGTGAAATAGCGTAAAGCGGTAGCTGAGGCTCACTTAGGTATTCATTATGCCAACCTTTTGTATTAACCGTTTGAGCTGATTTATAGTCTATCAACCATAGGCTACCATCAGATAATTGATCGATACGGTCGATACGCAATTTAGTTTTTAATAAGCCAATTTGTTTCTGTGAACTTTTTTCATGGCTAAGTACATGAAACGGCACTTGTCTTTGTTTTTCGATTTTTAGCCAACGTAGAACTAATACTTCAATACGATCACTTTCAATTTGCTTTAAATAATCTAATGCTAAGGGAAATAAGTGTTTATTCTTATTAATTGCTTGTTTAATAGCTTTTTGAACTATGCTCTGTAAAGTCGGTTCAGTTAATTCTTGTAACGTTTTTTGTGTTTTTATTTCTTGCCAGAATAGTTCCATTACCAGATGAATTAAACTACCTTTATCTTTAGCAGCTAATGGGTCTTTAAATTGAATTAAAGGCTCTAGCTTGAAACGATAAGTCATTTGTGCTTTAAAAGGGCATTGTATAAAATCTTTATATAAGTAGCTGTTGGCATCTGTAATTTGTTCGAGTTTTTTTAAGCTTAATGTTTCTTCTTTGAATTGAATCGATTTAGTTCTCTTGTGTTCAATTTTGCTACTTGTTATTTCAACAATTTGATTATTTGGCGCTAAATTGGCAATGATAGGCGATAGATTTTGTTTCATTTCTCCATCAAATAAACTGTAACTAATGTAAAGTTTTTTACATTGATAGAAAAATGCATGACTGACATTAAACGCATAATATAATTCACGTTCAAAGCTTGAGTGCGGTGTGTGATAGATTTTTTGTAAACTTAAAGGTAATAATGTATTTGGCTTTGGTTGTGCTGGCCATAAACGCTCGTGCATGCGCATAACATAGAGTTGATCAAAATAGTGTTGACTTGATTCTAAAATACCAAGAACAAAGATTGATGCATTGGGATTACTTTGTCCCTGAAATATTGTCTGACTAGCAAAGCGTTCTAGTAGAGAAATTATATCAATTGCATTGGTTTGATTGATTAGGATTGATTGTTTTTTTAATTCAGCAAATAATTGATAAAATTGTTCAAGTGCCTGATAATTCTCACTTGATAGTGATTGGTCGCCAGGAAAATTAAATAGCGCTAACTTAGTCTGTATGGATAATAATGGATTTGAATGATATTCAAGTGCTTGATGGGTTAGTTTTTCAAGTGGTGTTTTAAATTCATTTAGAGCATCAGCAAGTTTAATGTCTGCACGTATGCTAATGACGGAGGTTGTTTTAAAGTAATTAGCCTTGATTAAATCAACTAATTGTTGACGTCGGTCAGGGGATGATGTTTTCGTGTATGTAAAGGGTGATTGGATAATGCGAATAAGATTCTCAAGCTTAGAGGTGGTTGTTAGTTTTAAAATCGTCAGTGCCGTTTTAATTATTGGTACTGCTGCAAGTGCTTGACCACCAGAAATTGTATAAGGCTTATCCGTATTATTAATTTCAGCTAAGCGGTTATAGTTTGAAAAAAAACATTCATCAAAGATTTGTTCTACTTTATGACGGATGATGTGCAAATCAGGGATAATAACCCCAATACGTTGGTTAGGGTAGGTATAAAAATGCTCAAAGATTTTATCGATGGTTGTGCTAAGCTCATCTTCTGTTTGATCAAATTGATAGAGGGTTGTCTCGGCTTTGGCCATTTTAGATGAGATGGTTTTAATCGGTCTATTTATTGCTTTATATAAAGGTTCAAGCTGCCATTGAAAAACATCAATATCAAATGATTCTAAGCGTGTGATTAATTGATTCATATTAGGGGAATAATCATTGAAGCCTAAGAATATTAGGCGCCTAAAAGGAAATCTAGTAAGTTTAAGGTGTTTGATAATAAATGCCAGTTTTGAATTATCTGGATAAACTTTATGATAATTGCAGTGCTTTTCAACTTCAGCTAACCAGTTTTGGAAGCGTCGAAAATCCAAGTGCTCTAACTGATAAGGTAAATTTTTTAAGTCAACCATCCAATTTAAATAGAGCTCATAAGCAGTAGATGCTTCTTTTGCGGCATCAATTACATCCAAAAAAACATCATCTTTTTTATTCATTTGATCCGCTTCAATGATAGTTTGCCATAGTTGTTGAGTTTGTTTGGCATTATAGAAAAAATAATATTTGTTTGATTTAGCTTCAGAAAAATTAATGCTATCGACTAGTTGTTCAAAAAATTGCTCGACTGTGATGATGCGCTCATTGATAATGAATTGATGTTTTTTTTCTTTTAAATAGTTGATAAAGGCTTTAGTTAGATGTTGAGCTAGTCTAGAGTTAACGGTAATAATTTGAGTGTCGTTATCTAAATACTGCCATAGATCTTCATAAGGTGCAGAAACTATGTGCATAATTATTGCCTAAACGTATTGTTACCAGTTACGATTGCTTGGTTGTGATTTTAGCAAAAAGACAATCAGATGTCAGGGTCACCTCACTAAAATTTAGCAGCTAAAATTTTATCCATAAATTCAGAATCCCAGCCTGCCAGCTTTCTTATGCGCTTTAGACTCATTCTAGGATTGGCCCTCTTAACTGATTGAAATAAATTCAATACAGTTTTCTTTATAATCCCCATATTCCTTGGAGCATTTTCT
>JAKJJU010000044.1 GCA_021713295.1 Thiotrichales bacterium 19S3-11
TTAACTCGCCTTTACAAGCATCCAAAGCCACCCTAAATTTAACGTTGGCACTATACTGTTTTTTACTCATGATATTTCCTCCGATAATCAATATATCACATTTGATTAATTTACAGGAGGCATTTCAGAGTTCTGATTAAAATTTATAGCATCCTACATACCCTATGTTTAGAAATCTAAGACCATATTAGCATCTACTGTAATTATACTAAATATTATATAAAAACATGATGAACTAGCTGTCTGCTATAAAATCATTATCATTAATACGTATTAATGATATAGTCTCATTAATATTTAAATGGGGGGAGTAGCAATATAATGACAATCTGTCAAAATCATATTATAAGCCAATGTAATCGCTTTATTTATATTGAAAATAACAATAGGTATAATTTACCAGCAATTGACTACGTTGATTCTAATGGTCATTGCTTAGCCTTTTCAACGTTACACTCACTATTTTCAACTATTGAAAAATTACCTTTATGGAAAAAGGTGCTTAATGAAGTTTCCAACTGGGATCAAAGTAAAACATCTCTAAATATGGAAATAAAAATAGATAATGAAGGTAGCACAGAAACATTAAAATCAATTTTTTTAAACTTTATAGAGAATATAAATATTTATCAGCAATTTGACCTATCAACAGATTCTGATGTATTTAAAATAGATTTTCCATCAAATGACAAAATATTTTCAAATCTTGACAGTCTAGATATTAATCAGAATGATATTCATCACGCTGTAGGCTCATTTAGTAATGAACAACTTGAAACTCTATTAGATCCTAAGTACATATCCAATAATTATGTGGCTATAGGTGGAATAAGTCATATGTGTTCACTTAGATACGATACAACTGAGAATGTATATTATTTCTATGACCCAAATTACGACGATGGTGAAAAGGAATTTAAAACAAAACAATCGTTAATACAGATGCTACATAACACACAAGGTGTTGGAAATGAGCTGGTAATTTCACTAATTGATATTAACAAAAAAAAATAATTCACAACTAAGAGAGTTTGATCAAGCCTATGAAAATATACATCAAGGGCACCCTGATCTTATAGTAAATTCCAAAACTATTAGTTTAATTATCAAATACAAACCGAATATACTAGAGGAACTTATTAAAAATATAAATACTAACTCAAATACAACCAACTTTCTTAACTTACTTACAGCGCGAGGACATAAAAATTGGACAGGTTTTCAGTGTATTGTACATTATACTCCTGAATTACTAGATAGTATTCTAGATATTCTAAAAGAATCTGATTTAGGGAAAAACACCCTATATCATTTACTTATGTCTTCAAATAATTATAACACTAGTGGTATTTATACGATGATTATAAATACACCACAGTTATTAGATAAAGTTTTAGATATTTTGAGCATGGATCAGATTATTAATGCATTAAATCTATGTAATAATAATTACTCAACGGGATGGAGTGAAATAGCAACTCGAAAGCCTGAATTTTTATCAAAATGCCTAAGCTTGGTACAAACAGATGAACAAAAATCTAAGATCATTAACAGCTTATGCTTGATTAACAATCAATTTATGACAGGACTTTTATCTGTTGCTGGGACAGCTAACAAAAATTTATTAACTATTTTCGAATGGGTAAAAGAGCTAAACTTACAAGATAAGGTTATTGATAGTCTCTGTATCTTAAATAATGATGGATCAAGAGCAGGTTGGATGCAAATCGTTCAATACCAACCTCAAGCTGTTTCTAATTTCTTAAGCTTAGCTCAAACCAAAGAGCAGTATACTAAGATTATCAATTCACTGGACAGGATGCATACACCTATTTGTTCAGGATTTATGTCTCTTGCATACTCACAAGACTGCACTGAAGGTTTAAAATTAATATTAAATTGGCAGCTACCTACAGACACAAGCAAGCTTATATTTAATTCACTATTTCCTTATGGTTTTTCTGTATATAACTTACTATCTTTTTCATTACCCGCACAAACTGAAATTATAAATTTTATTGCTCGAAATGACTCACTAAAAGAAACTGTTATTAACAAACTTAATGAAAAATATCAAGATAATTGGACAGGGTGGATGCAACTTGCCCAATCAAAACCAGAGCGATTACCCATGATGTTGAGTTGGGCAAAAACATCTGACCAACAAAATGAAATTATCAAGGCACTTTGCATAGAAAATCAAAATAACTTCACAGGTCTCATGCAAATAGCATACTCAAAACCCAAATGTATTCGTACATTACTAAATTGGGCTCATACAAAAGAACAACAAACAATGATAATTCAGGCACTGTCTATAACTGCTAATAATGATTATACAGGATTCAAACAACTACTAGATTCATCAGCTAATGATTTAGTAACAATAGTAAACTGGAAAAATACTGATGATGATAAAAACAATTTATTTAAACTCATGTTTCCAAAAACCATATCAGTTTTTGAGTATGAAAAATTGCCTCTAGAGCTACAAACTAGATATAATAACCGTTTTACTATAAATACAGATTCTAAAGTAAACCAAGAACCTCCAAAATATTTTGGTGACCCTGCACCTTCTTCAAGTTTCAACTGTACGATTTTATAACTATTTGCTATAAAATACGTGATTATTTTAAATAAGGGAGGTATAATCTTGCGAAATACGGTAAGAGCGGTCAACATCCTTGTTGATTGTATTCTTATCCTTTAAGAATTCTCCGCTCCTTCCTAGGGGGTTGCATTGTTATTCTTACATACCTATGAAAATGGGTATATAGAATAACTCGCCTTATCTTGTGAGATATTAGCCATATCAATTATATTGATATCATCTATTTATTATTTTTAAGCTATTTGATAACGATAAACCGACAATTTTCAATTACCGATTATCCCTACTTCAATGCGATAGTAATTACTTTGATGATGCTTTTGTTAATTTAATACCAATCGCTTTAAGACGTTTTGATAAACTTGGATGTGTTGAGAAAATATCACTTTGGTTTTCATCATGCATTGATGCCCTATTAGGGTTATAAATGTATGATGCCTTACGCATAGGTTCATTTGGCTGCATATTAAGCGCTTTCACTAACTGAGTATTTTGATAGCTTTCATTAATTTTAATTAACGCTCGAGCCAATGGTTCATTATTTCTCATTAATGCTACAGCACCAGCATCTGCCATATATTCACGTGATCGAGATAAAAATAGCCTTAAGACAAAGGTAATTAATGGTAAAATAGCTCGTAGAATTGCTGCAATCAAAAATAACATTGCAGCACCGTTATTAACAGATTTATTTCCTGAACGCGTTCTTCTAAATGCCATTGAAGCAGTTGATAGATAGATAAAATCCAAAATAAACATCAACATATTTGATAATGCGGCAACAAATAAGTTTAGTTTAATATCTTGATTACGAATATGAGTTAATTCATGAGCAAGCACAGCCTGCAGTTCATCTCGCTTTAAATGTTCTGCTAATGCACGCGTTATGGCAATCAATGCATTTTTCTCTGAGTACCCACTTGCAAATGCATTTAAATAATCAGCATCTATTAAATAAACTCTTGGCATAAAGTTCATATTCGCTGCTATTTTCATCTCTTCTACAACATTAAAGATTTTTTTAGCTAATGGATCTTGAGAATTTTGATTAATTTCCTGATACTTCGTGCCCGTTAACATAATTCTATGATAGAAAAGAAATGTTAAACCGACCCAAATAATGGCTCCCAATGTTGTAACTATCGTCGCATAGGGAATAAAACCATGATCATAAAATAATTGTATGACACTTATAAACCCAAGCTTAACATTATAATGATAGTATACCCAAAAGTAACTCCATCCATAATCAATTGCAGCTCCTAGGCATAAAAACAGTATAAGAAATAAAAAAATAACCCAACGTGTTCTGGATCGATTTTTTCGAATTACCTTACGCCAATTACCAGTATTTTGAACTTCAAATATCATAATTACTTATTTTTAAAATTATAATTTTACAGTGTAGTCTTCTAACTGATCCCGTCGTTCTTCTGAAACATTCCAGTAAATGAATTGTTTATCTAATTTTCCTTTGAAAATACCAACCACCATCGATGCAAAAAATGACTTTTTATCTGCGTTATAGACTTCAATAGAGTCATTATACGCTTGTTTTGAATAGGCAAGTTTATTCTCAGTTGTTGAAATTTCTTCTTGTAATTGCATGACATTTTCGCTTGCCTTTAACTCAGGATACGCTTCAAATTGAACACTAATGCCTTTTGCAATCGCCGACAGTGCACTTTCAGCAGAAAATTGAGCCTCTTTATCACCACTTTTTTTAGCATCTTGAGATTTTGACCTTAAAGCTGTAACATCCTTTAACACTGTTTTTTCATAATCCATATACTTATTAACGGCACTAATTAAGGATTCAAAAACTTTAAATCGCCGATCTAACTGAACATCGATCTGACGTTCTGAGTTATTAACCGCTTCGATTTCACTAATTAGTCGGTTATAGGTTACTACGATATAAACTAATAACAAAATTAAGATAACAATAATAACAATTGACCAAAACATATAAAAAAACCTCTTTTAAATTACAATCATTATTCAACGACCGTTAGTTTCTAACATAGCTTGAAATGTGCTTGTTAACAAGAAAAAGATAGAATATAACGATAATTTGATCAATAATTTTTTATAGAGAACGATTAAGAAAGTATTTTGTAGTTCGATGGATCTTGGTAGAGCTTTCTTAAGAGCATGTTATTCAAATGATGCCCTGATTTATAACAATTAAAGCAACCAATAATTGCACCACCCACATAAAAGTCACCAATGGCATCTAATAGCTTATGTTTAACAAATTCATCTTTGTAACGAAGACCTTCTTCATTCATAACACCCTCATCGGTAATACCAACAGCATTATCTAAACTTGCCCCTTTTGCTCGATTATTTGCATGCAAATAATCCAACTCAGCAACCATACCGAATGTTCTGGCTCTAGAGACTTCTTTTTTATACCAATCATAACGACCATCAAACTCAACCACGCTCGGCGTTGAAGCGATAACAGGATGATCCCATTGAATTTCAAATCGGTAGTTCGTTTGATCACACGGCATTACTTCAGCAAATTTATCTTGATGCTCAACTCGAACTGCTTTTAAGACTTTAATTAGTTGACGAGGCTGATCTTGTTGGATCAAACCAACTGCTTCAATAGCCTCTAAAAACGGCTCGCTACTACCATCCATTACTGGCAGCTCATCACTATTAATTTCAACTAATAGGTTATCAACTTTCAACATGCACAAAGCACTCATTAAATGCTCAACTGTGGAAATTTGAACGTTATCTTTAACCAAAGCTGAGCATAATAGTGCCTCTTGAATACCATTAACTGATATCGGTACATCAACCGAAGGGTTTAAATCCACCCTTCTAAATACAATACCATGGCCTACCTCTGCTGGCTTCAAAACCATAGTAACAATTTGTCCAAGATGCAACCCAATACCTTCAATCTTAATTGCTTGTTTTATTGTTTGTTGTTTTTCCACTGATTTAAGTATCCTCAAATTAACCTAATCTGCTTGGCGACGTAAAAAAGTTGGAATATCTAAATATTCGTTCTCACCATCTTTCGCTGCAGGTTGCTCTTTTGCCCCTGGCGGTGTAGCACGTTTAGGCCCAGCTGTAGTTTGTTGTTGCTGAGATTGATTTTGACGAGCAAACTGCCCACCTGCTCGCTTATATTGTCCATTCCCCTGGGATGCATAGACATGCTCAGTTTGAGCCCTACTGACACCACCGGTTGTAGAAGTATCTTCTAAGCCTGTAACAACAATCGTTACGCGTAGTTCGTCTGTCATTTCAGGGTCAATTACGGTACCAACAATAACGGTTGCTTGATCTGATGTAAACGACTTAATCACTTCACCAACTTCTTCAAACTCACCGATTGACATATCCATGCCCGCTGTGATGTTTACCAAGACGCCACGAGCACCTTCTAAATTAATATCTTCTAACAACGGCGATGCTACTGCAGCTTCAGCCGCTTCTCTGGCTCTGTTTTCACCTGTTGCCATTGCTGTTCCCATCATAGCAACGCCCATCGCTGCCATTACTGTTCTTACATCTGCAAAGTCAACGTTAATTAAACCAGGCTTGGTAATTAATTCTGAAATACCTTGTACCGCTCCTTGAAGCACGCTATTTGCAGCTTTAAATGCATCTAACAGACTGATATTTTTACCTAATACACTCAGTAATTTGCTATTTGGAATCGTAATTAGTGAGTCAACATTTTCCGCTAATTCAGCAATACCATTTTCAGCAATCTGCATTCTTCTACGACCTTCAAATGGAAATGGTTTTGTTACAACTGCTACGGTTAAAATACCCATATCTTTTGCAATTTCGGCAATAACAGGTGCAGCGCCAGTACCTGTTCCACCACCCATACCAGCAGTGATAAATACCATATCAGCACCCTGCAAGGCTTCTTGAATTCGCATACGATCCTCTTGTGCTGCCCTTTTACCAACCTCAGGGTTAGCTCCAGCACCCAAACCTTTGGTTAGCTCACTGCCAATTTGAATCACTGTCCTTGATGATGAGTTTTTCAGTGCTTGTGCATCTGTATTTGCACAAATAAACTCTACACCATCAATTCCGTGCTCTAGCATATGCTCAACAGCGTTACCACCGCCACCACCTATGCCAACGACTTTTATTACTGCATTGTCCATGACAGATTCTGCAACATCAAACATGATTTACTCCTTGATCCATCTATAACTAAATTTTAAATTAACTATTAAATCATTTAAAAATGATTACTAAACCACCTTGTCATTTTTCTCCAAATTCCATCACGATCAGTTTCATCTGAGTCAAAAGGTATTGATTCAGTTTGTTGTGATTGAGAATATAATAATAAACCAGCACCCGTTGCGTGCATTGGATTATGCATAATATCGCTTAAACCCGTTACATACTGTGGTACACCTAGACGCACAGGCACACGAAATACCTCTTCAGCTAACTCAATAAGACCACGCATTTTAGCAGCACCACCAGTTAATACAATACCCGCTGCCAACTGATCTAAAAGCCCTTTTTTATTTAAATCTTCATAAATTAAAGTTAGCAACTCTTCACAACGAGCCTCAACAACACTAGCTAATGTTTGAGCTGGAAGCCTTCTTGTTGTACGTCCAGCAATATCTGGTACTTCAACAACCTCGCCATCTCTAACGGTTCGCATTAAAGCATTACCATAATTGATTTTAACTTCCTCTGCGACATCGGTTGGAATTCTCAACGCATGCGCTAAATCATTAGTTACCTGTGCCCCTGCAATTGGAATGACTTTAGTATGGCGAATTGCACCATGCAAAAACACTGCAATATCACTTGTTCCGCCCCCAATATCAACCAGACAAGCACCAAGTTCTTTTTCATCCTCTGTCAAAACTGCATAGCTTGATGCTAACTGTTCTAAAACAACATCCGAGACTTCAACCCCACAGCGATTAACACATTTAACGATATTTTGAACCGCGCTAATTGAACCTGTTACCATATGCACTTTTGCTTCCAAACGGACACCAGAAATACCCACTGGCTCTTTAATTCCACCTTGGCCATCAATTAAAAAGTCTTGTGGTAAAATATGTAAAATCCTTTGATCTGCCGGCAAAGGAACTGCTTTAGCCGCATCAATAACTCTTTCGACATCATCCGGATAAACTTCACTATTTCTAATAGCCACAACACCAGTTGAATCAAAACTATTAATATGACTACCCGCAATACCCACACAAACTGAGCCAATCTCACAATCAGCCATATGCTCAGCTTCTTCAATCGCTTTTTGAATTGCCTTAACCGTTGCATCAATATTAACAATTACACCTTTTTTTAGACCTTTCGATGGTTGAGTACCAAAACCAATAATATTAACTCGACCGCCCTCATTAACCTCAGCTACAATAGCCACCACTTTAGATGTTCCAATATCTAAGGCAGTTAACAACTGTTTGTCAGGCTCTCTAGACATGCATTCCCTCACTTAAACTTATACCCGCTTGCGTAGCTCATTTAATGCCTACTTCAAGCTTTATGCTATTTATCACTGTTACTTTAGCATAAATCGACAGAAAACGAATGTTAAACTATACAATAAAGCTTATTTTTTCTTAAAATCAACGGCAAAGCCATTTGTATATCGCATATCAATACGAGCGATCTGTTTATTCGCTTGGTTTATCTCAGGCAAAACTGCCAATAATTTCTTTAATTGTTTTAGTGGATTTGCACTACCTAATATAACGATTGTTCCATCCGATAGTTTAATGCTCCATTGGTTAGCAGTAAACGTCAAATCATTTATCGTTAATTGATACTTACTTGCTAGTGCTTCTAGTTGGCTATAGGTTCTTAACATTAAATCAGCATGAACCCTATTTGAATACAGGTGTGCCAAATCAGGCAAATTCAGCATTACTTTAGGTGTAAATATCTTTGAGTCATCGGTGATAATTGCATTTTTATTCCAATAGGCCTTAGCTACATACTCATTTAGCGTTACATGTACCGTCGAAGGCCAGCTACGCCTGATTCCTGCTGACTTAATACCTGGGATTTTAGCTAATTGATTTTGCAACTGATTAACATCAAGATTAAAAAATCCATTTGAAATTTGAGGTAATAATAAATCTTTCAACATTGATTGACTGATATAATGGTAAGTACCATCGATCTTCACTGTTTTAATTGGAAAGCGTCCTGGTGTATGAATATAATACCAACCCCAAACCCCAAATCCGATAATAATGGCGCAAACAAATAATTTAATAAGCACTTTAAGGCGCATAATACCTAACCCTAATTATACTTTTAGTGATGTTTTTAGAATTTCTAAAACTAATTGATCATACTCCCAGCCATAAACTTTTGCAGCCTGAGGCACTAATGATAACTCCGTCATACCTGGTACAGTATTCACCTCAAACAAATAAGGATTCATCTGATGATCAACAATAAAATCTATTCTACCCCAGCCTGAACAATGTAATGTCTCAAAGGCTAATAAAGCAATATCCTTAATGCGTGCTTCAGTTTGGCTATCTAGCATTGATGGACAAATATATTCAGTACCTGAATCTTTATTATATTTCGCTTCATAATCATAAAATTCACGCTTAGGGTTAATCCAAATAGCCGGAAGTATATGTCCATTGACAATTGATACTGTAATTTCTTTTCCCTCTATCCACTGCTCAGCAATCACATCACCATATTCTCTAGCTTTCTGATATGCATCATATAATTGATCATTTGTTTTTACCTTAGTCACCCCAATACTTGAACCTTGATTAATCGGTTTAACCGCAATAGGAAACAATAAGTCACCAATATCATTAGCATGCTTCATTTTGTGTGTCTTAGGCATTGGTATCTGGTGCTGCTGCCAAATTGCTTTACTAATTGCCTTATCCATTGCTAAATAACAGCCTTTACCACTACTACCAGTATACGGAATTTCAATTGCATCCAGCATACTTTGCAAAGCACCACCTTCACCTTGGCCACCATGCTGCATAATCAAACAGCGCTGAATATGATCTTGCTTAATTTTTTGTGCAAGATAATAACCATCGCCATCAAGTAAGACAGTCTCTATTCCTAGAAGACTCAATGCATTTGCCACCGACTGACCTGATTTTAAGGATACTGCTCGCTCACTTGATTGACCACCATAAATTAAACCTACTTTACCAAATGCCTTTATATCCACCATCTGCTCCTATAATTTGTACCTCTGGCTCTAATGCAATCGCAAATTTTTTATCTACTTGCTCATAAATATATTGCATTAATCCAATCACATCACTAAATTTCGCATTTCCTTGATTAATAATAAAGTTAGCATGTTTTGGTGAAATTAATGCATCACCAACACGATAATTCTTCAAAGCGCATTCATCAATTAAACGAGCAGCAAAATCACCTTTTGGATTTTTAAATACAGAGCCACAGCTAGCTAGCTCAACAGGTTGCACTTCCTTACGTTTCTCTAAAAGTTTTTTTAAAGATGTTTCTGCATTTTTTTCTCTGGTATTTCCAAGTTTAAGTGTTGCTTCAACAAAATAACCATCAAAATCAGATTTAAGTGATCGATAACCATATACAATATCACCGTTTTCTCGATGTGATAACTCACCCTTTTTATTGATTATGACAACACTGACCACCTCAGGCCAAATCTCACCACCAAATGCACCGGCATTCATTTTCAAGGCCCCACCAATAGTACCCGGAATACCTGCTAAAAAATTTAAATTATTAAAGCCATTTTTAAATGCTTTTCTTGCAACAGTTGGACATGGCATACCACAGCCAACGGTTATTGTTTGCTGATCTGAATCAATCTGATAGTGCTTTAGTCTATTTCTAAAAAGCACAAATATTGCATTAATCAGACCATCATACAGTAAAACATTACTACCTAAACCTAATGCAACCACAGGCAAGTTTTGAGTATTACTATTTAAAAACTTAGATAAATCACCAACAGAATCAGGTTGGTATAGATATCGTGCTTTGCCACCAATACGCCATGTATTTAAGTGTTTTAATGGCGTGTACTCATTACAAATTCCCTTCATTTACTTCATATATCTTTTAGTTAGTTGTTTTACCTTTTTGACGTTTTTTTTTAAAAAATGTACTTAATAACTCTGAGGCTTCTTCTTTAAGAACACCGGATATTACTTTTGGATAATGATTGAAACATGAAGCTTCAAAAAGTTTAATTTTTGTTGAAATTGCACCAGATTTAAGATCACTTGCTGCATAAACTAATTGATTAATTCGACTATGGATCATTGCACCAGCACACATCGCACATGGCTCAAGCGTCACATATAAATCAACACCCAACAATCGATAGTTGCCAACTGCTTTTGCAGCCTCCCTTAAAGCCACCACTTCTGCATGAGCTGTTGGGTCACAAGCTGAAATACTCTGATTCCATCCCTGAGCAATTATTTGGTTATCCAAAACACATACCGCACCAACTGGCACTTCACCTATTGACTGGGCATAACGTGCACACTTTAATGCTTCAGACATCCACTTCTTAATTTCATTCATTTTCGATCAAATCAGTAACTACCCTATCATTCGGTATTTCCATTGTACTTGTTATCAAGATAAAAACAAAATACTACTTGATAAAATAGGCCTTAAACTATAGATTTATCATTATGAATATGGACACCGATCAACCTTATGTGAAAACAATAGCATTATTCTTTTTACTCATTTTGCTGATAGCCTCTAATCTGGGATATGCATCAACAAATGAAAATAAAACAGAAGGAACAACAGAAAAAAATCTTGAAGTGGCTGTTAACATAGCTACCGATGATAATTTAATTTCTAAAACGACAGCGAATATAATTTCCACAGCCAATGATAAAATTATTCAACAAATAAAAAAGAACTTATCTATTTTACGTTACAAAGCCTATGCTCTAGAGGATATAAATCACTTAAGGCTTTTCTATAACTCCATTCCAGAAGAGACCAAAAATACCTTAATTAATTTTGGCTACTTTACACCCGATGTTAGCGTTTCTCTCAAACAAACGAGTAACACTTGGTTGATTCGTATTAACATACGTTTAAATCAAGCTACAACAGTCAATCAAATCCATATATCAACTACGCCAAATATTCAATATTTAAATGATCGACTACGTGAGCAAATTCCATTAAAAGAAGGTAGTATATTAATACAAAATGACTATTTAAGTTCAAAAAGCCAGCTACTAAGCGTTGTTAATGAGGCGGGCTATCTCGATGCTACATTAGATACAAGCAAAGTGCTTGTTAATAAAGATAAACATACAGCAGAGGTAAATTTTCATATTACCTTAGGAAAACGCTACCATTATGGAAAAATTTCAATTATACAAAAAAAGTATCTTTTTGATGTTAATTTTCTTAAAAAATTTATCCCTCTGAAAGAAGGGCAAACCTATGATGCAGGCCAAATTAATAAAACACAAAAACAACTCGATGAAAGCGCCTATTTCTCAAGCGTTACGGTTATTCCTAACTTAAAAAAACGAGATGCACATACAGGTGAAGTACCGATTCGTATTGAAGTAATAGCTCGTGAATCACAAGCTTATTCAATAGGACTTGGCTATGGTACCTTTACTGGCCCCAGAATGACATTAGGTGCAACCTATCCCCACTTATCTGCTGACGGGCATAGTGCCTCGATGCAACTGCAAGTTTCGAAAATTAATACCTCATTTCTAGCACAATATTTAATTCCAGGCAATGACCCTGTACATACTTATTGGAGTTTAAATGCCCAACAAAGCCTTTATGATTTAATTCCCTACCAAGCCTTAGAAACCCTAATCGGTATTAACTACATCGATAACATCACAAAAAGCATTTCTGTAAATTTGGGATTACATGAATATATTATTCGCTATACAACATCGCTTAGCAGTGATGCAGCTTCAGCCAACTATCTTGTCCCTAGTATCAACGTATCTTATAGTTTGCGTAAACCCGATGGTTTCTTTGATAATGGTTTAATGTTTAGTGACCTCGTCCAAGCAGCACCTTCTATAAATCATATATCAGATGAATCTTTCATAAGAAATCTTGCTACACTTAGAATTGCTGTACCCATCTATCGCCAATGGACTCGCTTTATCTCAAGCTATAATTTTGGGGCACTTTCAACCGACGATATTACAACGATAGCTCCAGAGTTTCGTTTTTATGCTGGTGGTATCGGAACTTTATTAGGTTATGCTTATTTAAGTCAAGGTCCCGAGTTAGATGGTAATTTAACTGGTGGGCGCTATTTACTGACAGCAAGCGCTGGTATTGAGCAAAGAATTTATGGTAATTTTAGCACCGTTCTCTACTATAATGTGGGTAATGCATTTAACCAGTTTAATGAAGTCAATCCCTTACATGCAGCAGGTGTTGGATTAAGTTGGCGCTCTCCTTTAGGTCCTGTTGTAGGCTACCTTACACGCACACTGAACGCAGACGATGAGCATTGGCGATTTGATTTTAGCATAGGAACCTATTTTTAAATGAAAAAAATGATAAGATCTTGCTCCAATATTTTACTGACATTTTTGATTGGTATTTTTATATTTGGCATTATTCTTTTCTATACGCATAGTGGTTTAAAAATTATAGTTGCAGGCGCCAACTTTATTCTAAATTCGCATGGCATTACAATTCAAAGCAAAGACCTAAAAGGCACACTAAGTAATTTTTATATTAGTCAAATTAATGTCCATGTCGATGAAACCAACGTAGAGATACAAGGCGCTAACGTAAAATGGTATCCACAACTTTTAATCACAGGCATCTTTAATATAAGCTCCATTATCGCTGATAACGTTAAAGTTACAGTTAATACAGACGATAGTGACTCTGAAAATTCACAGCATACAAAGGATGATCCCAACAATGATTTTAACTGGCCAATCTATGCGAAAAATGTACAAATTAAAAAAGTACAAGTCAATGTAGATCAACATACTCAAGTTAATGCTGAAAATTTCCATGCTAAAGCACAATTAATAAACCATAAGCTACGTATTACAAATGCCTCATTCTTCTATGAAGACATTCCAACAGATGCTCAATCTTTAACAGGCACGTTATCATTAAAACCTCCATTTCAATTCAAAGCAAATTTAGAACTAATACCTCAAATTAGTAATACAAATCTAATTGCCACTGCAAAAATCAATGCACCACTTAAACACTATTTTGCCGCCTCTATTTCATTTAATGGGACTATTTTCTCACAAGAGTTATATGCAAATGCACAACTTAAAGCTTCAGATAAGAACGTTACATTAGATATAAATCAGTTTAATAGTACTATCGGCTTAGGAAATGCTAGCTTTAACTTTACACCCAATAACAATATCTTAAAAAGCAAGTTAGCCCTAAGCCTACCTAGATACAAAACCCCTAGCCGCTTAGATACGGTCGAACTTTCTATGGCATTTGATTTAAGCCATATTATTAACTATAAAATCGATCAAAAACAAGTGATGAGCTTCACTGATTGCTCATTAACCGTAAATCAATATCGTCAGGCTTGCCAATTTAAATTAGAACAAAATGGCAAAAGCATTTTTCTTAAGCACTTTATTTTAGGTGATCACAATCAGTATATTAAAGCCAATGGTAAAATTTATCCCTTATTCGATTTCTCTTGGCAAACGAACATAGAGGATGTTAACCGATTCATACCTGATATTTCAGGACATTTAACATCTGATGGCTATCTCTATGGCTCATTTACAAACCCTGGCCTATCGAGCCTAACTCAATTTACGGATGCAAAATACTTACACTATTCACTTGGCGATTATAATGCACGTATTAGTCTTAGAAATAACTATTTAGATTCCAGTTTGAAAATAATAAATAAACCTCATAACATAGATGCTGATATTAAGCTAAAAGGAGAAAAGAAAGATAATACATGGTTTTTTAGCTTACTCAGTAGCAAACTTAATAGTAAAGAGTTAGGTCAATGGTCACTGTATCAAAACCAAGCCATCACATTAAATACTAATACTGCCTATTTACAAGTACCTAATATTTGTCTTTTATCTGCTGAACAAAGTATTTGTAGCTCGCTAATTTTATCAAACTACTCATTTAAGACAAAAATTCAAACACACCTAAGGCCGAACCCATACTTCAAGTTACTCATGCCTCAACTAGAGACAGAAAATGGTATATTTAATGCTCGGATATTCTATGCAAAAGTCAAATGGTTTCCCACCTGGTTAACCATAAATGCAAGCCTTGATTCCATTAATTTACGCCTAGGGTCTTTGTCGGACGCCTTAATTCAAAAGGAAAAATATACTACAATAAATTTTATAAACTTCTTGTATAGTCAGTTTGAGGATTCTGCAACAGTTAAAGCTCAAACAAATATTAACAATAAATCAAATGCTAACTTAGAGCTTTACCTAACTAATGTACACAGCCTCAGTGAACTTGATACTATCGAACTTGATGGAAAACTTAACACCAACATAAATGATCTTGGTTTTTTAAATTATTTAAGTAAACAACCCATTAATGTCTCAGGAGAATTAAACAGCAATCTAAGTTTGCAAGGAAAATTATCCAATCCAGATATCTCAGGGTCAACAACGGTTAAGAACGCGAGTGTTCACTTTTACAATTACAATAGTCAAATAGAGAAAATCACACTCAATGCTCGTGGAGAAAATAGACATTGGCAAATAACTGCTAATGGTTATAATAATGCACAGCCACTGAATTTAACAGCTGATATTAACTGGAATAAACAGTTATTATTTACTAGTAATTTAAAGGGTTCCAATATACAAGTTGCAAATATCCCCCCATTACAAATTACTATTTCACCTAACCTAACATTGACTTATGATAAAGAATTTAAGTTAACCGGCCAAATTGCAATTGATCAAGCCAAAATACATGGGGATAACTTACCTAATTTATCCAATGCCAATCAAATGCAAGCAGATATCGTCTATGTCAGCAATGATAATCAACCGATTGCTGTAACAACCGAAGTTCCAGTCGCCATGAATTTACAAATTCTCTTAGGTGATGATACTAAATTTTATGGCTTTGGACTTAAATCATACTTTGCTGGCAAAATTATCATTCAAGCAGAGCCACATCAAAATGCTATTGCTCAAGGTAAAGTTCATCTAAAAGATGCTATTTATACATTCTATGGTAAACAGTTTGTTATCCAAGATAACTCAGCTATTTCATTTACCAATAGCCCACTAGATAACCCCTATTTAAATATCACGGCTAATTATCAGATCCCAACACAACAACAACTTTCATTAAACTCTCCGGATATCATTGGTGTACATGTCCTTGGAACACTAAAAAGCCCTATTATTTCATTTTTTTCAACGCCAGCAATGTCACAAGCAAATATTTTAAGCTATATCGTATTAGGACAAACATTAGATAACAGTGATAATTTTTCTAAAGAGCAACAGCAACAACTATCATCTGCTGCATTAGCATTGGCTTTAAATGGTGGTAGTTCTGTTATCTTACAAGATGTTCAAAGTAAATTTGGTATTACTGATATATCATTTGGCACAATTCAACAAGGGCAAATATTAACAGACCAACTACAGCCAACTTCATCTGCCGCAACCCAAACAGGCAATCAAAATAATACTGCACTATTTATTGGTAAAGCATTAACACCGCATTTGTATATTAACTATGGCGTTGGCATTTTCACAGGTGAGCAATTAGTTCAGGCCATTTACCGATTAAACAAAAACTGGCGATTACAGGCTGACTATACCAATTTAGATACGGGAGCTGATATCATCTACCAATTTTTAGTAGATTAATCTTAAGGTATTCAATACAAACGCAACATTAATCATAGTATTTTAAAATTATTATCGTAAAATAGGCTAATGCTTATTAGCTTTTATGGAAACTATTATGAACAGACCTTATGAATTACTTATTTTTGATTGGGATGGTACACTTGTTAATTCAAGAGCTAAGATTTTTAATGCCGTAAGACATGGCTGCAAAATACACAACTACCCAAACCCAACTGACGAACAACTAGCAAACCAAGTAGGCCTAGCTCTAGAGAAGGCATTTCAAAATCTTTACCCTAAAGAAAATAATTTACCTATTCAATCAATGATAAACGGCTATGAAGAGTATTTTTTTAACAACCCAACTGAATCACAGTTATTTCATGGTACTTTTGAAATTCTAAAGCAACTTGAAACCTGTGGCTATTTACTAGCTATTGCCACCGGTAAAAGAAGAGAGCCACTAGAGCATGACTTAAAAAACTTTGGTATTGATCACTTTTTTACGATTACGCGCACACCCAATGAATCCCCATCAAAGCCTAATCCACAAATGCTATTTGATATCCTAGATTATACAGGCCTTAATCCAAATCAAGCAATTATGATTGGTGATAGCATTTTTGATTTGCAAGCTGCTGAAAATGCTAGTATGGATGCTATTGCTGTCAGCTATGGTATTAAACCAATCGATGAACTAAAAGAATATCATCACAATTATGTTTTAGATAATATTATTGATTTGCCTAATTTACTAAATTCAATATAATTTCATAACCCAATAGAATAACCAGTAACCTCTTGCTCCCAGTCAGAAAATGAGTCACTATCATAAACCTTGCCAGACATAACCGTATAGATTGAAGGCCCTTTCATCATAAGTATTTCTGCATTAGGAAATTGAAATGCCTCCTGTAAATTAATCAAATGTGATATATTGATTATCGGAGGAAATATCATGAGTAAAAAACAGTATAGTGCCAACGTTAAATTTAGGGTGGCTTTGGATGCTTGTAAAGGCGAGTTAA
>JAKJJU010000045.1 GCA_021713295.1 Thiotrichales bacterium 19S3-11
GTTACTCTGTCTTTTTTATGATTGCAGTATGCTTTATTAAGAAAAAAATAAACAGATTAAATTTCCTTTTAAGCAAAGCTACAATCATACTATTAAACTAAACTGACACACTTAAGTGAACACTACCATTATATCTAAAACCAGCTTGGGTGTAAGTGTCTATCCTGATGATGGTGAAAAGTTTGACAGTCTTATAACTAAGGCTGATCAAGCTATGTATACTGCCAAACAAACAGGTGAACACTACCGAGTTTATGATAAGCATCTTCCCGTTGTTCATCAGATAGTTCATAAAAATTGAGTTGATCTTTCATAATTCGCCTTCCGTGTAATAATACGAACCCACAGGTTTTTAAGAATGAAATGATCAATCATAAAAAATCCATCTAACGTAAATAAATACGCTTTCTAACTGGTTTAAAAGATGATATCAATATAAAGCAAAGGATATGGTGATTATTTTATAATAAGATATATTAGTTCCGACTTAATTTGTGTGATTCATAGAAATCGTTTCAACATTTTCTGTTACTATTTGAATTGTATTATGTTTTGCTTCATAGCAAGCAGCATCCGCCTGCTTTATTGCATCTAAATAAGAATCATGATGTTTCTCTAACTGGATAACTCCTACTGACATAGAAACCATTAATACTTCGTTATCGGCTTTCACTCTTAGCTTTTCAACAGCGGTTAATAACTTTTGGGAAAGTAACACAGCAGATGCCTTATCACTACCACTTAATAAAATTACAAACTCATCTCCACCAATTCGAGCAATGATATCCGTCTTTCTAAATATCTCTTTAAAAAGATTTGCAACTGCTTTTAAAACTAAATCACCAGCCAAATGACCGTATGTGTCGTTTATTCTCTTAAATCGATTTAAATCTATATATAAAATTGAATATTCTTTTTTAGCTTCTTTCATTTTTAATAAAGCTCCCTTAACTGCAGTCTCAAAATATTGTTTTCTATATAACTGAGTTAAATCATCATGTTCGGATAAATATTTTAGTTCTTTGTTAATCGCTTTTAGTTTCTCAACTTTAACAACTGAAAAAATGGTCTTTTTACTCAGCCGAGTTATTAGCATTACAAATAAACCACCAAATAAAAATATAAAGCTAACGAGCTTTGTAAGTTGATCATACGAACGCCCCATCATAAAGGCTATAAAAAGAACATAACCTATTATAAATAACAATACGAAAACGAAAAGAAGCCGCCAATGATATCTGTTTATTGGCTGCTTGGTCATTATATAAAAAATATTGATTTGACCATTAACCAAGCTTAATAAACCAATCACTACTAATAAGCTATAGCCAACATTCATCTGAAACATAATAGCCTTATCTCCCTAAGTGAAAAACTACATTCAACACTTAATTTAAACTAGCACCTGCCTTTATTATAGATGTTATTAATCATCGCTATGTAATCTAACGTAAAGCTCTGTTAAATCAACTAAGCTAAAATGATACAACGTTTTTAATATTATCAATCGTTTTGACTTCATTTGGCGTGTTTTCACTATAACGCTGGGTTAAGTAATTAGCATTCCCCCTTAACAATAGCGTAAATTTAAATAATTCCTCCATTACGTCAACTACTCTTTGACGAAAAGTTGATGCCAGCATAATGCCGTTTTCATCAAATTGTTTATATGCTTGTGCTATTGATGACTGATTTGGAATAGTGAACATTCTCATCCAACGTCCTAGTATTCTCATCTGATTAACTGCATTAAATGATTGCGACCCTCCTGAAACTTGCATTAAAGCTAATGTCAAACCTTGTGTTGGTCTAATTGAGTCAATTATCAAAGGTAACCAATCAATCTGGTTTTTAAATACAGAGCTCATAGCACCATGCACTTCAGGAGAGGACCAAACCATTGCCTCACACCAGCTAACTAATTGACGTAATTCTTTAACTTTTTCGGGTAATTGATGCTGATGCTCCTTGGATTGAACAATCGAAATATCTGCCAATGGCAAATCATGCGGATGAAAAAATTTAACTTCTGCACCAAATGACTCTAAAATTCTTTTAGCTTCTTCTGCTGCAAGGCGACTGTATGATTTGCTACGTAATGATCCATATAACATTAAAATTTTTGGTGGATGGCTAGCACTTTCAAGCATATTCGTTTTGAATTGTTCAACGACATGCAAAACACTATGATTAGGTAAATAACTAGATTTCATTGTTTATATTCCTTAATATTTTTAATGCCTACACAGCAATTATGACTAAGATAATTAATAAGATTTTGCATTGAACTATAGTTTGCTTTATAGATAATAAAACGCCCTTTTTTTTCCGAATACACCAAGCCTGCCTTTTGTAATTTTTCTATATGAAAACTAACCGCGCTATTGATGATAGCTAAATACTCGCTGAGCTTTCCTGCTGTAATACCCTCATCACCGGCTTGAATTAAAAGTTGAAATGCACGTAATCTAACCGCTTGTGATAAGGCAGATAGCTGCGTACAAATTGTTTCAATGCTCATAAATACCCCTTAAGATATAACTTATTTATTAATGCTATTAAATCATATTATAAACTATATTTCAATATTTATTGAAATGTTGAAATATTATAGGCAACATATTGACAATCTAAAAATGCTTACTATAAATAACAGTTAAAGTTATACAAAAATTTTTTGGGATAATACCATGTATTACATAAAATCCATTGCTTATTTTTTTATCTTAGCGATCTCTCTTCTTTTGGTTGGTTGTGGTAATTCAGGTGATGATAGTTCATCACCTAAACCAACGCCAACACCGACACCGACACCAACACCAACACCAACACCAACACCAACGCCAACACCAACACCAACACCAACACCAACACCAACGCCAACGCCAACGCCAACGCCAACGCCAACGCCAACACCAACACCAACTGACGCTATAAAAGCTATTAGAATCAATTATGCTACATCACAAGTTGGTATCGTATTTCCAATTCATGTATATGCTCAAATAGGAAGCTCGCATATAACTAATATTCCACATGGCACAGATCAACTTCCCCTGGGTATTATTACAGCAACTACCTCACCTGAAACTGGAAAGCTTGCACCAGTTAACTTTATTAATAACTTACAAGAAGCAGTTAAACTATATTTCTATGCCAAATCTTCAACTTCCAATAATTATAAAATGTGTGCAATTGAACTCGATAAATATGGAAATTTAGTTGGAAAAACAAATTGTAGTGGTTTAGTCAAACTGATAAATAGCGCAAAAGATGTCATAACCTTAAATGCTGGCTCTGGATTATTTACTTCTCAAGCTGTGTCATATTCACCTGATTTACCCTCTGGCTCCGCTTCAAGTAACGCTTACCCTACCAGAGAAATTAAAATTAAAAATAGTACAAAACACAACTTTATTTGTCTTAAAAATAAATCTTTTGCCGTTACAGTAAATGATTTAGCTAACTATTGTAATTCATCTAAAGTTAATGCACAGGGCTATATTACAATAGCACAAAGCAAAACAGGTAAAATTAAAATACCTAGTTCAGAAAATACAAATAGTATTGCATGGAGTGTCGTTGGTGTCTACGAAAGTTCTACCTCAGGCTGGAGGGTTTTAGGATATGAACCTGGCAAAAAAGGCATTTTCGGGACACTATTGGAATACACAATGTTCCCAACTAATACTAATCAAAGTGTTGCTATTAGCGATATTGATATTTCGATGGTTAATGGCTTTGATATTGGATTAAAAGTATATTCTGAAACAGGTGCTGTATGTGCTAATGGCGTTGAAACAATATTTACTGATAAGAATAATGCTATGGTTGAAGTTCCCAAAGTCAATTCAGGTAAAAAGCTAAGTGACTTATGCCCTCCAACTGTTAATGGAAATCCATACTTAGTTGAAGGTAAAGGTTGTTTATCTGCCTGCCAATATGCTCATGCATATTATGATACAAATCATATCAACCTTTCTTGTTGTATTGCACCTTTTAATACTTTAAATACCTGCTCAAAGCCAACAGCTGCAGTTAATGATTATACAATTGCAAAATATGGGATATCACCTGCAAAATCAATCTATCATAACCTATTACATCGTTATGCTACCAACCCTTATTCCTACGCCTACGATGATAAATATGGCAACTTTAGCTGCGACCCTAAATCAAGCTTCATTTTTGAGATCATCGATACGCTTTAGAGCAAAATATTAGAAAATTTAAATCAGTTCTATTACAAATTCCATGAATTTGATCTATATATAATATTAGGTTAATATCAAATAGGAGCCTGGTAAGTACTATGTTAATCAATGGTAAATTAAATACTGCAACATTAATTGAACTTAAACCTAATGCAGATATGTCAGAAGAATTAACTCAATTTTTAACCAATGGTGCTGACCTTGTCAAAGCAAATGAGCCAGATACAAAACTTTGGTTTGCACTTAAAAAAGATGATGAATTATTTGCAATTATTGATCTTTTCCTCGATGAAAAAGCACGTCAAGCTCATTTTGATGGTGATGCTGCTAAAGCATTGCGTGATAACGCAGATAAATTAATTATTGATGGCTGGGATAACGGCGTACTCAAAAATGTTAATCATTTTGATGTTCTCGCTAGCTGTATTACGGATACCCCGCACCTTGCCACCGAAGCAACTTGCATTATTTTAGTTGCCAACGATGGCTGTGAAGACGAATTAGCTGATTTATTAACAAATGCGGCTGAATTAATTGATCAAAATGAACCAAATACACTCTTTTGGAGCGCGCTTAAATTAAACAAGCAAATATATGCTATTTATGATATTTTCAAAGATGATGCTGCCAGAGAAGAACACTTCAACGCTCAAGCAGCTCAAGCACTTAAAGAAAAAGCAGATGATCTTATACATGGTGGCTGGGAAAATGGGGTACTACCTAATATTTATAATTATAAAATATTGGCCATTTCTGAGAACTTCAATAACTAACCATTTAATGACACCTGCCCTTCAACACCACCAGGCTGTACTTGATCGTAAAATAATGAAACCATAGGCCTCTCACTTTTTCCCTGTTCACTAACATTACACATGGCCCTGCTATTTATAGCTCTATTTTGAAACTCTCCAATTTCGTTTACAATTTCTCTTAAGCTATAATTTAAAATATTTCTTTTAAGAGTTTGATCATCTTCTAAACTTACTTTAATTTTACTAATCAAATCTTCATAAGGTTGCAGCGCTTCAACTGTCATTCTACTTGATAAATTTCTAGCTTTTAAATTACCAAACCAGTATGTATCCAATACATCCTTTGTCGTAGGAATAAAACCTGAAAAGTTATTTAATTTAGTTGCTATATAATCAATAAACTCATAAGGGCTCATCGTTATTGAAAGCTTTCTTGACTGTTTCACTAATTCTCCAAGTTGTTGTATTATATTTTGTTTTGCGCAATCATTTTGCATAATACGCATCAAATCAACAACTATTTTATCTGCATTTTTTAATCCTATAATATTTTCATCAGGAAACTTTTTAACAAAACGTATTATACTATCCAATCTCTCTAATGGACCTCCGAATCCTTCTATATTTATTATAGTTAATAGATTATTTGCACATTGTTTGACACTATTATCGTTAAAACCAAATCTGATAGATGCAGCAAGAACAGCTAAAACTTGATTCAGTATAACCAATTCATTTGATGGCTTTGAAATATATATCCCATCAAAATATTTTACCAATTCTTTAAATTCTATTTCAGAAGCTCCATAAAACTCTGTTTTTCTGTCATTATTTGTAATTAGCCCTCCAGTCACTGCATCGTCATATTCATCTGTTGGTTGCGCACTTGATCTGTCAAATTTCTCTTTTGATACTTTTGATTTATCCCAAAACATTCCTTTAACTTGATTATTTCGATCATAACTTGCTGAATAATGTTGCCAAGGATTCATTAAAACTAACTTGCTTTTACTATCTCCAAAAGACTTTACTTCAAGTAATGCATATGCATGTGATGCTGCAAATCCTTTGCTCATTAACTCTGGTATAAATGGTATTTTTTTACCAAAGTTATCTTTTGTCGCAACTGAAATCACACAGCCAGATGCTAACGCATATGATATTAAGTCTGTAACCGCTCTCTCAAACCTTGAGTCATCCACTAAATTACTTGATTCTCTTAAAAAACAGTAGTTTTGTATGTGCTTATGTAATACTGGGCATGTTTCTTCAACTACTTTTTTTAGTTTATCTAACATTATTTGGCTATTATTTTCTTGCGAACTATCCACTCTAAGTAATAAATTATATTTATTTAATTTATCTAAAATATCACTAATGTTACCAGATCTTAAACTTTCACATAAGTTTTTAAAAGCTAGTAAAAACTCATATTCAAAAGAATTTTTATTGTTTATTAAATCTAACTGAGCACTAATCTTTGATAATTCATCTTGATAAGCTGTATGATTAGCAATATCTTTTATAACATACTCTTGATATAAATGAAAAAAATAACCCAAACCATGTTTTTTATTTACATCTAACTGGCTATTTGGAGTTAAATTAAAACGTGTAAATAGCGCCTCATTGTCAAAAAACGTATCAAATACCTTATGTGAATGCCCCCCATCTATAAAACCAGTTAATGAAACATATAAATTATCTCCTGGATCTATATCTTGTGCATATGCATTTAATAATCTCTGCTTATTAAATGCATATGCTTTTTCTAAAATCCCAGCCCATAACAAATGTTTATTAAAAGGTATAAGTAAATTATTACCTTGAATAACAGATTTATCTAATTCATATATATATGGTGTTTTTTTACCATTTGGTTGTTGTTCATATACTTTTATGCAAACACTATCTCCTTGATCTCGCATCATATGTAAAATTGCGAGTGGATTAGAATTTGTAATTGACAGTAATGCAGCATCAAAAAAACACTCACCAATTCCTCTCTGCTTAATATCATTTAAGTTTAAATTTAAGCCATTTTCAAAAAGCTTACTGCCTTTATAAGATACAAAATTAAACTTTTTTGCTTTCTGATGTGGAATTTCAACCAGACTAAAATCACTATTACCACTATCTAAAGTATGCTTAAGATCTTTTTTAATTTCTCTTAACTTGTTACTCTTTAGAAGCTCATCGTCACTTATCCGTATATATTGACCTTTTCCTTTTAATTGATAAATTTCAGTTTCTGATAATAAACCACCTTGGCACGCTAACTCTTCTGAAAACATAATGCAATCCCCATTTATTTTAAAACGCAATGCTTCACACATTATGCTAATAATTAATCATAGTCAATAAAAATCAAAAAAATAATCAGAAATATATAATAATGATTGAGATCTTAGATAATACTAATCGGCAACTTTGACTTGCATCCCATTAGCTAATTTATTACCACCTGCTGAAACTATCTTATCTCCTACTTTAATACCCGTTGTAATAATAATGTCATTCTCACCTACTTCTTTACCGAGTTCTACACTAACTTTATTAACTTTATTATCATCAACCGTATATACATAAGATTTTCCATCTTCATAAACAACGGCTTCACTTGGAATAATAATAACATCTTTCTGCGTGTTTATGACTAACTCTACATTGACTAGATCACCAGGTAATAACTCTTTTTTTGAATTAGCGAGTTCACCTCGAACCAGAAGACTATTAGAATTTTTTTGAATAATATTATCTATTGCTGTTACTTTGCCCTGAAATAATTTATCTTTATACGCATCTAAACTAACTTCAACAACCTGTCCTAACTGGACCTGACTTTGTAGCTTACTAGGCAATGCAAAATTCACATGGATCGGCTTGAGATTCTGTAATGAAAATAACTCATCAGCGATATTAATATACTCACCTAATTTCGGATGTACCACACCAAGCTTCCCATCGAATGGCGCTCGAATTATTTCATTATTTAAATCAGCTAAATAAACTTTTTTCTGAGCAATATCTTTATCATAGGTTGCTTGTGCTGTATCTAGCTCCTCTTCTGATATTGCCTTTTTCTTAAATAAGGTCTGATAACGTTGTAAATTTCCTTTATCAAGTTTTATTTGTGCTGCATTATATTCTAAGCTTGCAATGGTTGATTCAGGATTAATTTCAATCAAAACATCGCCTTTTTTAACTTCTTGCCCTGATTTAACATTAACCTTTGTAATTCTACCAGATGCCGTTGCCTTTAATATCGCACCATTGATCGATTCAATATGCCCTAAGGCACTTAATTTATCCGTATAATCCGATGATTCAACCGTCATAACTGAAACGGTTGGAATTCTCATAAGTTTTGGTGCTGATTGATTTTCTTTGTATAACATCAAAGCAACAATGACAATAAATAAGATAATGGCTACAACTAATATTGATAGTAACTTCTTACTCATTATTTATATTTCCTTACTTCTTTTAACTTTAGAAAACGATAGATTTTTAACAAGGCTGTAAATTGTTGGTAGGATAATTAAAGTAAAAAATGTACCAAACAACATGCCAGAAGCTATAACCATACCCAGTTGATTTCGTGAATTAGCACCCGCACCTGAAGCTAATAATAGCGGCACACTACCAAAAACCATCGCTAACGTTGTCATTAATACAGGCTTTAGACGAATGCTCGCTGCTTGAATAATAGCCTCATTAACCGTTGAGTGGTTACTCTTCTGATACTGTTTTGCAAAATCAACTAATAAAATACCATGCTTTGTTATTAGCCCAATTAAGGTTATCAAACCAATTTCTGTATAAATATTTAATGAATAACCACTAAAATAAAGTGCCAATAATGCGCTAGTAATGGCTAAAGGTACAGTAAACATGATAATTAGCGGATCTTTAAGGCTTTCATATTGTGCAGCTAGCACTAAAAATATAACTAATAATGCTGCACCAAATAACATACCGATACTGCCTTGAGTTTCTACAAATGAACGAGTTTCACCTGCTATATCATATTCCATATTACTTTTTTTATACTGATTAAATAATCCTTCAAAATAGGTCAATGCCTGTTCTGTGCTATAGCCTGATGCAAGCTGTGCTGAAATTGTTGCAGAACGTTGCCCTTGAAAATGTCCCCATGTTGATGAGGAAATCTTATTATTCAGTGAAATCACCGTCGATAATGGAATAATTTCACCCGATGATGTTTTAACCGTTAATAAATTAATGATATTTTGGTTTGCTCTTTGCTGATCATTAACCTGTGGAATAATATAGTATGCATAGCCATCTAATACAAACTCATCACTTTGTGGTTGACCAAATGCAACACTTAATGTCTCAGCTATGTCACTCATAGAAACACCAAGATAATTTGCTTTTAATTTGTTAATTGTAATAACCGTCATTGGTTGATCAATATGTAAATCAACTTGTGTATTCATAATACCTGGATTACTTCTAGCGTTTTGAGTCATTTCACTGACAACTTGACTCAATTGATTATAACTACCCATCGTTTTAACTACAAATTGGAAATTAAATGTTCCCTTTGAGATTGGTAATGCAGCAGGTGAATTTAGCATAACATTAACACCTGGAATTGAGCTTATTTTAGGATTAAGACTCTGAATAATCTGATTAGCTGATAAATTGCGCTCAGACCAATCGAATAGCTTAATAATAATTAAGGATGAATATTGCCCCATTGGAAAGCCATTAATAACACTACTATTATCAATTGCTGAATAATCTTTAAATATAGGCGCTAAGCGATCGGTATATTTTTCAGTATATTGTAATGAAGCTGAACTTGGCCCTTGCGCCATACCTATAATGGCGCCTTGATCTTCACTTGGTGCAAGTTCACTCTTACCTGATAAAAAGCTCATAGATAAAATACCTAGTGCAAGAATCAAAATGATTAAGAATAAAATGCTTTTACGATAGTCAATAATTTCTTTTAGCAAGGCTTTATATTTTATACTTACCTTATCAAAAAAATGCTCAATCGCTTGGCTTAGTCGATTTTCCTTTTTGGAAATAATTTTTGAACATAACATTGGTGTAAAAAACAGTGCAACAAAACCAGAAATTAATACAGCACCGGCTAAAGTGAAAGCAAACTCTTTAAATAAAGCACCCGTTATACCTGTATTTAGTCCAATTGGTGCAAATACTGCTAATAACGTAATGGTAATTCCAATCACCGCAATAACTAGCTCTTTAACACCGATAACAGACGCAATGGTTATCTCTTTACCCATTAACATATGCCGATGAATATTCTCCATAACAACAATAGCATCATCAACGACTAAGCCAATGGCTAAAACAAAAGCCAAAAGTGTTAATAAGTTAATACTAAACCCTAAAAAGTACATAATTAAGATAGCACCTGCTAAGGATAAAGGAATGGTTGTCAGAGGAATAATCGATAGTCGAATAGAACCTAAAAACATTACAATAATTAGCATCACGACAATAATTGTAATAACAAGCGTCTCTGAAATTTCTTTTAGTGAGGCATTAATATAGGTTGAACTATCCCGTATTATTTGAACTTTCAGATCGCTAGGTAATTGAATTTTAGACAATGCATCTTTAACTAATGCCGCTGATGTAATTGGATTAGCATCACTTTTATAAGTAATTGCTAAACCAACAGAAGAGATACCATTGGTATACATTGATGTTGTTGTATCAGATGCTCCTAATTTTACATCGCTAATATCCCCTAGGCGAATGACTGTGTTAGCAACCTGCTTAATAACAAGGTTTTGAAAATCCACAGCTGAGTGACTATCTGTTTTTGCATCAATAATTAAAATTTGAGAATTTCTATCAATATCACCCGGCGTTGCCTGTACATTTTCAGTACTTAATGCGTTTGCAACGTCAACGGCAGTGATACCATAAGCACGCATTTTATATACATTTAACCAAACACGCATTGCATAGGTACGATTCCCCATAATTTGAATTTCACCAACACCTGCAATATTTGATAATAAAGGTTCTAAGTCGCGTGTAAGATAATCTGTGATTGCTCCAGAAGATAATTTTTGACTACTATAACTGAGCATCAGATCAGGAATACTACTTGCATCTGCCTCTTTAATAATTGGGTCATTCACACCATTAGGTAGTTGTGATTTAACACTCGATAATGATGTCTCAATTTGTGTAACAGCCGTATTTTCATCTGCTCCTACATTTAACGTAATAACAATTGCACTAACGCCTGAAGAACTGGATGACGTCATATAATCAACGCCATCAATTCCTTGTAAGGCAGTTTCAATGGGTGTAGTTACCATCGATTCCATCGTATCAGCGTTAGCGCCTGGATACGTTGTTCTAATCATGATTGTACTGCCGCTAATATTAGGGTATTGTCTTAGCTCTATTTTTTCATAAGCAAAAAGACCAGCTAATAACAATAATAAAAATATAGCAGATGTAAATATTGGTCGTTTAATAAAGAATTCTGTCATAGTCCTTATTCATTCACTCTAATAAAATACTTTTCATCAAAGGACAATTTACCATGAGCAATGCTATTAAACCATAGGCGCTAAAATTTTTAATTAATTATTCGATTGTATCAACTTTGTTACAGAGTATAATTTAAGAAACAACATTTAACTTGGCTGCTGCTTGAGAGTCTACATACCATATCAACTCGCCGTTAAATGGCTTAACATTTGCTGCTGGATAGATTAATGATGTCTCACTGCCCGATATCACTGTTTTTAACATCTGCTGTTTTGACTGACCTGTTACAATAAATGCTACTTTCTTTGCGTAATTAATGACCGGTAATGTTAAGGTAATGCGAGATTGCCCTGTTTTTGGATGACTTGTGACCGTTACCCAGCTCTGATCAGAAGATGAAAAACACTCGACAAATAATGATGCCGTATGTCCATCATCACCCATCCCTAGCCAAATTAAATCAAACACTGGGTAGCCATGATCATACTCTTTAACAAAGGACTTAATCTCATGAATATATTCAATTGCTGCTTGTGCCGGTGAAAGCTCACCTTTAACTCTATGAATTTGATCTTCAGAAATATCAAGGTGAGATAACAATAATTTATTTGCTTCACCGTAATTACTTTCAGGGTCGTCTTTACCAACACAACGTTCATCAACCCACCAAAAATGGACTTTTTCCCAATTAATTCTCTCTAAATTAGATTTTTCTGCCAGTGCTTTAAATATTTCTTTTGGTGTACTACCACCCGATATTGCCCAATGAATCCGTTTTTTTTCGCTTGCTGTTAACCTTACTAAATCATCAATCGTCTGTTGAATTAATCGGTAAGTTGTCTCAAAAATTTTTAAAGATTCTTCCATTTGTATAGTCCCATCATTAACTAGTTAACTTATTCAATATCACAAACATTGCTATCATCAAGATTAGTACAAGCCCTACGCCATTTATGCCCCAATTCAGCCAGCATCTCTTCAGCCTCCTTAGGCCCCCAACGCCCAGCTTTATAAGGATAAGGCTTCTCTGGTGATTGATTATGAAAGTAATCGATGATTGGATCCATAATCTTCCAGCAAGCTTCAACCGCATCATTCCTAGCAAATAAGGTACTATCGCCATACAAACAGTCTAATATCAGACGTTCATAGGCAGGTGGAATATTATTTTTAGAAAAATCACGGTATAAAAAGTTCATATCTACTTCATGTGTATGAAAGCCAACTCCAGGTTCCTTCGCTGCAAACGTAAGTTTGATACCTTCATCAGGTTGAATACGAATCACTAAACGATTTTTATAACTGTCCTCTTTTTGAATCTTTGAAAAAAATGGATGTGACGTTGATTTGAAATTTACAACCACTTCAGATACGCGTCTCGTCATTGCTTTGCCTGTCATGACATAAAAAGGAATGGAATTCCAACGCCAGTTATCAATAAAAAATCTAATCGCTGCAAATGTTTCAGTATTTGATTGCTCATCAACACCTTCTTCCTTTATATAAGCATGAACTTTTTTGCCCTCTTTATAACCATCTGAGTATTGTCCAAGAACAACGTTATTTACGATATCATCTACCTGCTTATATTCTCTTACAGACTGAAAAACTTTAAGAATTTCATTACGAATTCCTAGCGCATCCATTTTTGCAGGTGGTTCCATTGCAACCAACCCTAACAACTGCAGCAAATGATTTTGAATCATATCTCGCATCGCGCCACTTTGATCATAATATCCACCACGATCATCAATACCATTTTTTTCTGCAGCATAAATTTGTATATTATCAATATATTCTGAGCGCCACAGCGGTTCAAAAATCGAATTAGCAAAACGGAAAACTAGCAAATTTTGTACCGTCTCCTTACCTAGATAATGATCAATACGATAAATTTGTGTTTCATCATAATCGTGCAGCAAATATCTATTTAAATCAGCCGCTGACTGCTCATCATGGCCAAAGGGCTTTTCTATAATTATACGTTTAAAGCCATCACTTTCATTATTAAGCCCAAGTGTTGCTAATGTTTGAGGAATAATTGAATATAATTTTGGTGGCGTAGCCAAATAGAATAAAATATTATTTTCTACAAGCTTATATTGCTCTTTTAACTCACTGAGTCGACCCTTTAAAACCGTATAGCTTTGTGAGTTTCCTGTATCAAGAGATTGATAATGAATTCGCTTAATAAACTGCTTGATCGTACTTTCTTGATCGGGATATGATTTAATTAACCATTGATAAGCGAAATCTTGATACGCTTGATCATCATATTTTGTTCGAGAGACCCCTAATATACATTGATCCTCTGGTAAAAAGCCTTGAGAGTAAAGGCTAAAGATTGCCGGCATTAATTTATGGGAAGTTAAATCACCTGAGGCACCAAAAATAGTAATAATATGGCCTTTGACTTGTTTCATTGGCTAATTGAATCCTTAAATTACGAACTGCTTGTTATTTTCTACTAGATAGTGATGCTATTCAAGTTTTATTGACGCATATTGATGATTAATCTAGCTTTATATTTAAAGTTAATTTAATAAATACCCAACATCACTCAAAAATAACCACACTTAGTGTATTGTTTCATGCTTTTATTCTTTTTTGAAATAAAAAATAATAACTTATTAGTTGACTATTTCGTAAAAAAAATACATTATATTTGATTATAAAATATAAAAAAGTTTAATAGTATGCCTAAATTAAGAAGACCTAACTTTACAACAGAACAAAAAAAATCATTTAAAGAAAAACTAAACAGTATTGATGTTCTTGATCCTACTGGCCCTATACATAATTGTCACCATATTGCTTATGCGCGTATTAGGGATAAAATTTTTGCTTTTGTTGATGGTCAAATTTCTGAAAATGAATTAATTGAAAAATTTATCAAAGGGCAATTATATCCAAAAGGCATTTCAGAGGATAAATTAAATTTCATTATAAATCTTATTAACAATGTCCTGGAAGAGAAACCTAATGCAATTTACAATCTTGTTAAGGAACTCAACTCATCTGATCAAAACTTACGTCCTGGTTATGGCAAAGAAAATATGTCAATTGGCTCACACGATGACCCCCATATAGTTCAAATTAATAATGATAAATATCGGTTCGAAACTCCTACTAAGACTGTCATGCATAATTCAACACCTGACCCAAACAGATTGAAAATAGTTCAGGAAAAAAAAGACCAAAAATATCTAAAAACCTCTAGTTATGGTGAAGATGGAAAGCCATTAGCTCAAGTACCGCTAAGTAAGTTTACACCAAACTCTAAAAAGCATATTGCTTATCTAACAGGCGAACCAACAAGTCCTTTTATTAATTCAACAATAACAGGAAGAAAAAAGCAAAAACTTAGGAGCTCACTACCTGCATCCCCCTACCAACCGCCAAGGCAAAAGTCTGCTATACCAAAACCTAGATCACCAATACATAAAACAAAACAACAACCCACGGCAGTATTTCAGGCTCAAGGTGAAACAAAACACACACATACACATAATCTTAGAAGTGGAAAGACTTATGGTTACTAAATAACTAAGCTAGTTCACGTTATAATTTAGACTACCGTAGTGGCTACACTATAATATTAATCTAATTCAATACCTTAGTTTTATAAATATAATGAAATAATGTCAGAGAAAATAAGATCATAGATGTATTGTATATCATCCAAAATACAACTGAACTAAAAATATATGTCCATTGATAGTCCAATAATAAGTAGTATAAATTCAGAATAATTGATACTGCACCAATGCTGTAAATAACTAACTTATCAAATAAATTAACCCTTATTGCCCTAAATAAAAAAAATATATAAATACAATAGGTCTGTTCAATAACATTAAAAAACAACATACCCGTCTCTACCGCATCATGTGGATTAGCTATATAATATAAAATGTTACTATATAGGGCGTATGTATTTAACATGGCCATAATAATCGCAAAACAAATTAGAAACTTCTTTTGAGCCGTTGTCATATTAAGAGAAACCCTATTATTTATAAGTATGAATAAGTTATCTATTTATATACATAGGATTTGATTATAAATAATAATATATTAACTGTCATTGATTTAATTGTTACATAGTATAGTTGACAAATCAGAAAATATGTTTTTCATGATATTCTTATAAAACATCTCCCACATTACCAATTATTGTATACAACTTGGTCATTTTGTAGACTTATTAACCTATTTCATAATTATTAAAGTTATCCTGATTTGAATGTACATAATTAGAATAGCTAAAGATAGTTGATGGTACATTCCTACTTCTTATCGCTGTTTTTAAACTTGCATTGTCCGTTGGCAAACCTAGTTAACCTCTTAACCCAATAATATCTTCTTTTACATTATTATAGCTATCTGCAAGAAAACCCATGGAACGAAAGCCAATGCGTTTATGACTCACTAAACGCTCAAATTGTAAGAGACCACGGACTAGCTCCTCTTCTAATAAATTAGGATTATCCAAGGTACTTCTTAAATAGTTAATTGCCTGAAATTTTTCTAAATTAGCATCATTTTCATCTAATGTTTTATCCATTATAGCAATTAAACTTAATCTAATTAAATGTATTCTAAAAGGCTGGCTATGCTCTGTTATCGAATGCATTATTTCTGAGAAATCTATAGCTAATAGATTACACTTATCAGCTTCAGGTAAATAGTGGCCTTCACCGCTATCAACATCTCTGATAAAATACTTAGCACCTTGAGCTTCTAACCACTGGTTTACTAATACGTTATTTTCTGTAATAAAATCTGCAGTATCATTAACTTCAAACAGCTGATCTAAGTCAAGCTGTTGATCATTAAAATATCTTATAAACGTATGATGAAATATCGTCCCTAGGGTAGGATCAGACTGCGAGTCAAAATCTGATTTTGCTTGCTGCCAGCATTGACCTCCTAAGCAATAAGACATATAAGCAGTTTCAATATTACCAAATCTTACTAAGGTATTTTGACTAAATATTTGAGAAAAATAGTTAGAATTCATCAAGCTATCACCCAATAATCGTTCACAGCCACTGGGTTTAAGAAATTTATTATTATTAAATAAGACCTTTGATATACCAATTCCCAGAAATGGAAGCCATGTACCAGGCATATGAGAATTTCTTCCAGTAGAACGATAAAATGCATACCCATTTATAACGACTATATCTCGATCGCCTTCTTTACTTCTGTGTGTGATTTTACTAATTGGCATATGTGGCAGCCCCTTATGATGTTAAATTTAACAACAAGCAACTACCAATTTACCACACTAAAAAATTATTTTAAATAAAATAATCAGATATACAAAATGAGTACTTAATTTATTAACACGAAATACTCACATCACTCTTAGCTAAATTACTCTGCCATTGACCAATCATAGATTTCATACTGTGATTATCTATTAATGTTTTATTGTTTAATTTTTCAAGCGTCATTGGACTCTTATCACTTTTTTTAAACCACTCTAGAATCGCTTCTTTTTCATAGGTATGCCCATCAGCTGCTATAGCACCACCCACTAATAAATAGTTAATTTATCTAGCACTATTTCCATAGCATCAGCTAAGGTTGTTTTAATATATCTCATTTTTTTTCTAATTGCTGTTTTAACTTTATGCCAGTAATGCTCAA
>JAKJJU010000046.1 GCA_021713295.1 Thiotrichales bacterium 19S3-11
TTTACTGCTTCTACAACACGTCTACGTAAATCTATACTATAAGGCATTTCATCAAATCCATTCGATAATTATATTCTCTATAATATAACTTATAAAATATGACTAGTCATTAATGGGTAGTGCTATAGCATACTCAAAGGAAGTCTTATTGAAGATTTACAAAAACAACAGTTTAGAGAGATAGATAAATATAGAGGGATTATTGATGAGCATAATGGTCGTGCACTGACTCGTTTTGGTGATAGCAGTTCAAAGGTAAAGCTTGATGGTTTATTTGCAAGTTATCAACATCAACAAGAAAGTAAAGAAATAGGCTATAATAGTTAGTAGTTTAGTTACCTTTTCAAAGGCATAGGCTCAATTTTGAGTATAAGTTGCTAACGCATTAAGAATCGAATCTTTTACTGAATCAAGTGGTTGAGATGCATCGATAATAACGGCACTGGCCTCTTCATTAGCTAGTTGAAGGAAGGTGTTGCGAGCGCGGATGAAAAAATCACGTTTTTCACTTTCAATACGATCAGCTTCTCTTGATTGAATACGGTTAAAACCGATTTCAGGTTCAAGGTCAAGAAAAATGGTTAAGCCTGGTTTAAAGTCACCTAGTAAAGCACGATGAATTTGTTGAACACGTTCAAGACCCAATAATCTGCCAGAGCCTTGATAAGCAAAGCTAGACCAGAAAAATCGGTCACAAATCACCCACTGATCATTATTTAATGCAGGTAATATTAACTCCTGAATGTGTTGCATTCTAGAGGCATACATAAGTAATAATTCAGCTTCAGCAGATAAATTTTCAGTTTTAAAATCAGTAATTAAGAGTTCTCTAATTTTTTCAGCAATAAACGTCCCGCCGGGCTCGCGAGTAAATTGCGCAATTTCATTTGGTTTATTTTGCTGAAACCATGATTTGATTGTATGAATGGCAGTGGATTTTCCAGCGCCTTCCAAACCTTCAAGGACAATAAATTTTTGCGTATCACAATCAACTTTTAGCATAGATAACTGGCAATCTTATTCTTCATTTGCTACGTTCTGGTCACGCTGATCAATCAGTTTTCCAGCCCAAATGCCTGCGCTTACAGCAAAAATTGCAGTGATCGCCCAAAATACATAAAACATGACTATCTCCCTTTAATATTTAGTAAAAAATATGTGTATTTGCTTGAACTTCTTCGGTTGTGATCTTGCGATTATTTGGCCACATTTTACGATAAACAAAGCGAGTATAAGCAAAAATAATTGGTAACATGACAACGGCAACAATTAAAATACCAATTAACGATGCTTTAGAACTGGTTGCATTCCAAATGACAAGTGATTGATTTGGCATTAATGAGGAAGGCATGATGAAAGGAAAAATACTTAATGCAAGCGTTAAAATGCTACCCAAAACGCTAAGCATACTCATGACAAACATCTCTTTAGTAGCATTCTTATTTAAGTAATATAAAATGCCTAGAGCTCCTAGAATTGCTAATGCTGGTGCCAATACCATCCATGGATGCATTGTATAATTAGCATACCAGCCACCCCCTGTAACAGTAACAATAGCACCATTAATTGGGTGATAAATACCATCAGATAAGTGAGTTAAGGTAGCGTTAGGATTCCAGTGATAGCCTGGTAAAAAGATAAGCCAGATGCTTATGATAATAAATAGTGCTAAAAATAAGATAGTCGTTACTTTGACTATTGATTTGAAACGATGATACAAATGGCCTGTTGTTCTAAGGCTAATATAACAAGCGCCATGCATAATTGATAGGACAACGGTAAAAATTGCCATTAATATGGCAAATGGTGAAAATAATTTTAGCAAGGATAATACAGCAGGCTCCATTATAAATTGATTGGCCTGGCTGCCATAGTAGAAGCGTAAGGTTTCAGGGTTAAATGCAAATGGAAATCCTAAAAATATATTACCAACAGCAATACCTAAAGCAAAAATAGTTAAAAAACTGCCTAAAGCCAGCATCCAATCCCAGAAGTAACGTACTTTCTGTGAAAGAAATTTAGAGCGATACTCAAATGCAACAGGTCTTAAAAATAAGGCCCATAGTATTAATAGTACAGCTAAATACAAACCAGAGAAGGAGGCGGCATAAACTCTTGGCCAAACAGCAAATAATAAACCACCAAAAGCAATAAACCAAACTTGATTACCATCCCAAGTTGGCGCCATAACATTGATAATTGCTCGGCGCTCATCATCAGTTTTACCCGTAAATGGTACTAAGATGCCACCGCCTAGATCAAAGCCTGCAGTTGCAAGAAAAATATAGAGAGCAATTCCAACTGCCAGCCAGCCAAGAAGTTGTAATATAGTAAGAAAGTCGATCATGGGTCAGGCCTCCTTTATGCTTTAACATTTTGTTGGTTTTTTTCAAAATGATAGCGTCCACTGTGTAGTGCGCTAGGACCTAAGCGAGCAAATTTAAACATTAAAAACATTTCAACAGCAAATAATACACTGTCAAATAATAGAAATAATACCATCGTTGTAAAAACATCGGCTGTATTTAAAGTTGAAGAGCTAATACTTGTTGGTAGCATGTAATAGACAGTCCAAGGTTGGCGACCATGTTCTGTAACAAACCAGCCAGCGATTGCTGCAATCCATGGGGCAGGGATCATATAGAGCATAAAGCGAAGAATCCAGCGATGTTGCCATAATGTATTTCGAGCTAAAAGGAAAATGCCAATGACAAACATTAACAGCATTAAAAGCCCTAAGCCGACCATAATTCTAAAGCCCCAGAAAATACTAAACGAATTAGGTACGCTGTCGCGAGTTGCTTTCTCTAAGAGGCTTGGATTATGGATTATAGCTTCTTCAAGTGAAGCGCCTTGACCGACATAAGGCAATAATATCATGCCAAAGCCAAGATCGTTTTGATAACGTTTAAATGTGGCTAATGCATTACGATTAGATTCATTTTTGCGAAACCTCATCAATGCATCGTAAGCCTTAGCGCCATTAATAATTCTTTGCTGATAAGATGGTTGTTCAACGCCGTCTGCATTTTTATACCCATCATACATAATCTCTTTTAAACCATAAATTGGTGTATCTAATGAGTGGGTAACTAAAGGTCCCAATAAATCAGGGATTTGAAGTTCAAATACATTTTCTTGGCGCTGTTGGTTTGGCCAAGCAATCAGATTAAAGTTTGCAGGTATTTTTTGAGTCGTCCATTCAGCTTCAATTGCAGCTAGTTTAGCTGGCTGCTCACGGTATACTGCAAGTCCATTTTGATCTCCCATAACAAGTAACATAATTGTTACGACAAGCCCAAATCCGAGCCCGACAGCCATCGAGCGTTTAGCAAATGCTATATCTCTGGCATGCAACAAGTAAAATGCACTAATGCCAACAACAAAAACTGCAGCTGTTGCATAACCTGCTAGAATCGTATGGATAAAACCAATTTGTGCAACTGTGCTTGTTAAGATATCCAATAAGCTTGTTGTTTCCATGCGCATAGTTAGTGGATTGAAAACCGCACCGATGGGGTGTTGCATAAAACCATTAGCAATCAAGATCATTAACGCAGAAAGGGTTGAGCCAATTGCCAAACAAAATGTAGCTATTAAATGTTGTTTTTTTGATAATTTATCCCAACCAAAAAAGAAGATACCAACAAATGTGGATTCAAGCATAAAAGCAACCAAGCCTTCAATCGCTAGTGGTGTACCAAAAGCATCACCGACAAACTGCGAATAATAAGCCCAGTTCGTGCCAAATTCAAATTCCATTGTTAAACCAGTTAATACACCTAGGGCAAAATTAATACCTAGAAGTTTTCCCCAGAACCTTACCATGTCCTTATAGATGGGTTTGCCTGTTTTAACATAGAGACACTCCATCGTAAATAAAATCCACGTTAAGCCTAATGTCAGTGGAACAAATAAAAAATGAAACGATGCAGTTAGGCCAAATTGCCAGCGAGCAAAGTCAACAGATAATAATTGTGGCAGCATAATATACCTTCCTGTTTTTTGCCTTTGGTAAAAGAAATTTTTGATATCATACTTTTTAACAGCCAATTATACGCTCACAGATTAAATTTTGTAGTGATAATTCACCCCTAAAGGAAGTTTTTATAAAAAAGCTTAGATTAACAGTAGGTTAGCTAGTAATTTGAATCGAGTAGCCTTTCTTACGTGATTCGCACCTTGATTGTCAAAAGCGATGAATTTCCTCTATGATTACAAATAAAATCAAAGTAAAATTAAGCTTATTTACTTTGTGTGGCACTTATGTGATAGTGTCTGTAATTATACAGGTTAATGTTTGGATTGAAGGGAGTATTCCATGGAATATAGAAATATCGTAGTGGCGATTAACGTTTATGAAGACTATCATCATGTGTTAAACTCAGCTGAACTTGTTGCAAAAAAATTTGATGCCAAGCTCACTTTATTGATGGTTTTGGATAGCCCGTTTGAGCTAATTCCAATGTCTGCAGAATATCAAAAAGAATTAGAAAAAGAGGCGATAGATACGCTAAAACAAGCAGCTTCTAGAATGTCATTGCGTCAGGTTGATACGGTCACAGAAATTGGTAATCCGTCGTTGGTTATTACTGATTATGCTAAAGAGAAAGGTTGTGATCTAATTGTATTAGGCTCTCATGGTAAGCATGGTATTAACTTACTGTTAGGTTCAACGTCAAATAGTGTTTTACATAGAGCGCCATGTGATGTTTTAACGATTCGAGTAACAGAGCATCAACCGTCAACACCATCAGATTATCGTAATATATTAATTGCGACAGACTTCGAAAAAGATAGCCTGGTTTTAGTTGATCGAGCACAATCATTAGCGCGTTATTATCAGTCATCACTAAATGCAATTACAGTGCAAGGTGATCCAACGGTTGCTGTTAGTACTTATGGTATTATCCCTGATGTGCACCACGATTTAATGAAAGAGGCAGAGGCTCGACTAAGTAATTGGGTGAGAGATAATCAAATTCATGGTAAACATACCTGCGTTATGGGTGAGGCACCATTTGAAATTACGCACTATGCGCATGAACAAGATATGGATTTAATTGTTGTTGGCAGTCATAAGAAAAGTGCTATTGGCCGATTCTTTTTAGGCTCAACAGCTAATGCCATTTTACATCAATCTAAGAAAGATGTTTTAGTTGTTCGTTTGACTGAAGATCATGCTTAATTGATAAAGAGAACGCTACAGATGCAAATATACAGCAACTTTGATGGTGGTAGTATTGAAATTCATTCGATAGATGGCCACCATGCAATGCTAACTATACCTAAAGATACGCACTCAGAGTTTTTGCAGTGGTTTTATTTTCAGGTTAATATCAAAACACTCACTAGTTGCAGCTTTAGTATTTTAAATGCAGGTGAAACGAGCTACCCAGAGGGCTGGGTGGATTATTATCCTTGTATTTCTTATGATCGGAAAAATTGGCAACGCATTGGTGATGCTGATTTTGATGGTAAGCAATTAGACTTTAGTTTTATGCCACTTCACAAACAGTTTTATCTTGCCTACTTTGCGCCTTTTAGCTATGAACAGCATTTAAACTTAATCGCTAAGGCACAATGCCAAGCTCATATCACCCACCACATCTTGGGTCAAACCGTTCAAAAACGTAATATTGATTTACTGTATCTATCAAAGACAGATAAGCCTTTAAAAAAGATTTGGGTGATTGCTCGCCAACATCCAGGTGAAACAATGGCTGAGTGGTTTATCGATGGCTTAATTACTAAATTAGCTTATCAAGCGACTGATGAAGTCGATGCACTTTTGAAAAACTTTGCTTTTTATATTGTTCCTAATATGAATGTTGATGGTGCATTTTTAGGCAATTTGCGCGTTAATGCTAAAGGCGTTAATTTAAATCGAGAGTGGTTAAACCCTACTATAGAGCATAGTCCTGAAGTTTATTATGTGCTTGAAAAAATTAAGCAAACGGGAGTCGACTTATTTTTAGATATTCATGGTGATGAAGCATTGCCATATAATTTTATTAGTGCCAGCGAAGGGGTTCCAAATTTGACGGATAAGCTTTATGAGTTAGAGCAGCAGTTTATTCAGGTACTTCTAAATACTAGTAATGATTTTCAAAGAGAGTATGGCTATGCTATTGATGAGAAAGGACAAGCTAATTTAAGTCTTGCATCAAATTATATTGCAAATACTTTTTTGTGCCCATCGTTAACGATTGAAATGCCATTTAAAGATAATGCAAATGCGCCAAATTTAGTAACTGGCTGGTCGCCAGAGCGTTCACAAAAGTTTGCTGAAGATACGTTAACGGCAATTGCAAAATTTTATCAAGTTAAGACTTAGCGGGTTAGCCCATTTGGAATTAATAGGATTGACCAATTGGAGGCTATAAATGAAAGAAGTGATGATAATAACGGGCGCTAGCCGTGGAATTGGCGCTGCCACAGCTATTTTAGCAGCAAAAAAAGGTTATGATGTTTGTATTAATTATCAAGGAAACCAATTGGCTGCAGAGAGTGTAGCAAAGCAAATAAAAAAATTTAGGCGCTAACGTTATCACAGTGCAAGCAGATATTAGTCAGGAAGCAGATGTCATAAGATTATTTGAAACGGTTGATCAGCAGTTGGGTACTATTACAGCGCTTGTTAATAATGCAGGGAAGTTAGAGCAACAAACAACCTTTGATAAAATTGATGTAGCGCGATTTCATCGAATATTAGCAATTAATGTTATGGGTAGTTTTATGTGCTCTAAGGAAGCTGTAAAACGAATGTCAACTCGTTTGGGTGGGCATGGTGGCGGCATAGTTAATATTAGTTCAAATGCTGCAATTACAGGTTCACCAAATGAGTATATTGATTATGCCGCATCAAAGGGTGCGCTAGACTCTATGACGATTGGATTGGCAAAAGAAGTTGCAAATGAAGGGATTAGAGTTAATGGTGTAAGACCAGGCTTAATTTTTACACAAATGCATGAAAGTGGGGGTGAAGCAAACCGTGTCAAACGATTAGAGTCTGTTATTCCAATGCAGCGAGGTGGCTATGCAGATGAAGTGGCACAGGCAGTATTATGGTTACTATCCAGTGAGTCTTCTTTTACTACAGGAGACTTTATAAAAGTCTCAGGTGGCTTGTAATTGAAAAAATACTACGAAATACATACAGATTCAACGGTATATTAATGATGTGCTTGAATAGCCTGGATACTAAATAGAAATTTAATTTAAATAGACGTAGCATCATGCCATCGAACTTCATTGCAAAATTGTGCCATTTCATTTTCAGCAAATTTTTTAATATAAGGCATTTGCTCATGAAGTTTCATGGTTTGAGCGTTTGTGTATTTTAAAATTAGGATAAAAAGATCATTGTCATTTTGATCAACTAAGACATCATATTGTAGGCATCCATCTTCTAATTTTGATTGTTCAGCAAGTTTAATTAGTGCTATTTTTAGGTTGTCACGGTGTTTGGGTTTGGCCTTAAAATATTCAACACAATAGGCATGGCTCATTGTCTACTCCTTTTAAATTAAAGATTTTAGTAACGCTTGTGTATAGAATACACCAATACCTGTATAATCTGAAGGAACGCTGCCTAAGCCACCTTTATTCATGCTGGCTGCAAGGTCAAGATGAATCCACATTTTTACTTTTTCATGATCGATGAATCGGTTCAAAAAGCAAGCAGCTAAAATATGATCTGCGCTAGGAGAGGTGCTGCATTGAAGTACATCAGCAACCTCAGATTTGATCATTTGATTAAAATCTTTGGGGATAGGGAATGGCCATGCTCGTTCACCAGAGATGATCCCTGTTTCAATTAAGTTTGGTAATTGATCCATTGATTGAGTAAATAGAGCCATATAGCGCGTTGAAATAGCGCGTACAGCGGCACCAGTTAAGGTTGCGTAATCAATTAATAAATCAGGGTTTTCCTGAGATGCTAGATGGAGAGTATCAGCTAATGCCATACGACCTTCTGCATCGGTGTCAGTTACTTCAATGGTTGTGCCATTTAATGCCGTGATCACCTCATTTAAAAGATAAGCCTCTTTATCGATTAGATTTAAAGTCACAGCAAGGAAGCAGTCTACATTAATTTCAGCCTTAGCTTCTGTAAGTGCAACTAAGCTACCCAATGCAACGGAGCTTCCTTGCATATCTTCATGCATATTGTACATATATTGAGATTGCTTAAGGCTTACGCCGCCGGTATCAAAGCAAATGCCTTTGCCGACTAGCGATACTAATTTTTTTGCCTTAGGGTGGCGATACTTTAAATGTACAATAAAAGCTTCTTCAGGGCAGGCTCTGGCAACAGCACAAAAGCTATTAGCACCCATTTTTTTTAACTGATGATAGGAGTAAAATGTACTATCCCATTTATACCGATTAATAAGTTCTTGTATAATTAATTGATAATTTGATGGCTTAAGGAAATTCGTTGGAGTAGCAGCCAATACTCTCGCTAGGGCATTACCATAATGGCCTGCTTCAACTTCTTTAAGGTAGTTATTGTTATGGTTGCTATAGATATTAATTGTATTGATAAATTTATTAATTTTATTTTTTTTGAAATTAGGCATTTGGGTAGTATGAGCTAGGACAGTTCGTAATGTATTTGCCTCAGAAATTTTACATTGGCTAAGATTGACAACAACAATATTCCCTTGCATTGGTTTTAGGCAGTTTAAGTTGTTTTTAAGGCTATCCATTAATTCAAAGGGTTTGTTTTTTTCAATCATAATAAGAAATGTGCCGTTATCATTGGGTAATTGTGTTACCCAGCTTTGATCTCCTTTGTGATAGTGTTCATTAAATCGATTATTTAAGTTTTTAGTCAGTGAAAAAGAGTCAATAGCTGCTTGATTTAGCTGATCAACAATCGTAATAATGAGATAGGCGTTTTGGTGTTCGCTTGGATTAAATTCTACATTTAAGGCACTAATTTTAGGGAATTGAAAAATGGTTTTTAACATATCGAATAAAGCTTTTTTTTGTTACTATGAACTCCAAGGTTATCATAAATCGAATTCCGTATTCTATGAATATTTAATTAAAACTGGAGAGCGTTTAATATGAAAAAAGTGATCGTAGTTGGAGGTACCGGTAAAATCGGTCAAGCGGTGTCAAATGCATTAAAAGAGGAGCATGAGGTAATTACAGCAGGTTATTCCTCAGGTGATGTGCAAGTTGATATTGGTTCAAGGGCGTCGATTGAAATGATGTATAAGCAAGTTGGCGATTTTGATGACGTTGTTGCAACGGTTGGTAAAGTTAAATTTTCAGCACTTGATAAAATGACAAGTGAGGACTATCAAGTTGGCTTAAATCATAAATTGATGGGGCAGGTTAATTTAGTTTTAGAAGGTATAAAATATATTAACCAAGGTGGCTCATTTACACTGACTAGTGGTATTTTAAATGTAGAGCCAATTAAAGGTGGTACGTCGGCGGCAATGGTTAATAGTGCTTTAGAGGGGTTCGTCTTATCAGCAAGCTATGAACTACCAAATAAAAATCGCATTAATATTGTCAGTCCTACAGTGATTACAGAAGCATTAGATACTTATGGTGAGTTTTTTAAGGGTTATTTGCCTGTTGCTGTTAATGAAGCTGCGCTTGCTTATGTTAAAAGTGTTGATAGTCACCATACAGGTCGAGTTTACAGAGTTGGCTTTTAAACTGCTTAATGACTTATTAGTTTGATTATTTGTTAAAAAATAAAGTGCTTTTGTTTGTTATAGCAGGGCTTTTGAATAAAGTAAATAACGTTTGAGGCTGCGGTGGTAATTTAAGATTCTGTTGTGATATAACGTTAGACTCTCTAAGTACTTCAGGCACTTTTATAGTTATAAATTGATGCTGATCTTCAGCTTGAATTTTTTTAAAAATTTTCTTGGTATGATCGTCAAAGGCACTACCATTCGTAGATAATTTTAGAAAATGCACCATATCAATCGATATTAATTTTGCCGAGACATAGCCAATCGTTTTTTGTGACTTAATAAAATTTTGCAGTGTGTTAAAGGATGCTTGATAGCCAGTCGGATCACATGTATATGAATCTTGAGGGCAAATATACCAAAGTGAAATATTAATTTCTTTTTGAAAATAATCCAAAAACATTTTGATGGCAGCCTTGTCATTATTATTAGATAAGTTGCCTGCATTTAGATGGATTGCAAAGACATTTTGTGTTTCAACATGACGAATAATAACTCCGGCGCAAGTAAAAAAATTAGAGAAAAAAAATGTAGAAACCTCTTTATCAATCAGGCTATTGTAATAGCTGCTAGGAGAGCGTAGGTCTTTCACTTGTCCCATTTTTATTTATCCTATAGTTTGAAAGGGTTGAATGCAAATAATAACGCAATGCGTGCTATTTGAGAAGTTTTTTTGCTTACTTATGAATTTCAAATATATTGAATTTCGGTTAGACTTAAATAAAATTAGAAATAATTATAAGCATGTTAGAGTGCCTAAATAAACAAGTGACTCATAATGAAATATAAAATAATAAATTTTCTGGTGCCGAAACTCATTCGTTTTTTTTCTTATCTACCATTAGGTTTTATGCAAGCGTTAGGTTGGGCTATTGGCTTTATTTTAAGCTTTTTCCCCAATCAATTAGTTAAAATTGCTAATCGTAATATTGCGCTATGTTATCCAGAATTATCCTTGTTGCAACAGCGTAAGCTTGTGCGTCAAAGCGTTATTCAGGCAGTAATTGCCGGAGCTGAGATGCCAGCAATGTTTATGAAAAATCCAAAAAAATTAATGACCTATATTAAAGAATATGAAAATGATGATTTACTTAATTGTGCATTTGATCAAGGTAAAGGGTTATTGTGTCTTGGTCCGCATATAGGATGTTGGGAGTTAGGAGGTTTATTTTTAGCTGAGCGCTTTCCTGTATTTACCTTATATACACCACCTAAGCAAGCAGTATTAAGTGATATTATCACTAAAGCTAGATCACGTTCAGGAGCCGAAATGGAGCCTGCATCTCAATCAGGTGTCAGACACTTATTTAAGGCACTGAAAGATAAAAAAGCGATTGCAATGCTAACGGATCAAGTGCCAGATCCAGATGATTTTGGTGGGCTTTATGCGCCTTTTTTTAAAATTGATGCTTGGACAATGAGCTTCCCCTCTAAGCTCTATAGTAAAAGAAAGCCACCAACTTTTATTGTTTATGCAATTCGCAGAGGCGTTGGACGTGGCTTTAAATTAGTTGTTGAACCATTTGAATACTATATGAAATCATTTTCTAATGATGAGCGCATTCCCGATGCATTTACATATGCAATGAACTATGCCTATGAAAAGATAGCTAAAAAATATCCAGCTCAATATCAATGGACATACCGCAGGTTTAAACATCCTCCAAAGGGTCATCCAGGGCTATATCTGTAATTAAAATTGATTAAGTTTTGTATTTCTGATACTGTTTTGAAATTATTTTTAAACCATCAACTAATAGCATGATTAAGGTAGATCATTATTATGAGCGAATATCGATTGGTTAAAGCATTAAGACGTCAACCGGTAGATAAAACACCAATATGGATTATGCGACAAGCTGGGCGTTATTTGCCTGAATATCGTCAAGTAAGGGCCACTGTTAAAGATTTTATGAGTTTATGTAAAACGCCTGAGTTAGCTTGTGAAGTGACATTGCAACCATTAAGGCGATTTGATTTGGATGCCGCAATATTATTTTCTGACATTTTGACTATACCTGAGGCAATGGGCTTGAATTTACAGTTTATTGAAGGTAAAGGCCCAGTATTTGATAATCCAATTCGAACAGAAAACCAGATCAATCAATTGATGCATACTGAAGTTCTTGATGCTTTAAAATACGTATTTGATGCGGTAAAATTAATTAAACAAACACTAGCTAAAGATAAACCATTAATTGGATTTAGTGGCAGCCCATGGACTTTAGCTTGTTATATGATTGAAGGCTCCGGTAGTAAACAGTTCAATGTTATTCGACGATTTATGTATGAAAACTCATTAAGTTTACATAAGCTTTTAGAACAATTATCTATTGTGACCGCTAACTATTTAATTGAGCAAATCCGCTCTGGTGCAGATGTTGTTAAAATTTTTGATACTTGGGGTGGAATTTTATCCGCTCAGACATATAAGCTTTATTCACTAGATTATATGCGAAAAATTATTATGATGGTTAAAGAAGCTTATCCAAATGTACCAATTATTGTTTTTACAAAAGGCTCTGGCCAGTGGCTAGAAATGATCGTTGATAGTGGTGCTGATGGCATTGGTATTGATTGGCAAACGCCAATGGCTAAAGCCTATCAAATGATTCAGCAACGAACTGCAATTGAGGGGAACTTAGATCCAGCGGTGCTATATGCAGATGAGTTAACAATTGAACAGGAAGTTAAGCGTATTTTATTAGAGTATGGGGATGCACCAGGACATATTTTTAATTTAGGCCATGGTATTTATCCAGATATAGAACCTGAAAAGGTTCAGTTTTTAGTCGATTGTGTGCATCGATTAAGTGTTCGATAAAATATCGTATATACTAGTTTGATATATTCATCATAATAAAACTTAATTCAATAATGGTTTAAGAGTAAAAATACATAGGTATTATAGTTATGGCAAAGCGGTTTGTATTTAAACGTAATTTAGAAACAGGTGAAATGTGGGTTGAAACAAATTTAATGGGGAAAAGCCTATTGACTTTGGCATCATTAAATAAGGGTACAGCCTTCAGTGAAAGCGAGCGTTGGGAATTTAATTTAAAAGGTAAGCTACCGTATCAGGTGGAATCAATAGAAGAGCAAAAAGCAAGGGCATATCAGCAGTTTTGTGGTTTTACAAGTAACCTAGATAAGCACATTTACCTAAAAAGCTTACATGATCAGAATGAAACGTTATTTTATCGTTTAGTTCGAGATCACCTAGGCGAAATGCTGCCAATCATTTATACGCCAACGGTTGGTGAGGCCGTTCAACGATATAGTCAAACCTTCAGGCGTCCTCGTGGATTATATATTGCTTATCCAGATAGATATCGCATTCGTGAAATTTTAAAAAATAGAACCAATGCCGATGTCGACATTATAGTTGCCTCTGATGCTGAAGGCGTTTTGGGAATTGGTGATCAGGGCGTTGGTGGGATTGAAATCCCTGTTGCAAAATTAATGGTTTATACACTTTGCGCAGGCTTAAATCCAGGAAGGTATTTACCAATATTTTTAGATGCTGGGACAAATAATCAAGCGTTACTGGAAGATCCATTATACTTAGGGTGGCGCCATCAGCGTGTCAGTGGAGATGCATACGATGAAATGGTTGCACTATTTGTTGAAGCTGTAAAAGAAGAAATGCCGAGTACCTTTTTGCATTGGGAGGACTTTGGTAGAGATAATGCAAGAAGAAATCTTGAGCGTTTTCAAGATGAAATTTGTAGTTTTAATGATGATATGCAGGGTACAGCAGCAGTAACAATTTCTGCATTATTGAATGCATCAAAAAAAGCAGGCATTGATTTTAAAAATCAACGAATTGTTATATTTGGTGCGGGGACAGCAGGTATTGGCATAGCGGATGAAATTGTTGAAGTAATGATGCGTTATGGTTTAACAAAAGAAGAAGCATATAAACGATTTTGGTGTTTAGATAGGCAAGGATTAATTACAGAGCAGACTAAGAATCTAGACTTTCAAATGCCTTATTGCAGAAGTGCTGATGAAGTAGCAGCATTTAATAAAAATGCAGATGGTAAGATTTTATTGGAAGAAGTCATAGAGAAAGTTAAGCCTACGACATTAATTGGTTGTTCTGGAGTTGCAGGTGCATTTAGCGAAAAGAGTATTCGATTAATGGCTGAATACAATCAAGCGCCGATTATTATTCCCTTATCTAATCCAACTAGCCGTTGTGAGGCATTGCCACAAGATATTGTGCGAATCACAGACGGTCGTGCATTAATTGCAACGGGCAGTCCGTTTAAGCCTGTGGGTTATAAAGGAGCAGTTTATCGAGTTGCTCAGTGTAATAATGCGTTAGTTTTTCCAGGCATTGGTTTAGGTGTTGTGGCATTAAAATGTAAACGCCTTACTTCTGAGATGCTGTGGGCTGCATGTAAAGCACTGGCAAATTATCCAATTCAAGATGCAGCATTATTACCAAGTCTAAGTGAAGCATATACAGTCAGCCGTCAAGTAGCTTTTGCTGTTGCTCACCAAGCAATCATTGATCAAGTTACTTCAATTGAGCCTGGAGTAGACATTTGGCATCTTATCAATAATGCAACTTGGGAGCCAAAATATTATTCCTATAAAAAAGTTAACAAAATTGGTTGACAAAGCCTGTAAACTCGGTAGAATTCACCCTTGTCGCCTGAGAGTGGTCAGCGGCAAAGAAGCTTAAAAATAGATTGATATGTAGACACTTACGTTCTTGTTTTAAAAAATTTGAGATTCAAACTGAAGAGTTTGATCCTGGCTCAGATTGAACGCTGGTGGCATGCTTAACACATGCAAGT
>JAKJJU010000047.1 GCA_021713295.1 Thiotrichales bacterium 19S3-11
CCTAGTAATAGCTGTAGTTGTTTGATGGCTTTCATTGGACTCGTTCTTTTTTATTTTTTCGCAATTATAAAATTGCATAAGTTCAATTTAAAATCAATAACTTAAGCTATTACTGTCCTGTAGTGTGAATTAATATATGTATAACTGGTTGAAGAGGATAGATAATTTAAGTCGGCAAATCGCAAAAACACATGGGCTTCTCAATCTAATTTGAGCTTGCTCGCTAGTGCAATGATATAGATTCCCTTTAATTGGTAATGTTCCCTCAACGAACCAGCTATATTGTAAATTATAACAGGATTAGATAGCATGTACAAAAATAATACAACGATTGTAGGTTAGCAAGTTTAGATAATTGACATTTTTTGCAACAGAGTCTGATCCTTAGGTCTAGGCCTATTAGGTATTACCTCCTGTAGTCATTTCAGATGTGTAAAGTGTAATTATAAGTACACATAAAAAAGCTAAACAAAACAATGCCAATGGGATCAGAGTAAGAAAGGATGTTGATATATGATCACTAACACCTATAACAACCCCTCCAAACATGTAACCAATATACTGAACTTGGCCTATTCCCCCGAAAATCCTACCCTGTTCATTATTAACAGTTTTTAATGAAATAAGAGCATAATAATTAGTAGTTAATATTGAGGAAACAATAAATATTATTATAAAAACAGCCCACAATATTAGCTTTACATAAATAAAGAAAGTTAATATCAGAAACATAAAAGAGAGAATTGCTAGAGATAATAATATTCTTTGATATATGGTTTTAAATATATTATTAACTTTAAGTTGAATATATAACACTGAAATCATAGTGGCTGCCGCCATTGTAGTGAAAAAGTTACTAATCATTTTTACGTCATAATGTAAACTTTGACTAAGAACTATAGCTATAGACTGGGTATAAATACCTTGTGCACAAGATATAATAACGAAAACAACAACTACCATTAGGATATTCTTTTTGGTAAAAATATAAAATATACTTTTAAATTTATTAAGAATTGCTACCTTATTGCCTTGGTGATGCCTTTTATTGTTAGTACCTTTAATTTTCAATACTGCAAGTATCATCACAAAATTAAATAGCCCTAGCAGGAATAATAATATAAAAGGGTAAATAAATGAGTTTAGCCAGTATATTATGTAGCCGCCAATTACTGGGCCTAGAGTCAAGCCCAATAAAAAAGCTAATATAGGAAATCTAAAAACTAAGCTTCTCTCAACATTAGAGTTTAACTTTACTGTTAAGGAATTAACAACTGAATAGTTGCCAGCTGCAAAACTATATATTAACCGTGACATCAAAAAAAGTATTAACAAATTATACCTAAGGGATATAATTGCAATTAAGCTACTGAAACATAATAATGATATGCCAATCAGCAACGTTTTTTTCTCACCAATATTATCAGCAATTGCCCCCATTATAGGCATCCCCAGAAATGTACCAAAACCAGCTAAAAAAATAACCAATCCATAATAGAACTCATGAGCACTCCAGCCTATGAGTAGTCCGTTATGTTTATTGTAAAAAATTTCTGGCAGCAGGGGTAAAACCATGCTTGATCCTAATGCATCAATGAAGCATAAGAGGATCAAACAACACAAACTTTTGTTTTGCATTAGCTTATTTTTACCAATTGCTTTCTTAAAGTTTTAGCATATTCTAAGTCTTTCCTATATTCAAATTCATCAGTATTTATCAGTATAACCATAGCAATGTATGGACCTCTATCATCCTTAGCAATTTGCAAATAATCTCCGACTTTAGCAAAACACTCATATTTATGGACACTAGTGCAATTTTTAAGAGCAGCTCCAAGATCTATAATCTCGCTTATAACTCCCTCAGTATAAGATGGGTATAATAGTAAACAACAGTTTGCTTTTTTATAGAAAAGATCTTGAGTTAAGTGTTCACCCTTTAAATGCATTGATAATGCTTCAGCTTGGCTTAAACTTGTTACTGTATTCCATAATTTAGCGTCAAAATCTCCACCCATAATTCTTGCTCCTACTTCTACTAAAGTGAAGCTGTCATTATCATTAAATAGTTCCATGTGTGATAAACCGTTGCTTATACCAACTGCATCCAAAGAGCCGTAAACATATTCGTAAAATGACTCAGAATATGATAGGTCATCTAATATAACAAGATCAGCAATTACTCCTCCACCATCAATATATGTCTTCTCATATTTCCAAATATCTGTAATAAAGTGACTTCCTTTAGTAGATATCGTATTAACAATTAACTCTATACCGTTCAGTTTTTCTTGGATAAGAACTTTTTTGATTGGCTTTCCAAAAACACTCTGACTATTGATTAATTTATTAATTATTCTGAAAGCATCAACTTTGTTAGTACACATATAAACATTTATTGATGCACCTTCATCAATCGTTTTTATAATTGCAGGATAGCTATCAAAATTTGATAAAATCTCATTGATACTATCTTCACAAATAACTTGCTCTTTTATTGACTTCAAACCGTTGCTTTTAATAGCTTGTTGCATCAATGCTTTATCTCTTCTAATTTGACTTGTAGACATCTCATTGCTTGGCAATGAGAGCTTGTTTGAAAGCAGCTCTGCTGTATATACTCCAGATTCGCATCCAGGAACTACGGCCTTTACATTGTATTTAGATAGATCAGTTAAAATATCTTTAATGTTTCTAGCTTTTAGATCAAGCTTCTCTACAAAAAAAACGCTTTCTGGATGACCTTTATAATATTGAGCACCTTCTTCACTTAGAAGATGTATCAGATGAAAGCCTGCTTTAGACAATACTTGGGTAAGATATTTCCCTCCTGAAAAGGCATCAACTATGACCACATAATCATTATTCACTTTTTATCCTTTTTTAAATAAGTATTTTTTGTTAAAAGTGTTTCTGCTCGTTTCTAGGGCACCCATAAATTCAAAATTTTTACCCTTGAACATTTTTATTAGAGATTTTTCCTCGTAAGCAAATATGTTTAAAACATCTATGCTATGTTTTCCTATGTTATACTTTTCAATACTAGATATAGGAATAAATTTAAAATGGTAGTTTATGGCGCCTAGCAAGCTATTTACGCTTTTATCAAGAATAAATTTTCCCTTTGAATGGTCAATGCCTAATGTTTCAAAAAATGTTTTAAATACTTCATCAGAGTGATTAATAGTATCCTCATATCTTGTATTTAGTTTGTTAACTTCTTCTTTCGTAGTATAGCTGACAATATCTATATAGATATAGTCAGATTTATTCAAAAAACTTAAAATATGGTCTACTTTATTTAAAGAAAAATTCCCAAAAGTCCCTCCATTCATTATAAACAGCTTTTTTTTGTTCAAATCAAAATCAGTTACCAGCCTGCCAAAACTTTGACACCTAATAAAATCAGCTAATATATGAATTTTTTTTAACTTAATTTCTTTAAGGTTTTTATGAGATTCCTTCAGCATATACTCAGAGCAATCGATGGCATAATATTTTATACCAAACTCTGATAACTCATTTAATAGATGATATTCAGGCATTGAATCTCCACATCCTAAGCTAATAAAGCTTATATTATTTAATTGACTTCCAAGATGCTTCTTAAAGAAAGTAGATTCGATAGATTTATTATCATATTCATTTTTTCTACGGTCATTATAATCTGATATTTTGTCACTTAGGTAATATAAAGAGTGATTAAAAACTTTATTGTTAATTAGTTCTTTTAGATAAAAGTCCTTAATTTCAGACTCTTTGTGGATGGAAATTACTTTCATTGTAAAGCCTTATTTATCTAAAAATTCAATTAATTTATTAGAAACAAATTTTATATATTTTTCTTCAATTAGAATGCTAATATGATTTGCATCTAATTCTATAAGCTTAATTTTATTAACAATATTAGCATAACAGTTGAATTTATCATCTGAATAAAGACCTTCAATTTTTTCCAAGCATTTGAATAAAAGTAAATCAGCCACTGATTTATCAATTTGGATATCATTTAAAAAACTTGTTGTTCTATTCATAAATTTTGTAAATTGTTCGAGTGAAAATCCTCCCGCCATAAACTTCTCTGCTATAGGATCTTCTTTTGTATATTCAATAACTTGGTCTTTTGATGTATTTTTTTCTCCATAAGTATTTATAGTATCAAACAAGATGACATAACTAGATAAATTATCAAATTCTTGTTTTAACTTCTCATAGCAATATAAAACAATGTTTCCTCCTAATGACCAACCGCCAAGATAAATTTGATAGTTTGAGTTTTCCTTGATAATTCTTTTTAAAACAGCGTAATAAAAATTAATTATTTCATTTGATTCTGCACTAATTTTATCAAAATAATTTATAAAGTAGTTATTAACACCTATGACTTTTGTGCTTTTACTAATTTTTTGAGCTAATTCATAATAAGATTCTGAGCCACTCGGTAAAGGATGACATAGTATTAAAAGATTATCTGAATCACTACTATTTAAATCACAGTAATCTATCGTCGGCTGAGTTAAAAACTCTAAGCTAGCTTTTGCTTGTTTAGCTATTGTTTTATTTGCATAGACAAAATTTGTAGGTAATTTTCTTTGAAAAAAATTGCTTAGCTTTAGAGCCAGCATAATTGCTTGCAATGAATTGCCTCCTATTGCAAAGAAATCTTCATTAATACTTATTTTATCAATTTTAAGCAACTCCTTCCAAACTCTATAAATTTGTTTTTCATATTCTGTTTTAGGCTCAATATAGTTATTATTATTTTTTAAATTTTCTATCTTAGGCAATGCTCTAAAATCTATTTTACCATTTATTGTTAAAGGTATTTCCTTTAGCTTAATAATATGTTTTGGCTTCATGTAATAAGGAAGAGTATTATTCAGGTGCTTATTTATATGAGATATTATTGTATCTTCTTTTGAATCATCTTTTTTATTTTGCTCAATATGCAAAGAGTTTTTTTGTTCTTCTGTGACGTAACCTAAAACAATCGAAGTACTAAAATTTCTTTGGTTAAAAGTTCTTCCTAAATCCTCACCAATGTCAAATACACCAAATAGGCAGCTGCCAATGTCACTTAATAGTAAGTATTCTGTTATATATTGAGTCCATTCCCCAATTTCAACATAATCATAGCCACAGGGTAGTAATACGGTAGATGCCTCTGATAATATAAACTCATTTCCAGCAGTTTGGCCAAAATCAGTCATTATTATTTTCTCATGTATTTTTACCTGAAAGTTATTTAACAAGTAACAATCAATTAAATTTTGTTTTTTATCTTTTTGTAAGACAATCATTTTATTTGGTGCTTTAATTTCTCTTATACCTGAATTGCTAGCTTGGTATTTAAAAGTGGCAACATTTACTTCTTCTTCATCAAAACCATTAAAAACTTCCTTCTGATTTACTTTTGCAATAGGTATTTTCTTACTCAGAAGGTGTGTTATGTAGCCAACTTCTAATTCTGCATAAGCTTTGCTTCTGTCAAAGTAATACTTTTCCATGGCAGGCTTATAATAATTAAAGATGAAATAAAGGTCATTAGATTGCTGAGTATCACACTCTTTTAGAAGAATTAATGAATGTTTTTCTGGATGATAGTAATAATGTCCGGAGAGTGATTCGCCGTACTTTTTTGGTATATAAACATAGGTTCTTATCGGATAAAGGCCACCAGCTGATGGATATCTATACTTATTTAATCCAATTGTATAGTCATTATTGTAAGCTTTTAAAATATTCAATACTTCACTTAACTCAATAAGTATGTCTGAGTTCATTTGATGGGCGTTAGAGTATTTATGTTTTTGGCTAATCAATTGATTAATAAGATCAAAGTTGAGTTCTTGGTGAGTAAAGTTTCTATAGCTCTTTCTGATAAAAGCTTGTTCAAGATATGATGGATTATTATTTTGCAATAGCTTATGTACTTTGTTATTTTTTAAGTCTTTTCTGATACCAATTTTAGCTAGCTTAAACTCAGATGAATCATAGATATATGGTTCTATATAAGCAACAATTTCTTTGTTAGTCTTAGAGTGCTCAATAATTCTAACAACAGAATTTTTGACTGATTTTACAGTATTTATTTGGGAATGAATTTCATCTAATTCTACTCTAAATCCATTAATTTTGACTTGGTTATCAATTCGTCCAAGAATTTCAATATTACCGTCAGGGTGCATCACACCTAAATCACCCGTGCGATAAATATACATATTACTATCATCAGTTACAAAATGTTTTTTTGTTTTCTCATCATCCCCAATATAACCTTTGGCAACGCCAGCACCTGTAATACAAATTTCACCATGTATTCCTATGGGAGAGTGCTGTAATTCTTCATCAACCACCCACATGCCTTGATTGTACATAGCCTTGCCATAGGGGATACTTCTCCAAGATTTATTAACTTTATCAATTTGGTACAATATAGACCAAATTGACCCTTCTGTTGCCCCACCAAGGCTGATTATTTTTGCTTTAGGTAATACTTTTTTTATGTTCTTCGGTAAATTTAACGGTATGAAATCACCACTTAATAAAACGACTCTAACCTGACTCTTTATGTTTTTAAGCTGAGCTGTATGAGTGAGGATATTCATAATGGCAGGAACACTATTATATATAGTAACATTGTGTTTTGTTATAATATTTAACAGCTCAAGAGGTTTATCTGTAATATCATCAGGCGGAATAACGACAGTTGCCCCAGATGCCAGCGCTCCAAATATATCATATACAGATAAATCGAAGCTTATATTAGATAGTGCTAAGGTTCTATCACTTTGTTGGACTCCAAAACGTTGATTAATGTCTTTGATCGTATTCATAGCACCATAATGGCTTATTTTTACTCCTTTAGGTTTTCCGGTAGAGCCAGATGTGAAAATAATATACGCAAGCTGATGAATATCAACTCGTGGAAAATCTAGAAAAATACTAGATTCAGCTATACAATCTTCAAAAACTAATATCTCAATATTTTTGGATGCTTTAAAATTTCTACCTAAGGTTTCAAATCCAATTCTGTCTGTAATTATAAATCGAGCACCAGATATTTCGACAATATCATCTAAGCGGGATAGTGGCCATTTGATATTTATGGGAATATATACACCAGCAGATGCCATAATTCCAAGCAAAGATGGCACTAATTTATAGTTCCTTTTAAAGTATATGACAACTTTATCTTGGGGTTTTAGTCCGCTATGTATAAGAGCTTTTGACACGCTTATAACCTGATCTAAAATTTGCTGATAGGTATACTGATTTTCTCCATCTATGAGAGCTAAATTATTTGGTAATTTTTTAGCCATTTCTATAAAAGCGCCATGAAGGGTTTCATTCTCATTTGGTAAAACATTTTTATTAAAAGTTTTATTTACGGCTCTCATTATAGCTATATCTCTTTGAGGAGATTTGAGAGTAATGATATCTTTTGACCAATTTTTATCAAAAAGTTGAATTATAGAATTGTGATAAATGTTTATCATTTTATCAATCATATCATGATCAAACAGCTCTGAAACAAAATCCCACTCAATAATGAGCTCCTCATTTTTTTCATAAATTTTATTATCTAACCAAACTTGGGAAGTTTGTGTTATTGCATATGTTCTTCCCTTATAACAGTCTGATAAAAATTTATCATCATGATATTTCATACCCAGCAAACTAGTTAACACCACTGGAGCTATTAAACTATCCATGCCAAGTGAATAATATCTATTTAAATCAGCTTGTATTGAGAGTCCAGAATATAAAACATGAGTCAAATCATCCCAGAGAATATCTTGAGTAGCTTTGAACTTATCTATAATAACTGACTTTTCTCTTTTGTACTCAAATAGCTCTAAAGTTGTAAAGTCGCCAAGTACAGAGTCAATATTTTCATGAATAGGCTCTCGATTGAATAAAGTTAAATTTATTAGAAAATGTTTATTTATACTATATTTAGCCAGAACATCACCATAAAGAGATAAAAAAGGCACTGTAGGAGATATTTTGTTAACTTTAATCTTTTCTTTAATTACACTCCATATTTCTTTAGGTATTTGCCTGGTCTTTCTAGAGAAAGTATTATCCTTAACTTGATCAGGTAAAATTCTTGTTTTTAATTCTGGCCCTAATGGTAACTCAGGTATTCTAGCTTGCCAATAAGTCTTATCAGTTTCATATCTTTTTGATTGCTTTAGTCTATCAAAAGCAAGTATGTAATCCCTAAATGTGATTTCTATTGGCTCTAGTTCGTATTCTAGATTATTGTAAAGTGCAGTTAACTCTTGCATGAAAAATCTCATACTATGAGCATCCATTATCAATGCATCAAAACTAAAGTGCAAAATGTAACTATTTGATAAATGTGTGACTCTATATTCAAATAATGGGTAAGTATTTACATTGAATACTTGATTTGCCATTAGAGTACGCCATTGCTTGAGTCCAGATTCCTGATCAAATAGATTTAACCCACTTAAATTCTGATATTTGATTTCATAAATTGGTACACTTTTTAAAAAACATTGAGTTCCTTTTTCTAGAGAGAAAATACACCGTAAAGCATGGTGTCTTTGTATCAATTTATTAAGGGCCTTATTGAGCTTGTCAATATTTAAGTATTCAAAGGTATCCTCTCTGTAGACATGTGTAGAAACTCCTCCTAGTTCAAAAATATCTGACCTACCAACTAAATATGCTTGCTGAACATCAGTCAAAGGGAATTCTTTGTAGAGATTTTTCTTATCGTGTGAAGCTAAATCCAAGAAATCTTTTCCTTGTTTTAACTGCTCGTCTATAATTTGTGAGAATTCGGATAGTGTACTGTTTCTGAAAATTTCTTTAATTGGGATGGTGCAAGCTAAGTCTCTTTTTATATGGGCATTCATCATAATAGCTTTGATCGAATCACCACCTAAATCAAAGAAGTCATCGTCACGACTAATCTTAGTTGTTGATTTTAATATTTTGTACCATATGCTTGCTAATGATTTTTCTGTGTCTGTCTGAGGTTTAGTATATATTTTTGCTGATATATTAATATCAATGCTGTCTAACTCTTTTTTATTAATTTTGCCATTAGTATTTATTGGCATTTTCTCTAGATAAATAAACTTTTCTGGGATCATATATTTAGGAATTTTTCGAACTAATTTTTCTTTTATATCATTAACTAATAAACTTTTTTTGCTAGTATAAAATGCTACTAAATATTTTGTTTCTGACTGATCTGTTTTTGCTAGAACAGCAGCTTCCTTAATTTCGGTAACTGAAGTCAAACAGGCTTCTATTTCAGTAATTTCTATACGGTAACCTCTAATTTTAACTTGATCATCTAATCGTCCCAAGTATATTAGGTTGCCATTAGGCTGCCATCTAGCAATATCGCCAGTTTTGTATAGTTTTTTATTGATTTCATTTTTAGCAAATGGGTTGCATATAAACTTTTTATTATTTTCTTCAGGTAGGTTTAGGTATCCCTGAGAAAGTTGAACACCTGAAATACAAAGCTCTCCATTTGCACCAATTGGCTGTAGTTCGTTATATTGAGACATCAAATAAACCCAAGTATTACCCAAAGGCTTACCTATTGGTACATTTTCATATGACTGTATGACTTCAAATCGTGTAGTGCAGCCTGTATATTCGGTAGGTCCGTAACCATTTATCAGCCTATAAGGTCTACGTGTATATTTTTTTAACTTTTCTCCTGCTGTCCACAACAGCCTGAGTGATTTATTCTCAATTAGCATCATGAAATTTTCACACAATTGAGTAGGAAGTAATGCAACTGTTATGTCATTCCTTTCAAAATAAATATTGAGATCATACAAAGAAAATCTAACTTCTTCCGGTACAATATAGTTTGTAGCTCCTTTTAATAAGGGTAATAATAATGACCACATTGATACGTCAAAACCAAAACTAGAATAAAATGCAACATTATCTTTTTCAGTTATCTCATTTAATGTGTTTTCGTAATTAGCAAAGTTGACAAGCGCTTGATGATTTTGAATTACTCCTTTTGGATTACCTGTTGTCCCTGATGTATAAAACAAAACAAATGGGTCTTCATTCTTAACGTCGACATAGATAAACTCTTTATTCTCGATATTTAGCTCATCAACACAAATAATATTTAAATCAAATTTATTACCAATACCTTTAAATTGTTTTAAGCTGTTACCAGTAGTTATGATTGTTTTAGCACCACAGTCTTGAAGAATATACATAATTCTTTCTTCAGGGTAATCGAGGTCTATTGGAACATAAGCCATACCACTTTTTAATATTGCTATGATAGACGCCGTCATGTACACGCTTCGCTCCATATAAATAGGTATGAAGTCACTTTTACCTCCAAGCTTACTAAGCTTTTTGGCAATGATATTGGATAATAAATGTAACTCTTGGTAAGTTAACGATCTTAAGTTATCAACCGTCGCTAATGAATCTGGTGTTTTATTAACCTGATCGTTAAAAAGGTTTACATAACTAATATCACTTATTAACTCAAACTCGGTGTAAGATAATTTATTCAGAATGAGATTTTTTTCTAAATCAGTGATACTGTTTATCTCTTTTATCTTTGTATTAGTATCGCATTGGGGTATATTTTCTAATATTACCAAAAAGTTATTTAGCATTCTTTCAATAAATTTATTGCTAAATAGATTTACATCATATTCAAAATTAATGAACCAGCCGTCATCATTGACATCTAAATAACATAAAATATCAAACTTAGATGTCTGATTATGAATGCTCCTTATAGATTTAGATTCAATATTTGCACAATTCTTTAATTGAAAATTTGTTGCCCCTTCCCAAAATGTAAACATCACATCAATAAGAGGATTCCTTCCACCTTCTTGTTTAATTTTTAATTTATTAATAATGCTGTTAAATGGATAAACGTGGTCTAATGCTTCTAAAATTTTACTATGAATTTCATTTGAAAAATCAATGAATGATTTGTCACCTTGTGGATGGACCCTTATGGGAAGAGTATCTACAAACATCCCGATCATATCCTGAAATTCAGTTAAGTACCTACCTATACCCGGTACACCAATAACAAAATCTTCTTGCATTGAGTATTTTCTTATAAGTAGAGAAAATGCAGACATTAGCAATGTAAACTCGGTTATTCCTGCATTAAGCGCCGTATCAGATAACCTGGATTGAAGTTCATCAGAAACCTTTATACTTATCAGATCCCCATTGTAATTCTTTTCAATAGAGCGGGGTTGCTCTGTAGGTAACTCAAGTATAGGGACATTCTTGAGTTGATGTAGCCAATAATCTAAGTTATCACGGTCTTTATTTATAAACTTTGTTTCATGATATGCGTAATCTTTATAATCATAATTGATGATTGGTGTTTTATCATAAAAATAGAAATCCCAAATTTGTTGTAAAAAAATCTGGTGGGATTGCCCATCAAAAATACTATGGTGTATGTTGTACGCGAATATAAACTCATTTGAGTTTATCTCAAATAAAGCAAATATATATAAAGGTCCTTGTCTTAAATTAAATTTTTGATTAAGTAATTGAATCTGATTTTGCATTTGATTTTCTGAAATTTTGTTTTTTAAGAGGTTTAACTTATGATGATCAGACGCCTCTAATACAAGCTTATCGTTCTCAAATATGAAGTGACTCTTGAGTATATTATTTGAATTTACAACCACATTTAAAGCATTTTCAAATTTAGAAGTATCAAATTTTCCTTTGATTCTAAAGGCAGAAATAATATTATATGCCTTGCCAGAAGGGTCAACCTCAGTTGAAAAATAGACTCTTTTTTGCGCATCCGTGGCAGGAAATTTTTGTTTATCTGTAGATTTTTCTAACTTTATGCTATTAGATTCAACTTCTTTTTCATTCAGTCTGTTAGCTAATTTATGTATTGAATTATGTTGATAGACTTCTTGTATTGTTAGCTTTATTGATAATTGCTTTTGAATTTCAACTATTAGCCTCATTAAGGATAATGAGTCGAATCCGAGCTTTAAAAAGCTTTCCCCAGTATCATAAATATTGATATTAATGTCATTTTGACAAATTGTTATTAATTTTATTTCTTGAACAGTTAATTCTTTTGCATTTAAGTTGTGTGAAGAAGTATTGTTATTTAAGTTTGACTTATATTCAACAAGTAGTTGTTTTCTATCTAGCTTACCATTTTTATTTTTAGGCAGATTATTTTTAATCAATATACATTGAGGTAACATATACTGAGGTAGTTTACTTTCTAGAAATTTCTCTAATTTTTCCTTCTCATAATCAGTATTCGGCACTAAAAAGAGAATAATTTGGTTATCGTAATATATAACTGCATTTTCTTTAACGCTGCTACTTTGTGAAGCTATACATTCTATTTCGCCTAGCTCAATGCGTATTCCATTAATTTTTATTTGATTATCAACTCTATCGAGTATCAGTAGGTTACCATCTAGTGTTATCTTACCTAAGTCGCCAGTAAAATAATAAATATCTGTCGAACCATCAAAGTCTAAAGCTTTAAAGCTATTATTATCAGAGTTCAAATACCCTAAGCTTCTAAATGGTGTTCTAATTAAAATTTCGCCGATTTCATTTACTGCGCATTTCACAGAGCCATTAAAGATAAAAACATGAGTATCAGGAATAGGATGGCCTACATCTATAATCTCTTGAGTGAAATTTTGGGTATTTAATATTTTTTTATAAAATTTGGCTAGAGTTGTTTCACTTGGTCCATAAAAATTTATAATATATGAGTCATAATTCCATTTAAATTTTAATTTTTTTAACAATGAGTTAGTTAGCTTTTCACCTGCGCTAAATATATATCTTAAATGATGTAATTTTTTAATATCAGTTGTATCTAACCAGAAATTTAGTATTGTGGGAACAATATTAAACATACTTATCTTATTACTAGATAACCAAGAAGCTATTTCCACTGGTTGTGAAACATCATAGGGTGATAAAAATAAGGTTGCGCCACCTAGTAAGGGAGCATAAATAGACCGATAAATAACATCAAAAGTTAAGGCAGTAAATTGGCCGCATTTATCTGATTTATTTATATTGAACTCTTGTACTTGCCAATTTATAAAATGTGAAAAGCCCGCGTGGGAAGCTAATATACCTTTAGGTTTTCCTGTTGAGCCTGATGTGAATGTAATGTATGCAGAGACTTTATGCCAATTATCAGGCTCTTTAAGTGCTGGAAATACAGAACTATCTAGTAACTCAATAGTTTTAAAAGTAACCTCATTATAATTAAAACCTTTGTAGCTAGTTGAAATAATAAGGGATGGTTTTACAGATGACAAGATTTGGTTTTTTCGCTCATTATTTAACTGACTGTCTAATAGTACTAATGTGAAGCCTTTAATCCATATTGCTATTGATGAAGCAATCATCATGATGTCAAGTTTTCCGTGAAGTACAATCACAGAATTATTTTCTAAATTACTCTTTTCAAGAAAAACATATGCCTTATTTACTAACTCTAGTAGATCTTTATTAGAGTAGTTTTTATTAGTACTATCAACTAAAGCAGTGTACTCTTTATCAGCGCTAAGTTTATTATAAATTTGCAATGGCAAAAAGGGAATTTTGCCATTAAAAAATGTTATATTTTTTTTAAAAATCTTGTCTGCTGACATATCAGACAAGATTGTTTTATCGAGCTTTTTATGTATATCAAAATTTGTTGCAACATAACAAAACTTGTCTTTTAAATCTTGTATTTCTTTTATGGATAGGTCATTTTTTGATAAAAATATGCTATTATCATTAAACTCAAAACAAATATTATCTTTGCTAGTAGAACTATTTGAAATATATAGCGTATTTTGATTACTATAGTGTCCATGTGCGTTTGAAAGCGAATGTATATAATTTTCAATGGTTTTCTCACCATCATATTTAAATAAAATTTTGTTTAACCCTATTTCTATCAAAACTGATCTATGACCAGTTCTATATAGAATAAATGCAAGAATTACCTTATTTATTAATAAAGTGTACTCCTTGTTGTTCATTATATGATGCTCCTAACTTGTCAAGATATATCTATAAATACTAGCTTTTAATTGTGAACTATTCTATACCCATGATTATAATGCGTTTGATAACTCCTCAAGTGGTTTTGAATTTATTAATTATCTGCTTCGTTGCAACTTTGACAAATTAGCTCAATTTAACTTACTCTAACAGCTTTTTAGAGTTGAACTTAACTTATGGACTTATTTGAATATTGATAATTTGAAAGTATATTTATTCTTCAATGTGTATTTTGGCTATACCCTAACCGGCTCTGTTGCAACTATTTCCGAAAGTTATAAAATGCCTTCATTCAGATACAATTAGGCTGCATAAACACCAAATAATTCATTGATAAATTGAGTTTCAGTTTGTCGCTTGTTTCTTAACCAAAAAT
>JAKJJU010000048.1 GCA_021713295.1 Thiotrichales bacterium 19S3-11
GATACACAGCTTCTGATAGAGCAATCTGGCCATGTTATTGAATACCTACCGCCATACTCACCTGATTTAAATTCTATTGAAAGACAGTGGGCAAAAAAGAAAAAACTAAGAAGAAGGTTACAATGTACAATTGATGAACTGTTTAAATAAGACCATATTATACTGAGTTAGCTATAAATATAAAAAGAGTATTAATATCTAGATCATCTGATAAAACTTCATCAATTATTTGCGCAAGATCATCTACTGCAGCGTTAGTGCTTTTGTTTCACTGATTTATATCCATTTAATTGCTTTTATAAGGTAATGATGAATGGTGTAATACGATTTTAAGTTGACCTTGAGGCGGTTTTATATAACCAAAAGTGTACTCAACTTTAGTCACATCCCCTTTCGTATCAGTAAAAGAATAAGTTCCCATGGCTATTGCTATATCTCCATGAAAATACATTATTTTATCATCATTAAACACAACCTTAGTCCATGGATGAATAGCAAATCCATCATCTTCATCATGCTTTATATTGCCATCAATAAAATATGACAATGCTGATTTTTTGGTTATTCTAAATGGTACATCAGCTGCTTTAGTTGGTTTAAATAAAACAATCCCTTCTCCATAGTCATAGGCATATAGTTTATCAATTAAATTCTTGGCTATCTGTGCATAATCTTTATTTTCTGCATACGCTTTTCCAATCTCGACAATACCAGCTGCCCACTCTGTTTGTGCATTAACTACCTCTTCAGTTGTAATAACATTACTATTTGAATCTTTACTATCTTTTGCACCATAAACATAAGTATTTAGTGCAATGACAGAAGCAATAAAAACAAATAGAACAATAACAGATAGTCTAAAAAATTTACGAAAATTGAAAGACTTAGTTTTACTCATAAGACATTCCCCAATAATAAAATCTTACCCTCTTATAGTTTAGTTTATAAATAAAACTATGCTAACTTGATAAAGTAATAGCGTATAAAATTAGTATTAATTAGCGTTCAGTAATCGCGTTTAAAGTGAAATAATCACACATAATATCATATCTTATCTCATTGATTTATATTATCTCTTGAACAATCAAATATGAAATATAAAACACTTTGAATCTAATTTAATAATACATTATTATGTTAGGTTAATAAATCAAATAAATAATAATCGCACTATTTTAGGGAGTTTTTATGCTATCAAAAGTATCTCGAAGAAGAAGACGCAATCGAAAACATCGTTCAACCCTTAGCGTTAGGCACTCTTTCACTGGGCTAAATGTTATAGATAACGTTATTAATAATAATCCAATTTTAGTGCAAACAAATAATTTTAATCAATTAGTAGAGTTTAGAAGTCACATGAAGTCAAAAACTCTTAATGATGTTGATATTAATCAATTCCTAACCGGTTCTAATGAAAATTTAGTTACTGCTGAGCAAATGAAAGCAAGTTTTCGATTTTTAGAAAGGTTTGTTGATAACTACCCAGAGTATGAGGCATTTTTTAGTGTAGAAATGGAAAAAGTACTTTATCGCGGCAGCCCTTTACAAAACTGGTTAACGATTGATACTCGACATGATGAACAATACAAGTGTCATAATTCCACAAAAAAAGCCATTAAATTATTAAGTAAAGCACTCTTTAAAATAGTACCAACTAAAACTGATCTAGGCGTTTTAACTGACTATGGTGAACAAGTAAAAGCAATCATGGGAGAAGCTAGTTTTTTAAAAGCGACACAGCTGTTAACGAATCAATTAGCAAACTTTACAGGATTTAATCCTACAACTGATGCGCACCTTAAAAAGCCTCTTGGGGCCTATGCCTCAACTTGGAAATGCCCTTCTAAAGCTTATTTCATAGAAATGCAAGCGGATAAAACAAAAATCCCTAGTAACAGCCAAGTGAATTGTATTAATGATCAACTACAACTACTTGAAATAGCCAAAAGAGATGGTGTATTTCGCACTATAAGTGAAAGCGATTTTGAAAACGGCATCAAGCGATATGTAAAACGACAAGATGAAGTATTAATACCTCCTAGTCACTTAGAGGAAAGTTCTTCTGTCTTTTATCGAGCCCAAACTAGAAGACATTCCTCTACTAATTCTAGTCAATTAACACTTTAAGGTCTTTCTTTATGTTTTCAACTAGTTCGCGCAGAATACTATCGCGTCAAATACATAACGCCTATAAACTATCAAGGGCAAATTATAAAAAGCTAAAAAAATCAGGGTTATATCAAGCATTAGCTTCAAAAAGTTCTCATAAACTGTCTATTAAAAGACAATTTACTACAGTTAATATAATAGACAGTGTGATTACCAATAACCCTAAATTACTAAAATCAACTACCTCTGAAACACTGATTCAGTTTCGCAAGTTAATGAAAAATAAAACCTTAAATGACGTTAGGATGAATCAATTTTTAACGGGTTCTAAAGAAAGTTTAGTTACTGCTGAACAAGTTAAATCATACTTCCTTGCGATAGATTTATTTTTAGAAATAAACCCAAGCTTAAAAGGATATTTTGATATTGAAGTAGAGAATCTTCTTTATCGTGGAGGACAAGTTAACCAATGGTTGAATATGGAATTTAGACATAAGGAAAATCATAAATCTCAAAACCCAACTAAGAAAGCTATTAATTTATTAAACGAATCCTTATTTGATGAATTACCATCTAGCAACAACCCTAGTGGTACTTTATCCACATACGGTAAAACTGTTAGAGAAGAAATGGGCGAGGATAGCTTCTTAAGAGCGACACAGTTACTAACCAACCAATTAGCAGAAGACTTAGGATATAATCCTACAACTGATGCCCACTTAACTAAACCACTAGGTGCTTATGCTTCTACTTGGAAATGCCCTTCTAGAGCTTACTTTATAGAAATGCAAGCAGATAAGTCTGACATTCCGACTAGTGAGCAAATTCATTGCATGGAAGATCAATTGCAATTAGTTGAAATAGCTTATAGAGATGGCAAGTTTAATTCAATGCAATTCGATGAAATTACAAGTGGTATCCTACGCTATATAAAACGCCAAGATGAAGTTTTAGTCTCTCCGAGTCATTTAAGAAAAAGCTCAGATATATTTTATGATACTGAAATGCGTCTAACTAATCCCGTTATTAACCCTGATCTTTATAGAGATATCTAATGAGTGATGTAATAAATATGGTCTATTGTCACAAGCAGCCCTTTCAGCTGGATCATATAATTAACCATAGCGATTACACATTTAAAACTACCTTAAAAAGTGATTTATTACCTTTAGCACTGTTACATTCAAATGGATTTAATGTGCCACTAACTTTTTCAATCGATGAAATTGAAGCAATCATTGATACAGATACAATGAGTTTATACAAATTAATTGATAAAGATGAAAAAATAATTGGTATGCTATCCTGTGAATTAAAAAATAATAAATGCCATATCAGTAACTTAGTTATTGATCCTAAAAAACAATCGAGTGGCTTAGGCAAGCTATTAATAAAAAAGTTTTTAAATCAATTAGTTACTCAACACAATATTACAAAATTTGTGCTAAACGTTTTAAGGTCAAATAATAAGGCATACCACTTATACACCTCACTGGGTTTCAATCAAAATTTATCCAACACACCACTACAATAATCTTTATAAGCTCTATAAGTTCCTGTAGTTGCTTCAGTTGCAACTAAACCAACAGCACCAATCCCAGTTGCTAATAAAGCAGCAGCTGCACCTGTTTTTATTACACTACCGGTTGTTTCTGGGTAAATATATAGTTTGCTAAATGTACCTGATAGCGTAATTGGTAATGCAATCGATGCTAAATTAATAAATTTAGCTTTTGGTGTTAGTGTAATATCAATTCGTTGATTAACTAAATCAATTGAACCTTTACCAGTAACAATTGCACCTTTACTATTAACCAGCAAGTCCTGAATCGTTAACACCCCCTGATCAATATCAAATACTGTATAAGCACAAGGTACCGTTACATCTTTAGAAAATTTATCTCCCGATAATAATAACAAAAATTTACCTAAGACCGATTTACTATTAAATAATTTAATCGTTAATGAATCTCCAGCTATTTTCATTTTACCTTTAAGCTTGCTAATTATATCTGTCGTTGTCTTACCATCACTTGTTGCTTCTATTTGAGTCATCAATGAGCCTTTATCTAATGGTAAGTAATCATCCAATAACAAGTTTTCAGGCGTAATATTCAAAATACCAATATAACCATTCAAATCAAGTTGATAGTTACCTTTGGCATTACGATCAGGTTTTAAGTTGCCAACCAAGTTAACATTACCACTAAATAGCGTATCGACTGTCAATGAAAATAATGCACCTTCTGGTGATGTTTGTGCTTTTAATAAAATATTTTCTGATTTTTCATCTCTGGCTAATATCAGTTTCTTAATCTGATAACTTATATCACTTTGATAAGTTTCTAATAAATCGGATAATGGTTTGTTCATCCATTGTGGCCATTTAACCTTCTGAGCTTTAACTGCCTCAGCTTGTTTGTGTTTTTCTTCATTGGTAGGATGTACACTTGTATCAGTTAAACTTAAGCTATCCGATGTTATTTTTAACGTTGTTCTTGCCGTATGCATCGCTTGTTCGATAGCATATAGATTAATAGATTGGCTATTAAGCTTTGCTAATAATTGATGCTTTAATTGATCAACCTTCCACTGTATATTCCCACTTAAATCACCACTATCTGATTGTGCATTTAAAACAACATTTAACTGGTGATTTCTTTCTTTAAAGTCTGTTGATAATTTTACATTTTCTAATTGAGGTAAATAAAAATTAAACCAACGGTACAGTAACTGATTAAAGCCACTTAACGAGCGAGCACTAACATTAAGTGTTCCTTGATAATGGCGATTGTCATCACTGAGTTGGCCACTTGCATTACCTGTGATCGTTAGTCCATTTAAATCAAGCTCACTGATTAGTACTTTAAATAGCTGATTATTAAAATTATATTTACCTTGCAATTGTATCGATGATGGATTTTGGTTCGCACCAGCTTGCAAACTTAAGTTATTTAATACTAACTGATGTGGAAAAACTGACAATTGGCTGCGTAAATTAATATTTGTAACTTCAGGAAGTTTTATATTAACTAGTGCCCCATACTTGCTCAAATTAGCAATTGTTGCTAATAAGTTAAAGTTAACCCCTTGATTTTCTTCCCAAAATCCACTTACATTGAGTTGGATACTATCTGCTAAATACGTTAAAAACAACCCTCCATTAATAGGCCGGTTCGTTTGATAAATCCCATAAGCTCCATGGCCTTTTAATGATAACAGCTGGTCTAAATATTTAGCTGACATCGTATCAATAGTAACTTTCAGCTGATCACCTGAAGAATGCGCAGCAAACGCAATATTCAAATCTGTTAATTGTGGTAATTGATAAAATACTAATGGTTGAATTATGGCTAATTTATCAATATGACCATTAACTATTAGATCAAACCATGGTTGATTGGATGACTGTTGATAATTAGATACAAAGCCTTTTAAAGTAATATAATTAGTTTCAGCTGTATTTGCACTTTGATCTTTATCATTATGATTCACCTGCACCTTTAAGTTATAGTTTAAAGCAGGATTCTCTTTATTCAAAACTGAGGTTAACTGCCCTGTAAATAAAGCCTCAACTTGATTAACTTTTATTGTAGTTGGCTTAATATCTGCAATTAATTGATTAGGTTTTTCACCATTTAAATTTATTAAAGCATCAACCGATTGAACTTGATAGTTTCCAGTAGATATATTCAAATCTTTTAACAATTGTTGAATATGATCTGCATTTAAATTTAATTTTGCATTTAACCAGTTATTTGTATCAATTGGCCATTGGCCTTTACCATTTAGTTGAAATATTGAATGATTGTTATAGCTACTATCAAAGCTAAACTGCATTGGAAAATGGTTATCAGATTTTATGAGCTGATAATTAAATTTAAGTGAAAATAATTTTTTCTGATAGATTGCTTTAAACTCAGCATCATTGACGCTTAGTTGGTTATTATCTCCAATAATAGTTGCATTTAAAGCCAGTTGATTAAATGGTAACTGATCATTAATAAATAGCTTCTTCGGATCTTTTAACTGGCCTAAAACGTCCGCTTTCAACCACTGTGATTTTTTATTATCATTGATGTAACCATCAACTGATAAATCAAGATTACTTTCATTGTCGATCGCTTTTAGTGTAAATGACAGTGGAAATATCGAGGGATTATTATCTAAAGAATGTGCATTTAGCAATACCTTGTAATCTAAATTATTATATTTAGAACTTAATGTTAATTCAGATTTTAATGCCGTTGTTTTATCATAACTAAAGTTCCCCTGCCAGTTGAGCTGATTCAGTTCATTAATCTGCTGATACTCTGTACCTAAGGCTGTTTGCCACTGTTTTAAATTCGTCAAAGCACCATTTGTATTTAATTGATAGATGAATTCATTTTCTTGATTATAAGAAAGCCTACTGTTAACACTCAGTTGATTATTACTAGCATCTTTTATCGTTAGATTTAGGTTTGCATTTTGTTTTAAGTCTGTACTTGTAATTCGGCCATTAATTGCAATACCGATATGGTTAAAGAGCCAGTCACCTTCTAGTTGAGTGTCAAATTTATTTGCTTTGTTGGTTGTATTAATTAGCGTTTGTTTAATAATTTGAAGATGATAAGTTGCCTGTTGGTTTTTATAGGTTATGCTACTATCGGTAATCACTATTTTTGGTAATAAGTTTAGCCATAAAAAGTTCGGTTTTTGTTTTTGAGCTTCCTCAGAAGGTTTATGCTCTTTTTCTTTTGGCTGTGGCGTCTCTTTTGTCGTTTCTTTTGTTTCTGCTTGCTGCGCTTCGCTAGATGCTATAATCAATGGATTCGTTGCATCATAATTAATCACCGCTTTAGTAACAGTTAAGCTATTTAATTTAAAACTCCCACTAAATATTGGCAATAAACTAAACGATATTTTAGCCGATTGAACATCAGCCAATAAATGCTCAGCTTGTTTGTCATTGCCTTTTTGTGTTAGTGACAAACCTTCGATGCTAACAGATAGCCCATCGTCAAATGAATAGCCAACATGAATACCGTCTAAAACAACTTTTTGCCCCAATGCTTGGCTTGCCTGCGTTGAAATATATCCAGTCAATGGTGAGAATCTATAATAATTTAGAATTCCAAATGCAATAAAAGCTAATAAAATTAACCCAACAACAACACTAATGATAATTAACAGAATACGTTTAGTCACTTTTTTCATAAAACAACTTAGCATTTTAAATTTAATATAGCATGCATTAAGTTTAAGACTTATTACCCCCAGATACCAGTACTATAAGTGATAACTTTAACTTTGATTGAGTTTACTTATCCAACGTTTCCACATAATTAAAGCGGTTGCAATACTTCTAGCTTCCATTAAATCTGGTTGTGCTATCAATTGATCAATCGCTTCTAGTTTCCATTGAATTACTTCTAGTTTTTCTGGCTCATCACCTTCTAACTGTTGATCATATAAGTCAGTTGCAATGACAATATCAATGCTATGGCGCATATAATTTGGTGATAACATCATTGAAGTTAGAAATTCAAAATGATTTGCACCTTTACCTACTTCTTCCATCATTTCTCGATTAGCACCTTCAAATAAAGTTTCTTCATCCTCAACCACACCTTTGGGAAAACTAATCGTATAATTTTCAATTCCTACACTATATTCTTTTACCAATACTATGGTTTGCTCATCGAGCATTGGGACAATCATTACGGAACGATGATGATGAGGTGACAAACGTTCATAGGTTCGTTTTTGCCCATTAGAAAAAGTTAAATCAACGGATTCTATATTAAATAATTTACTTTGCGCAATGGGTATAATCTTATTAATTTTAGGTAATGACATCATGCTAAAACCAAGGCTATTTTTTATCTATGCTATCGTGTTTATTGGTTTAATACCAATTATTTTTATAAAATAAGTTATTGTATTTCTGATTATTTATGTAATATTTATTCTTTGAATTTCCTAGAGATAATTTGTTAGACTTAAAGTTAACAATAGTTTTTTATAGGGGTGGGGTAATATGGCAAATGAATCAGCTACAAATAACGTATTTGTCTTCGATCTTGATGAAACTTTATTCAGTATCTCACCTGAGAGACTTAATCGATCAATTCGTGCGAGTCTCGATCCTTGGATTGCTAGGAAAAATTATTATCCTAATATGGAAGCACCATTTTATATGTTATTTCCACATGCCATGAAAAAAATTATGAACACTATTATTTCCTCTGGTGGCAAATTAGCTTTTGTTACCGCTGGTAAATTTACCAAAGAAGCATTAATTGGCTTATTTAACGATGAATATCATATCCAATTAGACCCTCAAAAAATTGAGTTTTATAATAAACAATTTCCTTGTAAAAATAATGCATTATTGAAAATAATCGCTAATAATCCTAATGCAAAAATTATTTATACTGATAACTCACAAGATCATATCGATGATGCAGATAACTTATATAAACTTTTTCAAGCAATCACAGAACACCCTGATAGTTATAATGATTTGACAAACAAATATATTCAACATGTTTATTCACCTAAAGCAGAAATGCTTCGTAATCTAATAAAACAACATACTCATAATCCCCAATATCACGATTATTATCAAAAAAAACTCCATCAACTAGACAATGATATTAACGAGTTTATCACGCTTATAAGGCAGTATGATAAATCAACGACAACTGAAATCATAACCATTTATGCAAATACCAATAAAGGTGATCAAGGGCTCGGTAATAAGCATATTTATGAGTTAGATGATTATTTAACCAAACCTTTAGAACTTATTGAATCAAGTGATCAAAAGTGCACGGGTTATACTACATCAAATTTTCTCTTCTATAGCTTTGTTGCCGCAACTACAACTTTATGTTCAGCCTATATGTTCACTTGATAGCTTGATATCAGCTAAAAAATCCTCTAATGTAGATAACTATAAATATTGACATAGGTATACAATATGTTACAAATCGTTTTTGCATCGTCTAATACCGGTAAAATAAAAGAGCTAAACGAGCTCGTTAAACCACTCAATATTAAAGTATTACCTCAAAGTGAGTTTAACGTACCAGATGTTGAAGAAACCGGATTAACCTTTGTCGAAAATGCGATTCTAAAAGCACGTCATTGTGCACAATACACAAGCTTACCTGTCATAGCCGATGATTCAGGTTTAGTGATTAAATATTTACATGGAGCTCCTGGTATTTATTCTGCTCGTTACAGTGGCAAACACGGCGATAGCCAAGCTAATATCAAACGCGTACTCGATGAATTAGAAGGTGTTGAAGACCTACACCGACAGGCTTATTTCCACTGCTCTTTAGTGTTAATGAAACATCAGAAAGACCCTGATCCATTAATTACACAAGGACATTGGTATGGTAAAATTCTCACTAAACCTCAAGGAGAAGAAGGTTTTGGTTACGATCCTATTTTTTATGTCCCAACACATTTAATGAGTGCTGCTGAGCTAGCTCCTGAAGTTAAAAATACAATTAGTCATAGAGCACAAGCCCTAGCAAAATTATTAGAGCAAATTTAACTTAAATCATTACTGAGGTTGCAATTAAATATTGCGCAATAAAGTAGGTCATTAAGATAATTGCCTGAGCTGAGTTAAATGTATAACGAAAGCGATCAATTGCTAATACTGTATCAGATAATCCAAACAACAAAGCACCCACTAAAATAGCAAGTGGCCCACCATCAAACCACCAACAAGCTGCAAACCAAATCATAATCAAAATAACGCAAACATAGATGATAACGGGTAATTTAAATTCAGCTAATTTAGCATATAAATAAATAAAAATACCAACACCATAAGCAATTAGCGGTATCAATAACCAATAGTCAAAATAAACAACATGAAAATATAAGGCTAATATATAAATAAGATGCGCTACCAGAAAAGCTATAAGTCCAAACACAAAACGATCTTGAGGTAGCATCAAAAATACATCACCAATTAATGAAAAAATAAGTCCAATAACAATCAGATCTGCATACCATTGACTTTTTACTGTAGCAGTGAGTACATATAGAATAATTAAAACCACCGTTAATGGTTTAAATGCATACAATAAGAGACGATTACGATAATTACCTAAAACTGCCAATAGCATTGATATAAAGACTAAAAAAGATAAAATCATTGTGCCTCACTTAGCGTTACATTGACTTAATTTCTCAAGCACAATCTGTTTAGCCTTTCCATAATCACATTTTCCTGAGCCTAGCTTTGGAATTTCATCAATATGAAAATACTCTCGTGGCTTTAACAAATTATTCATATTCGATGCATCAACTTTTGATTTAATCTCATCAGCTGGCATTTGAAAGTTATACAGTAACGATACTTTTTCACCTTTTTTAATATCTGGCGTTGCAACTGCCAAAAATTCGTAATCTTCATCATATTCAAACAAGGCTTTTAAAGCATCTTCTACCGCCATTAGAGAGACCATTTCCCCTGCTAATTTAGCAAACCTTGAATAACGGTCAGCAATAAATAAATTACCTTTTTCATCGAGATAACCTTTATCGCCTGTCATATACCAACGTATTCTATTACGTAAAAAAATGACTTCTTTTGTTTTTTGCGGATTATTTAAATAGCCTTTCATAACATTAACGCCACCCATAGTAATCATACCCGCTTCACCTTGGGCTAATTCATGGTGTGTTTCCGGATCAATAATCATAAATCTAGCGCCAGGTGCACTTCGCCCCACTGAGCCAATAATATTTCTATTAAGCGTTTCTGTGTTCGTCTGATTACAAGAAGCAACAGGCGATAATTCTGTTGCACCATAACCTTCATAAATTGTCTTATCAAAGCGTTTTTCAAACATATCCCTAACTTCACTTTGCAACTTTTCAGCTCCAGCAACAACAAAACGCAAACTTGCAAATTGGCTCGGATTAATTTGACGATTCCGTGCATAAAGTCTAAAAAAGGTTGATGTACCACAAATCATAGTTAAGCTATATTTTTCAATAAGTTCTGCAACCATCTCACCATCTGTTGGATCCGGGTGACATACCATAAAAATCCCCTCTACCAATGGCAATAATGTGGTTGCAGTTAGGCCAAATGCATGAAATGTTGGCAGAATACTAACAACTGAATCTTCGCTAGTTGGCTCTAGTAAAACCATTGATTGCTTGATATTTCCAATTATATTTTTTTGAGTTAATTCAACTCCTTTTGGTAAACCTTCACTACCACTACTAAATAAAATAACTGCCGTATGATCAATGGATACTTTATGGACAAATTTATGAATCAAACGTTCTGAAGAATAAAGTTTAACTCTAAGCAAATTAGTTAATAATGATAGCTTATCAATTTGTGCTTTAACATCCTCTAAAAGCACAATACGGCACTGACTAAATACCTCTTCTAAAAAGAAACCTTTTTTCTTTAATTGCTCGATAAAACGCCCAGAGGTTAGTATTGTTTTAATATTAGCCTCTTCAATCGCTGCATTTAATGAGTCTGATGATGCTGTGTAATTTAAATTCACCATCGTTTTACCATTTAATAATACACTCATAATAGCAAGAGACCCTCCGGCACTTGGTGGCAAACAAATACCAATACGTTCCTGCTCTCGCATATAAGGTTCAACAAACTTTGACATCGTTAAACCTGCAACAAGCATTTTATGACCACTTAGCTCAATGCCTGTTGAATCTGCAACAACTAACTTTTTAGCTCGAGCTTTCATTTGATTAATCCATAACTCAGCTAACGTGGGCATCAGTGATACATAATGTTCCCAAGCATAAATATCATAGTCTTCTAATAGCTCGTTACGTTCACATTTAGATAAGTTATGGTTAAGCGGTTCAAAAAAACTTAAATGTAGCCAACGCTTGATATTACGTTCTTTTGCATAACGTACATGATGTGTACCACAAACTCTTAATGGTATAATCTCTAGCGAAAAATTCTTAATATTTTCATAATAACCTTCTGCAACAATTAATATACCTTGCTTATCCCAGTGACTTATTTTATTTGTTTCAATTAATTCAATCTGACACTTTCTTAAAAATTTATTAATCCAATATCCTGTATTTGGTAATGTATCGAAGGCAATAACTATTTTTCTTTGTGCAATTTTTTTGATTAGTACGGCTATAAATAAATTAACATGTGATGCTAATACAATTTTTGCACCCTCACCGGAGATAAAGTTTACATGATGAAAGTTGGGCTCATATTCTTGAGAGCTTTGATATTGAAGCAGCCACCATAAGCTATAGCGTGGCCAAACGAACCAACAGGAAAACCCAAATGCAAGTATCAAAATAACTACAAAAATCAATAATTCCACAAATTTCAATCCTTTTAGTTAAAATAGAATTTTTATTTCTTATCGTTATAATCAATCGTCAGAGAAATTACAAGGAAGTGATTAAGGCTTACGCTATTTAAATTGATCAAATCTCACCAATGAATCTGATCAATTTGGTGAGTTTTGAGATATTCATTACATAACGAGAAATGACGACAACCTAAAAAACCACGATGTGCTGATAAAGGTGACGGATGCGGCGCTTTTAGAATGCAGTGTTTTGTCTGATCAATTAAGGAAGCTTTTTTTTGTGCTGGTGCACCCCAAAGCATAAATACAATATGTTGATGATGATCATTAATGGTTCTAATGACTTCATCAGTAAACATTTCCCATCCTTTATTTGCATGCGAATGTGCCTTTTTATGCTCAACTGTTAGCACCGTATTTAATAAAAATACACCTTGCTTGGCCCAGTCTGATAAATTACCATGGTCTTTTATTTCAATTCCAAGATCAGTCTGTAATTCTTTGAAAATATTAAGTAACGAAGGAGGCTTCCTAATACCTTTATTAACAGAAAATGCTAAGCCATGTGCTTGATTTGGGCCATGGTAAGGATCTTGACCTAAAATCACTACTTTCAAATTATCAAAATCAGTTAGTTCAAAGGCTTGAAACACATCATCCGCATTGGGATAGATAAGCTTACCCTTTTTACGCTCGTTCAGACTATATTGTAGTGCACTTTGAAAATAATCACTTTGCTTTTGTTTACCAATTACATCTTTCCAATTTAAACTAGTATTGATCATTACTTAACTCCGCTGCCATTCGAAACCATAGTGCTGCTTTAGCCATATTTTTTTTCTTACCTGAAAGACCAAAATAATAATCGACTCCCCAAGCATAAGCATGTTCATTATAAACGTTAGGTCTAGCTGCTAAAAAGTACCATAAGGCTGCACAATGTAGATCTTTTTTAACCCCTAATCCAAACTCTCTTAAAAAACCGACCTCTAACTGTGCAATTGAATTCCCTTCTAAGGCATAAGGTAATAATGCCTGATAGGCCAAATCAAATTTGGAAGATTGAAAATAAAATTGAGCTTGCGAAAAAGGTAGACGTTTATCTAACTCAATTGTTTTAGTTAATGAGCTAATAAGCTCATTAGTTTCAACGGTAAGCATTTTTTGATTGTATGGTTTTACTACATAATCTCTATTTTGGTTACTTACTTCAATAAAAATGCCAGCAATTAAAAACACTAAAATAATGAAAACAACTGAGATCACTAATATAAGATTTGATTTATTTCTCTGTTTTATTTTAGGTAAGGATTTATTTTCCACCATCAAAATACTCTAACGGATATTATGTTTAGGCCATTATATCAACATTAGCTAAAAATAATATATAACAAACTTTATATTACTAAAAATTGTCATTTTATATTCAACTACTTGACTGACTTTCAGAACATTTTCTATTCAAAACGGATTAAATCATCATCAAATCTATTTCAATTTTAACAAACTATTTAATGTCTGATTATTTTATTTTTATATTTTTAATGTTAGTGTCTATATAAGAGTTTCCTGATATTTAATTCGCACAGTCATCTGTTTGAAATGCCCCCTTACAGTCCTACATATCATACCTTTTTCATAGGTAATTTATTAAGACCTTTATATACCTCATATGGAACATAGTTTCCCAATGCTTGATGAGGCCTTTTATGATTATAATGCT
>JAKJJU010000049.1 GCA_021713295.1 Thiotrichales bacterium 19S3-11
TTTTGTCTATCTATTCGGTGGTCTGGAACTTCATTGAAAAAATCTAAAAATCCTAAGTTGTCTTTGTCCATATCAAAAGCCGTTTATTTATTGATATGTCACAAAAAAATTGATTTGTCACCTAGTTTTTAGTGAGGTGACCCTGAATCAGATGTATTCTCCAGTTGCTTAGTTTGTCGATTTATTTTCTAATAGTAAGACGATGGATGCTTCAGAGAGAGAAAATAGATGGATGAAAAGGAACTAGATCAATTAAAAGCAGAACTAATTCGTATTCAAGCGCAGTTAAAATCGTATATGTCGGCACGGTTTCTACAAGATGGTGTTGCAGAGAAAATTATGGCATTAGAAAAAAGAGAGCAAGAAATCATTGAGAAAATTGATACCTATGAGCATGAGAAAAAGCGCCAGATTCGCCATTAATAATTAAACGTATTTAGTCAAATGGGCTACAAGGGTTGGATGGAAAATCACCTTGTGCCTGACAAAGCCAATTGGTTGTACCATCGGATGCTACTTTTGGTGTGAGACTGATTGAATTACCAGCTAGTTTTTTATCTGTAAATGTATAGGTAATCACGCCGCTGTGACTAAAACTAACATTACCATATTTGCCACTGGTGATGGCATCAGCAGTATTAAAACGATTTAAAGTTGATTTATCAAGGCTACCAGTAGAAATCATTTGACTGACAACATCATCCTGTTTAGAAGATAAAAGGGTATAAGCTTCAGCTAGTTTTGCACGATCCAGGTGTGCCATATAAGCTGGAATTGATATAGCTGCAACAATGCCAATAATGGCAGTGATCATTGTTGCTTCAATATATGAAAAGCCATGCTCTTTATGAAGTAATTTAATCATGATTTGCTCATTTATTAATTTTTAATTATCTTATAATTAACTTTAATAGGCAATTTGAGTTATTGCCAATTTAATTTTATTAACAATAACTACTTTAAGTTGTGTTCATGTTTTAAAATAAGGTAATAAAGTAGGTTGATATTGGGTTGGTTATGCTAGAAGCTTGTGCTGTGATTGCTGCATTTCTAGGTGTTTATTTGGCAGCAAGAGAGAATATTTTAAATTGGTTAGTTGGCATTGTTGAAGCATTGTTATATACCTATATTTTTTATAAAAGCCAGCTATACTCTGATATGATTTTAAATGTGGTTTATTTGCCTATACAGGTCATTGGTTATATTAGTTGGGCCAAGCGTGACCAGAGAACACACAAAAAAGTTTTTGTTATTCACAAATTAAAACCATTAATTTTTGCAATTCTTTTTTTAGTGATCATAGCATTGGCATATCTATGGAGTTTATTTGACAGCTATTTCTTACATGGTGAAGATCCATTTTTGGACTCATTTGTATTAATTTCTGCATTGGCTGGACAATGGTTATTGATTAGAAAAGTATTACAATGTTGGTATATTTGGATTTGTGTAACAAGTGTCTCTTGTTATATTTTTTTCTTAGAAGGTTTATATTTATCCTCATTTGCAAGAATAATTTTTTTAGCTGTTGCCATTTATGGCTTAATATTTTGGTATAGGCGTTATAGGGAGCATCTTACCAAAAAATAAATCTTATGGTGCTGGGATTTGGATTTGTGTGCCATTAGCAGTTAAGCCGTGACAAGGTGGGTTGACAACAGAGACAGTGGAAGTAGCTTGATCAAATTGAACCGTACATTGATTACCCCCAAAAGATACTACAGCTGTCTCACCATTAACATAATAAAAATTCTGAGCATTGGCAGGCGGGTCAGCTGGTTGAATAGATAATGATGTTGAGCTTGTATAGTTAGGCGGGTTGTTTAATTGGAAAACAAGTCCTGATGAAGCGGTAATTGTGCCTTGTTGACCTGCAGTAGGTGCAGCGCCTGTATTAAAGGTCCAAACTGGGCCGCTTGGGGGTGGAGCATTCCCTAACTGAACACTATGTGTATTTGTTTCATAAACAGGTTTAGTTAGTGGTAAAAGTGCATTACCCGTTGGCATTTGGGGTAAGTTGGTTTGATCGTAGTTAAAATCACGCTGTGTTTGGATGCTATTATTTCCCAGAACCTCAAGGGTATAACTTTTAGGTGCTAATGCAACACTAGTACTACTGTCATAGAGGATATAAGGGGGTGCATAGGTAACTTGATAATTGGTCTGATTATAGCTGGGTTTGTTACCTTCAGATAATGGATGCCAGCTAGGTAAAGTACAGCTTACAGTTGTAGCTGGTGCTGTAAACTCAACCGTATATACAGCACAGCCTTCTTCAGGGCAAGTTAGTAGCTCTGAAGTTGTAGGCGTGCCTGATTCAGCATAACAAGCATCATTAAGCGTTGAGTCAATATTATTGCTATTACTAAAAGCAAGATAATTGACAATCGCTTCTTTTGCTGATGAATAATTAGCGCTATCACACGTGGCATAAGGTGGTGTGACGGCTTTAGTATAAGCAGTTTGTTGAGGGTATTGAATCATATTAAAGTAAAGCATGCCACTTGTACTGTCATAATAATAGCCTTCTTTGATTGTACTGCCAGGAGATGATTTTTGCTGGTTAAAATTAGCATTTAAACCATTGTAAAAAGTTTGATTGAGTTCATCAGCACTGGCATAGGTATTAACGACACCCCAGTCATTATTAGATAAATTTGTGCCCGTCGATTGACAGTCTTGATAGGCACTAATTTCTGTAACTACAGAAGGGCAGCTTGATGCTGTATTAGTAATACCATAACCTGAAAAATAAGGCGATGGTTGTAGGTAGTTAACACCTGAGTTCCATTGTCTTGGTACTTTGTAGATTTTAATGCTAGTAGGGTCAGCACCAGGGCCAATACATAAATTGACTCGATTAATAAATAAGGAATCAACAGGCGCATCTGAATAACTAAATAGCAGTTGGTTATGGCCTATATAGTCTGTTGTCGATCCTTGGTAGTAATAAGCCATATTATTCATAACCATCATTTCATACATGTATTTTAAGCCACCTCTGCCAGTTAGGCTGGTATTTGGTGTTTCAGAGAAAACATTCATTGCACGGTTAATTTTTAAGCCATTTATTGAGCTCTGATTAGCAATACCAACATTGACAGTTGCATATTTATGAGGTGACATAAGCGCGCTGGCAGCAACGTTATTTCTACCACGCGAATCAGGCTCATCTATTGTTGAAGCAGTTGAAAATATATCCAGATTATTCAATGAAATTGGATAATGATTTAGGTTAGAATTAGTACTACATTTCGCTGTATCTTTAGTTGTGCATACTTCATAGCCTGATAATGTTGTATCTTTATCAATTTCGACCGTTTGTTTATCACCATCTTGTAATGGAGGCTGTAGATTAGATATATCAGTGAAAACCTGATGCTTAAAATTGGTGTTTTCCCAAGTATTACTTAAGGCATATTGAGTCGGTGGTACGGATTGCTGATTCCCTTTAAGCCATGAAAAAGCAGCATCACCGTTATATCCAGAATAATCATTGCCGCCAGGTAAGTAGTCATTTGCTAGTTGCGCAACTGTATTGGTATCAAGCATTTTGTGAGCATCAACGGTTGTGACTAAGTAACGATTTGATTCGCCTGAAATGCGCTCTAATGGCGTTGGATTAGTCGCATCTGCTCTGAAATTAATAAAACGGTTATACTCCATTCGGGCAGGGCCGTCATAAAAGGTATAACCTTGGAAATTAAAATTAGGGTAAATATCTCCAAAGATAGCACTATTATTGGCGATTGCACCAGCTGGCGAAAGTGAGACATTATTGGGATTTACTGGCACACATTGAGCTAGCTCATTTTGTTTGTGGACGGTTAGTATTTCATCAGGGCTAAATGTTTTTTTGCCTGTGCCATAGTCTTGAAAATTGTTATTACAATCAACATAGCGGCTAACATTATTATTGGTAACAGCTGCAAATACAGAGTTGGTAACAAGCCCCCAGAAGCCTAATAAATTACCTTCTGGTCCGCCACCACCAAGCAATGTCATGCCTTGCTTTAGTGCAGCAAAACGACCATTGGTTATTGCAACAAATACACCGCGATACCAAAATGCTTTTTGTTGAATTTGAGTTAAAGTTGGGCTATCAAAGACAGCAACAGGAGCATTACCTAAAACCGTACTATCTTGATAAGGCGCAACTGGTTTTGGTGGTGCAGCAGGGGGTTTTACACCAGTGCCAGCTTGAACAATAGCAAAGTTTGTACCTGCCATAATGCCATCATAGCAGGCATGTCCGCGATTACCGGTAAATACGGGATATAAATCTTCTTGTACAGTCGATGGTACACCTGTAATACTATTTACATCTTGCCTAACTAACCAGTAAGCAGCACCACGTAATTGACACCCGGCAACTGAATTATTTACAAATAAGTTTGGCAAGCTTTTAGCTACGTAGCCTCCAAAGGTTGTAATCCAAAACCCACTAGGGCCAAATGAATCCATGTAGTTACCTGTATTAGCACCAGAATTTGAGGTATCTGGAATTTTTGCTGGATTATAATAGAAGTCTGATTGAGCGCCTAAATTATCGCCATTCCAGAATAAGTTTAGTCCAACAACATTATTAGCCTGGTCTGTGACATTTTGTTGGGTTGGGTCATAATTTAAAGCAGCAGCCATTACGCCTGCTACATGGTTTCTAATGTACTGATTTGCTGCAATGTTATGACCGTCTTCTAAATAAAATCCCTGTCCAATGGTTCGAATACAGCTATTATTATAAAATTTAGCACCCATAGTATCATGTGTCACATAACATTTGTTGAAGCTGTGATGTACGGAGCTGTCTTGTACTAATAGTGCATTAGGATCCATTTGAGTGGTTTCACTGTTGAGTCTGTGCAAGTGAATAGGATAGCGTCCTACCAATGGTTGTCCAAATTTTTCAATTTCTACACCGACTAGTATGAGTTGTTCATTCGGCGTTGTGCCTCCGCCATGGTTATGATTCATAACAGCAATATTACCACCAAAATACTGATCATCTATGTTGGTAACGGGTGTACCAGATGATTGACCGGCTAATGATGTTAATTTAATATTTCTTGATAATAAAGCAACTTCGGCACGTTCATCGATACCGAAGTTTCGATCATAGGCATCATAGAAGCTATATGCCTGACCTTTTTTAGCGCTAAATATTTGTCCTTTGGAGTTGGTATAAGATTGGTCATTTGAAAAGAAGCCTGGTGTTGGCATTAAAGAGCCAAAATGATAGCTTTTTAAGGGTGTATTAGCACCACTAATTGTTGGGCATTGAGATTTAACACTCGGTGAACCTGCAAGAATGATTAGTGAAACAGTATTATCACCAATTGCATCAGCATAGCTACTAGTGATTTCAGCAGGAAGTGTATTTTGAGGCAGTGTCATATCATAAATTTTACAAATTTGGACAATTTCAGTTTGGTGGGAGACAAAGCTTGTTGTTGCAATGCTAATCCAATCACCACTTTGCCAATCAGAACCTTGAGGGTTAGCGTGTGCAACCTGTTTTGATAAAACGACCAAGTAAGGAATATCATCCACAGTAAGTGTCGGTACTGTTGGAGCGCTGGATTGAATTGTTGCAATATCTACGATTGGTGCTTGAACATTTAAAGCAGCACCAGTAAAGTAAGAAGGTCCCGCTGGCATAGCTAAATAAGTCCAGCTATTTGAGCCGGTTAAATTATTAAAATAAGCTAATTGATTAATATCACCACTTTTTCCTGGGTTTGCTTTATTTATTGGTAAGCCATCAGCAGTTTTTTTGTCATAATCAACAGAGTGTATATAGCTGCCACCTTTCGTTGGTGTCAGTCCTTTAAGGCCATACATTAGCAATTTGCCACCACTGGTTACCGTAATATCACGATTGTTATAGGTTGTAATACTTTTTTTGGCAATAGCACTACATTCTGATTGATTCGATGCACATAATGGTTGAGGAGCAGGTGAGACACTTTGATTGCCACCCATATAGAGGGTTACTTTTTTATCGCTGGTAATCGGATTTAGTGCGCTGCCAATTTGGAATAAGCCGCCATTTACGTAGAAAGATTGAGCATAGATTTCAATGGCTGCAGTTAGTGTATCATTTGTGATACAAAGTGCACCAGTAGATGTGATTTCAATGGGTGGTAAGAGTGAACTTTGGCTGCCGATACTACTTGATATTTTATAGGCCTTATCTAAGCTACAGGCTGTATTTGAGCCTGCGCTACAGACAGTTGTTAATTCTGGGGTGGTATCTAAGTTAGAGCAATCAGCAGCATAAGATAGATAACTTAAAGAAGTTAATAGGGTTATTAATATAATAGATCTGTTCATTTTTCTACCACTTTAACATTTAGTAAGAGAATATTGTAATTTTAGTTATTAATCATTGCTTTTGCGTTGAAAAAATTGAAATAATAAGAATTATTTTGATAACTTATTGAATTATATTAAAAGCGAAAAACTTGATGCCACCATGTTTTTTAAAATTGAGAGAGCAGGAAAGCAAAATATGATGGCATAAGTTTTTTAAGATGGCGGACCGGACGGGACTCGAACCCGCGACCTCCGGCGTGACAGGCCAGCATTCTAACCAACTGAACTACCGGTCCGCGAAAAGTGGTGCTGGCAGTAGGACTTGAACCCACAACCTGCCGATTACAAGTCGGCTGCTCTACCAGTTGAGCCATGCCAGCGAACGAGATTGAATTATAGCGATGTGGTTGCATAAATCAAGTCTATTTTAGGACTTTTTTCATATTTTTTCAGTGTGATTAGATTTTATTCAACCTGAATCAGATTTAAAATGATGAAAGTATTTTTATTACCTATTATCCTTTTTATTGAAAATAGGCTATAACTAAGGCTAAAGAGATTATAAATGTAGATAATGTATTTGTAGTATAAGGAGATATTGTATATGAAGGCATCTCGAGCGAAAGAGCGCGGGTTTACATTAATCGAACTTTTAATTGTCATTGTTATTTTGGGCATTTTATCTGCAATTGCGATTCCTGCATACAATAATTATGTTATTAAATCAAAAGTTGCAGATGCATTGAGTCTTGTTACGGGTGCTAAAACAGGTATTGCTGTTTACTACAGTACATCAAGCACGTTAATCGGAGCTGATAATGCGGCTGTTGGTTTAGAAGATGCGACTGATATTGCATCAAATTATGTTTCAAGTGTTAGTGTTGCAGATGGTGTAATTACAGCAACACTAACGGGTATTGATACGGAAGTAAATGGTGATGTAATTGTGCTGACACCTCAAGCAACAAAAGGACGCTTAAGTTGGTCATGTACAACCAATGTGCCAGCTCAGTTTGCTCCTCAGGGTTGTAGTCAAATATCAAGCTAACTAAAATAGGTAATTCTTAAGGTAAATATAATGACGCCAGTCGATCAATTACAAGGTATTAGCTCGTTTTTAATTAAAGAATGTGCTGTTGATCCGCAGGCTATTACTAATGCAAAGTTAGCAATTGCATCATCTAAAGAGAGCTTTTTAAGCTACTTAAGTCAACACCATCTAATAGATGAAGTTGATTTTGCGCATCGTGCTGCTAAGTTTTATGCATTACCTTTAATAGATATTAAACTAGTAGATCCATCTGTAATACCCGATAAATATTTAGATGACAATTTAATTAAGCGCTACCAAGTTGTACCAATTTTTAAGCGCAATAATTCTTTAATCCTGGCAACCTCTCAGCCGTTGAATGTTGAAGCAATGCAAAGCTATCGTTTTTTCAGTGGCATGGATGTTCTGTGTGTTTTATGTATTGCTTCTGAATTGGAAGCGTTTATCAATAAAATAACACAGTTTTATGCGCATCAAGTGTTAGCGGATTATACCGATGAATCACTGAGTGAAATTGAGTTTGATATTGCCTTATCAAGTCATACTAAAACAGAGACCCAAACAGATGCTCCGATTGTTAAGTTTGTTAATAAAACCATTGTTGATGCAATTAAAAAAGGTGCATCTGATATTCATTTTGAACCGTTTGAACGCCAATACCGTATTCGTTATCGTCTAGATGGTATACTGTATGAGCAATCTAAGCCGCCTGTACATTTAGCCAAGCAGTTAACTTCGCGTTTAAAAATTATGGCTAATTTAGATATTGCCGAACGAAGATTGCCACAAGATGGACGCTTTAAAATGCAAATATCCAAGCGCTCGTCAGTTGATTTTCGTGTAAGCACGTGCCCAACGCTTTATGGTGAGAAAATTGTTTTGAGAATTTTAGATTCAGGGCAATTAAATTTGAGTGTGCATGAGTTAGGCTTGGAAGCACATCAGAAAGCACAGTATTTAAATGCATTGGATTTATCACAAGGAATGGTATTAGTCACAGGGCCAACAGGCTCTGGTAAAACAGTCACGTTATACAGTGGCTTGAGTCTTATTAATAAGTTAGATAAAAATCTTTCAACAGCTGAAGATCCAATTGAAATAAATTTGCCTGGTGTCAACCAAGTGAATATTAATCCGAAAACAGGTTTAAGCTTTGCAAGTACCCTGCGTGCGTTTTTAAGACAAGATCCAGATATTATTATGATTGGTGAAATTCGTGATCTAGAGACAGCAGAAATTGCCATCAAAGCAGCTCAAACCGGCCATCTAGTTTTATCGACCTTACATACCAATAATGCTTGTGAGACAATTACACGTTTAGCATCAATGGGCATTGCTGCTTATAATATTGCTAGTTCAATTACATTGGTGATTGCACAGCGTTTAATTAGAAAATTATGTGACTATTGTAAAGAAGAAGACCATGTACATTTGACTGCACTAAAAGAACTTGGTTTTCAAGAAACACAACTTGATGAGGATGTTACTGTCTATAAAGCTTGTGGTTGTGATCGTTGTAATCATGGCTATAAAGGTAGAATAGGTGTATTTGAAGTTCTGGAGATTACACCTGAAATTCAGCGGCTAATCTTAGAAAAAGCCAATGTTGCTGAATTATCAAAAGAAGCAAAATCACAAAAATTTATTACTTTAAAAGATGCAATTATTTTAAAAATATTGCAAGGTGTTACATCCTTGGAAGAATTAACACGTGTAACCTAATTAATGAAGTTTAAATTAACTGAGTAAGTGATGTAAGTATGTCAAATAGACTAAATGCCCAATCTATTTTCTTATGGAAAGGTAAAGACGAAGAAGGCTTGATTATTCAGGGGCAAACCTCTGCTGTAACCATAAAAAGTGCGCGCAGTCTATTGACTAAACAAGGTATTACAGTTATTTCAATTCGCAAACAGTCAAGTTCATTATTTCTATTTGAGCGACCAATTAAACCAGTTGATATTGCTTTTTTTTTCAGACAAATGGCGACAATGCTTACAGCGGGAATTCCAATTATACAAGCTTTAGATATGCTAGTAGAAAGTTCAAATTATCAAAAAAAACTTCGTGCTATTTTAAGCGATATTCGACAAATGATTGCTTCAGGAAGAACCTTATCTGATAGCTTATTAAAACATTCAAACTATTTTGATATATTATCAATAAATTTGATTAGAGCCGGTGAGGCATCAGGTGAACTTGATCAGATGTTAACGCGTATTGCAAGCTATAAAGAAAAACATGAAACATTAAAGAAAAAAGTCAAAAAAGCTTTATACTATCCAATTGCAGTGTTAGTAACAGCCATTATTGTAACGGCAGTTATGTTGATTTATGTTGTGCCTACGTTTTCTGATTTATTTGATAGTTTTGGTGCTACATTGCCGCCTTTTACACAAATGGTGATTGATTTATCTAATTTTGCACAGGCATATTGGCATTTGACGGTAATTATTATTTTATTAGCCACTATTTTGTTTGTGCAATTACGCCGCAGAAATTTTAAATTTCATTATTTAACGGATCAATGGTTATTAAAAATACCTATTATTGGTAAGATTTTAAAAACAGCGGCGATAGCACGTTTCTCGAGAACTTTGGCAACGATTTTCTCATCAGGCATGCCTATGATTGATGCCTTACAAACGGTTGCAAAGGCAACTGGAAACTTGGTGTATGAACATGCAAGTTTACGTGTTCGGACTTTAGTGGCAAATGGTTCAACCTTACATAATGCCATTGATGATGTTTATATTTTTCCGAGTTTTCTAGTACAAATGGTCGCAGTTGGTGAGAACTCAGGTAATCTTGAGCATATGTTGAAAAAAGTTGCCGATACCTATGAAGAGGATGTCGATCATGCTGTTGATAGCTTAAGTAGTTTGATAGAACCTGTGATTATGGTTATTTTAGGTGGGTTAATTGGTGGATTAGTTGTTGCGATGTATTTGCCAATTTTTCAACTCGGCTCTATTATGTAACTATTCTAAATAATTTAAAATAAAGTAAATGATTTTATTACAAGGTAAAACGGTATTATTAAGTAAAATAAACCAAATTGGTGATGTGATAATGACATTGCCGGCTGCAACAGAAATAAAAAAACATTATCCCGATGCACGTGTATTATTTTTAGCATCAGCATCCAAAACAAACGATATTATTAGCCGTTATCAAGATGTTGATCAGTTGATAAATTGGGATGAACTTCAACAAATGCCAGAAGAAAAAGCAGTTGCCTATCTTCACTCATTAAAAATTGATGTTGTCATACATTTTCACCCAAATAAAGCGATTGCGCGCTTGATGAAAAAAGCTAAAATTCCCATTCGTGTTGGTACATCTCGTCGGTTATATCATTTTCTATATTGTAACCGTTGGCGCAATGTTAGTCGTAGCCAATCTAACTTACATGAAACAGAGTTAGATATGCTATTATTAAAACCCTTTACTGGAAAATCCTTTTATACTAAAGATGAGATTATTGCATTGCGTAAATTTAAAATGGTTAATGCAAGTGAGGTCGTATCATCTCTAGTTGATAAAGAAAAGTTTAATCTTATAATACACCCTAAAACGCGTGGGGAACATATTGAGTGGTCGCCATCGTTTTATGCTGAATTAATTCGCCAGTTACCACAAGATCAATTTAAGATTTTTATTACGGGTAGTCAAAAGGAGGGTGAAAAAGTTTATCAATCGTTAATTCAGCCAGTGGGTGATAAAGTTACAGATTTAACAGGTAAGACAAGCTTGGGAGAGTTAATTGATTTAATTGCGTTAAGTGATGGCCTTATTGCAGGTAGCACAGGCCCTGTGCATATTGCAGCAGCTTATGGTATTCATACCTTGGGCATGTATGCACCGATTAAACCTTTCCATGCAGGACGTTGGGGGCCTGTGGGTAAACAGGCTGAAAGCTTATCTATCGATAAAGATTGTAATGATTGCCGAATTAATATGCGTTGCCACTGTGTAAATGAGATTCCAGTTGATCAAGTAAAAACCATTGTATTGGATTGGCAAAAAAATAAAGAAAATTCTTAAAAGCAAAGTGTTGACAAGTCTGCATTATACGCATAAAATGCCATCTCGTTAGCTATTCCCCGATAGCTCAGCAGGTAGAGCAAGTGACTGTTAATCACTGGGTCGGCGGTTCGAGCCCGTCTCGGGGAGCCAGCTAAAATAATTTCAATTTTAAACTATCGCTGGAGGAATGGCTGAGTGGTCGAAAGCGGCGGTCTTGAAAACCGTTGAGGGTAACACCTCCGGGGGTTCGAATCCCTCTTCCTCCGCCACTTATCATTATAAATTATTGAAAAACAAGCAAAAAACTCCAAAATATAAAAACAATACCGACAAAAATACCGTCAAATAATTTTGATGAAAAGTATTTTAAAGTAACTGTAAAAATTGGTATTAATGATGCAATTGCTAAAATGAATGTTTTTATTTCTATAGATAAATTTAAACTCACGACATCAAGATGTAATATGAATCTTAAAATATCTACTAATATAACTGTAAGTAACTATATTTTGGATTTATTAATGGATTGGTATAATTTTTTAATCCCCTTGATTGGTGCTTTGGTAGGTGGTTTATTTACTTTAGTATCTGCGAGCTACTCTTTTTATAAGTTAAGAAGTCATTCTCTTGATATTGAAAAGCGTCAAGTTGAGAATTTTGTTAAATCTATTAGGGTTGAGTTAAATGTTTTATTTGATCAATATATGGGCTCTATGGGCACAGCTGTAGAAAATCTTCAACAAGATCAAAAATTAGATCTTTATTATCCACTTACTCAAGATTATTTCATTGTTTATCACAATAATAGTAGGCTAATTGGTTCTATTGAAGATAGTTATGTTAGAAATCAAATTATAAGAATATATACTGTAGCAAAGGGACTTGTTGATTCATTTCGAATGAATAATGAGATACTATCAAACTATGAACATGAATGTATTTTACTAAATAGAGATAGAGATAATAACGAGAGTACAAATTCTATTCTGGTTGCTTATGAGGATAGTCTTAAAGCCTATGCCATATCAATAAAACAAAGTCATTCTGAATTTAAACAACAATTAGAAATACTAAATGATGTGATTTAAGGATAGGAATTATGGGTGATTATCGTGAAGAATATCTTCAGTTCGATGCTATTGGAATTGAATCAATTGAGATTTCTTTTACGTGTAATGAATGTGAAGGGGACTTTCATAGTGGAGAACTTTTCTTTTCTAGTCCTGTTAGTATTGCTATAAACGATGAATATTGTAGTTCTGAGTCGAATACTTTAGAATGCTCTTGTGGGAATGTATTTGAAATAGAAATAAATATTTATAGTGCTGGTCATGGTGAGGTAAGTGTAGATAAGATAGATAGTGACTTAATTACTTTAGAAGAAAATATTGATTGGAGTTATAGGGATGATGAAGATGAATGGGGTTATTCAAGTGATTCTCACTGGCATGCTTATCATGAATTAAAAGAACAATTAGGCTATTTAAAAGAATTAGTTATCTTATATCAAGACAATCATAATTTAAAATTTACCAATTCAGTTATGCTTTATGCTCAAACAGTTAGTGCTATTGAGTTTTATTTTTCAAGGGTTATTACTTCAGAGGTTAAGAATAATAATCATATATACAAAAAGTTACTTACATGGAATCCTAGAGGGTTAGACAGGGGAGTTAGTCTAAAAAAAATAAATGATGAAAAATTTGATATTAAGCAACATATTACTAATTTTTTATCAAGGCAAGTATTTCATAATGTAAAAAGAATTACCGAGTATTTTGAAAAACTTTTCACACTACAGGACACTCCGTGTCTTAGTAATTCTATTGATTGTATTGATTGGCCTACCTATATGGCCAATTAGCTCAATCAATTGATTCATATCAAGATGCATTCTAACAATAGCTTTACCAAGAACTTCCATGCCAATTTTGATTACAGATTTATGC
>JAKJJU010000005.1 GCA_021713295.1 Thiotrichales bacterium 19S3-11
ATGCGACAGCAGGCAGTGATTATACAACGTTAACTGGTACAGTAACGATCTTAGCTGGAGCAACGACAGCCACAATTGATGTTAGTGTGATTGATGAAAGTCTATTAGAAGATAATGAAACGGTAGTTGTCACGTTAGATAGCATTACTTCTGGGGATGCAGATATAAGCATAGGAGCATTGAATTCAGATACAGTAACAATTGCAGATGACGATACGGCGGAAGTTACCATTGCAGCAACGACGGCCAGCGCAACAGAACCGGGTGGTGTTGGTAATGATGGTCAATTTACCGTCACGTTAAGTAATCCAAGTGATACCGATACGGTAATCAGCTACAGTGTTACAGGGGATGCAACAGCAGGCAGTGATTATACAGCGCTAACAGGATCTGTCACGATTTTAGCTGGAGCAACGACAGCCACAATTGATGTTAGTGTGATTGATGAAAGTCTATTAGAAGATAATGAAACGGTAGTAGTCACGTTAGATAGCATTACTTCTGGGGATGCAGATATAAGCATAGGTGCCAGCGATAATGCAACGGTTACCATCAATGATGACGATCTAGCGGAAGTTACCATTGCAGCAACGACGGCCAACGCAACAGAACCAGGTGGTGTTGGTAATGATGGTCAATTTACCGTCACGTTAAGTAATCCAAGTGATACCGATACGGTAATCAGCTACAGTGTTACAGGGGATGCGACAGCAGGCAGTGATTATACAGCGCTAACAGGATCTGTCACGATCTTAGCTGGAGCAACGACAGCCACAATTGATGTTAGTGTTTTAGATGATTTTCAATTAGAAGATAATGAAACGGTAGTAGTCACGTTAGATAGCATTACTTCTGGGGATGCAGATATAAGCATAGGAGCATTGAATTCAGATACAGTAACAATTGCAGATGACGATACGGCGGAAGTTACCATTGCAGCAACGACGGCCAACGCAACAGAACCGGGTGGTGTTGGTAATGATGGTCAATTTACCGTCACGTTAAGTAATCCAAGTGATACCGATACGGTCATCAGCTACAGTGTGACAGGGAATGCGACAGCAGGCAGTGATTATACAGCGCTAACAGGATCTGTCACGATTTTAGCTGGAGCAACGACAGCCACAATTGATGTTAGTGTTTTAGATGATTTTGAAGTAGAAGATAATGAAACAGTGATTGTCACATTAGATCGTGTTACCTCAGGTGATGCTGATATTCGCATTGGTAGATCAAGTTTAGATACAGTGATTATCAGTAGTGATGACATAGCCCCGCCTATTTTAGATAAAATGCAAGATTTAGTTAATAGCTTGGAGCTTAATCGAAGTGGAGTTGAGATTGCACAGCATAAAAGTATAGCTTTAGCAAAATCTGCAAATGTAGATGTAAACGAGATATATAATTCTGAGAATAAGGAAAGTAAAGTTACCGTGAAAATTGATGTTGATGTTGATGTTGATGTTGATCAAACGAATCATCCATTAGGGACAGTATTTAATCCATATGAGATTAGTATTACAAGAGAGCAAACTAAACAATTTATGACTGTAGCTAATATAGCTGGTGTCAATATTGATTTTCATAATATAGACGATAACAATATTCTATTAATAGAAAATGCAAATGAAATTAAAGTGAAATATGTTGGTAATGCTGATTATGAGGGTGAAACTAACTTTATCGTTAGAATATATAAAGATAATGTTATGCATTATCAGTTACATTTTAAATTATCAACAGATGATCAAAAAGACGAAGCGGTTGCTGTAAATGGAGCGAATGGAAATGGCAGCGTTATGCCTGTAGACAAAGCTCAGGTTGAGAAAGTCTATCAATTATTTAGTGAGTCTAATTTAGAAGAAGCAATTGCAAAATTAGAAGATGTTAAGCTTGAGAGTGGTCAAGGTGAAATGAAAGCAATGATTGCTGAGTTATTAGATAAGGTAACAGAGGATAAAACAACAACGTTCTTAACACCAAGTCTATTAGAGAGTATTAAAGATAGATTATTAAGCGATCAATCAGTTGATATAGATCAATTGCTTGCGGAACAAGAGAGTGAGCGTGAATTAAGTTATCGTTATCAATTAGAGCAAACAAAACATTATTTATTAAAATTATTTGGTAAAAAATAAGGCTTATAATTAAGACTCATAAAAGATTATTTTATGGGTTGGCTTGGAGCGTTTTTGATTTAGTTTGCTCGTTTGCTTGACTATTTAATGGCTCAGTATTTGATTTATTTGCATTATCTTCTTTTGTATATTCAATAACTTGTGGTGGAGGGTAATCTCCAGCAATACTAATAAGTTTTCCATCACTAAACTCAACCTGTAGTTGTTTCTCTTCCATTGTTGTGTTGTAGTGCTTAATTGTATAGACATAATACCAAGTGTTCTTATGAAAAGGATCTACAATATCGGGTGAGCCAAGAATAAATTGAACTTGTGATTGAGTCATACCAGGTTTTAATTGTTGAATATCCTTTTGAGTAATAATTTTACCTTGTTGTACTGGTGCAGTATAGGGTGTGAATAGACTGCAGGCACTTAGGCTTAAAGTAAATGCAACTAGTAATGGGGCTAACGCTTTTTGATTGATCATTGTATAATACGGGCTTAATTTATTTTATAAAGTTATGACATGATAATCGAATCAAGCGCATGACTCAATAAATAGTAAAAATATTACATCAATTAAAATGGGTATAACATTATGTCAAAACAGCAGGAATTGAAAGAAGCCGGTCTAAGGGTAACTCAGCCACGGGTTAAAATATTGCAGTTATTAGAGGCATCCAAAGGAGATCGTCACTTTTCCGCTGAAGAGGTTCACTATGAATTGCAAAAGCAAGGAGAACAGGTTGCATTGGCAACTGTTTATCGAGTGTTAGGGCAATTTGAAGATGCGGGATTAGTAAATCGATTGAACTTAGGAGATGATCAAGCGGTTTATGAATTAGTGCCAGATCATCATCACGATCATATGATTTGTGTTTCTTGCCGTAAGGTTGAAGAATTTTATGATGATGTAATCGAGCAGCGCCAACATGTTATAGCAAAAGAAAAGGGTTATGATTTAGTAGATCATAGTCTATGCCTTTATGTTATTTGTAAGGATTGTCAAAGAAAAGAAAGAAGGTAATTAAATGAAAATCTAAATTTTTTTAGAAGCTTTCAGAACCAAATAACTTTTGGTCAATTAAGTCGCACAGGATATGAATAATTAATGTTTGACACTCTTGGATATGAGGTATTTTTTTAGAAGGCACCATAATCTCAATATCATTATTTTCTAAAGACTGGGCTATGCTACTGGTTTGGCCACCGGTGATTGCAATGACTTTGCTACCTTTTTCATGAGCAACGTGTATTGCTTGAATAATATTCTCAGCATGACTATCTGTTGAGATCGCAATTAATATATCTGATTCACTGGCAAGTGCATAAATTTGTTTGGAAAAAATTTCTCTGTAGTGGTCAGTACTACCAATGGCAGTTAAGGTAGGAACATTAGATGTCAGAGCAATTGCAGGTAGTGAGGGTCGTTCCATTTCATAGCGATTGAGTAATTGTGCTGATAGGTGTTGTGCATTTGCTGCAGCACCATCATTTCCACAAGTAAAAATTTTGCCGCCATTGAGTAGTGTTTGTACGATTAAATCACCAGCCTGGGCAATTGGCTCACTAAGTACATCAGCTGACGATATCATCATTTGAATGCTATTGGAGAAATGCTCTTTTACCCGTTCACTCAGTAGCATAATTTTCCCTTTGTTATTGATAAATGATAAAACTTTCGGTACTCTGCCACAATATGGGTTAAAGGTCAAACGAGGAATCTGATGAAATTATTGAATGAGCCGAGTTTTAGTGAAATCATTCAACGGACATGGGAATTATATAGGCAGAATATAAAGCGACTTTTCATTATTGCTTTGATTATATCTGTCCTGTATCAGTTATTCATTATATTCATGCAGCGTTCTGGAATGGTCGATTTGATCTATCAAATGATGTTGGAAAATGCTAAAGGAAAAAGTCTCACAGAGTATGCTGATAAAGTGACACCAACGATGCATTTGGTAATCCTGATCGGTGTGATTTTTTACTTAGTTATTCTTCCTTTTGCTACAGCATTATTTCAGAATATTGTTGATGATAGCTGGCAAGGTAGATCACAAACGATATCAAAGCATGTACGTTTTGTTTTATCGCGTTTATTTATCATTGCGCTGGCGACACTATTTGTATATATGTTATTGATGGTAGCTGTCATGATTTCAAGTGTGCTATTTGGCATATTTGGCATGTTGGTATATGCGTTTTTGATCGTATATATTCCGCTTATTTTATATGACCAAAAAACGGTATTCAGTTCACTTCAAGAAAGTTTTAAGTTAACGTTGGGTGCTTATTCTAAATCGTTAGGAATCGCTGTTTTATGTTATTTATTGTTAAATATCCCATCGATTGGAGAATGGATAATTCAAACTATTACAGGAACGCATGATGCAATTATATTTGGTATTGACGAAGCAGTTACAATTTTCCTTTCTGCATTTGTATGGCCATTAGTTGCTATTTTGAAATTAGCTTTATATTATGCATTAAAAGCAAGACGCTATAACTTGAAAGTTCAAAATAGTAATAATCAATAATCTAGATAACAAACGATCGCTTGATATAAGAAATAAATAAATATATTAAAATTCAAAATAATTTCGTCATGATTTAGTTGGTTCCTTAAAATAAAGAAAAAGCATTGCTTTTTGTTTGCAATGAGTTGACAAATTATCAAGGCTAGTGGAAACTAACACCCATAATTACCACTTGGTAAGTTTTTAGACTATTTATTGGATTAAAATTTGTAAAGGAGAGTTTAGAATGGCCATTCTGGTTGGACGTCAAGCACCTGACTTCACTGCGCCAGCTGTATCAGCGACAGGAGATATAGTTGAAGCGCTCAATTTCAATCAAGCACGTGGTGGCAAGTATGCAGCTATCGTATTTTATCCGCTTGATTTTACGTTTGTTTGTCCTTCTGAGCTGATTGCACTGGATAAACGCATAGATGCACTGAAATCGCTTGGCGTTGAAGTGTTTGCTGTGTCCATTGATTCGCATTTTACACACAATGCATGGAGAAATACACCAATTGATCAAGGTGGTATCGGCTCTGTGAACTATACAATGGTAGCAGATATTGATCACAGTATTACAAAGGCCTATGGCGTAGAACATCCGCAAGTCGGTGTTGCCTTTCGTGGGACATTCTTAATTGACCAAGGTGGTGTTGTTCGTCATCAGGTTGTCAATGATTTGCCGCTTGGGCGTAATATGGATGAATTAGTTCGTATGGTAGAGGCGTTACGTTTTCATGAAGAGCATGGTGAAGTGTGCCCCGCTGGATGGAACAAAGGAGATCAAGGCATGACTGCTTCTCCAGAAGGTGTTGCTGCATACTTAAAAGGTAATGCAGAAGAGCTATAGTTTTAACGTATTTTTGAACTTTAAAGAGTAAGGATTTGGTAATAATTATCGCTGCGTTATAAAAAAGCAAATAATTTATGTAATCAGGCTTGCATTTTATTTTGATACTGACTAACTTAGGTGGTAATAAAGTGCTAATTTTTAGATTTTTTGCTTGAAATTGGAAAAAGTGGCGCATAAAATTCAGTTACCGAATCAAAAGGACGCTTTTGGTTAACATTTATCATAACAAAAATGAGGAGAAAGGACGTGAGAGTAAAAACAATTGTTACTGCATTGACTGCCGGTATGATTGTTTCAGGTTCAGCGATGGCAGCTTCTTCGGATGTCGATGCTAAAATTGCAAACCTACAACAACAAATTCAACAGCTTCAAGCTCAGGTGAACGGCGGATCTAGCAGTTCTTCTATGAGCAGTAAGTCAAATGCAAACACAGGCGGTGTTTCATTTGTTAAATACGATGCTGATTATTCTGAACAGATGTTAAACAACCAGGATTCTGGTGTTGATCGTGAATTAGCAATTTTGAAATCACGTCAAAGTGGTCAATTAACACCTAATTCAATCTATCTTGGTGGTAAAGGTGAGCTTCAAGCTCAGTTCCGCCGCTTGAATAACGTTTCTGAAGGTAACGTTGGTGGTGCTGGTACTGAAGTTGAGTCAAGTAACTCTACTGCAATTGAACTACCTTATGCTAATGTAATCTTTACATCAACAATTGGTGACTGGGTAACTGGCTATGCAAATATGGCGGTACTTAACCCTGTAACTAATGATGTTGTCATGCCAGATGCTTACTTTGTTGTAGGTAATCTAGATAAAGCTCCAGTTTACACTTGGGGTGGTGTTAAGACTGTTGACTTTGGTGATTTCTCTATGGTTAACACTTACATTCCTGGAATCACTCGTGCGGCATTCTTAGCTTCAGGCGGACAGTTTGGTGTTGGTTTCCATAACTATGGTGTGACTGCAACAGTAACGTTACTAAATGGTAACGCAAACGGTGCGCTTAATACATCTAACCCAGGCAACCAAAGTCAGGTTAATAACTTTGCTGCTAACGTTAAGTATGAACAAACGCTTAATGGCAAGTTCACTTATCATGTTGGTACTGGCTATATTAATGGTACTGGCTTCCGTGGTCAAAATTATAACACTACTACAGGTGAAGGTGATCGAGTTGGTGCATGGACTGCGAATGCAGGCTTTGATGTTGCAGGATTTGCATTATCAACAGACTTTGTTATGACAACTAATAGTGTCTATGGCTTAGCAAATAACAGTGCATTAAACCCAGTTGATCAAACAAACTCTTCTGGTAGCCCTTGGCAGAATACTAACTTGTTTAGCTGGCCTTGGATTGTAGGTTATACATCTCAAATGACTAGTGCGTTTAATTCAGGTAAGATCTTGAAAGCGTGGGATGTGAATTCATCATACTCTATGCCGTTAATGGGTCATGATTCTGTATTCTTCTTTAGCTACAGTCAGTTGTATCAAGATAATGATAATAACATTTATCAGTTTACAGCTGGTGCTCGTACTAATGTTATTGATACATTGTGGTTTGGTCTTGCTTATAACTTTGCTGGTGGTAAGCTTAACTATAACTCACTACAATCTTCAAATGTTGTTCAAGCAGACGTTACAGTTTACTTCTAATTGTAATTTTTGTTTGTATCAATATAGCGATATTGTATCTATTATTAAGCCACCTTACGGTGGCTTTTTTCGTTTTAGATTAATCTGAATATAATTATCATAAAGTCATTACTTTACAAACGATTGAAATTCCCTACAATACAAAGAGGAATAGATAATTTTTTGTGCGTATGCGTCAGATATTTTTAGATACAGAAACCAGTGGTTTTAGCTTTAAGGATGGTCACCGAATTATCGAGTTTGGTGGTGTAGAAGCAATAAATCGTAAACTTACTGGTAATGATTTGCATCTTTATTTTAGACCTGATATTGAAATTGAAAAAGGTGCATTCGAGGTTCATGGCATTTCAAATGAGCAATTAATGAGCGAGCTGCCTTTTGAAGCTAAAGTTGATGAAATTATGAACTATTTAAAAGGAGCTGAGTTAGTTATTCATAACGCTGGATTTGATGTGCCCTTTCTTGATTACGAATTAAATAGGCTACCAAAAAATCATTGGGGTACGCTAAAAGAGCATTGTCAAGTTGTTGATACTCTAATTATGGCGCGTAAGCTTCATCCGGGGCAAAGAAACTCATTGGATGCATTGTGTCGGCGATACATGATTAGTAATGCACATCGTACGCTACATGGCGCGCTATTAGATGCTCAGTTACTTGCAAAAGTATATTTTGCTATGACTGGAGGACAAACTCAGTTAGCACTGACAGAAGCATCAGAGATTAAAAAGGTAGAAGATGAGACAAATAAGGTTGATCTTAGTGAATTAAAACTGAAGTTGGCGAAGTTATTACCAGCGAGTGAAGCTGCGCATCAATCTTATATAGAGTTACTAGAAAAAAAATCAACCAATGGGGTATTGTGGCAATTGATCGAGGATAAAAATTCTTGAGTGATTGGGTTACCATTTAAGGAGGATTACAATGGTAGGACAAACTATATCTGAACTAAAAGTTGGTCAAAGCGCATCATTTAGCAAAACAATTACTGAGACGGATATTTATTTATTTGCCGGAGTAAGTGGAGATTTAAATCCAGCGCATATTGATGAAGAAAAAGCTAAAGATACACGTTTTAAAAAACGCATTGCGCATGGTATGTTAACGGCAAGTTTTATTTCAACGGTTATTGGTATGCAATTACCAGGGCCAGGAACAATTTACTTGGAACAATCAATACGTTTTAGAGCACCTGTCTATATTGGAGATACGATTAAGGCGGTGGTAACCATTACCGAGGTAGATAGTAATAAGAATCGCGTCAAGTTAGACACATTTTGTTATAACCAAGATGAACAGCTGGTAGTTGAAGGGTATGCTCAAGTGATGCCACCATCAAAAGAGCAGCCCTTAAAAAAAGTAAGCTAATATATTTGGTTTCTAAATAAGATAATAGGTATTAACAATAATTAATTGCCAATTTAATGAATAACATTGGTATTTTATAAGAGTATCTATCATCAATTTCTGGTAAAATATGGGCAAAATTTAACTTATCTGATGCATTAAAGATCAGTGATAGGCAATACGTGGAGTAATGAATTTATGGCAGAGACACAATATGATTCATCGAATATTCGAGTCTTAAAAGGTTTAGATGCGGTTCGAAAGCGTCCTGGAATGTATATTGGTGATACAGATGATGGCTCAGGGTTGCATCATATGGTCTTTGAAGTATTAGATAACTCAATTGATGAAGCGTTAGCTGGCTTTTGTTCAAATATTGAAGTGGTTTTACACACTGATGGTAGTGTTTCAATCAGAGATAATGGCCGAGGAATTCCCGTTGATATTCATCCAGAAGAAGGCCGTTCAGCTGCTGAAGTCATTATGACAGTACTTCATGCTGGAGGTAAATTTGATGATAATGCCTATAAAGTCTCAGGTGGATTGCATGGTGTTGGTGTCTCGGTTGTCAATGCATTATCTGAAACCTTAGAGCTAAAGGTTTGGAAAAATGGTAAAGCCTATCAACAGTTTTATCATGACGGAGAGCCAAAAGCACCCTTAGAGGAAATTGGTAATACCGATGAAAAAGGAACGATGATTCGCTTTAAACCAAGTCCGGTTACTTTTAGTCAGATTGAATTTCAATATGAGATTTTGGCAAAGCGAATTAGAGAGTTAGCATTCTTAAATTCAGGTGTGAGAATTCACTTAAAGGATTTGAATGAAGATCGTGATCAAATTTTTCAATACGATGGTGGAATCCAGTCATTTGTAGCGCATCTTAATCGTAAACGAACAGCTCTGCATGACTCTATTGTCTTTGTAAAAGGTGAACGTGATGGCGTTGTGGTTGAGCTTGCACTGCAGTGGAATGATGGTTATCAAGAAAATATTTTTTGTTTTACAAATAATATTCCACAAAAAGATGGCGGAACGCATTTATCTGGTTTTAGAGGCGCATTAACGCGTACGGTTAACCAATATATTGAACAAGAAGGTTTGGCTAAACGCCACAAAGTAAGCGTTACGGGTGATGATGCAAGGGAAGGCTTAACGGCTGTTTTGTCAGTTAAAGTACCAGATCCTAAATTTTCATCACAAACAAAAGATAAGCTTGTTTCATCTGAAGTCAAACCAATTGTAGAATCTTTAGTCTATGAGAAATTATCTGAGTTTTTACAAGAAAATCCAAATGAAGCAAAGACCGTTGCTAATAAGGTAATTGATTCAGCAAGAGCTAGAGAAGCAGCCAGAAAAGCACGTGAAGTTACCAGAAGGAAAAGTGCATTAGATATTGCAGGGCTTCCAGGAAAATTAGCTGATTGTCAGGAAAAAGATCCTGCAAAGTCAGAATTATTTATTGTTGAGGGTGATTCTGCCGGCGGTTCTGCAAAGCAGGCTCGTGATCGTAGAAGCCAAGCAATTTTGCCATTAAAAGGTAAGATTTTAAATGTTGAGAAAGCCAGATTTGATAAAATGCTTTCATCTCAAGAAGTTGGAACGCTTATTAAGGCGTTAGGTTGTGGTATTGGGCGTGATGAGTATGATCCTGATAAGCTAAGATATCATTATATTGTCATCATGACAGATGCCGATGTTGATGGCTCACACATTAGAACATTATTACTAACATTTTTTTATCGTCAAATGCCAGAGCTTGTTAGTCGTGGCCATATCTATATTGCTCAACCACCGCTTTACAAGATCAAAAAAGGCAAGCAAGAAATGTACTTAAAAGATGACCAAGCATTAAATGACTACTTGGGTCAAATTGGTCTTGAAGGTGCAAAGCTTTATCCAAATGATCAGGCGCCGCCCATTGCAGGTGTTGGTTTAGAAAACTTATATACTCAGTACCAAAAAGTGCTTCAGACTATTAATCAATTATCTAGACGCTATCCAGAGTCGTTTTTAAAGTCATTAATTTATTATTCTGCATATCAGACTGATTGGCATTCGGAAAGTGAGCAATTAAATAGCTGGTGGCAGGATTTAGAAAAACATCTAAATGAGCGAGCATTAAGCTATGAGTCTTATCAAACAACAACAGCAATCCGTCATGAAGATGATAATGAAGCAGTACATCAATTAGTGCTTAAACGCTATTTTCATGGTGTAGAGACGGCTTATAGTATTCCATTTACCTTTTTTGAGGGTAAAGATTACAAGGCTATCTGTGAATTAGGTGAATTACTGAATGGTTTAATTAGTGAGAATGCACGTATTGAACGTGGTGAGAAGTCTCAACCAGTTGATCATTTTGAGCAGGCCATTGATTGGTTACTTAAAGAAGCAAAGCGTGGTCAAAGTATCCAGCGTTATAAAGGTTTAGGAGAAATGAATCCAGAGCAGTTATGGGAAACAACGATGGATCCTGAAACAAGACGAATGCTTCAAGTCTCAGTATCTGATGCTGTTGCTGCAGATGAGTTATTCTCTACATTAATGGGTGATCATGTTGAGCCTAGACGAGAATTTATTGAGCAAAATGCACTGAATGTTAAAAATATTGATGTTTAGTATTGATCGCAAACAAACTATAAAGTTGACTACTTCATGGCATTTGATCTTAGTGTAATTATTATTGTTAAAAATGAACAATCTAATATCAGGCGATTATTAAGCTCTATTCAATGGGCTGATGAAATTATCATAGTAGATTCTGGTAGCACTGATCAAACATTAACAATTGCTAAAGAGTTTACAGATACTATTTATTTTCAAGCTTGGTTAGGTTATGGCAAGCAGAAGCAATTTGCTTTGTCAAAGGCAACGAAGCAGTGGGTTATATCACTGGATGCGGATGAAGAAGTTACCAACGCATTAAGTGAAGAGATTCAAACAATTTGTCAAAATGATCAAAGCATTAATGCTTATAAGCTGATTCGAAAATCATTTTTTGGCCCTAAAATGATCAAACATGGGGACTGGAAAGATGATGCACCCATTCGCTTATTTAAGCGCCAAAAGGGGAGGTTTTCTGATGATATTGTTCATGAGAGTATTCTTGTTGATGGCCAAATAGATCAATTACAGCAACCACTTTACCACTATACATATAATCAAGTTTCAGATGCAATTGCAAAGGCAAACGAGTATAGTACGCTTGGTGCACAAAAGTTGTATAAAAAGGCTAAAACTTCCTCAATCACTAAGGCAACGATTAAGGGTATTTGGTCATTTGTAAGAAGCTACTTTATCAAACTAGGTTTTCTTGATGGTAAAGAAGGGTTTGTTTTAGCTGGTTGCATTGCTTTAGCAACGTATTTGAAATATGTAAAACTAAACGAGCTAAATCGCAAGGTTAATTATCATTGATTTTAAATTTCCCATGCTTTGCTAAAAACTTAGTTAATGATTTTTGAATTTCTTTTGTCTTGGTTTTTTTGCATAAGTCAGAGAGCTCTTCACTTGCTTTAAAAGAGATTTGATCAGGAATATCATCGCGCTTTTTTGGGAGTAGTTTTTCTTTTTTAGGCGTAGGTTCAATAAATAATTTAATTTCAATACCTAAAAGATCACCAAATTGGTGGTGTTGTCTTAATAGTTTTAAAATCTCGCTACGTTGCATATAAAATCGAGCAAGAATACTTTGACTTTCGGTGCCAAGTAGTAATTTAGAATTTTCATAATTTAAGACTTTCATATTCGATAATAAAGGTAGATTAACTTGATCGAGCAATTGTTGTGCACTATTAATTTTTTCAGATTTTATAGCAACCTGATGTAAAAATGAAGTTTTATCGATTAATGTATTTAGCGATCGTATGCGGTTTTTTGTATCTTTTTTAGTTTTCATGATGCAAAGGTCATTCAGTTATGCTTCAACTTAGATTATACTTGAGGCAGTTTAAAAATAGTATGCAATTTTGTGCATTAAAAAGAAATTAATGGGATAAGCTTATCTATGCTAACAAAATCATTATTAACCAAAGTGATTGGTAGTCGTAACGACCGAATTTTGAAAAGGTTAAGAAAGAAAGTTGAAAGAATTAATGCGCTTGAGGCTGAATTTGAGAAATTAACAGATGATGAGTTAAAAGCAAAAACAACGACATTAAAATCGCAATTAGAGACTTCTAAACTAGATGATATATTAGTTGAAGCATTTGCCGTAGTGAGAGAAGCATCAAAACGAGTGCTAGAGATGCGTCATTATGATGTACAGCTGATTGGTGGTATGGTGCTTCATATGGGGAAAATTGCGGAAATGCGTACCGGTGAGGGTAAGACACTGGTTGCTACCTTAGCAGTTTATTTAAATGCCTTATCAGCTCAGGGGGTTCATGTTGTAACAGTTAATGATTACTTAGCTCGAAGAGATGCTGAGTTAATGGGAAAACTTTACAATTTTCTTGGTTTAAGTACGGGTGTTATTGTTTCAGGTTTAACGCCAGAAGAAAGAAAAGAAGCGTATGCTTGTGATATTACCTACGGTACTAACAATGAGTTTGGTTTTGATTACTTACGCGATAATATGGCGTTTACAAAAGATGAACAAGTTCAAAGAAGTCGTAATTTTGTTGTTATAGATGAAGTTGATTCGATTTTAATTGATGAGGCAAGAACACCTTTGATTATTTCTGGTGCAGCTGAAGATTCATCTGAGTTATATCTTTTGTTTACAAAGTTAGTTCAAAGACTAGAAGCGGGGGCCGATGAAGATGCAGACGGCGATTATTATTTAGATGAAAAATCTAAGCAGGCGCATTTAACAGAAAAAGGCCATAGTAAAATTGAGGCCTGGTTAATTGATCAAGGGATATTAGCTGAAGGTGAAAATTTATATAGCCCACAACATGTTACCAAAATGTATTATTTAAATGCGACTTTAAGAGCAAACTCGCTTTATCAACAAAACGTTGACTATATGGTTAGAAATAATGAAATTGTCATTGTTGATGAACACACAGGACGTGCTATGCCAGGTAGGCGTTGGTCTGATGGGTTACATCAAGCAATTGAGGCAAAAGAAGGTGTCAAAATTCAGGGAGAAAATCAAACTTTGGCATCGATTACTTTTCAGAACTTCTTTAGACTATATGATAAAATTTCGGGTATGACTGGAACAGCAGACACTGAAGCTTCAGAATTCCATGAAATCTATGATTTAGAGGTAATTGTAATACCGACACACAAGCCGCCCAAAAGAGCAGACCATTCTGATTTAATTTATTCAACGCAAAAAGAAAAGTATCAGGCATTAATTGATGATATTAAAACAAGAACAGCAACAGGACAGCCTATATTAGTCGGTACGGCATCGATTGAAACATCTGAAATAATTTCAACGATGATGCGCAAAAGAAAGATAGAGCACAATGTTCTTAATGCAAAACAGCATGAAAAAGAGGCAAAAATTATTGCACAAGCCGGAAAACCTGGAGCTGTAACAATTGCAACGAACATGGCTGGACGTGGAACTGATATTATTCTTGGTGGTAACTGGCAAGAAGAAATTAGTGAATTAGAAGAACCATCAGAGATCGAAATTGCTCGAATTAAGAGTGATTGGAAAAAGCGAAATCAGCAAGTAATTAATGCGGGTGGTTTATGCATTTTAGGTTCAGAACGCCATGATTCGCGGCGGATTGATAATCAGCTACGTGGGCGATCAGGTCGACAGGGAGATCCGGGAGAAAGTACGTTTTATTTGTCTTTGGATGATCATTTGCTTAGAATTTTTATGCCGCCTAGAATGATAGGCATGCTACGTGGCATGATGAAAAAACAAGGCGAAGTCATTGATGGTAAAATGATTACAAAAGCTATTGCAAAAGCACAAGCAAAAGTAGAATCATATCACTTTGATATGCGTAAAAATGTGTTGGAATATGATAATGTTGCGAATGAACAGCGTAAGGTTATTTACTCTCAACGAGATGAGTTATTATCATCTGAAGATGTTTCAGAAATCCTAAGGACAATGCGTTATGATGTTGCTGAGGTTACGTTCTGTAATCATATTCCACAACAGAGTATTGAAGAACAATGGGATGTGCAGGGCTTAATGCACGCCTTAGACAGTGATTTTGCTTTGAAAATGCCAATTAACGTTTGGTTGGATGAAGATGACTCATTGCATGAAGAAACATTAAAAGAGAAGGTTATTAATACGTTAATTGATGTGTATGATCAAAAGGTTCAAGGATTAGATCAAAAGGCTGTTCATCAGTTTGAAAAAGTTGTTTTGTTGCAAAGCTTAGATACTCATTGGCGTGAACACTTAAGTAGTTTAGATCATTTAAGAAATAGTATACATTTGCGAGGTTATGCGCAAAAAGATCCGAAGCAAGAATACAAACGTGAAGCATTTGAGTTATTTTCAAGTATGTTGGATAATTTTAAGTATGATGTTGTTTCAACCTTAACCAAGATTCATATTGATAGGCCTGAAGAAGACGTGCATGTTGTTGAGGATCAGTGGCGTCACTCTGTGGGCAATATTGCATTTAATCATGATGAAGTTGCAGCGCTTGAACAAGCGCAAGTGGCACAATCACCTAATGTGGTTGATATGCCATCTGAAGAGGAAAAACTTCAAAAAGCGCAACCTTTTGTTCGTTCAGAGCGTAAAGTTAGCCGTAATGAGCCTTGCCCTTGTGGTTCGGGGAAGAAATATAAACATTGTCATGGTACACTACAATAGTGAAATACAATGAAAGTCAAACATCCCTTTATTATTGCCTTATTTGTTAATTTCACTATACCTCTTGGAGGTATGAGTACTGATATTTATTTACCATCTTTGCCATCAATGGCAACGTTCTTTGATACAACTCCTATGATGGTTCAACTGACTGTAACGTTATTTGCTTTAGGGCTGGGTATTGGTCAAGCAGTTGCAGGGCCAATATCAGATGCCTTAGGTAGAAGGCGTCCTTTTCTTTTTGGCTTAATCTTACAACTGATTGCAGTTATCGTTATTTTAACGTTACATTCAGCCAGTATCTTGATTATTGCTAGGCTATTTCAAGGGTTTGGTTCAGCTTTTATGATGGTGCCTGCAAGAGCTATATTAAATGATACGTTTGAAGGCGATGCACTGAAGAAGCAGTATACTTATATAACAGCAGCATTTGCATTAGGGCCAATTGTTGCACCTTTTATAGGAGGTTATTTAGAACACTATTTTGGTTGGCATGCTAACTTCATATTTATTTTAGTTTATTTAGTTGTGCTATTTCTCTTTATGTTGCTATTTATTGAAGAATCAATTGAGAAAAAAAGAACTTTTTCAATAGCCCATATTACTTCAAGTTATCTTACCGTGTTAGAAAATAAGCTTTTTTTGACAGGGGGTATTTTAGTTAGCTTCTTTTTAGGCTATGTTGCTATCTTTAATGTAGTCGGACCTTTTATTATTCAGGATATTTTGGGTAAATCAGCTGTTTATTATGGCTATGTTGCTTTAATTATGGGAGCTGCTTGGTTTTCTGGCAATATGGCAAGTAGGCTATTTTTTAACTACTCACGCCATAGCAAAACCAATATTATTTTAGTTATTATGCTCTTAGCTGCAATTATGATGCTTCTTTTAAGTTTGGGACAATTAACGGTATTAAAATTACTTATACCCATTTTTATTCTGATTTTTGGAGGTGGTTTTTTATTTCCAATTTATGTGGGTGAGTGTTTATCCATATTTAGGGCTCAAGCAGCGTCAGCTAATGGATTGTTATTTGCACTTATTTGGTGTGTATTTAGTCTATTTTCCTTTATCGGGACCTGCTTAAAAGTGCATGCCTTAATGCCGTTAGCCGTCTGTTATTTAGTTGTAACAATACTTGTCTATTTATGGTTTTATTTAATTGCGAAGAAGCATTAGATAATTAATTAGTTTTATTTCATTTTAGAGATGTTTTTTATTTATTTAATGCTTATCAAGTATATGATGGTCTTAGGTGGTCTTATTTAATGGCGGGGGAAAGCAATGACTGATAGAAGTCAGTTGCAGATAAGTGATAGAGCAAGCATTAATAAAAGGGTTGATGAACAAACTGGGCAATCATATATTGTTAAATCTTATCCTGTTAACTTCAAAAATAAAGTTCATATTCAAAAAGTGGTAGCAGAAGAGGCAAAAATTGCTAGGGCATTCTACGGTAGTGGTGATGAATTTGTATTCGGTATTGCTGATAATGAAAATGAAATAGAGCTTAGCATGAGGGATATGGGTGAGACACTAGATACGTATTTAAGTCGTAATGAAAACTCATTAACGCTTAACCTGCGTTTTCAACTGGCAATTAACTTTTTACTAACATTATCTAGATTACATCAATGCGGTTATGCTCATCTTGATTTATCACTGCATAACCTGACAGTTTTAGATGGACAAGTTAATTTAATTGATTTTGAGCTTAGTAAGGAAGCTGACAAGATTGGTGTAGATAATGGAACATTGGGGTATTTACCAGGAAACTATCAAACAGAATCTTGTCTAAGAATTGATTTATTTGAAGCAATTCGAGTTGTTGGGAAAGCAGCTAGTTATTTTGTTTGGCATAAAAATCAGCAAAGCAGTGCATTAGATTATCGTTTATATGATGAAAGCCAAGTCAATCATTGTTTGAGTATATTCACAGCTAGTGATATAAAAAATAATTTATATTTAGCAAGTTTTGTTGATATGGCTTATGAAAATCTTGCATTAGCTGATGATTATGATGCTGATAACTTGGCAATTTTTTTAATTTTTATTGAGAAAGGCTTATGCCCATTAGCTCATCAATTAAATTTAGCAAATACTCAAGAAATTAAGCAGAGGGTAATTGAGCAATACCTACTAGATTCTAATGCCATAAATGAAGTATTTTTGCAGCAATTAAGTCAAACCAGTAGCTTATGCAACAATCAAAATAACAGTTTGATCCTGCCTATATTAAAGCCTAGTCTACATAATAGACCGATTATTATTCCTCTTAGTAAATGTATAGCCCATGATGAAAAGCGCTATATTAAAGATGCTTCAGTGCTTATGAAAAAGCCAAGTGAGATATTCTATAAGAAGCAAGAAAATAATCAAGGTGATGCTCAGATTGATGAATTATGTCAATTAATGGATAAACTACATATATAGTATGATTATAAAATATCATTTGGATCTATATCTAAAGTTAATTTAAGTTTGTGGGTATTATAACGTGGTAATAAGCTTTCGATTGAAGCTAAAGCATACTGCATGAATAATCTTGTGTTACTTTGTACTAATAAAATCATTCGATATCGATTTTGTTGTTTATAGCGTATGGCGGGAAAGGGGCCAATAATTAATTGATTATGTTTGCAGATTGATTGAGCATGATGTTTAATTTGTTTCATTTGCTGCTCTAGTAGACTTTCAGAGAAAGATTCGCCTTTAATTAAACTTAAATTAGAAAAAGGTGGCCATTGAGCCATTTTACGTTCATTAATCAGTGCATTGGCAAATTCATGATAACCATGGTTAAGGAGTATCTTAAGTAGTGGATGATCGGGTGTATGTGTTTGTAGATATACTTGTCCTTTTTTTTCAGCTCTACCAGCTCTACCAGCAACTTGTGTAATCAGTTGGCCGGTGCGCTCAAGTGCACGAAAATCATGACTATAAAGCCCAGCATCAATATTGAGAATTCCAACTAAAGTGACATTTGGAAAATGATGACCTTTAGCCATCATTTGAGTGCCAATAATAATTTGAGCATTTTGGTTGTTAATTTGTTCAAATGAGTTGGTTAGTGCTTTCTCAGTAGTGACTGTATTTCTATCAATGCGAATGATTTTATACTCAGGAAATGATTCAGATAGATATTCTTCAATTCTCTCTGTACCCTGACCAATCAAATTTAAATGATTTGATTGGCACTGTTCGCAGTGCGTAATAATAGGCTTGGTTGATTCACAAAAGTGACAGCTTAAGCGTTGTGGATTGATGTGATAAGTATAAGGGTTGTCACAACGATTACATTGACTAATATGGCCACAGTCTTGACACATAAGAATTGGTGCATAACCACGACGATTTAAAAATAATAAAACTTGATTGCCATACGAAAGGTGATGTTTCATTTGATCAATTAGCTGTTGTGACAAACCACAATGTACAGCATTATGACGCATATCAATTAGAAATGGTGTAATTGGTTGAGATGCCCCTGCGCGTCTCGATAGCACAAGTTTAGTAAATTTAGTTTCATTCGCATGATATAATGACTCTAAAGATGGCGTGGCGCTACCTAAAATAACGGGAATATTTGAAAACTTAGCACGTAAAATTGCTATGTCACGTCCATGATAGCGTAGTTGACTTTGTTGTTTGTAAGATGGGTCATGCTCTTCGTCGACAACTATTGCACCAAGCTTTGAAAATGGCAAAAATACAGCTGAGCGAGTACCAACAATAATGTTTACCTTATTTTCTTTAACAAGTAACCAATGATTCAAGCGAACTTTATCTGATAAGTAGGAATGGTAGCTAATAACAGCAGCATCAAAACGACGCTCAATGCGATTGACTAGCTGGCTTGTTAGCCCAATCTCTGGCGTTAATATTAAAATTTGTTGGTTTTGTTTAAGAATGCTATCCATTACTTGTAGATAGACTTCTGTTTTACCACTGCCTGTTACGCCATCTAGTAAAAAAGTATGGTATTGTTGAAGGCTGCTTTTGATTTGATCAATTGCGGCCAGTTGGGCATTGTTAGGTTTAAAGTCAGGCTTTAATTTTGGTGTGGTATTTACAGGCAAGCTAAGCGGCTTAATTTTAGTCAGTACTTGAATTAGATTTTTAGCTTGTAGTTTATTTAGCGTTTGTCTATCAATACCTTTTTCTTTTAATTGACAACTTGAAAGCCCTTGAGGATGCTGTTGAAGTAATTGGTAGGCTAAAATTTGCTTTTTTGCATGATTAGGTAATATTTGTGAGGTATTAAGTTGAGGCTCATTAATTTGCCAGTAGCTTTCTGAGCTTGTTAAGTCATCACCTTTTAAAATCAAATTAGGTAGCATACTTTGTAGTACTTCATAGTAAGTGCTATGGTAATAGCGACGTAGCCATTGAGCTAATTCTAAAAAAGATAAATCTAAAATAGCTTTTTCATCAATGACTTTTGAAATCGATTTCAAGCGTTTAGTTTCAAACTTGCTTTCATCTTTAATGTGAATAATAAAGCCTATGACGGGTTTATTTCTTAATGGAACAAGTACTCGAGAGCCAATTTCTACTTTAAAGTGATTGGGAATTAAGTAGTCGAGGCCTTCTTTAAACGGCCCAATTACAATAACTTCAGCAATATTAGTCATCATGAATAGTTATAAATACAGTTATAAGTTAATGTCAAAGTATATCGTGAGCTTTCAATAGATGCTAGGACTTAGTTTTAAAGTTATGTATCTTTATAAATAGTGATTTAACAAAGGTCTTAGTAACCACATGCTTAATGAAACCGCCAGTGTAATAAGCCCAATTTCACCAAAGGCATTGCTATAAAGTGAGAGGCTTTCAAGGGTGGTTAGGTGTTGATGCAATGCCGGTTGTGTTAATTCACCAAGCCATGCACCAATAGGCCCAGCTAGCATGACGGAAACAAACCATAGTCCCATCACAAAACCACTCATTTTTTTTGGGCAAAGAGATGCAACCATGGCAAGACCCAATGCAGAAATAAATAATTCGCCAGTGGCTTGAAGCCAGTAGCTTATCACTAAAAATAATGATGAAACCATACCATTATAAGCATTGAATTTAGCAAACCATAAAATGAGAAATCCAAATGCACATAGACTCATGCCAAGGCAAAATTTAGTTACATGGGTTGATGGTGATTTTTTATAAAAATAAGCTAATACAGGTGACATTAGCATGATAAATAATGGATCTAAGTTGTAAAAATATGCAGCAGGGATTGTATAATTCTCAAATTGACGTATTACATTATGTTCAGCAAAAAACGTTAGGCTAGTTGGCATTTGCTGGTACAGTGCAAAAAATAAAACAGCTTGAATGATCAAAATTAAAGCAATTAACATGCGATTGCGTTCAGCTTTGTCATAACCAAATGCTTTGATGATAAAATAAATAAAACAAAGCCCACTGACAATAAAAGCTAAGCTTGTAACAAGGTAGGAATGATTCAGTAGCTGAGCAATTAGGATGATACAAAAGATACTACCAATAAGCACATTAATTAGTTTGATAAGACTAAATGGTTTTAAATCAGCTCTAGTGGCAACATGATGTAGTTTATTTATCATAAAACTAAAGGTAGTTATTCCAATAATTAGTCCGATACAACAGAGCAAAAAGGCGTCTTTGTATGGCAAAGCGGGTGTAAATAAAACACTAATAAAGCCGCCAATATTAATGGCAAAATAATAAAGCGTCATCGCGCCATCTAGTCTAGGATCATCTCGTTTATAAAGTTTTGAGATTAATGAAGAGGGGTTGGCCTTAAATAATGCATTACCAACAATGATACCACTTAGTGCGTAAAAAAACGTTGATTTATCAGCAAAGGCTAATAATGCATACGAAAGCATTAAAACGATACCGCCAATTAAAATAGTTCTTTTTGCGCCGAGATACTGATCGCCAATTAGTCCGCCAATCCAGACAAAGCCATAACAGAATGCTGAAAACGAACCAAATATAATCATACTTTCAGTTGAGGTATAGCCCAAATCGTTTGACATATATAAAGCTAAAATTGCTTGAACACCATAAAACCCAAATCGCTCCCAAAACTCAATGGACCAAACAATCCAGAAAGGCAAAGGAAAAGACTTTGATTCTGTTTGATTGGTAAGCTCTGGCTTAAGGTGGTTAGATGTTATCGATGTCAAGTTAGCGCCTTATATTATAATTATTAAATTAGTATGCAACTCTGTAACTATACAGCACGAAACAATAGTTTTATCCTATTTGAACTTAAAGTGCAATAAAATAAGTAAAATAATAGATTAAAAATATTTGAAGTTATGTTTAAATAAGTTTGAAGTAGAGCTAATTTAGCCGTAAAGTATTTTATTTGTTATACAGTAACAGGTTTTACGTCTAAGATACTTTCAGAAATTCTTTGTTGTTCTATTTCAGGGTTAGTATAACGATTAAGCATTGGACGCATTGCCCACATAATTACGGCAACTATTGCTGTTGCAAGCCCGATTTCGCCAAATGCATTACTGTAGATGCTAATGCTTTCAAGTGCGGTAAGGCTCTCGTTACCAACCGGTTGAGTCATATTCCCCACCCAAGCACCAATGGGGCCTGATAACATCGAAGTTAAAAACCATATTCCCATAACAAATCCACTCATACTAGCAGGACATAATTCAGCAACCATTGCTAAGCCTAAAGCAGAGACTAATAATTCACCGGTTGATTGTAACCAGTAGGATAATACTAACCACCAAGGTGAAGCAAGGCCATTGCTGCTGACAGTAAATTGTGGGATATACAACACAAGAAAAGCTAAAGCACATAAGCTCATGCCAAAGCAGAATTTAGTTGCGTGTGTGCCAGGGGTTTTGCGGTAGAAAAATGCTAATACAGGTGCCATTAATACAATAACCAGTGGGTTAAGTAATTGAAATTCAGCTGCTGGAATCATCCAAGAACCAAGTGAGCGATCAACATTATGCGCAGCAAAGAAATTAAGGCTTGTTGGCATTTGCTGATAAAGTGTAAAAAAGACAATAGCTTGGATCATAAGTATAAGAGAAATTATCATGCGATTTCTAACATCGCTAGGTTGTTTAAATGCACAATAGAGAAAATAAATAAAGCATAAGCCACTAACAATGAAAGTAGCAGTCGTAATAAGGGCAGTGTATTCAAGAATGTTGCCAATAATGATCGTTGCTATAGCTGCAGCAACGATAACAAATAGAATTCTTATAATACTAAAAGGACGTTTACCTGCTTCAGTTGCTAAATTTTGCATTTTTGGCAAGAAAATACAAAAGTTGATAATACCTAATAAAAGTCCGAATGAGCAAACCCAAAATGCATAATGCCAGCCCCAAACTTCAGCAATAATTGGTGTTATTGACATAGACAATAAGCTGCCGACGTTAACCGCAACATAATACATGGTCATTGCACCATCAAGTTGTGGGTTGCCTTGACCATAAATTTTAGAGATTAAAGATGATGGGTTGGCTTTAAAGAGAGCATTTCCTACAATGATGCCTGCAAGTGCAAAAAAGATACTTTCTTTTGTTGCAAGCGCCATAGCAGCATAAGATAGCATTAAGATAATAGCGCCAATTACAATGCTACGCTTAGCGCCTAGGTATTTATCACCAACCCAGCCACCAATCCATACGAAGCCATAACAAAATGCAGAGAATGAACCAAAAATATAGAAACTTTCTTGTGAACTATAACCAAGAGAGCGGACGAAAAAAAGTGCAATGATAGCCTGCATGCCATAAAAACCAAAGCGCTCCCAAAGCTCTATTGCCCATGCTACCCAAAAAGGTAGCGGATAGCTACTTTTTGTTGGTTTCATCTCACTTCGCGCTTGCTCTACAGCCATAGATTCGATCCTCCAAATAAATAATTAGGGCTTAATATTAAGGCACATATAAAATACACATCTAATCAGTTTTATCTTGTTTTTATTCTTTTGGCAATAATTATTTTTAATTTATAAGCAATCATAAGCAAATAACTTAAAATTGATAGTTATTGATATGTCTGATTTTCATCTTAAAAACTGATAATTAACTATAGCATATATGGCTGATATAAGTCATAGGTATTAGTATACTAACTTGTAATAGATTACTAAAAAAAATTCATAGTATGATAAAATTTTACTATATGTGGTTAATGGTTTATTTAATAATCACAGCTTAGGTTGAAACGTAATAAAGGGATACTAACTTGAAATTAAAGCTAGCGTTTAACAATAGTTTACTAATTGAAATAGCTAAAACAATAATTTTAATTAGTATTGCAACGGTTGTTGCAGCATTATTAACTAATCATATCAGTCTAACAACACAAGTTATGATTCTACTGTTAACGGTAGTTTGGTGTGCAAGTAGATATAGTTTTACGGTAAGTATCATTGCCAATGGACTATCTTTTTTAAGTTATGTATTTATCTTTACTAGTCCACAATATACATTTAATATCGATACCGTATCAGAGGTCGTTACATTGGTAGCGTTTGTTATTGTTTCTACAACCGTGGGGCAGTTAACAGCACGATTAAAATCATCACTTAAGCAATTAAAAGCTCGGGAGTCAGAGCTATCAACATTATATGATTTTTCAGCATCGCTATCGAAAATACATCGAGTTGATGAGTTTTATCAAACCGTTATTAAACTATTAAATTATTATTTTAATCTACCGTTTGTCATTATTACGGCTGATCGTCATGGTGAGAGCTTAACCAATGTTTACTCGAATGAACCGCCTTTAGAGGGGCAGATCAATGATGCGATGTTATATGCTTGGCAGCATAAAAAACCAAGTGGTATTAGTACAGATGTCTATTCTACGATAGATTGGTATTTTATGCCTATGAAGGCATCAAATGAGTACGTGGGTATTGTTGCTGCAAAAGTTGCGAAAGATAAAAAGTTTCTCACTGCGGATCAACAATATTTATTTACGACAATGCTAACACAAGTCGCATATCGCGTATTAAAACATCAAATTGAAGCACGTGAAAAACACCAAGAGATGTTAAAAGAACAGCAGCATTTACAAAAATTATTACTATCGTCAGTTTCTCATGACTTTAAAACACCACTAGCATCAATTATGGGCGCAATTTCATCGCTACAGGCTTATGGGGAGATGTTTAGTGAAGATGAGCGTAAAGAGTTATTAGATGTAGCGCAGAATGAAGCACAAAGACTAAAACAATATATTAATAAAGTATTGCAATTAGTTCGAGTAGAGCATGAGCAAATCAATCCAGAATTAGAACTTGCATCACTAAATGAAATTGTTCAAGAAGTGATTAGACAATTCAAGGTTTATTATCCAAGTCAACCATTTGAGTTTGATTATCAAAATGAATTGTTTGTTAAAGTGGATGATTTATTATTTAAACAAGTAATTGTCAATCTAGTAGAAAATGCAGTGAAATACTCACCTAAGAATAAAGTGGTGACCATTGTATTAGCACACAAAGAAGGTCAGGCTATATTGCGTGTTATTGACCAAGGCCCAGGTTTACCGCAATCGGAGTTATCTCGCGTATTTGATTTGTTTTATCGTTTTGAGAAGCGTGATTATGGTCCAACAGGTGGGCAAGGGTTGGGGCTTGCAATTTGTAAAGCAGTTGTTAAAGCACATCAAGGAGAAATTAATGCTTATAGCAAAGGGAAAAACCTAGGATGTTGTTTTGAAATTATCTTACCTTTAATTAACATAAAATAGTGAGTAATCATCTAAACTAGTATAAAGTTATTGATAAAAATTGTAGCACGACCTAGAGGACAACATGGAAACTCGAATATTAATTGTTGATGATGAGGCCCAAATTAGAAAGTTTGTTAAAATGACACTAAAGGCTCACGATTATGAGGTTCTTGAAGCAATAGATGCAACGAATGCAACTAGGCTATTAGTTAGTGATAAGCCTGACTTAGTTATTCTAGATTTAGGCTTGCCAGATCAAGATGGAATTCATTGGCTTAATGATATGCGGCAATGGTCAGATGTACCTGTGATTGTTCTTTCTGCCAGAGATGAGGAAAGCCAGATTGTTAAGGCCTTGGATTTAGGTGCAAATGACTATGTGACAAAACCATTTGAAATGCCGGTTCTAATGGCAAGAATTCGAGCAGTTTTAAGAAGTCAAACTAAAGAAGTTCAAGAGTATACGGTTTATCATTTTGCTAATATGATTGTTAACATTCCAGAGCATCGTATTATGATTGGTGATGAAATAATATCGTTATCAAAAAAAGAATTTCAAGTATTGAGTTTATTGGTTAAACATGCCGGAAAGTTAGTGACACAACAGCAAATTCTAACAAAAATTTGGGGTAGTGTTTTTTCTGATGAGCCTCAGTATCTTAGAGTATATGTTGGGCAGCTGCGAAAAAAATTATCTCAATGCGATATTGACCCATTAATTGAAACAGAAAGTGGTATTGGTTATCGTTTTGCAAAATTTGATCATAGAGAATAACTATTAATATGATTTGTTATTCCCAGAACGATTATTTTTTACTGGGTTACTGCGGCGTTTAGGCTTATCTTTGGTATATTTTTTGTGATTGGTTGAGGTAGCCTTTTTATTGGGATAAGAAGATTTTTTCCGTGTATCATCTGCATATTTTGAAGAACGTTTCTTCTTTTTGGGCTCATCAACGACTAAATCCTTAACTTCAGAATTAGGCCCTTGTATTTGATAGATTAATGCAAGTGCAATATCTTCTATTTGAGCATCGGTTTGAGCTTGGATATCATCAAGGATATGGCGATACTGGTTTAATGCATTATCATCTATTAAAATTGGTATGAGGTTTTCTATTATACGACGATTTCTCGAGGTTTGAATTTCTTTAGCGGTAGGTGGTTGAATGCGTTTAATGGTTTTTTTAGTTACGCGTTCAATAGTACGTAAAAGATGAAACTCTCTAGGTGTAACAAATAGTAGTGCTTTACCTGTTCTGCCAGCTCGACCGGTTCGACCAATACGGTGAACATATGATTCAGTATCATATGGTATGTCGTAGTTAATGACATGGCTTATGCGCTCGACATCGATACCACGGGCAGCGACATCGGTTGCAACAATAATATCAGATGAGCCATCTTTAAGGCGTTGAATGGTTTTTTCACGTAGTGATTGATTCATATCTCCATGAAGTGCAGTTGCGGCATAACCGCGTGCTTGAAGTTTTTCAGCAACTTCAACTGAGGCGTTTTTAGTCCGAGCGAAAATAATGGCTGCGGTTACAGGCTCTACTTCAAGAATGCGTGTTAGCAAGTCCATTTTTTGATGACCATTAACACGAATAAAGTTTTGATCAATTAAATCAACTGAATTGTGAGTTGGCTTAATATAAATTTCTTCAGGATGATTTAAATATTTTTTAGCAATTGCTTTAATTGAAGGTGGCATTGTAGCAGAGAATAAAGCACGTTGATGTGGGTGTTTGATCTGTTCAAATATCCACTGGACATCATCAATAAAGCCCATTTTAAGCATTTCATCAGCTTCATCTAGAATAACCGTTTTTAATTCATCAACAACTAATGTTCCGCGTTTGAGATGATCAATTAAGCGTCCGGGTGTTCCTACAATGACATTGACACCGCGCTTAAGACTACGTAATTGACTACTATAGTCTTGACCACCATAAATAGCCGTCACGTGAAAACCTTTTAATTCTTGAGCATAGCGTTGGAAGGCTTCAGCTACTTGAATAGCTAATTCTCTAGTTGGTGTTACAACTAGGACTTGAGGTGCTTTAAGTGTTGTATCAATCGCTGCCAGTGTAGGTAGCGCAAATGCAGCTGTCTTACCAGTACCTGTTTGTGCTTGAGCAAGTAGGTCATGTTTTTCCAACAAAGCAGGAATTGAAGCTGCTTGAATTGGTGTTGGTGTTTCATAGCCAAGTTCATCTAGCGGTTTAAGTAAGAATTTAGGCAAATTTAATTCTAAGAATGTTTTATCTGTCATCATTGTATCTTCATTTATATTTGTTTACATTAAATAATGGCGTCCTATAATTTTTTTGAACTTACAGAAACGCCTTTTCAAAACGGAGTGTAATTTTTTATGGTTAAAATTTATTCTATTTTGACTCTTTCGCACTCGCATTATAACAGCAATTTATTTTTTTTAAATAAAAAGTTAATTATTTAGATATCATCTTTTGACTACTTCAATATAAGATCGTTAATATTATCTGCGTCGATTTAATAAAGAAAACTGATTTTAATAAATATTTAAGGATAATGAATGAAAAATCCATTTACAGATCATCCAAATAGTATTGGTGAAAGTTATTTTAAACACATGCAAAATGCGTTGTCGTTTGGCAGTTATCTTATTTATGCTGGTATTGCTTGCGTAGTACATGCATTACTTCCGTTTTTATTTAAAGATACAGCAACGAATCAGCTAGCTAAGCTTGTCAATAAGTTAAGTGTTGGTAAACGAGGTGACGCCTTTAATAGAAAATTACTCAGATCTAGAAAGTCTGCCTAATGAAAGTAAGTAAAAAGAAGTTATTAATTTCCTCTTGTTTAATGGGAAATAAAGTAAGATATGATGGTAGTGGGCAATTGATTGATCAATTAGAGCAACTAAAAAAACAGTTTGAGTTAATCGTTATTTGTCCAGAAGTTGCAGGTGGGATGTCGACGCCAAGGGCCGCTGCTGAAATTGTTTTGGATTTAAATGATGGATTACCTATTGTTAAAGATTGCCAAGGTGAGGATGTCACTGAGTTCTATTTAAAGGGTGCTAAAAAGGCTTTAGCACTATGCCAAAAGCATCATATTCGCTACGCACTATTAAAAGAGCGTAGTCCTAGTTGTGGGTCTCGTTATATTTATGATGGTCATTTTAAAGGTAAGATAATTAATGGTGATGGTATTACAGCAAGACTATTAAAAGAGCATGGAATTAAGGTCTACTCAGAAGAGACAATTGATGAGTTATTCAGGAACAGTTAATAGTAAATGCTCTATTGAGAATAGTTTGTCATAAATAAAAAATATCTTGTATGTCATTAAGTTAGTTTTCAAAGATACTTAAAAAACAAAAAAAATAACGTAAAGCTTCAAAAATATATTGCGCAGTGCTTCATATTTTGGTAGATTGAAATATATACAGTATTATTTAATTTGAAAATTGGGGAGTTGTAAAGTAATGACTGTAACAATAGATTTTTTAAATAGATTGAGAAATAGCAGCTCAAGCAGTACATATAATCAATGGTTAGATTCAATTACGCAATATTATGCTATGAAGGATGATTTATTAAGTAATGTAGAAATAGCTAACTTACAAGAATATATCAATGAAGTAAACCTGCATTTTTCAGGTAAAAAGTTAGATAAAAAGAGAGACCTGTTTGATGTAGTAAGAGGGTTTTCAGCTGCGATATTAGTTGAAGCGGGGGGAAAATTATGTGACATAGATATTCCTGATACAATTAATGAAGATTGGATAATTTGTCAGAGTCACTTTCGAAGCTTTATTAACTTAGAGGATCTAAACGCTCCTAGGGATATGGATTCACTGTATATTCCTTCTTTGTTGACTTCAAAGAATGCAAGTGAAACTTACATTAAAGCATTAAATTTATTTTACATTGATTCCCATTTGCGTAGTTTAAATGTTAGTGGTGGGGTAGTACAAGGAAATACATTGGCTTGTGATATGATGGAGCGTATCAAATATGTATTTATGTATCCTAAAACGTGTAAAAAATTTGGTATTGAATTTCCAACCAATGATGAATTAAATATGGCTGCTAGAGATACGCTTGCTAGTACTTTAAAAGAAAAATATTCATTTAAGCCAAAGGACTTAGAAAAAATTAATAATAAAAAGTTGGATATAAACCAAGTTTTATTAATTACAAAAATGTTATCAGAATTAAATAAAAATGAATTAATTATTGATGGAAATAAAATTAAAAACCCCGAGCTTGCAATTTATAAGTGTCATGTAGATCAGTCATATCATGAAATCACATCAGCAATGATTCAAAAAATAGGAAAAAAAGAACAAGAGCTTGGAATTGCTAAAAGTTTGATGCCTTCTTTACAAAAAGAATTTGTCGAATTGATGGCAGAGAAACCTAAAACATTAGTAGAATTTATTGATTATGCAATAAGAAAAAATAATTTTGACACTAAGATAAATGAGAATTTAAGTAGTCTTTTCTCAGAAGAGCAAAAGTTATTAGATAGTGATGTGCCTGATAATCAGTCAAAATTATTTTTTAAGTTAAAAGAAACAAGAAAAAATATGTCAGATCATTTGCCATTTTTTCATAAGACAATAACAAAGGAGCCAGAAATTATTGCATCATCTCCAGAAAAATAAATACTATTAAAAATACTCAGTAATCACTCCACCTCCAAGACAGATATCATTATCATATAAAACAACAGACTGCCCAGGGGTGATTGCCCTTTGGGGCTGCGCAAAGTTTACTTCTATATCACCAGAATCTAGTACGTTAACGCTACAGTCTTGATCACTTTGGCGATAACGGACTTTAGCTTTACATTGAAACTCTCTCTTAGGTGGTTCACCTAAAATCCAATTAAATTGATTTGCCTTTAAGTTATTAGAAAATAGTAGTGGGTGCTCTGTACCTTGAACAGCGATTAGAACATTACGTTCTAAATCTTTTTTAGCGGCAAACCACGGTGCTTCAGGTCGATTTTTAACACCGCCAATACCTAAGCCTTGACGTTGGCCGAGTGTGTAGTACATTAATCCATCGTGTTTAGCAATGATATTACCAAATTCATCCTCAATATTACCGGGTTGTGCAGGGATATAACGATTTAAAAAGTCTTTAAATTTACGTTCGCCGATAAAGCAGATGCCAGTGGAATCTTTTTTATTATGAGTAATAAAGCCAGCTTCCTCAGCCAGTGATCTAACTTTAGATTTTTCTAGTTCACCAATGGGGAAAATAGCAGGTTCTAGTTGTTTCTGATTTAATGCACATAAAAAATAGCTTTGATCTTTATTGGGATCTAAGCCTTTTAACAAGCGATATTTTCCGTGAACAAAGTCTTTCCTAACGTAATGCCCAGTTGCAATATATTGGCCACCAAGCATATAAGCATAGTCTAAAAAAGCTTTAAATTTGATTTCCTTATTGCATAAAATATCAGGGTTTGGCGTACGTCCAGCTTTATATTCTTTTAAAAAATATTCAAAGACGTAATCCCAATATTCGCTTGAAAAATTAATTTTCTTAAATGGAATTTGGAGTTTTTCACAAATTAGTTGTGCATCACTAATATCTTGAGAAGCGCTGCAATAGGTCTCATTATCGTCTTCTTCCCAGTTTTTCATAAATACAGCGGTTACATCATAACCTTCTTCTAGCAAACGTAAGGCAGAAACAGAAGAATCAACACCGCCAGATAACCCTAAAATAACTTTTTTACTCATCATACTTACTTTATTTTTAAAAAACGTCTAAATTAATATTACTTAATAAAGGGGGGTGTTGGCGATTTTAACATGATTTTGATCAAAGGGTAAAATATCTTACGCTTAAATACTCAGTGCTAGGCGCGTTGCTTGATCAATTGCACGTTTGGCATCTAATTCAGCTGCAAGGTCAGCACCTCCAATAATATGTGTTTTAATATGATTTTCTATCAGTGGTTGATAAAGCTCATTAACGGATAATTGGCCAGTGCACAAAATAATGGTATCGACATTAAGACATTGGTCTTTATTATCAATGCTAATGTGTAACCCTTGATCATCAATTTTTTTATAGTTAACGCCAGAATGCAGCTGAACTTTTTTATGCTTTAAGGTCATTCGATGAATCCAGCCGGTTGTTTTGCCCAATCGTTTGCCAATTTTTTCATTCTTACGTTGTAACAAATGAATTTCATAAGGAGAAGGGGTAATTTTAGGGGTGGTTAGGCCACCTCTTGATTGAGCAGTGATATCAATGCCCCACTCGCTGTAGAAATGACCACAGTCATAGCCATTTGTTTGAGTGCCATGAGCAAGGTAATCTGCAATATCGATTCCGATACCACCAGCACCCATAATGGCAACTTTTTTACCTGGTTGTTTTTTCTGGGTCAAAATCTCCATATAGGTTGCAACGCTAGGATGATCAACTCCTTCAAGATTAGGGATTCGCGGTTTAACACCACTTGAGATGATTACTTCATCAAAACCACCGTTAGTGATGGTTGCTAAATCAACGTCAGTATTTAGTTTAAGGTCAATATTTAATTGTGTAATTTTATGATTGAAGTAACGCAATGTTTCTGTAAATTCTTCTTTACCTGGAATTTTGCTGGCTAAATTAAATTGCCCACCAAGCATTTTATTTTTTTCAAATAGCGTTACATGATGGCCCCTTTGTGCTGCTGTAATTGCAAATGCGCAACCTGCAGGGCCTGCACCAATAACCGCAATACGTTTGTTAGTAACAGCACTTTTAAGGGTGAGTTCTGTTTCTCGACAAGCGAATGGATTAACAAGGCATGAGGCTTCTTTTTTTAGAAATACATGATCAAGGCATGCTTGATTACAGCCAATACACGTATTTATATCATCTTTTTGGTTACTTATGGCTTTATTGACAAACTCAGCATCTGCAAGGAATGGTCTTGCCATGGAAACTAAATCACAGTGCCCCTCTTTAAGTACACGTTCAATTACATCTGGGTGATTAATTCGGTTGGTTGCAACTAATGGAATAGAGACAAACGGTTTCAGTTTTTTAGTAATGGGGCTAAAAGCTGCACGTGGCACCATGGTGGCAATGGTTGGGATACGCGCTTCATGCCAGCCAATACCCGTATTAATAATTGTAACGCCGGCATCCTCAAGTGCTTCAGCTAATAGTACAACTTCATCCCAGCTAGAACCATTTTCAACCAAATCAAGCATAGATAGGCGAAACATTATGATAAAGTTGCTACCGCAAGCTTGACGAATTGCTTTGACAATTTCAACGGCAAAGCGCATTCTATTTTTAAATTCACCACCATATGAATCATGGCGTTTATTGGTGCGTTTAACTAAAAACTGATTAATTAAATAGCCTTCAGAGCCCATAACTTCAACCCCATCATAGCCGGCAAGTTGTGCTAGAAAAGCTGTATGTGCAAACTGCTTAATGATGCGTTTGATGCCAAAATTAGTAACCGCTCTTGGTGTAAATGGTGAAATAGGTGCTTTAATTTTAGACGGTGCAACAATTAATGGATGATAGCCATAGCGTCCAGCATGTAAAATTTGCAATAAAATTTTACTCTCATATTTGTGGATGCCTTCCGTGATAAGTTGGTGTTTTTTCGCTTCTTTCTTTGTGGTTAATTTTGCCCCAAATGGAATTAGCCAACCACGTCGAGATGGCGAAATGCCGCCAGTAACAATTAACCCAACACCACCTTTTGCTCGCTCTTGATAAAATTCAGCTAATCGCTGAAAGTTTTTTTTATCTTCTTCAAGGCCAGTATGCATAGAGCCCATAATGATACGGTTCTTTAATTGTGTAAATCCCAAATTAAGCGGCTGGTTCAAATAACTTATAGCATCAGTCATTGTCTTTTCTTTTCAAATCCATTGATCTTTATTATGGAGATAGTTTACCTGAGTTAGTTAGGAAGATAAATCGTGCCTAAGCTTAATTGTTCATCGGCGCCAGTTACTGAAGTTAAATTAGATACCCTATGCTCAAGCCTCATCATACTAAGCCAAGCAATTAATGAAGCTTCAACCCAAGTTGGTGCAATGCCTAATGTTTCAGTCGTATCTACACTGATAGGCTGAAGTTCCAGCTTTAAGCGCTTAACTAAGTCAGTGTTATAAGCCCCACCACCAGATAAGTATACACTTTCAGTCTCAGGCTGTGCTTTGAGAATTGCATTAGCAATGGTTTTGGCAGTTAATTGGCTTAGTGTTGCCTGAATATCTTCAGGTTTTAATGGGTTGTCAATTTGAGTTAAGTAGCTATTAAGCCATTTTTGATTGAAGTATTCTTTACCTGTACTTTTAGGATATGATTTTTTAAAATAGGGATCAGTTAATAATAAATTAAGTAGTTGCTCATAAACCATGCCACTGGCGGCCCAACGACCTTGATCATCATAGGTCTTGTCATGCTGATAAATGCTTTGATACCAGAGATCCAATAGGGCATTGCTGGGGCCTGTATCAAAACCGATAACATCATTACACTTAGGGTTAAGACAAGAGATATTGGCAATGCCTCCCAAATTGACAATCACTCTTTTTTCATGGTCACTTTTAAAGACTGCTTGATGAAATGCCGGCGCTAGTGGCGCACCTTGGCCACCATAGGCCATATCAAGTCTTCTAAAGTCACCAATAGTGGTTAGGTTGGTTGTTTTGGCAATCAGTTGCATATTACCTAATTGCCAAGTGAAGGGATAGGGCTGGTTGGGCTGATGATATATCGTTTGACCATGGCACCCAATTGCAGTAATGTCGCTGTGGCTAACATTAGAGTGGTGTATTATTTGGTTGGCGGCATAGGCATAAAGTTCACCTAATTGAGTATCTAATGTGCCAATTTCTTTTAAACTGCCTTCAGCTGCGTTAATTAGATTTAATAATCTTTTTTTCAATTGATTGGGAAATTCGATAGATTGTGTCGTAATTATTTGAGGTGTTATTTGATCAAATGAGACGATCACACAATCAATTGCATCTAAGCTTGTGCCACTCATTATGCCAAGGTAAAAACTCATAGTACGCCCAAATCTTTACCTAGTTGATAATTCTTATAGGCGCGATAGCATAGGGTAAAAATCATATAGGCCATATAAAGGTAAATAGCAAAAACAAAAATACTCAGATACATAGGAATACTTTTGGTACCATGAATATTTTCAGGGGTTATTACATAGCTGGCGATAAAGTTAATGGTAATTAAAGCAAGTAAAAATATAAGTGTTAAAGCCGAGTATATTTTACAACTTTTGATGCGTCGGTACTTCCATTCAAATACAGCTTCGGTTGAAGCATTTGGGTAACGATCTGGGCGGATATTTAAAGCTAATACCCACGCAATCAATGTAATAACTGCATAAAATAGTAGAAATATCATTAAGCTATTCCCATTTGTTGCTTAGGCTATTTACTAATGCTTGCGTATTTTGCTGAGGCATACCCTGATCCATTTTTACAAGGCCATTGACAGTTTTATAGAGGATAATTGGCGTGACATACATTTTATTGCTCATCATAAACTGCATATTTTTATCTAATTGAGCTTTTGCTTGAGCTGATGGTTTCATATCAGGTGCAATGCCGCCTTCTTCTTTGCTTTCATTAAAGTTTTTTTCATTCTCTTCCAGTGCCTTAATTGGGTTGGGACTGTCAAAAATAGCCATTGTTTTGGCTGCACTGTCAGGTTTAACAGCTCCAATTAATATCCAACGAATGGCTAAATTACCACTTTGAATCTCAGGCTGTAATGAAGTATATAATAGGTGGCAAAAGTGACAGTTTGGATCTGCAATAACATAAGCTTTATGAGGTGCATTGGGCTTGCCTTGTTCTATATAATGAGTGTTTTTAGCCTCTTTAAAAGCAGTAACAGCTGTTTTGGGTTGGATATAGGTTTCATAATCAATACGCTGTTGATTAATGCCATTTTCATTGTAATAAGGGCCACTAAATAAAAAGCTACCGTCTTTAGCGACATATAAAATACCTTCTTGACCACCTTTAGATTGTATGACAAATCCATATAGTTGATCATTTGCATCGAAACTGCGTATGATTTTAGCTTGGCCAAAGGTGACTTTATTAACCAGTTTTTCAGCCTTTTTAGGGTTGGCTGTGTTTGAAGAAAAGCAACCAGTTAAAGCTAGTGTGCCGGCGAATAAACTCACTAGTAAAGCTTGTTTGATAGAAAAGTTTTTTTTCATATACGTATGATCCTATTTCATCAATTTACATATAATGGTATTGATTGTAAGCATAGCCTATGTTTTAGCTGATATTCAAGGGAAATTAACAGAATTCAATTAGGATTTTGATTAATATAGGCAAAGACTAAATATGGATTAAAATTAATTGATTTTGCTTAATGTAATATAGATGTAACACGATATAAGTACAATCAGAATGAGTTAAAGGAAAAAAGGCATAAGATAGATGAAATTTATAAAACAAACTAAATTTATTATTGTTTGTTTGGTTGCTGTTCATACAAATAAGTTAATAGCAATGAATCAAATTAATGATGATCAGATTGACCTTAAATTAGCATCGCTTCAAAATCAGATAACACAATTAAAAAACCAAATTAAATTACAGAAAACTACCAAGCATTCAGAAACTAAATCACTGGTTTCAACTAATTCAGTGATTGCAAAGCTATTATCATCTGGAGGCGCTACTTATTCACGTGAACAGGCATTATTAGATTCAATTAAACAGAGACAGACTAAGCCACATCAGGTTTATTTAGGTGGTAAAATAGAGCAGGTCAGCACTTATAATTCAGATAGTATTAATGATAGTGGTGCTTATAATTCATCAACAGAGTTTTTATCAAAAGCAAAAATAGGCGTGTTAACACGGTTCTCTCCTTGGGTAAGTGGTTTTTTTAGCTTTCAAGGCTCATCTAATGCTTCATCGATAGCTGCAAAGGAAAATTATATTTTAATTAATAATGGCCAAACACCACTGTATCTGATTGCGGGTTCAAAATACGTTGACTTTGGTAATTTTCAACGTTTTGCAGCTAGTATTGATCCGTTAAATAGAGTTTTTTGGATATCTAATGATGTTAGTCAAATTGAAGGGGGCTATTATAGTTCTGGTTTAAATGTACAAGTAACAGCATTTAACGGCAGTAGCAAAACGAATACTAATAGTAATCAAATAGCAAATAATGCTGAAACAGTATATTATCAATTTAACCCAACGAATGAGCTGTCTTTTCATTTAGGCGGTGCTTATATTAATGCAATTAATGAAACAGCGTCTCTAGCTAATTCAACCTCAGTTGTATTAACGGATAACCAAAGAACTGCTGCATTTGACTTTTTTGGTGGTGGTGGCATTACAATAAACTCAAAAAATTCATTGCAGTATAGTGCTGAATATACACAAACACGACAAATAAATAATAGAACTTCAAGTGCTTGGCTTATAGCATCTGCTTATCAAGCGCAGTTATTTTCTAGGGTTTATCAATTATTTTTAAACTATAGCGCTTTAAATGCATTAACGGGCCATTATAATCAATATTTAATTGGCTTAAAAAGTAATATATACGGCATAAGATTAGGCATAGATTATGCACTATTGACCGCATCGGAAGTGAAAAATGATCATTTAGTTGAATTAAAGCTTGAGTATGTTTTTTAATTTTCTAGATACTCAAACCCATGTTTAAAGTTGAAGTTATGTTGCGCTTCTATATGACGGACAGTACCTGTTTTGGAGCGCATCACGATACTATGCGTTTTTGCAAGTTTACCATCTCTTCTGACACCATTTAAAAATTGACCATCGGTAACACCAGTTGCAGCAAATAGTACATCACCACCAGCTAGTTCGTGTAATGTATATTTTTGCTCTAGATCGGTGATACCCCATTTATGCGCACGTGCAATTTCATCTTCATTTCTAAATAGAAGTCTGCCTTGCATTTGTCCGCCTAAGCATCGTAAAGCGGCTGCACCTAAAACACCTTCAGGAGCTCCTCCAGTTCCCATATACAAGTCAATTCCACTGTCAGCTTGAGCCGTTGCAATCACTGCAGAGACATCACCATCATCGATTAACACGATACGAGCACCAATTTTTCTAACTGATTGAATTAAGTCATGATGTCGAGGGCGGTCAAGGATGCAAACAACTAATGCTTCAACTGGGACGCCTTTATATTCAGCAAGTCGCTGAATGTTCTCTTCGGGTGTGAAATCAAGATCAACCAAGTCTTGAGGTAAATCCTTACCACCAATGGCGATTTTTTCCATATAAACATCTGGTGCATTTAAAAAACCGCCTTTTTCTGCCATAGCAATGACCGCTAGCGCATTAGGTCTACCAGTTGCTGTAATTGTTGTGCCTTCAAGAGGGTCTAGGGCAATATCTAACTCTGGGCCAGAGTTATGATTACCAACTTTTTCACCAATATAAAGCATAGGTGCTTCATCGCGCTCACCTTCACCAATGACAACAGTACCATCAATGGATAAGCCATTTAGAGCTCGGCGCATGGCATCAACTGCAGCTTGGTCAGCCGCCTTTTCATCACCTTTTCCCATTAATCGCCATGCAGAAAGGGCTGCAGCTTCAGTAACACGGACAGATTCAAGTGCAAGATTACGATCCATAAGTATGGTCACTCCTCTAAGATTACTAATCATTTGATTGGCCGTTAGTTTAGCCGATTGACGCTTGTTAGACAAAGGAAAAACCAAATTTCTGATTTTAACATGGTTTAAGCTTGTTTGAATTTAATACCATCACCGAGCCAACGTTGAATAAGCTGTGGTACTAAATTGGGTTCTTTAGCGAGTAATTGATCAGATATTTCTTCGACTAATGTGAGTTGATTACGATCACGGATAAGATCAGCAACCCGAAACGTAATATTTCCTGTTTGTTTTGTGCCTAGTAATTCACCAGGACCTCTTATGGATAAATCTTTCTCGGCAATAATAAATCCATCGTGGTAACGGCGCATGACATCTAAACGTTCTTTTGCAGTTTGGCTTAAGGGGGGGTGATATAATAATATGCAAGTGCCTTTAAGTTTGCCTCGGCCAACACGCCCACGTAATTGGTGTAACTGAGATAAGCCCAATCTTTCAGGATTTTCAATGACCATAATTGATGCATTAGCGACGTCAACGCCAACTTCAATTACCGTAGTTGCTACTAAAAGCTGAATATCTCCGGCTTTAAAGCGTTGCATGATGTCAATTTTATTTTTAGCCTTCATTTTTCCATGAATCAGCGCAACATTAATGTCATTAAAGGCATGTTTTAACAGTTCAAGGGTATTTTCTGCAGCTTGGAGTTCTGATAAAGCATCAGACTCCTCTATTAAAGGGCAGACCCAATAAGCTTGTGTACCTTCATTAAATTCAGTTTTTAGTTTATTAATCAGGTCATTGCGCTTTTGATTTGATAATACAGCTGTTTGGATGCCTGCTCTGCCTTTAGGTAATTCATCAATAATAGAAACATCTAAATCACCGTAAACGGCCATAGTCAGTGTGCGAGGAATTGGTGTAGCACTCATTACAAGCTGATGAGGGCTATAACTATCTATTTTACCTTTATTTAGTAAGTCATAACGTTGTTGAACGCCAAAACGATGTTGTTCGTCAATGATAACGAGGGCTAATTGTTTAAATAGGATGTTGTCCTGAAAAACAGCATGTGTACCAATTAAGATATCAATTTGACCATTAATGAGTTCATCAAGAATAATTTTTCGTTGTTTTTTAGTTGTTTTATTGGTGATTAATGCACATTTGATGGCTAACGGATCAAACCATAAACAAAAATTATGATAATGCTGTTCGGCTAAAATTTCAGTGGGAGCCATAAGTGCTGTTTGACGATTATTTTCAGCTATTAATAATGCTGCTGCAGCTGCGACAATCGTTTTACCTGAACCGACATCACCTTGAACCAGTCGAGCCATTGGGGTGGGCCTTTTAAGGTCAGATTGAATTTCTTCAATAACTTTGTATTGTGCCTTAGTTGGTTGAAAAGCTAAATTCTGTATAAACTCTTTTAGACGGTTTGCTGAAGTGATGACATGTGAATTAAATTTTTGGTTATTAGTTTTTGCCAGTTGAATACTCAAGCGATGGGCAATTAACTCTTCAATAATTAATCGCCTTTGAAAGGCATACTGAAAAACTTTCAGACGATTTAAATCAACTGTTTTAGGTGGGTGATGAATGAAATGCAATGACTCATCAAGTTCTTTTAGGTGGTATTGCTGAATAAGCCAATTAGGCAAAATATCATCTAAATGATAGTTGCTATCTTCGAGTATGATGCGTATATATTTAGCAATCATCTGTGAACTTAGACCTTCAGTTGCGGGATAGATAGGAGTCAGTCGATCAGGTAGCTGGTGAGGTTTATTAGGATATAGTAATTTATATTCAGGATGAATCATTTGCCAGCTACCTGACTGAATTTTTACCTGCCCATAGAGCTGTATTTTCTGTCCTTTGCGTAATTGAGCAATTTGATTGGGGAAAAAATGAAAAAAAATCACTTCTAATGTGTGCTGGCTATGATCTTTGACAGTAAGTTTAAGTCTTTTACTACGAGCTTTAATTACTTGAGCATTAACGATAATGCCTTCAATCTGCGCCATTTGGTCAAAGGATAATAAATTAATTGAGTTAAGCTTTGTCCTATCTTGATAGTCTCTAGGTAAATGAAATAGTAAATCACTGACACTATGAATATTTAATTTCATAAATTTATTAATTAACTGATTGCCAATACCTTTAATCTGATCTAATTGCATAAGCGATACTCTTTTAAATAGTTACTATAGATTATTTAGAAATTGATTAATTTTATCATTAAGTTTTTTATTATTTTTTAATTGATCACTTAGTTGTTTGCCTAAACCTTGAAGTGCAATTGGTTGTACTTGTTTAAATAGCTCATTGTAATTTACACGCCATTGCAAAGCATCATGAGCAGTTTTTCGCCAAATATGATAAGGAATGTAGACTTTCTGATAATCTTCTAAATTTGGCGTCTGAGGGTTATAAACAAATGCTTTTAGCTTATAACTTAGTCCCTGGTCAGATAGATTATATTCACCATTACCATTTAAGTAAAAATTAGCACCTTCAAGCGAAATTTTGTTAGTATCTATCTTATTACCTTTAAATTGGTTCTCAATATCAATTTTATTAATTGTTGTGCTAAGGCCATTCTTGGGGTTAATTCGTCCATTATTGATATTGAGGGTTTGCATCTCATTTTTTATTTTATTTAAAGCATCATTAAAATGATTCATAGTTGAAACTGATTTTAATAAATTTTGAACATCAGAAGCAATACGATTTATATCGATGCCTTTTAATTCAGCTTTAGGAGAATTTATCTGATTTTTACCTTGGATGAGTAATTCGTGGTTGGCATTTTTTGAAAAGCTGACTGTGCCATTTGAATGCAATAAGTTGAAAGTAAGAATTGCTCCTTTAAGATCTAGATAATCAGATAACCTAATAGGAGTGATATCAATACTATAATTAACTTTTATGGGGGAAAATGATAAGCATTTGATGTATCCAGAGAGCTTACTATCATCAAGCCCTCCTTGAACATTTTTAAGGGATAGTGATTGTTTATTACCATAAAAATCAAATGCGACTTGGGGATTATTAAATGCATTGTGATTTGCTATACTAGTCATATTAATAGTAAAGGATTCTAATATAGTACGCAGGTTTTCACCTTCTGCTATTAAATGTCCATAATAGGCGTGATCTTTGAATAAGTAGCTTGAATCTGAGATGGTAATATAAAGTAAATTATTGATAACTAAATTTAATGCCTTAGTTGTAAGTGTAGATGGGCTTAAAGTAATTTGTTTCGTTGTTATTAATAAGCTGGATTTCGCTTTTTGTTTATTACCTGATGTAGTTAACTCAGCATTGACATTCTTAAAGTGGATATCTTGAGCAGAAATTGATACTAATGAGGTTAAATGAGCATCAAAAGGTATTTTTTTAACCATTCCTTTTGTTGCTAAATTTAGATGGACTAAATTAACGGTTGGACTTTTCTGATCTGATTCAATGTGTAAATTAGCATCATAAATTTTAAATTGTTGATGATTTTTTAGATCATTATATGTAATGTCAGCATGCTCTAGATTTATCTTGCCAGTTAAAGTCGGTAACCACTGTGCTTTTGAAAATAGCTCCTTATTAGAAGAAGGAGAAGCAGAATTTGATTGCTCAGTGAGTACGTTAGTAGGTTCTTTTCTTTTTGCATTACGAGTACTGAAGCTTAAATTATTTCTGCCATTTTCATCAATTTGAATAAAAGTAGAAGCCTTAGCTATGCTAATTTGATTGATTTCTATCACTTTTTTGTCAGATATTCCTAAATAATAACTAATGGTAGGCCAAGGGTTGATATGAATATCTGCACTATTCCACTGAGCAAAAGTACCAGTTTGGTCTTGGGGGTTTGATAACTGGCCTTTACCAATATCAACTTCAAGGTCAAATCCATAGAAACTCCAGTAAATATCACCGGATAAAGTTAGTGTTCTGCCGGTTGTTTGTTTTACTAAGCGCTCAATTTGAGGTTTATAGTGATTAATATCAAAACTAAACCATAGAATGCCAAAGCCAATGAATAGTAAAATAATTATTGTAATGAGTAGATAGAAAAACCAGCGAATTAAGCGCATATAGGTGAAGCTCCTTGTTATAGTTTAAAGTTAGTATATTACATTTCATAGCAAGCATTTCTTTTTAGCCTGTGTTGTTGAATACGGGCAAGGCTTTCGTTACAATGCAATGAATGATTGGAATTTATTATAAACAAATTGAATGGAAAAAATGAGTTGGTTTTTTAAAATTATTAGCTTATTAAGCTTGTTAATTTATCTAGCAGGGTGTGGACAAATGGGGCCTTTGTATTTACCTCAAGATGATCAGGGCACAGATGGAAATGCTAAAGTGCAAACAAATGGTGTTTCAACTAATAAAAATACCCAGCAAACAAGTCAATCTGAAGGGGCTAATGAGTGAGACTACAAGGTAAGCTTCTATCACTAAATCTATTTGCTGGCCTTCTTTTGGTAAATCAGCCATTGCATGCAGCAGAGGTTTCTACTAACAAGCAAACTAGCAATGGGCAGCTTTCAGCTCAAGATGCAAGTGAGCTTGCAGCAACTTATCAAGCATTAGCAAAATATTATCAAGCATTAGCCGAAGAATTAAATCAAAAAGATATAACTACAGCGAATATTCAATCGGATGCACCTTTAGTAGTTAGCAAGCAGTCTGAGCAATCAATGAATGCGACTAATGAGCCAAAAGAAAGTAAAGAAAAATCATCTGGTTCAAAAGAAACGTTAGGCCAACTTGATAAGAAACAAGAGAAAAGTCCGTGGAATGGAACAAATGCAACCTTAGGCTTTCAATATAATACCGGTAATACGTTCCAGAGAAATTTATCAGCATCGACAAATGTCAGTTATAAAGCAGATAAAAACTGGCTACATACCTTGTCTATGAATTATCAAAATGCATTTGATTACAACAAGGATGCAACGACAGCGAATAAGTTTTTTGCCAGTGGTCAAAGTGAGTATGATTTCAGCCAATACAATGGCGTCTATCTAAATATCCAATACTTAAATGACCAACTGAGTGGTTATGTTTATCAAATTAATGAAAATGTTGGTTATAAGCGTAGACTTTATAAGAATAATGGTATGACGTTGGACTTATTCTTTGGACCGGGTATGCAGCAGACGCGTCAAACACAAGAGACTGGTGGTGCTTTTTATAATGAACCATCAGTACAAGTAAAAACGCAGTATAAGTGGCAGATCAATGATAAAACTAGCTACAGTCAAATGGTTCAATGGATTAAAACACCACGTCATTATACCGTTGGCTTGACTATGGCATTAACAACGTCATTATATAATAGCTTTGGCTTGCAACCTTCTTTTACACTGAATTATGATTCAAATCCACCAATCAATAGTAGTGGTAATCAGTTGAAGAAACTTGACACAACAACGCAGTTATCATTTGTTTATAATTTCTAGTCTTAGGTGGATTTGTGAGAGTGATTTTTATTTAGCTTAAGCTTATGTTATACTGGGCTGCAATTTTATTTAAATAAATTTGCATTTTAATGAAAAAGAAAAAAATTACTCCATTTTTGAAACTTTCATTTGGTAATATACTCGAGTGGTATGACTTTTCTTTGTATATCTACTTTGCAGGAAGTATTGCTTTAACTTTCTTCCCGTCAGAAAATCATTATATTGGCATGTTATTAGCCTTTTTTACTTTTTTTCTAGGATTTATTGCTCGTCCATTAGGTGGCTTGATGATGGGATGGTTTGGTGATCGTTATGGTAGAAAATATGCCGTTAATCTATGTGTGATTCTAATGGGAATTACAACGTTTTTAGTAGCATTTATTCCAACGTATCACCAAATAGGTATTTTAGCGCCTACCTTATTGATTATTTTCAGAATTATTCAAGGGATATCGGTTGGTGGGCAGTTTCCAGGCCTATTAAGTTTATCGGTAGATGATTATAAAAAGAGCAAAGGTTTCACCATTGGTATGGTGTATAGTATTTCATCATTAGGTTTTCTTTGTGCGTCATTAGTAAGTTTTATCGTAGCTTTGCTATTTAGCACACAGTCTCAATTAATTTGGCGTATTCCATTTGCATTAAGTGGTGTTTTATTTGTTATTTTTCTTTATATGAATCGACACCAGATTAAAGCTGGAGCATACACAAGCAATAGCAAAAAGAAACATGTAATACGCTCTTTATTAGCACAATGGCGTTCAATTATAGCCGTTATCGCGCTGACAACGATGGCCGCATCACTGTACTTTCTTGTATTTACTTATCTTGTTAATTATCAGATTGAGTATTTATCGGTTAGTTCTGAGTCTGCCTACTTAGTTAATACTTTTGCTTTAGTACTAGCTTGTTTGGTTTATCCAATATTTGGTTTGCTTGCTGACCGAGTGGGGTATTTAAAACTTTTTGTTGTTGCAGTAGGGTTATTATTGATCTTAACACTGCCTTTGATATGGATGATTCAAACAAAAGTTATGATCAATGCTTTAGTTGCGCTTTATATTTTTACTTTATTAATGGCAGCACTTCAAGGTGCTATATCGCCATTGTTCGCCTCAGTTTTTAATAAAGATTGGCGTACGACAGGTTGTGCGTTTTCTTATAGTATTGGTAACGGTTTAGCGGGGGCTGCACCATTAATTGCTGAAGTTTTAGCACATTATCAACCATTTTATGGTATCAGTTTATTTGTGATAGCATTGTTGCTAATTGGGATGCTGGGTATGTATATGATTTATAGTATTAAACCTGAAGTTTTAGTCAGTCCAATTAAGCATTCTGCTATTCAGGCGGTATAATGCTTTCGGTCGTTTGATTACTACTGGCTGCATCTTGATGTCGTTGCTGATGAAATGGTATATCTGGTGATGAGCTATTAGTTGTTTCAATAAAAGCAAGTGAATGAAACTCACCTTTCATGTCGGTATGCGCGATTTGGTATTCCTTAAGATTAGTTGAGCTAAGCAGCCCAGGGTTTGCTGAGTGAAAATAGTCACAATTAGGCTCTAGCGGAGCATGTCTGCCTAGGTACCTAAGTTTTGCAATGGTTTGATTATATTCATTAATAATGTCTCTACTAATTTCGCAAATGGGTTTAGGATTAGATCGGTAGTAGTTAGTAATCGCTTTGGCTACTTCAGAACCCCATTGATGTAGCTGAAAAGAATCAAGTTGAATTAATTTAGGTAAATAACCAGTATAACAATCAGAAGTTGTTTCAACTTTGTGGCAATCAAAATTGGCTTGATCTAATAATTTCGTATGAATTGGGATAATAATTTGTTTAGCCGTTTCAGTATCATAAAAAAATAATGTACGTTGTTTGACTCGTTGTTTATAACTCTCTGAAAAAGCCATTTCAAGATGCTCCAGTGAATAGGGTGCTTTAGCTGAGCTTAATTGATCGATAAATGCTTCAAACGATAATTCAGGTTTAATAAAAAGATTACCAGAACCACAAGTTCCATCACTTTTTGCTATTACACCATTTGGTGAACATTTATAAAATTCATATAAATCATTTTGTAAAATTATATCTAACGATTGAACTGATTTATCTATTATCTTATGTTTTGGAGTGCCATTTAGATGACCTAACTGTGTGCGTTGTTGAACCTTTTGGGAACTTAATGTTAGAGGGAAATCAACTCTAGTGGAATTAGGAAATTCTTTTTCAATGAGTGATTTTAATGAACTTCGCGCCTCTGGTAGTTCAGATAAATTAGAGATGTGCGCATAAAATTCTGAAGTAGCAGCTGATTGTATTTCAAACCAAGTGAAATGATTTTCCTGATCATCCATTGAATAATCTACAACAAAGGTTATGACAATATTATTTCCGTTTGAGTCTTTCATTCTAATCCACACCTTATTCTGATCCCAATGGTAATCATAGTATTTAAAAATCAAACATATTGATAGTTGAAAAATGTTTCAAATAAATAGCTTAGAATACTAACTAATTTAGTTTTTGATTTATTTGGCTATTTTGGTTTTGCAAGCACGCAAACAACTATTTCAGAGGCATAAGACTGGGCTATTGTATTACAAACTGAAGAAATTGTACTACCTGTTGTAATAATATCATCAATAATAATTATTCTTTGATATGGTATTTTTGAAGTGATAGAAAATGCATTGTTTACATTAGCTTTTCTTGCTTTGCCTTCAAGTAACGTTTGTGCTTTAGTATATTTTTTGCGTTTAATATAGTTTGTATTTAAAGGGATATTTGCTTGTTTACTTAAGGCTAAGGCTAGTATATAGGCTTGATTAAACCCACGAGAAATATTTCGTTGCCTATGAATAGGTACAGGTAGAATAACATCAGAATCTATATGTAATTTATTTGATATGCTTTGGCTAAATAGTTGGCATAAGAGAGAGCCTATTTTAAAGTTATGGTTGAACTTAAATGATTGAAATAAATTTTTAATGAGGCTGTCATAGTGAAAGGCAACCACTAGCTGTTGCCATGGTGGTGGGTTTAGTAAACATAAATCACATTGGTTGGCTTTTATATTTAATTGACCGCAGCTTTGGCAAACATTATCCGGATATATGAGCTTTTTAATTGCTTGATCACAGTATTGACATAATAGTTTGGAAGTATTTTGTTGACAGCAAAGGCATAGTGACTCAGTTAAAATTGGTTTTACAAGTTGACCAGACTTTTTTAGAATATGATTAAATTGAAGCATAGGGTGACTCCATGTCATTGAATGAATATTTATTATTTAATACAAAAAAGCATGATAAAAATCAATTAAGTTATTATTTGATAGATGAAATAGCTAATAGATTAATCAGTAAGCTTGATTTTGTGAATTTAGCGTGCCAGCGTATCCTTTTGGATGGTTTCTGGAGTTACGCGAGTATTAAATTCTTAGAAAAACGTTATCCAAATAGTCAGATTTTTTACCAGATGCCCAGAGGTTTTAGTTTATCTCCTACAATAGAGAGTGTTCAAGTAGTCAATGGTGCTGAAAAAGATGCTAGTTATCAATTTGATTTAGTATTATCGAATCTTTATTTGCATCATTTTCAATCAGCTGAATCTCATTTGCAACATCTAAAGCGTCATTTATCAGATCATGGTGGTTTATTTTTTGTAAGTATTGGTCCAAATACATTATTTCCTGCTACAAGTCGGGTTCAACGACCTAGTAATTGGATGGATATGCATGATGTAGGAGATGTATTAAGAAAAATATATTTTAAAGATCCAGTGATGGATGCAGAGATTATAAATATACATCATAAAAGTTATCAACAATTTAGTTGTGATATAAGTTTTATATGTGTTCTATTAGCAATCGATTCGTTAGATGATGAATTTAAAAAAGACTTGTATGCAAAGCTTCAAGCAAATAATCCGATGCCGATTGAAATTGTTTATGGACATGCTTGGCAACAAAAATTAGAACAACGTCATTTAGAGAATGAGGTTTATGTTAGTTTAAAGACGCTTAAACGTCATAAAGAATAAAAAGTAATGAAAAAGGTGTATTGATGGTTCGTGCAACGATACTATTTGACTTTGATTCGACGATTATAAAAGGTGAGTCATTTGAATTAATGTTAACAGAGAAATTAACTCAATCACCTGAAGTATTAGCTCAAATTACACAGCTCACTAAAATGGGCATGGCTGGAGAAATTCCTTTTGCTGATTCAGTTAAAAGAAGATTTGGCTTGGTATCCCCTTCGCTTAAGGATATAGATTGCTTTATTGATGTTGCCTTGCCGGGCATTATAACAAAAGGTTTTCAAACGTTATTTAAAAAGCTTTTTGCATTGAATATTGATATTTGGATTGTTAGTGGCGGTTTAAAAAAGCTGATCTTACCGTTTGCCTCTTATTTAGCAATAGAGCCAGAAAAGGTAATCGCATTAGACGGAATTTGGGATGAACAGGGGAACTTTATAGAAGTGATTAAAAATACATCACTGATATCGAAGATTGAAGCAACAAAACCTTATCAGAATAAATGGCAAACGCCTGTTATTATTGTTGGTGATGGGTATACCGACTATCAGTTAAAGCAAAGTAAAATTGCAAACTATTTTATTTGTTATACTGAGCATGTGCAAAGAGATGAGGTTATCGCTCTGGCAGATATAGCAGTAAGTTCTGCCAGTGAGTTAGAAAGAGAAATTTTAAATAAACTAGCTGACTAGCTTGACTCTGCGCAGAGCTAAGACGCCAATAAGATAATTTACTTTTTTATGTTGTTATGCGCTGTATTTATTTGTTGGACTATACTGTGCTTGGCCTTTTCCTACTTATTGCTTTCATCCCGATATCTTTGCGATAGTAGATACTGCCCCAGTGAATTCTCTCGGCAAGGTGATAAGCATTATCAAAAGCATGCTGAATAGTATCACCTAAGGCCGTTGCACATAGGACACGCCCACCATTGGTGATGACAACATGGTGTTGCATAGAAGTGCCCGCATGAAATATTTTATTATTTTTACCATCGTCGCTATTAATACCTAAAATAGGCTCCCCTTTTAGATAAGTATCAGGGTAGCCTTTGGATGCAAGCACAACGCCTAACGCCGTTTTATCGCTCCATGATGGATTTAGTTGATCAACTTTACCATCGAGAGCAGCTAAAATTAACTCGATAATGTCAGATTCTAAACGCATTAAGATTGGTTGTGTTTCAGGGTCTCCCATGCGGGTATTAAATTCCAAAACTTTAATACCTCCATCTGCAGAAACCATTAGGCCAGCATAAAGAAAGCCAACAAAGGGTGTACCATGTTTGATCATTCCATCTAAAACAGGTTGAATAACACTTTGCATAACCTTTTCATGAATATAGCTTGTGATAACCGGAGCAGGTGAATAGGCACCCATACCACCGGTATTTGGCCCTTGGTCACCATCATTAAGTGCTTTATGATCTTGTGAAGTTGCCATAGGCAATGCATTTTTGCCATCACAAATAACGATAAAGCTTGCCTCTTCACCTTGAAGAAAGTCCTCAATAATAATTTCTCTACCCGCATCACCAAAACGGTTACCAGAGAGTATTTCATCAATTGCTTGGCGAGCCTGATCTAGGGTATGGGCAATGACAACGCCTTTACCAGAGGCTAGCCCACTTGCTTTTATCACAACTGGAAATGTTTGATTCGAAGCATATGCTTTTGCAAGGTTTGCATCATCAAATTTTTGATACACGGCTGTGGGGATAAGGCATTCGCTCATAAAATCTTTTGAAAAAGCCTTTGACGATTCTAATTGAGCTGCTTTTTGGCTGGGGCCAAAAATCTTAAGACCTTTACTCTGAAAATAATCAACTATACCAAGGCTTAATGGTTGTTCAGGGCCAACAATGGTTAAGTCAATTTGATGTTCAGTTGCAAAATTTGCTAAAGCTTCAATATTAGTTGCATCAATAGTAACATTGGATACTTTTTCTTCTTTGTCAGTTCCAGCATTACCGGGAGCAACAAACACTTCTTTAGCAAGTTTAGATTGTGCGCATTTCCATGCTAGTGCATGTTCGCGTCCACCGCCGCCAACAATTAGAATTTTCATTTGATTCTCACTTTTATAGATTTTTAAAAAACTAACTTGTTTTACTCGTTGTCAATTAATGGATATGTTAGGCTAAATTGTTAAATTTTCAAAGAGATAAGATTAAACTTAAATGAAAAATGAAATGCAATCGCTAAAGCATAAACGCATTATGATTTTAGCAGGAGGTACTGGAGGGCATATTTTTCCAGCAATCACCGTGAGTGAACGTTTAGAAGAGCAAGGGTGTGAAATTTTTTGGCTAGGCACAGAAAAAGGCCTTGAGAAAAAATTAATACAAGGCCGATTTCATATTGATTATATTCAAATGAAGGGGTTAAGAAATAAAGGGCTATTGCGTTATCTAATAATGCCAATAACTTTATTTAAGTCAATCATTGCATCAATACGGGTAGTTAGAAGACATAAAATTGATCTTGTTTTAGGATTTGGTGGTTATATTGCAGCGCCAGGTGGTTTGGCAGCAAAATTATTATTTAAACCTTTGATTATCCATGAGCAAAATGCTCGAAGTGGTTTGACTAATCGCCTATTGGCTAAATTAGCAAATAACGTGTTAAGTGCATTTGAAGTGCCTAAACTATCTAGAAAATTACAAGTTATTGGTAACCCACTGAGAAGTGAAGTGCTTGCTGTATATAATGAGGATAAAGTATTTTCTGATGAGCGTCCATATCATATTTTGGTAACAGGTGGCAGCCAAGGTGCACAAATTTTCAATCAATTATTACCAGAAGTATTTTCAAAACTATCACAAAAAAAATCAATCATAGTTCGCCATCAAAGTGGCTTATCAGCGTCAGCTGAAACTTCAGAGCAATATCAAAAGTACCAAGTCAATGCGCAAGTTATTCCATTTATTACTGATATAGCGGATACTTATCGTTGGGCAGATATTATTATTTGTAGAGCAGGAGCATTAACTGTTTCAGAGGTTGCTGCTTGTGGTATTCCTGCGGTATTTATTCCCTATCCTTATGCAGTTGACGATCATCAATATTATAATGCACAGGCGTTAGTTAATGCAGAAGCAGCAGTTTGCATTCGCCAAGAGGCAGTCTCAATAGAGGCATTAACATCAATTTTAACCAACTTACTACAGTCAAAAGAAGTTTTGATTGAAAAATCAACAAAAGCCAAGGCTCAAGCTCAAATAAAGGCAACAGAAATGATGCTTGAGATAGTAAATAAATCCTTATCTAAGGGAAGCTCATAAAAATAAGTGGGCTATTTTTTAATCACAGAAACATTGTTTTGAATTTTATCATGCTGATAAGTAATAACATAATCACCGGCAATAATATAGCCTTGAGTAATGACGCTAATAGTGCCAACTGATAATTGTTTATTTAGCTGGGCAATTAAAAAGTTTCCTTTACTATCTTGTAAGATCACACCATATGGAGCTACGCCATTAATTGTATATTGATCAGTATGTTTAAAGCCTTTAGGGATGCTCAAAATAGAGCTAATTGCGGGCTCTTGATGATTACCTTGGCTCGTCTGTGCATTTAAGAGTTTTAAAATAGCGTCTAAAGACTGAGTGTTATTTGTGATGGATTTACTGATCTGTTGAAATTGATTGGTAAGTTTTCCTTGCATAATACTCTGATTTTTAGCGGTTGCATTAATGGTTTGGTTTATTTGACCATAGCCTGCATTAATCGATGCAATTGCCTTTGCATGTTGGTCTAAATTAGAAAGTATTTTAGTCTGTGTTTGATGATTGCTTTTCACAGAGGAAGCAATTTTATTGATTTGAGTATTAAGCTTTTCAGTTTTAGCAGAATCAGAAAACTGTTGTACTAATATAACGAGTAACAGGATAATAATTAAAGCGAGCAAAATCATTGTGGGATCTGAAAGCTTAATTTTTTTTAAAAAACTTTTCTTAAGTTTTAATTCAGGATCTATTGTCGGGTTATTCATTTTTGTAAGAACCTTTATTTCTAGCTGTCATTAGTTATTAAAGTTGTTAATTATAAATATTTCAACCATTAAGGTTAAGAGTATAGAGTGTATTGATAAAAAAAAATACAGTTAATGTTAATTGGCTCAATGCCATAATGTGTTATGTGTTTCTATCGAGTCTAGAGCATTTGAGTTACTTTTATACAAAAAAGGGTGACAGATATTGATAATTTCCTTTATACTTGCTTACGTTTTTCAACAAATTATTAAAGTGAAACTAAAAATAAGCGAGAAGATGTCATGAATTTACATGAGTATCAAGGCAAACAGCTATTTGCAGAGTATGGTTTGCCGGTATCAAAAGGCTATGCTGTCGACAGTGTGGAAGAAGCATTAGTTGCCGCAGATAAAATTGGAGGCAATATGTGGGTGGTTAAAGCCCAAGTTCATGCAGGCGGTCGAGGTAAGGCTGGAGGCGTAAAATTAGTCTCTTCTAAAGATGACATAGCGGCATTTGTTAAAACAATGATGGGTTCAAGATTAGTCACCTATCAAACAGATGCAAATGGTCAGCCAGTAAGTAAAATTCTGATTGAAGCGTGTACGGATATTGATAAAGAGTTATATCTTGGTGCGGTTGTTGATCGTGCTAGTCGTCGTATCGTATTTATGGCTTCAACGGAAGGTGGTGTTGAAATTGAGAAAGTTGCAGAAGAAACACCAGAGAAAATATTTAAGGCAACGATTGACCCATTAGTGGGTGCTCAACCGTATCAAGGTAGAGCATTAGCATTTAAATTAGGCCTAAAGGGTGATCAAATCAAACAGTTTGTTAAGATTTTCTTAGGCTTAGCCAAAATGTTTGAAGAAAAAGATTTAGCACTTTTAGAAATTAACCCATTAGTTATTACGGATGAAGGTAATCTTCATTGTTTGGATGCGAAAATCACTATTGACAGTAATGCATTATATCGTCAACCACAAGTACAAGCTATGCATGACCCATCACAGGAAGATGAACGTGAACAACGTGCTGCTCAATGGGATCTAAACTATGTAGCACTTGAGGGTAATATTGGTTGTATGGTTAATGGTGCAGGCCTTGCCATGGCAACGATGGATTTAGTTAAGCTTTGTGGTGGTAAGCCAGCTAACTTTTTAGATGTTGGTGGTGGTGCCACAAAAGAGCGTGTATCAGAGGCATTTAAGATTATTTTATCGGATGAAAATGTGCAGGCAATTTTGGTAAATATTTTTGGTGGTATTGTCCGTTGCGACATGATTGCTGAAGGTATTATTGCAGCCGTTGAAGATGTTGGTGTTAAAGTCCCTGTTGTTGTCCGTCTTGAAGGTACAAACGCAGAATTAGGTTCGAAAAAACTTAAAGACAGTGGTTTAAATATTATCGCAGCTGATGGGTTTACCGATGCGGCTAAGAAAGTAGTTGAAGCAGTGAAAGAAGAGGCCAAAGCATGAGTGTATTAATTAATAAAGAAACAAAAGTTATCTGTCAGGGGTTCACTGGTAAGCAGGGAACATTTCACTCAGAGCAGGCATTGCAATATGGAACAAAAATGGTTGGTGGTGTTACACCTGGAAAAGGTGGCCAACAGCACTTAGGCTTACCTGTCTTTGATACAGTGTTAGATGCAGTAGATCAGGTTCAACCGGATGCTACAGTTATTTATGTACCAGCACCATTTTGTAAGGATTCAATTATTGAAGCTGCTGATGCTGGAATTCCATTGATTGTTTGTATTACAGAAGGTATTCCTGTTTTAGATATGCTTGAAGTTAAGCGTTATGTTGAAAACTCAGGTTCTCGTTTAATTGGTCCTAATTGCCCAGGTGTTATTACGCCAGGGCAGTGTAAAATTGGCATTATGCCAGGGCATATTCACCAACCGGGTAAAGTAGGTATTGTTTCACGTTCTGGAACATTGACTTATGAAGCGGTTAATCAAACAACTGCATTAGGATTTGGTCAAAGTACGTGTATTGGTATTGGTGGTGATCCAATTCCAGGTACAAGCTTTATTGATGCATTAACTTTATTTCAAAATGATCCGCAAACTGAAGCGATTATTATGGTTGGTGAAATTGGTGGTTCAGCGGAAGAAGAAGCAGCAGAGTATATTAAAGCTAATGTAACAAAACCTGTTGTCTCTTATATTGCTGGTGTGACAGCGCCTGCAGGTAAGCGTATGGGACATGCTGGTGCAATCATTGCCGGTGGTAAAGGTACTGCAGCAGAGAAATTTGCTCACCTTGAAGCAGCAGGCGTTGCAACGACTAAGTCACCAGCAGAAATTGGTCAACGATTGGCTGAAGTGACCGGTTGGTAATTAAGTTATATAATAAAGAATATTTTTCAATATATTTGATAAAGCCGTCATTAGATTATCTCTAGTGGCGGCTTTTTTATTGCTTTAAATTTTTCTATTTTTTAAGTCTTTGCTAATTCATTATTAATGAAGCATTGCGTTTTAATTGTTTATCATGTATGATCCTTTGTCTATAAATTAGACAGAAGGGGTCGCATGATGAATAAAAAAATAATACTTAATGCAATTGAATTATTTATAAAGAATAACAGAGCTCATTTATTATTAAATGGGCAACAAAATAAAATTAATATTTTGAAAAAGTATATTGATTCTTCCAATACAGATGAATTAAAGGAATTAATTGATGCTTTAACTTCACAGCGAGATCAAAATAGTTTAAAAGAAATTTTGCTTAAGATAGCTTCACATCAAATAAATGGTGGTGCATATGACAATGATAATAAACAGTTAGTAAATAAATGTGAAAAAGAGTTTGCTTCATTAATTGGAATAAGTGAATCATTTAAAACCTGTATTCGTGAAGCAATCAAAGATAGCATATTAGAGATATCAGGAATAGCAAAGCCAGAAATAAATAGAATTAACTTTTCAGATTTAACGTTTCGTGAAGATAACAGTAACATGGCTAAATCAGCTCATGATGTGAAAAAGTGCATATATAATAACAGCTTATATTTTGTAAAGCAATTTGGATCTGTTGATTTAGAGAAAAAGAGAGAAGACGCAATAGCAGAAGTAATCTATTCTCATCTTTGGCGATTTTTTATTGGTGAAGCTGCTTCAGAGTCAGTGTTAGTTATAGGTGCCAATAATGACATTATCGGTATTGCATCAAAAGGTTTAAATGGGTTTGAGTCTTATAAGAAAATGTTAAATAAAGAAGAGCTCAATATACCTCAAGGCTTTATTTCAGTACTACTATATGCAGCTTTATTAAAAGAACAGGACTTACATATAGAGAATATTGGTTCATGTGAAATTGATGGCCAGAAGTTTTTTGCAAAGATTGATCATGATTTTATAGTAGATAAATGGAATGATTTATCTACTAAATCACCTGTTGATTTGGATAATTTAGCTAGGGCCTTGGCTAAAAGCGCAATTTCAGATTTCTTTGATGCTATTGAGACAATGCGCTTTAGCCCAACGCATAAAAATCCAAAAATTTTGAGAGCTGCACATGGCATTAGAAGTCGTTTTACTGATAGACCAAAAACAACTACATCTGGTAGTGATAAAAATAAAGCATTAAATGAGGCAATAAGTTGTGTGCATCTTAATGAATTTATAGAAATTTCAGATAGATTTAGAACGCGTAGTATATTAGAAAGTTATGAAGATTTTATGTCCAAAATAACAGGTAATTTAAATAGTTATGCAAAATATCAAGGAAAAGCATTAGAAATTTTTGGTCATATGGCACAACAAGTTCAAACGCTTACACTAAAAGTTGAATTATACAGTGCTGTTTATACGGTAAGCTCACAAATTATATCTGCTCATCATGGACAATCTCAATATTCTGATATTGTAGAACAGTTGGATAACTATAGAGTGAAGTTAATTAAAAATTTGGAAGAAAAAATATGTAAAGGTAATCTTAGTCAAGAGGACCTAGTCAATGATTCAGATATGATTCAGCTTAATAAGGTTTTGACGGTTTCAGATTTGATATCAAAGTCATCATCATTCTTTTCAATAAGTAATTGTATCAAAGAATTAGAGTTGGCAGATAATATAAAGCTATCAAAGCCGATAGGAGGTGGAGCTTCTCCAGTTCTTGTATTTCATTACACAACTCAAACTTCAGGTGATCCCAGAAAAGCATTTTCAAACAATGCTTAATTGGCCTATAAAATAATTATAATTCAATATCTTTATTCAAACAATTAATAATTCTATCCCTCAAATAGCATTTATTGTGCTACATTTAGACATTAGAGTTTTCTTTAGAATTTGGATAAGAGGGTATGTTTGCTTTTTTCGAATATAAGCCAATATTATTGATTTTGATTATATTATTTTTATTATTAGTGATTTTTTATATTTTAGAAGAGCTTTATCACCTATATACCTTAAAACAAATTCCTTATCGCATTCATGTCAATGGTACACGTGGCAAATCATCTGTTGCAAGATTAATTGCAGCGGGTTTAAGAGCTGGTGATATTGCTACTTGTTGTAAAACAACGGGTACACTAGCCCGATTTATTGACACAAAAGGTAATGAAACACCAGTTTTTAGGGTTGGTTTTACCAATATTATTGAGCAGGTTGTGATTATTCGTAAAGCAAGAAAATTACAAACACAAGCTTTAGTGATTGAGTGCATGGCATTACAGCCATTGTTACAGTCATTATGTGAATTAAAAATTGTACGCTCAACGCATGGTGTTTTAACTAATGCAAGACCAGATCATTTAGATGTTATGGGGCCTGAACCTAAAGATGTTGCATTAGCACTAGCTGCAACTGTTCCTGTAAAAGGAAAATATTTCACACCTGAAACAATTCAATTGCCCGTATTTCAGATGGCAACTAAAGATAGGAAAAGCGAATTATTTCATATTTCAGAAAATGACATAAATTCAGTAACTGATGAAGATGTTGCAGGTTTTTGTTATGCGGAGTTTAAAGAAAATATTGCACTGGCATTAAAGGTATGTGCTTCTTTGGGTGTATCAAAAGAAGTTGCTATTAAAGGCATGTGGGAAGCAAAGCCTGATCCAGGCGCTATGACAAAACATGATTTTTCCTATGAAAGTACTCAGATATTATTTGCTAATGGTTTTGCTGCCAATGATCCTGTCTCGACAGAAATACTATGGCATAAATTGTTAGATGAGTATCAGAATGAGTTTGAAGCTGTTTTAATGCTTAATTGCAGAGATGATCGTCAAGATAGAACATTGCAGTTTGTTGATGTAATACCACAATGGCGCCAACCAAAAGCAATTGTATTAATAGGCACCGGTTGTGATGTGTTCACTAAAGCGTATAAACGAAAAGCAAAAACTCAAGCTCAATTGATTGATTTAGAGGAAAAGGATGAAAATGAAATTATACAGAGTATTGCAGCAAAGTTTAATGCAAAAAAAGTTTTGTTAGTTGGTATTGGTAATATTTATGGTGTTGGTTTGAGATTAATTGATGTCATTCAATTACATCAAACTAATGGCGAAAAAGAGAATAAAGAAGAGGGACACTAATGGATATATTAACCTTATCAATCGGAGTTGGGCTGGTTGTTGGTTTAATTTTTGTTTCATTTTTTGGTTTATCCGCTGGTGGGATGGTTGTGCCAGGGTATATAGCTTTGGAAATGAATCATCCAGGTAATGTGATTGTCACATTTATATCAGCATTATTGATTTATGCAATTGTCAGATTTTTATCTAATTTTTTAATTATTTATGGCAGACGAAGGATTGCGTTAACCGTACTTTTGGCATTTATACTTGGCGTTATTATTAATGATGTTTTAGCTATGACCGCTGTTGTTGCAGACTTTGGAGAGGCGTTTAAAGTAATTGGTTACATTATACCGGGTTTGATTGCTTTATCGATTGATAGACAAGGTATTATTGAGACTTTAGGTTCATTATTAATTGCCTCTGTTTTAGTTCGCTTATTATTAATTATCCTTATGGGTTCAGCAATTTCAGTTGTTTAAAGGAAAGTGACAATGAAAAAAATGTATTGGCATAGAAAGTTATTTCCAAGTTATATTATCTTATTGATTTGTTTGATTAGTCTTTTAAGCTTGTATTTAGTACAGACGTTTAAGACGGTGCATTATGGTGATTATTTCTATGATAAACTAGCGGCAGCGAAAACGACGTATACGGCATACAATGAAATTAAGCACTTGCGGATTGAAAAAGATATTAAAATTAATCCAAAGCTTGACCCATCAAAGTCTGGGTTGATTGGTGAAAAACAGTCACCCACGACGACAGATTATGGTTCAATTTATGCAAAAAGAGCCAGCATAAACCCAAATTTTGCTGCTATTTTTGTTCAATGGTTAAAAGGTGACTTAGGCTTAAAAAAAGGGGATACCGTTGCAGTTACCATGACAGGTTCTTATCCTGCTTTAGATATTGCAATGCTAGCGGCAATTAAGGAATTGCAGCTTAGGCCATTGTTAGTGTTTACAGTTGGTGCATCAAATTATGGCGCTAATATTCCTGGGTTAACTTGGTTAGATATGTATCAGTATTTGGTTAAGCAAGGTGTCTTTAACTATACACCTGTTGGTGTTTCTATAGGTGGTAGTCGAGACTATGGCTATGGATTATCTAAAGAAGGCATTAAAATTATTAAAGATACAATTAACAAGTCAGGTTATCATTTTATCGATAGTACAGGAACTATTGATGCAATTAATAAAAGAATGGCCTTATTTAAACAACACCAAGGTAAAGATGGTGTGAAAGCATTTATCAACGTTGGAGGGTCTATGGCTGCCATTGGCTTAAAACAAGTTGGTGATTCGTCAGTTAAACCAAAATCGATAAGTATTGGGGTTGTAACAAGCCTGCCTGTTGACTTAATTAAGGTAGATGATGTTGCTGTACGCTATCTTAAGCAGGGTATTCCAATTGTTAATGTTCGTGATATTGGTGATTTGGTTGAACAATATCAATTTCCAAAATTTCCTCAGTATCAGCCGCTAATTGGTCAAGGGCCTATTTATGTTGCATTAGAATATAATAGAATGTATGCCTTGTTGGCTTTAGTCGTTAATATTATCGTTTTGTTATTAGCAGCAGTATTATCTAGGAAATATCTAATTACCTATAAAAAATCATAAACTTTTACTGAGAGTTAACCAATGGTTAATTATAGTGAGTGGCCTATTGTTCAAGTGCGTATTCTGATGGAACCTTGGTAATCGCTTGTTGCTCTTGAAATGGCATTACAGGTATGGATTCACTTTTTGCTACAGGTGGGTGCATTATTTCAAAAGCAGTTTGTGCAATTGGCCCAAAATCATCAGTTGAATCGCTTACTTTTTGTATCGTTAAATTAACGAAGTTTCGATTGAATGATTCATAATAAAAAAAGCTTTTTGAGTTCCAATGCTCACCATTTTTACCTAAAGCTTCAAAAGCTTCAAGCGAAGATATTTCTTTTTCTTCTGATTCGAGTTTCTCGATAATTTCTTTAGCTTTTGTAACTCGCTGATCATGCTCACTAAAGGGTAGTCTGCCCATGGCTGAGCGAGTGTAGGTGTCAAAATTCTTTAAGGCTTCTTTAGCTGCAGCAAGCACAATCACGCGTAAGTCTTCATCTGATTTGCTACGAATTAGTTCTACTGCGTCTTCTGCTGTTAGTTGAGTGTAATCTTGGCTATTCTCTTTCTTTTTATGATCTTCTATGGAAGTGGTCACTACTACCTCTTTTGGAGTCTCTAATTCCTTAAGATTACTTTGTAATTTATTAGCAGTATCTAAACTGACTTCAAGACTATCACTGACAGCTTCAGCTTTATCTTGATTAATACTAAAGTCAGTATTAATTTGCTGATGAAGGGTTTGACATCTTAAGTGCGCTGAATTAGGCATTGAATTAGTTCTAAACCGTTCAAATTGTTGATTAATTTCATTATCAACACCTGAAATATCTTCATTTTCATTGATAAGCGCAATTTTTTTTTCAAATAACCTTGAAATATAATCAATCATGGCAAGCCATTGATTTTGTTGTTTAGTGAAACCACCATTACTTTTACGCTGTAATTTTTCAATATCAAGTTTGGCTTGATTAATAATATTTTGATAGCTTGCATCTAACATAATAGACTCCTTGTCATTTTTACTTGAATTCAATTTCCATTAATTTTTAATTCAAAAATTAAAAATATGCTTAATAGCTTAGGAGATTTTATTAGTTAATACTATATGAAAATGCTTGAAAGTTATTACAGTTTTAGCTTTGCATTCGATAGGAGAATCACGATAAATAAGGGCAAATAAATGCAACAAATTGAATTTAAATTGTTTCAAATTGAATAATATGCTTGACTTTTAATCTAATTTTCCATTGTTAGTGAAGCATCTTTTAATGAGCTTACTTTATCCGCATCAAATAGGGGGGTATCTGGTATTACTGCCTTCGGTGGGTATAGTTGCATATAAGTATCATAGGCGATATCACTATAGTCTTGGTGTGATTTATTTAGCTTTTGTAGCAGGCAATTCATAAGCAGTATATTATAAGAGTCATAATGAAACCATCCTTTTTGATTCCAATGACTGCCATTATCAAACGCTTCTTGTAATAATGCTGAATTAGATTCTACCGTTACTGTAGCACTGTCTGTTAAGCTAGCACTCAGTTGTTTAATAAAGGTTATGATTGTTTCAACTCTTTGATCATATTCACTGCCTGGAAGGTAGCGTAAATAGCCATTTTCACGATCGCTTTTAAATTGATTCAAAGACGCTTCACAGGCAGAGCATAAAACCTTGCCAAAATCAGCCTGTTTTAGAGCATTATTAAAAGCTTCAACCGCGTTGGTAACTGATAATTGTTGAGGCTCAGCTTCTGCTTTTTCCTTGCTGTTGGAGTTAACTGTAAATGTAGGTTCATCTAAAGTTAATTCTTCATGTTTGGGTTGGCTAATTTTTACAGATGAACTATCTGTAGTAGAAGAAGTACTAATAGTTACTTGAGCTTGACTAGTCTTAGGTTTCGTTGTGCTTTTCTTATCTATAGCATTTTCAGAAATATCTTCAATACGACTTGAAAAAAGTTTTTGCAAGCCAAGAGATACTTTTCCAGGTGGGGATAATTTATACATACTCTGCATTGATAAAGATAGCTTTGATGTAACTTTTGATAGCTCTTTACTATTTTCTTGTAATTGAACTTTGGTTGTTTCTAGTTTTAATTTGATATCATGACATTGTTCATCCGTTAGCTTATATAGATCTTTTTGCCTTAACATTCGCTCATATCGACTTTTTGTCTCTTTTAACTGAATAGTTTTACTTGTAACTTCTACTTTAAGGCATAAATTTTTTTCAAAATTATCAATGACATTAATGCATTGAGCATAATTATTCCTTTTTTTCTCATCTAGATCAGTGCGATCAAGTTCAACTTCTAAGATTGCCTTGAATTCATTTATTTGTCTTGCTACCGATTGTGATAGTGCCAACATTTGGTTTCCTCCATGCTTAATTTTTGGCTAATATCAAGCTTAAAAAAGAGCTCATTAATATGCTATTTGAATATTGTTTCTAATATCTTGTTGATGAAGTCTTAGTTACTCTAGGGATTAAAATATAATTTTAAAAATATTTGTTTCAATAGTAATAAAATAAGAAGTCAAAAAATTATGTTTAAATAATCAGCAGGTTAGATAAGATATAAAATTTGAATGGTATGAATGCTTCTAATTTCACGAGCAATCTTTTTGATTTGTGCTTTTAATACATCTAATGATCCTTGAGAAGACAAATGCTCAGTATTTAAAATGACACTGGCATTAACTTTTTCTTTCGTATAGTAGAGGTCAACTCGTTGAATCGCGTTTTCTGGAATTAAGGTTTTAAGCTTTGGCATTAGCTCACTTAAAATTTCCATTCTTGTTGGTGGTAATTCAGATAAGCTAGGTAGACGTTCTGGGTGTTCATCGACATCGATATGAATTGTAACATCTTCAATATAGTCTATTTCAGAGGCTAATCTTGCACGGATACGTTCAGCAATATAGTGCCCTTCTGATGCTGTTGCCAATGGGTCTATTAGAATATGTGCATCAAGAAAAATATGACCAGCCATCAGGCGCGTTCGTGTTTGATGATGGCTTCTGACGCCTTCGGTTTTAGCGATAATAGCATCAATTTTAGCAATAGTTTTTGGGTCAACAGCAGTATCAACTAATTCAGATATACCTCGCCAGCCCCATTTAATACCCATTTTGATAATCATTAATGAAACAATGATTGCAGCTATAGGATCCATAAAGTGCCAACCCAAAAGTGAGCCAATTAATCCAACTAATACGATAATAGAGGATAAGCTGTCACTTCTGCTATGCCATGCATTAGCTCGTAATAGATCTGAGTGAATTTCATCAGCAGCCTTCATGGTATAGCGGTAGAGCCACTCGTTAGCAATGATAGAAATAATCGCAACGACTAACGTAAAGTAATCGGGGCGAAGTGCATCAGATTTTGCTACTTCTATTATCGCATCAAAAATAATGCCAAGACCGATGATGATAAGAAATAGGCCCAAGCCAACGGTTGCGATTGTTTCAATGCGGTGGTGCCCATAGGGGTGGTCATGATCAGCCCCTTTTTTGGCAAATTTTGCAGCCATCAAAACCAAAAAATCACCAAAAAGATCGGATAATGAATGAAGACCATCAGCAAATAAGGCGCTAGAATGGCCGAAAAAGCCGACAATTAATTTTAAAACAGCTAGGCCAAGATTAATGCCAGAGCCGACAAGTGTTACGCGTTTACTAATATCATAACGTTCTTCTTTAGTATACATATATGGATTTTCCTTTAGAAAATCTAACTATAAATTAATGATAAATAATTAAGCTTTTACACATAGACATTGCTATAATGCACATGAAACTTAAAAACGTATTTCAGTGTAAAAGATTGTATTGATATTTGCAACTTTGCGTTGACTGTACAAGTGTAATTAACTTCGTTAAAATAGCGAAATTATCTTAATGTATAAAGTGCATTCATTATAGGGAGAGTATCGTGTCTGATATTAAACAAAATGCAAAAACGGCCATTGTATTAGAGGATGGTGATAAAGTCATAGCCTATAGTCTTAAAAAGCTTCAAGAATTAACGGGTAAATCAATTAAGCGTTTGCCGTATTCAATTCGTGTGCTAGTTGAAAATCAGTTGCGAAACATTGATAACTATAAGGTTAAAGAAGAAGACTTAATGAAGGTATTAAATTGGGATGCTAAGGCAGTTAATCGTCCTGAAATACCACATATGCCAGCACGGGTTGTTATGCAAGATTTCACAGGTGTGCCAGCAGTTGTTGACTTAGCTTCAATGCGTAAAGCATTTAAAGATGCCGGCGGTAATCCTGATAAAATTAATCCATTAGTTGATACGGCAATGGTTGTTGATCATTCCGTTCAAGTAGATTATTTTGGTAACGATCAGGCGTTAGATTTAAATGTTAAGCTTGAATATCAACGTAATAAGGAACGCTACAGCTTATTAAAATGGGGACAAAAAGCGTTTGATGATTTTAAAGTTGTGCCACCAGGAATGGGTATTATCCATCAAGTTAATTTAGAATATTTAGCTCAAGTTGTTATGCAAAAAGATCAAGATGGTGAATCAATCGTTTATCCTGATACGTTAGTAGGGACAGACTCACATACAACAATGATCAATGGTATTGGTGTTATGGGTTGGGGTGTTGGAGGTATTGAGGCTGAAGCTGTTATGTTAGGCCAACCTTATTACATGGTGTTACCTGATGTTGTTGGTGTTAGGTTGACTGGAAAGTTACGTGAAGGCGTTACAGCAACGGATATGGTATTGACCATTACCGAATTATTACGTCAGCATGGTGTTGTTGGTAAGTTTGTTGAGTTTTTTGGTGAAGGTATTCAGCATATGTCATTACCCGATCGTGCAACAATTGCTAATATGGCGCCGGAGTATGGTGCAACTATGGGCTTTTTCCCAGTTGACGATGTGACAGTTCATTATTTAAAACAATCTAATCGTTCCAATGTGGTTGAGCGTGTTGAGAAGGTGTTACATGAGCAGATGTTATATCGTCTAGATTCAGATGAAGAGCCTGAATATTCATCTATGGTTGAATTAGATTTATCAACCGTTGATTCAACGTTAGCGGGACCAAAGCGACCACAAGATCGTGTTGCACTACGCAAGTTGCAAGCTGAATTTAAAGCCTCATTAACGCATGAACTTGGCTTGCATGGATTTGGCTTGAAAGAGCAAGAGCTTGCTAAAAAAGTTCTAGTTGAAGGAATGGATTGTGATATTACGCATGGTTCTGTTGCAATCGCTGCAATTACCTCTTGTACAAATACATCAAATCCATCGGTATTAATAGGTGCAGGTCTTTTGGCTAAAAATGCAGTAGAAAAAGGCTTGAGTGTTAAACCATACGTTAAAACCTCACTAGCCCCTGGGTCACAGGTTGTTACCAATTATCTTCAAAAGTCAGGTTTATTGCAGTATCTTGAAGATTTAAAATTTAATATCGTTGGCTATGGTTGTACAACGTGTATTGGTAATAGTGGCTCGTTACCTGAGCCAGTGATTAACGCAATTGATGAAGGTGATTTAGTTGTTGCTTCAGTATCCAGTGGTAATCGCAATTTTGAAGGGCGTATTAATCCAAATGTTAAAGCTAATTATTTAGCATCACCGATTCATGTTGTTGCCTTTGCATTGGCTGGAACAGTTGATTTCAATCCAGAAACAGATGCATTAGGCCAAGATAAAGCAGGTAATGATGTTTATTTAAAAGACATATGGCCAAGTAATCATGATATTGCAGAAATTCAATCTCAAGTCATACACTCACAAATGTTTAAAGACTGTTATGAAATTGTCTTTAAAGGTACTGAAGATTGGCAGAGACTTGATGCGCCAGAGAGTAAACTATATCAGTGGAGCAATGATTCAACTTATATTCAATGCCCACCATTTTTTGAAGGCTTTGCCGATAGTAATGGTCAGTTAAAAGATATTGAAAATGCGCGTACATTACTGGTGTTGGGAGATAGTATTACAACGGATCATATCTCACCAGCAGGAGCAATACCAAAAGAGTATCCGGCAGGTCAGTATTTGTTATCTCATGGTGTTGATAAAAAAGACTTTAATTCTTATGGTTCACGTCGCGGCAATCATGAAGTCATGATGCGTGGTACATTTGCTAATATTCGTATTCGTAACTTACTAACACCTGGTGTGGAAGGTGGTGTGACTAAATATCATGATACAGGTGAACAGATGTATGTTTATGATGCAGCTATGAAATATAAAGAAACGAATACGCCTTTAGTTGTATTGGCAGGCAAAGAATATGGTACCGGTTCGTCTCGTGATTGGGCTGCTAAGGGTACTTTTCTTTTAGGTATTAAAGCAGTCATTGCAGAGAGCTATGAACGTATTCACAGAAGTAACTTAGTTGGAATGGGTGTTTTACCTTTGCAGTTCAAACAAGGTGAAAATGCTAAGACACTAGGGTTAGACGGTAGTGAGTCCTTTAGTATTAAGAACCTATCATCATTAAAACCACGCTCTGATATTGAAGTAGAAGCTAAGAAAGCGGATGGTTCAATTGTTAAATTTAATGCACTTGCACGATTAGATGCAGATATCGATTTAGATTATTATAAAAATGGTGGTATTTTACAAACAGTTCTTAAAAATATGATGTAAGGCGCTTAACATCATATTTTTATTTAGTTGATGGAATATTCATTGCTTCTTTTAATTCTTTAGAAGATAAAAGTAGCGCCAATGAGGCAGCTATTAAGCTATTATTTTATTAAATTGTATGTTGTATCTAATTGGGCTTTGGCTATATTGTTGGGTGGAAGATCATTAAATTAAATATCTGAATAATCGTACATATTATAGAACTTACTTAGTGGAATTAGTAGTTTGTCGTTGCTCCATGATGCCTTCAATATGGAATGTAAGTTCTACTTGTTGAGCATCTTTACCTAAATCTTGTTTAATATTAAAGTTTTTTAAATCTAAAGTCGTTTTACCAGTGAATCCAGCTCTATAGCCTCCCCAAGGATCTTTACCTTCGCCAATAAAAGTAACATCGATGGTAACTGGCTTAGTAACATTATTTAAGGTTAAATTGCCCATTAGTATGCCTTTGGTTTCATTTATTTTCTTATATGATGTTGATTTAAATGTTGCCATCTTATATTTATTTGCATTTAAAAAATCAGCACTTCGTAAATGTTTATCTCGTTCAGTATGATTTGTATCTACGCTAGCCGTATTGATTTGAACTTCTACATTACTTAACTCCGGATTGTTTTTGTCATAATTAAAATGGCCATTAAATTGTTTGAATTGTCCAGTTAGCCAACTATAACCTAAATGCTTTATTTTAAAGTTAATAGATGCATGCATACCTTGAGTGTCGATTTTATACTCAGCGCTATATGCTGCAAAAGGAGATAAAAAAAGAAGCATAGCGGTAATTATATTTATAAAACGAATCATAGTTATATCCTCATTTGTTAAATAGATTAAACATACGTTTGAGAGTATCATCTTTATCGATAATATGATGTTTAAGAGCCCCTAAAGTATGTAAAGAGACGAGTACTATTAGACAATAAGAGCTAAATTTATGTACTTGACCTAACAAATCAATATGAGCATGGAGTAGGGTGGTAATATGTGGCACCTTAAACCAATCAAAAACAGAAATATCACTGCCTTCGCTGGTTGTCATAAAGTATCCACTGATAAGCACAATTAGTAGCACTAAATACAGTAAAAAGTGAACAATATGTGAGATTTTTTTTTCCCAAGCTTTATGTGTATCAATAGATGTTGCTCGACCTCTTCCAGATACCCAAAGTATCCGTATTATAGTTATTATAAATAAAATAACCCCGATACTTTTATGCCAAAAAGGAAGTTTATGGTACCAATAGTTATAATAGGATAAAGTCACCATTAAAATACCTGAAATAAATAAAAATAAAATAGCGAAAAAGCTAATCCAATGAATTAAAATGGTGATAGCTCCCCAATTTTTATGCTTGGCCATATAACTAATTCTTTTTCTCAGATTGTATCTATTTAATTAAAGCCTATATATCAAAAATATCCAATAGAAAGTATTAAAGTAAATTGGCTCTTCTGCGTTTTTTGTTGGTATGGGGTCTAGCAGATGATTTAAATTAAAAAAAACAGATATAAAGATAAAATATTATATCTTTATCATAGCCGTCATGTTTAACGAAAAATAGTCGCTATTTAACTAATGTGGAGTCAGTTTTTTCATAAGCAGTTTGGCAAAACTCACCCATTTCATTTCTGATTGCATTAAAACGTTGTATAAACTCATCTCGTTTGCCTACCTTTAGGCTTAATGCAATTGCTTTAATATGATCTGCATAGGCTTCCAGAAGCGCAATACGCTTTTTATCGGAGGCTATAATGTCTGCATACAGCTCGGCAGATTGATAGAATAAGCGCCCTAAAATATTAAGTTCCATTTGATAAACTGGACTTGCAAGTTTAAGTAATTTTTTTAAATCCACTGATTGTTCTTTTAAAAAGCTGCCCAAACAAAATGTGCTAAAATGCTCAACGCCTTGAATAAAATTCATTAGTTGATCATGCTCTTTTGCATCCATTGTTTCTATTTGAAAACCCGTTATCTCCAGTAGATCTAGAAACCATTGATATTGTAGCTGATTACGCCCTGGAGTATGGATGATGACTTGATTTTTAGTTTCAGATATAGTTGGACCAAACATAGGGTGTAGGCCAATTACCGCTCCTGAGTGTGCGTTAAGCATACATTTAAGCGGTTCTAATTTAATACTAGTAAAGTCACATAAGATACAGTTTTTTGAGATTTTTTTAGCAATCGTTTTAATAACTGTATTGGTTAGTGCAATAGGTACGGAGATTAATACCAGATCAAACTTTTTGTATTGATCATCAGATAGACGATCATTTTTATCGATTAAGTCAATTGTTAGATGTTTTTGAGGTTTTAAAAATCGGTTAATCATTCTAGCCATCTGACCTTTACCACCAATAATGGCAATGGACTTGTTGGTTTTCAATTGGTTGAGTTTTTTCATACTTGTATCCAGAAAGTAACAGGGCCATCGTTAATTAGGTTTACTTGCATATTGGCACCAAATAAACCTGATTTGACATGAGTATATTGCTCTTTAGTATAGTTAAGAAGATATAAAAATAAATCCTGTGCATCTTTTGGCTTACAGGCAGAAGAAAAGCTAGGCCTAAGACCCTTCTTAGTATCGGCCGCTAGCGTAAACTGTGGTACCAATAATAAACCACCATGAATTTCGCTAATATTAAGGTTCATTTGATCATTATCATCAGAAAAAATTCGGTAGTTAATAAGCTTATGCGCTAACTTTTCTGCATTTTCAGGTGTATCTTTCTTTTCAATACCAATGAGTGCTAAGATGCCTTGGTCAATGGCAGAAATTAGTTTATCATCAACTTCAACTTGAGCTTTTCTAACACGCTGAATAAGTCCAATCATTCAAGTACCTTCTATTTCTATATTAATCAAGATCATCGTTATAGTGTTCGTCATCATAATAGTAATCATCTTCATATAAGTTACACATCTCTTTTAAGTGGCTCATGTCAGATCGTAGTAGTTGAGTTAAAGTTAACATATCTTTTGGTGGAGCTTGCTTGAATTCAATAATTTGTTTTGTCTCTGGGTGTAGAAAAGCTAAGTGATAAGCATGAAGTGCTTGGCGTTTAAATGATTTTAAATAGCCCGATAATTCATCAGTAATACCTTTGGCTAATTTTAGTCTGGGGTTATATAGAGGATCACCTAAAAGAGGGTGTTTTAGGTGTAATAAATGTACGCGAATTTGGTGGGTTCTACCGGTTTCTAACTGACAGCGAATGCGTGTATGATCACGATAATGCTCAATAACGTTAAAATGAGTTATAGCAAGTTTGCCTCCTTCTCTAACAACAGCCATTTTTAAGCGATTGTGAGGATTTCGTCCAATATGAGTAGTAATTGTGCTGCCAGCTGTAATAATGCCACAAGTGATAGCTTCATATTGACGCTTCACGGATCTATTTTGTAGTTGTTCAACAAGTGATGTATGAGCCTTAAGTGTTTTAGCACAAACCATTAAACCGGACGTATCTTTATCCAAACGATGTACGATACCCGCTCTAGGAATGAGGCTAAAATTGGAATTATAAGCAAGTAGAGCATTAGAAAGTGTATTACTTGGATTGCCCGCACCAGGGTGAACAACCAAACCTACGGGTTTATTGATCACTAAAAGATGTTCATCCTCATAGATAATATCCAAGTCCAATGCCTGTGGCTGCCAGTGTTCATTATGGCTTTGTATTGCCACATCAAGCGTAATTTCTTCTTGACCAATGAGTTTAGTTTTGGCCTTAAGTACTTTACCATCAACCAATATATTTCCATCTTTAAGCCAGCGTTGGAGCATTGCTCTAGAGTATTCATTGAATAATTCGGCTAAAATTTGATCTAGCCGTTTGCCACTTAATGCATTTGGTACAATTAAGCTTTGCTGTATGCGCTCAAATTGTTTATTATTTTTTACCAAAGTAAATAAATTCCACTTAAATTGTTTGTTGCTTGGGATATTGTAATCGAAACAGTGGAAAAATGAAAAAAAAGGTTGAAAATATGCGAAAAATATTCGCTTTAGGCTGTGCTTTAGTCATTATGTTGATTTCAGGATGTGCTAGTGATAAAGGGTTACCCTATCAGGGAGATTCAGCAAAATTTATTTATGCAACAGGTCATAATTATATGGTTGATGGTAACTATACCGATGCAATCGAAGCGTTTCGCTCATTAATGGCGCAATATCCATTTGAGTACTATTCACAAAAGGGGATGTTAGATTTAATGTATTCGTATCACCAAAAAGGTGATGATCCAATGGCGTTGGCAATTGCAGAGCAATACCTAAAGTTATATCCAACCAATGAAGAACGTTACTATGCATATTATATGCTTGGTATTGTCTATAGTGATAACGGGCGTGGGTTTTTACAAAAATATTTGCCATATGATATGACCACTCATGACCCAACCGGTTATAAGCGTGCTTTTTATAATTTCAAACAAGTGGTTGCTTTAGCTCCAGATACACCATTTGCAGAAGATGCACGCCGTAGAATGATTTATTTGAAAGGAGTCATTGCACAATATGAATTAAATATTGCAGAATTTTATTTAGGCAAAGGCGCTTATGTTGCAGCGATAAATAGGGCAAAAATTGTTGTAAAACAATATCCTAAGACGACACAAGTTGAAGGTGCTTTAGTTGTGATGTTGAAAGCATATCAAAGGCTTAATTTAGTAAAATTAGTTAATTCAACGAGTGACGTTATTAAAGAAAACTATCCGAATAACAGTTATTTAACCTCATTAGAGAAGTCCAAGAAACGCACAACAGCTCGCTTGTAATGTCAGAAGATTGGTTATTTTAATATAAATAATGATTGCTATTTAAGAAAATATTGTGTTATAATTCTCAGTACCCCCCCCAGGAGCAGTGCTATGATGGGACCTGATGTCTTATTCAACTAGCACTACTCCTCCAAATTCCGTTGTTTTCATTTGATACTAACCTGCTTAACGATTAAGCGGGTTGTCTTCTTTAAGTGCGTATAATATCTACATTACCCTAGCGAATTGGTATTAACTCAGTAATAATATAGCTATCTATAAATTTTTATAATTAGCATATGGGAGTGCTTGTAAATGTGGGCAATTGTTGGATCCAGTGGCTTTGAGCATTTTGATGAATTTGAAATAATTGAAGAACTGTCGCGTGAAACACCTTATGGGTTATGTTCGAATGGGTTATACAGGATTAAATATCACGATCAAGAGGCATTATTTTTATGTCGTACAGGCTATGAACAAAATATTTTGCCTTCACACATTAACTATAGAGCTAATATTTTTGCATTAAAAAAATATGGAACAACGGCAATTTTAGCTTTATCTTCAGTGAGAAGTATCCAGTCAAGTATAAAGCCTGGTGAAATGGTAATTCCTTATCAATATATTGATCGAACTAAAGCGCTAAGATCATGTACTTTTTGTGATGATAGCCTGTTAGGTTATGTCTCATTAAGCCAACCAATTTCAGAAGATATTGCTGAAGTAATAAAACAAAAACGTGATGATTTTTCATTTAATACTCATTTTGGCTCTGTTTATGTCTGTATTGAAGGCCCCCAGTTTCCAACTATGGTTGAAGCTCGCTGTTATCAGCGCATGGGGGGAGGTATTATTGGTATGACAGCCTTTCCAGAATATGCACTTGCACGAGAGGCTGGCTTATTTTACTTACCTTGTCATTTTGTTGTTGATTATGTACCAACTAGTAATGAACATCATCCTTTTGAATCTGTTTTGCAAATCCGTTCCGAGAACCAGTCAAAAGCTTTAGATGTTATTAGTTGGGTATTAGCAAAACTCAATCAGTACAGTCTGAAAGATTGTAATTGTGAAGGCTTAGCGGGCTCATTAACAGCAACAGAAGAGATGTTAACACCAAATCAGCGTGCTTGGTTTGATGTCATTACCAAGAGTAATGCACAAACTGACTTAGATATGATAAAAGAAAGCTTTGAAAGTGAGTTTTATTATGGCACACAGCCACTGCCAAAAAAACTAGCAGATTTTTTACAATTTATTAATAAGCATAAAGCAGGCAAAAAACATTCAACTTTGGAAGAAGTGCGTAAAAATGCAGATTCTTTAATATTTTATGCAGATAAGGCACCAGATGTTGCTTCCGTTCGTGAATTTACAGTTAAGGTGGACGACCGTCAAGTTAAGGTGCGTTTATATCATCCTGACCCAGAAAAATTATTACCGATTATGGTTTATGCGCATGGAGGGGGCTTTGTAGCAGGTAACCTAGATAGTTTTGATACACCATGCAGAGAACTAGCATTACATACCAATCGTGTTGTGATCTCTGTTGATTATCATTTAGCACCAGAGTATCCATTTCCGACACAAATTGAAGATGTACAAGCTGTTATACACTGGGCGTATCATCACGCATCGGATATTAAAGCTAGTAATGACGCTTTTGTTGTTATGGGCGATAGCGCGGGTGCTAATTTAATTGCGATGGCTGTTTCAAGGCTTAAACATAAAAATGATACGGTTAAGTTTGCAGCACAAATATTACTTTATCCAACTGTTGACTTTTCTCATAAGACTTTTTCAATGAAAAAATTTGCTCATGGTTATTTATTAGAGGCAGATAGTGTTATATGGTATAACAAAGCCTATGTTCCAGAGTCTATGGAAATGACATCAGCAGAAATTTCGCCACTATATGTAGATAATTTAAGTGATATGCCAACAACGTTTGTTATGACGGCAGGCTATGATCCACTAAGAGATGAAGGGCTAATATATGCGGAGAAACTTAAGGCGTTGGGTGTGACCGTGAGACATTATCATTTTGATAATTTAATTCATGGTTTTATTAATTTTAGTAAACTGATACCACATGAAATGGAAGTTTTTTATAATAGGGTCGCAGCATTTACTAAACAGTTGTAAAATAGACAAAAATTGATAAATGGAGGATAAAATTATATGACTGATCTAGAGCAAGCATTTGAGCAATTATTAGAACGTATTAAAAATGAAGATATGGATTACCGCCCGAATCAACAAGAGAAACTAAAACTCTATGGCTTATTTAAGCAGATTACAGAAGGTGATGTACAAGGTGAAAAACCATCAATGACAAAGTTTGTTGAAAGAGCAAAATATACGGCATGGGAGCGCTGTCAAGGTATGTCAAAAGAAGATGCCATGAGAGCTTATATTGATGTTTTTAAAGGTTATATTTAATAAATATTTTTGTCAAAGTGGCTTTTCACTGATAGAGGTATTAGTTTCGGTTTGTATTATTTCAATTGCTTTTTCAGGCATTATTAAAATACAATCTAAGACGCTAGAATCCTCTAGTCAGATACAACAATTAGTAGCCAGAAATACAGAAGAAATCAATAAGACCGAATTGGCATGGATTAGCGTTGATCAAAATTTCTAATGGTTTTAGTTTAATTGAGCTATTAATCGCAATGAGTTTAGGTGGTATCGTTATGGCGTTTGCAATTCGTGATTATAGCCTAACGTCGTATCAGTATAATAAGCAAGTTAGCTTGTTAAATTCAAAAACAAATCAATTAAATGCATTAGAAATAATCATTAAATCAATTGATAAAGCAGGTATGAATGGTTATAGCAATCTTAATGCAAGCCGTTTTGAGATAGTTGATAATGCTTCAAATGCATCAGCATTAAAACCAATAGTTTATGTTGTATCGCATACCAATAATAAGGCAATTTCTGAGTTAGGCTTAATGAAAAAAGGTAGTGGTGAATATGTTGCTGGCAATGATATTTTGGTGATTCACTCAAGCTCAGATAGTGCTTATAGTAATCCAAAGGCATTATTAAAGGGGAGCAATATGATCCTCTTGCCTGGTCGATTAAAGCTCAAAGTGGGTGATACAATTGTTATTGCAACCTATAATCGATTTTACTATTTTGATGTCAAAAAAATAGAAAATGCTCATAAGCAAATGCAGCGCGTGTTTCTGAATTTTCCTTTGAATGATGAAATTCCCAAAGATAGTATCATTTCTAAGTTTACTGAGAATGTTTTTTACATTGGCCAAAGTAGCAGAAAAGAAAATAATACCCAAATAAAATCACTCTATGTAAAGTATCAAAATAAACGTTATGAAGTGATCGAAAACCTAGCGCATTTAGAGATAGCTTGTTTGATTCAAAAAGAAAATCAACTGATGACTTTACCAGCAGACGCTATAACAAACTGGGGGCAGTTAAAAGCGATTCAATTACGAATTGGTAATACAACAAATCTAATTAATCGCCTCATTGCGATTCAGCAGTATCGTAAATGATCGTTATAGGCAAACGCATGAAAGGAGGCGTGCTCATCGGTGTATTAATGATAGCAGTGGTTATGAGCCTCTTTGCATTAACATTTGCCTATATAATCAATGAAAAAATAAATATAATCAGTACATTTAATCAAATGAATCAAAAACGGAAAATAGCCTATCAAAATCTTGATAAAGCAGAAAAGTTAATTAAATTATCACCTCTAAATCTGATTGTAAAAGCACAAACAGCAACATCATCAAATAGTATCAGTGAGCCTAATGTCTATCAAATATCACCTGTTTTAAGCCAGATTGATAATATTGATAGTTATCATGGTAGTGTCTATCAACTATTTAAGCTCAGTGCCTTTGCTTATGATGGCCAGGATAAACATGGTGCATTAAGCTATCAAAGTTATTATTGGGATATACTGTCATTTGCGCAGATAAAGACTGCGAGTAATAATTTTGAAAAAAGAATTCAACCACCAGTTATTGATTTTATGCAGCTTGGAAAATCACAGCAGGCTAATTATATAGCGCTACTAGCGTACTTTAAACATAAGGCATACCATCTATCAATTAAAAACAATTATCTAGAGCTAATAAGAGGGAAGCATAAACTAAAGTTTGAATTAGGGTTTACTTGTACGAATCAACAAAATAAGAATAACTGTCTGCTTAGAGATAGTTGGAGCTATGAGCAGAATAGTTTTTATTATACGTTAGTTCTAATCAGTGATCATTATTTGTCACTGTGGAAAAGTCGTTATGATCAGTTAGATAGGTTAGCTAATCAGCGTAAGCTGTTTATTGATTTAAAGGCTAATACGGCGGATCAATATAAATTTTCTCCGGTGGTAATTTTGTTCAAGCAGAAAAACAATGACCTTATACTGTCTCAACTATATAAACATCATCAATTGAAATGGCAAGTTTATACTCTAGGTAAGAATCACCAAGTGAAATCAATCAATTTTAATCAAGTAGGAAAAGCTATTAAATTATTTCCTATTTCAAAAAAATTAGATTTGGATGTCAATGGTGTTTTTATTTATGATGCTAATGGTAATCTTTGGTATTTAGATCGATTGTTTAATGTAAGAAAAATTTTACATACTAATCAGAATAAGGAGCTGGTTAGTTTGTCAGTAATAGCGGATACCAACCAATACTGGCTATTTATATTTTTCGAACACCAGATTGAGGTGTTTTTGTTAGATAATAACTTTAAGGTTAAGTCAAAGAAAGTTGCGATGCGTACGCATTTTAAAATAGCTAGTGCAAGGGCAAGTTTAGGTGTAGTATGGCTATTAACAAATTTTGGTAATCTTAATGTGTATCACTGGAATAAATTAAATAAAAAAATATTCACTACTAAGGCCAATCAGTGTTTTTTTAATACATTCACACAATTTAACGTTTCTTGTGACGATACAGAAATAAAAATAAATGCTATAGTACACCCATATCAAAGGCAGGCATTAAAAGTAGTTTTACCTTTTAATGATCAGAGTAAAAATGTAAGTTGAGTAGAGAAATGAAAATTGCTTGTGGGGTAGAGTATTTAGGTAAAAACTACCATGGTTGGCAAAGACAAAAGCATTGCCTTGGTATTCAAGAAAGAATAGAAAAAGCATTAAGTTTTGTTGCTGATCAATCAATTGAAGTTGTTTGTGCCGGTAGAACAGATCAGGGTGTGCATGCAACAAATCAAATTATTCATTTTGATACAGATAGTAAGCGTATGATGACTGCTTGGCTTAGAGGAGGTAATGCTTATTTACCTAAAGATATAAAATTGCTTTGGGCAAAAGAAGTGGATGAAACCTTTCATGCGAGGTTTTCAGCAAAATGGCGCACTTATCGTTATGTTATTTACACAAGAGTAACCTCATCTGCAATATTAGATGGGCTAGTTACTTGGGTTAAAGAGTCTTTAGATATAGAAGCTATGAGAGAAGCAATGGTTGATTTACTAGGTGAAAGAGATTTTTCTTCTTTTCGCGCAGCTGAGTGTCAATCACATAGCGCATTTAGAAATATTATGTCGATTGAATTGATTGAAAAAGGGCATTTTCTTATTTTTGAAATTAAAGGTAATGCCTTTTTGCATCATATGGTTAGAAATATAGTTGGTACTTTGTTAGAGGTTGGTTTAAAAAGAAAGCAAATAAGTTGGATTAAAGAATTATTATTACTAAAAGACCGTAGATGTGCAGGCAAAACCGCAGCCAGTGATGGTCTTTACTTAGTTGATGTTGGTTATGATGAACAATATTGCCTACCAAGGCTTGCTTTAGGGCCAGATTTTTTGCATGCTTAAAGAGATAGTTAATTTTTAAAACTACAATCTAGGATATGCTATGAGTCAACCATATCAAAAAGTTTTAGAGGAATTAAATGAGTATTTAGCAGTTACTTATGGGTATGATGTACATACTAAAGAAGATAACAAGGCTAAATCATTTAAACAATCAGGATGTATTGAACTTGAGCCAAAAGTTAAAGAAATGATTGCATTATCTTTAGGTATTGCCGTTCGTTGTGATGGCTGTATTGACTCACATACCAAAAACTTAAAGTCTTTGGGGCTATCGCGTAGTGAATTATTAGCAGTTTTGGGAATGGCTGTTTATATTGGTGGTGGTGCATCCTTAATGTATGCTGCGGATGCATTGATAGCATTTGAGGCTAAACATACAGATAAAGAGTATAAAGAATGAGATTATTAGTTGTTGAAGATGATTATATTCTAGGTGATGGAATCTGCGAAGGTTTAAAGCAAGCAAATTATGCAGTTGATTGGATTCAAGATGGAGCGCAGGTTGTTTCAGCGGTTGAAGCCGAATCATTTGATGCTATTATTCTAGATATTGGTTTGCCCAATATAAATGGTATTGATGTATTATCAAAATTAAGGAAAAAAGGCTTTCAAATTCCAGTTATTTTATTAACAGCTCGTGACTCGGTAGAAGATAGAGTTGGAGGACTAGATGCTGGTGCAGATGATTATTTAACGAAACCATTTGCAATTTCTGAGCTTTTAGCGAGGTTAAGAGCATTGGTGAGGCGTTCATCAGGACGTGCTGAACCAGTGATTCGTCATTTAGATATTGAGCTAAACCCTGCAACCTATGAAGTATCAAAAAATAGTCAAATTGTAGAATTATCTAGACGTGAATTTGCAGTATTAAATTATTTACTGCAAAATGTTGGGCGAGTGTTAACAAGAGAGCAGTTAACCGAAAGCCTCTATGGTTGGGGCGAAGAAGTTGATTCAAATGCAATTGAGGTCCATATTCATCATCTACGCAAAAAATTTGGTAGTCAATTAATCAAGACCGTCAGAGGCGTAGGTTATTTAATTAATAAAGAATAGTTTCAGCTACACTTAAGAATAATACAAATGGCTTTTGTTCTAAGGTGAATACTAAGTGAAACTTGAAGGTAATGGTATAGGCCCTAAAAAAAGGCTCATTCTTGGGAGTTTATTTTTTCTATTAGCAGGTGTGTTTTTTCTCTATGAATATTTTCTAAGAACATCATTCGGTTCAATGGAGATACTATTCAGACAAGATTTAAAAATAAATGCTACTTCAGTGAGTTTAATTTCATCAGCATATTATTTAGCTTATGCAATTATGCAAATACCAGTCGGTTTTCTAGTAGATCGTTTTGGTGTAAGAAAAGTTGGAGCTATAGCAATAATTGTTTGTTCAATTGGTTGTTTCTTATTTAGTTTGTCAGATAGTTTTGCGACTGCCTGGTGGGGACGCTTTGCAATAGGCTTTGGTTCTGCCTTTGCATTTGTCATGATGCTGAAAATTGCACTTGATTGGTTTCCCCATCGAATTTTTGGAGCAATGGCAGGTTTAACGCAGTTATTAGGTGCAGTCGGTCCAATATTAGCAGGAGCACCTTTTGCTTATTTATTAACAATGACAGATAATAATTGGCGATGGATATTTCATTTTATTTCAGTAGGGGGGGTGGTATTAGGCGTTATTTTTTTACTGTTGGTACGTGATTGTAAACAGATGGAAAAGCTTAAAAAAGACCTAAAAAGTAGAGCTGTTGAAAAGAAACAGTCAGTTATCAGGCAAATAAGAAAGCTATTTGTCTATCCTCAATTATGGGTTGTAGCTTTTTATGTATTTTTTAGCTATGCATCAATTGAATTATTAGGTTCTTTATTTGGCTCAAGTTTAATGATTCGTCATGGTTACCCTAGAGAGGCAGCAACAGGCATGGTATCTCTGCTTTGGCTTGGGTTAGCATTAGGTAGTCCAGTGGTTGGCTTAGTATCTGATTTAATCAAGCGTCGTAAGATTATATTAATCATTTGCTCATTGATTGGTATGGTGGCACTAAGCATAATTTTATGGGCTCCCTATTTGAATGCCTTCCTGTACAGCCTGTTATTTTTTATCGTTGGTTTAGCGACCTCATCTCAGTCTTTATCATTTACTGTTGTTGTTGAGCGAGTACCTAAATCATTAGAAGCAACAGCGATGGGGCTAAATAACATGTTTGTGCTATTAGGCGCTATGGTGATACAAATTCTAGGTGGTTACTTATTGCAATATTTTTGGGAAGGTGGAAAAACTGCGGATAATTTGCCAATTTATACACTTGGTGCTTATCAGTGTGCATTAAGTATATCAATAGTCTTTTTCTTAATTTCATTTTTAGTTAGTATTATCTTTATTAAAGAAACTTATTGCCAACGTCAGTTTGCTAATTAGGAAGTAGGATGGAGTTAATTGAAGTAGTTGCTGGAATCGTTAAAAAAAATAATAAAATTTGCTTAACTCAAAGGAGAAAAAATTCACATTTACCATTATATTGGGAGTTTCCAGGCGGGAAAGTTGAACGTTTTGAAACGATTGAAGCAGCGCTATCACGTGAGTTAGAAGAAGAAGTTAATATCAAGCCTTTAACTTATGAGGTTTATCACAAACTTAAATATGACTACCCTGAGAGATCAGTTTGCTTATCATTTTATTTAATTGATCAATACCTTGGTGAGATTAAAGCAAATGAAAATCAAGCCCTAGAGTGGGTGGAAGTGAGTCAATTAACATCGATAAAATTACCAGAAGCTAATCGAGAAGTAGTGGAGAAATTAGTAGCAGAATTTGCTTGAAGTTCTCTAGAATAATTAATTAAGCAGTGAATTTGCGAGTAATGCAAACATTTAAAAATAATATTCTCGCTATCTATGCCCAAGAAGGCCAGCGTTGGCTAGATTTATTACCTAGCCAAGTTCAAATAATTAAGAATCAATATCACTTATCTAATCTGCAACCAGTAAAAAATCTTAGTTATAATTATATTTTAAAAGGTTTTCAAGCAGATAAAAAAATCATTCTTAAAATAGCCATTGATAAAGAAGCACTAGAAAAAGAAGCGAATGCATTAGAAGCATTTCAAGGTGTAGGTGTTCCTAAGCTATATGTTAGAGAAAAAAACTTTTTAATTTTAGAGCAGGTATTACCAGGCAGTACGTTAAAAGACTATTTTCCTTCAAAGGAATTTAATTCAATTGAAATATTTTGTACGGTACTTAAGAATTTGCATAGGATAAACCTGCCAAAAAAACATGGATTTCAATCAATTGAAAAGTGGTTAGTTGCATTAGATCATGATTATGATATTCCAATGATGTATCTAGCGAAAGCACGGGCTTTATATAGAGAACTTTTAAGAACACAACCAACACAGATATTGCTCCATGGTGATTTGCATCATGAAAATATTTTAAAGCATCACAATCAGTGGATAGCGATAGATCCAAAGGGTGTAATAGGTGATCCAGCATTTGATGTTTGTGCATTTATTAGAAATCCAATTCCTGACTTATTAGGATTAAACAATCCTAAAGACATTATTAATCAGAGGATTAATAGCTGTGCTAAATTACTAAACTTATCAAAGATGAGAATTTATGATTGGTTTTTTGTTGAAGCTGTTCTAAGTTGGCTTTGGAATTTGGAAGATAATCTTGACCCAAGTTATTTTAAGCATTTATTAGAAATGATTAATTGAAACAATACTGTTTTTTTTGAAATATAAAAAACATGTCATTAGTTTCAAAAACTGTATAGAATTCATCGTGAAGCGTAACATTAAATAATTAAACATAAATTCGGATGATTTATATGGAGTATAGCTAATGCCTCGTTATTCTACTGCACAAAAAATCGCTACAACAACGTATGATAATATTCAAATTATTGCATCCACGCAGTTGATAGGTGTGGTTTTAGCTTATCATACTCCTCTGCCTGAAGTATTTGGATCAATAGGTAGTGCTGCTTTTAATTCGGCAGCTACTATGTTTACGAAGTGTACCGGAATTTTAATTGATAATAATTTGAAAGATCAAAAACAAAAAACGATTTTATTAGCCTTAGATCGTATGCAAAAAGAAATTAAAAGTGATGCACCATTGCAACAAAAATTAAAAGACGCATTAGCAATTATGCATTTTTGTGATTTAGAACCAATTGATTTTACTGACTCAGAGATAAAGCATCGACTTGCCGATTCCCTAGATATAGATGATTTAAGTGACTTAGATTTGTTGTTACATAACGAATCGACAGGAGTTTTTATCATGAAGCATTATGTGCCACAAATCCTTGCTGGAGCTATTGCAATGGGGGTAGGTACAACATGTGGCCTAATTCCAATACCGGTTCCAATTGCAAATAATATTGTTCAAAGTGTTGCTACACTTGCAAGTTATGAAGTTGTATCTAGATTTGTATCTTATGTCGTCGAATCGCAATATCCAGATTTAGAAATTAATCAGTCAAATGAAACACCAACTATCTTTATGGATAAAGATACAGAAGTTTCTGTCAATGTAGATCAATCCGAGCGGACAGTTAGTGTATAATTTATTATTGCAATTTTTACTGCTATAAATGAGCTTGCACTATTTTAAGCTAGAGCAAAAGCTATATAAGCGTTATAATCACTGTCCTAGATGAATAGTTTAAATTTTTAATCATATAAAGTGAGGCGTATGTTGAAGATGCAGGAAATTATGCAGATTGAACAAGAAGCACTAGATGCAGTTGAAGGTGCTGATAATAGTAAAACATTAGATGAAATTCGCATTGAATATTTGGGTAAAAAAGGTTTATTAACTGATATTTTAAAAGGCTTAGGAAAACTATCACCGGAAGAACGTCCTCAAGCGGGCCAAGCAGTGAATATTGTTAAAGAAAAGATTCATCAAGCAATATCGAATAAACGAGATACCTTGTTAAATGAAGAATTAGAATTAAAATTACAGGCCGAAAAAATTGACGTTACCTTAGGCGCTACAGGTTATGAGTTAGGTAATCTTCATCCAATTAGCCATACCTTAAATCGTATCGAAAGCTTTTTTACTCAAGCTGGGTTTTCTGTTGAAAAAGGCCCTGAAATTGAAGATGATTTTCATAATTTTGAAGCTTTGAATATTCCTGAGCATCATCCTGCTCGGGCAATGCATGATACCTTTTATTTTAAAGAAAATTCAGTTTTAAGAACGCATACATCAAATGTACAAATTCGCTATATGGAAAACCATAAGCCGCCGGTTCGAATTATTGCACCGGGTCGGGTTTATCGATGTGATTCTGATATTACCCATACACCAATGTTTCATCAAGTTGAAGGGTTATGGGTAGATGAGAATGCGACTTTTGCAAATTTAAAGGGCGTTTTACAGCAGTTTTTAAATGCCTTCTTTGAAAAAGAAATTAAATTGCGTTTTCGTCCCAGTTATTTCCCCTTTACTGAACCGTCAGCCGAAACTGACATTGAATGTGTTATGTGTCAAGGAGAAGGTTGTCGAGTGTGTAAGCAAACAGGTTGGTTAGAGGTGCTAGGCTGTGGTATGGTTCACCCTAATGTTTTGACTGCTTGTGGTGTTGATCCAAAGGTTTATCAGGGTTTTGCCTTTGGGATGGGCGTTGAGCGCTTAACTATGTTACGTTATGGCGTGAATGATTTGAGATTATTTTTTGAGAACGATTTAAGATTTCTAAAGCAGTTCTAACTATTATTTAAAATTATAATTTTTTAAGATTCAACTTGATGATTTTCGGAGTATTTTAAATGAAGGTATCGTATCAGTGGTTAAATGAATTTGTTCAAACAGATTTATCTTTGAAGGCACTATCTGAACAGTTAACATTAGCTGGTTTAGAAGTTGATAGTGTTGAACCTGTTGCAGCAGAGTTTTCTAAAGTAGTTGTTGGCGAGGTGATAAACAAACATAAGCATCCAGATGCTGATAAACTTTCTTGCTGTAAAGTAAATGTTGGTGACGAGGTATTGGATATAGTTTGTGGTGCTGCAAATGTCATTGAAGGCATGAAAGTTGCTGTTGCTTTAGTTGGAGCAAAATTACCAGCAGTTGAAATTAAGAAAAGTAAATTGAGAGGCCAGAGCTCCAATGGAATGCTTTGTTCAGAAAGAGAGCTTGGTTTATCTGATGAGCATAATGGCATTATGGCTTTAGCTGATAATGCTCCAATTGGTGAAGATGTCCGTCACTATTTGCAATTAGATGATACCTCTATTGAAGTTGATTTAACGCCGAATAGAGCTGATTGTTTGAGTGTTGAAGGCATTGCCAGAGAAGTTGCAGCACTGAATCGTTTGGTATATAAACCAGTTGATATTAAACCGATAGCAGCAGAGATATCAGAGCACATTGAAATAGAACTTAGAGATGTTTATTCATGCCCTAAATATGTAGGGCGAATTGTGCATAATGTAGATGCAATGGCAAAGTCGCCTTTATGGATGACAGAAAAATTACGCCGTTGTGGCATAAGGCCGATTAGTATTATTGTTGATATTACGAATTATGTGATGCTTGAGATAGGTCAGCCAATGCATGCATTTGATCTTAATAAGATCGAAGGTGGTATTGTCGTTAGAATGGCTGACGAGTCTGAAAAGCTAACATTACTTGATGGTAATGAAATTACTTTAACGAATGATACTTTGGTGATAGCAGATCATCAGAAAGCATTAGCTTTAGCTGGTATTATGGGTGGTGAAGCTTCTGCTGTTACGGACAATACGAAAGATATACTTTTGGAGTCAGCTTTTTTCTTGCCAATTGCAATTGCCGGAAAAGCAAGAAGCTATGGTTTACATACCGATTCATCGCACAGATTTGAACGGGGAGTTGATCCTGCATTAGCTGAGCGAGCAATAGAACGAGCAACAGAACTTTTGGTTGATTTAGCTTGTGGTACTGCAAGCGATGTGATTATTAAATCAGATAGCAAATATTTGCCAAAGAAAGAAACAATTTTATTAAACAGAGCTCGAATTAATCGCTTGCTAGGGTTAGAAATTACAGCTGATGAAATAGTTAGTATTTTAACGGCGCTAGGATTTAGAGTTAAAAATATTCACGATACAGAAAAATGGCAAATTGAAGTGCCTTCATGGCGCTTTGATATTTCAATAGAAGAAGATTTAATAGAAGAAATAGCTCGTTTATATGGCTATGAAAACTTACCACAAACCTTGCCTGATATGTCAATACCCATTGTAAAAATACAGGAATCAGCCATGGACTCATTGAAAGTGAAAAATTTGCTGATCTCCAGAGGTTATCAAGAAGCGATTACTTATAGTTTTATTGATCCTAAGTTCGATTGTTTTTTTGCATCGCACCATAAAAGTCTTGCGCTTAAAAATCCAATTGCCTCTGATATGGCAGTAATGAGACAAAGTTTGATACCTGGGTTATTAGTATCGCTTAAAAATAATATGCATAGACAACAAAGTAGAATACGTAACTTTGAAGTAGGTAACTGTTTTATTTATAATGAAAAAGGTGAATTAGAGCAGAAGCAAATGCTTGCTGGTATCGTCTCAGGCATGTTGACACCATTGCAATGGTCAAAAATGAGTGAAAGTGATTTCTATGATGTTAAAAGCGATGTTGCAATGCTACTATCTATAACAAGAGAGCAATTTGGCTTTAAACCGATAAAAAACTTACCTTATTTACATTCAGGACGTAGTGCTGTGATCGTCAATCAGGCTGGTGAACAAGTTGGTGTTATAGGGCAAATACATCCAAATCTACAAAAACTTGTGTCACTGAAAGGAAAAGCACCAATTATATTTGAACTTAACTGGGAAAAATTAGATCAAATTAAGTTACCTAAATTTAGTAATTGGTCAAAATATCCATCAATATCAAGGGATATTGCAATTGTAGTCGATGAAAATATTGCAGTTGAAACTATTAGACAAAGTATTATTGATGCTGGCGGAGAATTGTTGTTGGATGTGGGGGTATTTGACCTCTATCAGGGGGATAATCTACCAAAAAATAAAAAAAGTGTCGCGTTTAACTTGATTTTACAGGATTCATCGAAAACACTTAAAGATGAAGATATAAATCAAGTCGTCGATCAATTAGTGGCACAACTTGAAGAAAATTATAAAGCAACACTGAGAGAGTAAGTATATGAGCACATTGACAAAAGCCGAAATAATTGATGCAGTTGTTAAATCATGTCACATGACGCCAGATCAAGCTAGGGTATTTGTTGATCAGTTTTATATGGATATTGTTAAAACGCTTATCGCAGGGGATGATGTTAAGCTATCTGGATTTGGTAATTTTAACCTGCGTCGAAAATCAGGTCGTCCTGGAAGAAACCCTAAAACAGGCCAAGAAGTTCCCATTGAGCCACGTACAGTTGTGACCTTTAAGCCAGGTCAAAAACTTAAAGGCGAAGTACAAGTAGCTTTAGATAGAAAAAAACGAGGCTATTGATTAAATAATTATCATTTGATTTCTTAAATCGGGCATAAAATAAAGTGATTGCCGTTTAATTTCAAATGCAGTAGTGTGCCCTGATTTGAAAGGGAGGATGTAACGGTGAGCCTGTTTCAATTAATTCGTTGTAAGGTTGTAGTGACTGCACTAATTGGTTTAAGTTTTGTTACTTGTAATATTTATGCCGCATCAACTAACTCTGATAGTGACGAACAGCAAGGGCGTCTGCCTGTTGCGGAAGTGCAGAAGTTTACACAGGTATTAGAAATAATTAGAACCTTATATGTTGAAAAAGTAACTGACAAAGAAATGCTTGAAAATGCCATTGAAGGGATGTTAGAGCGTTTGGACCCTCATTCAACCTATTTAGATGAGAAAGAATTATCTGATCTTAGCTTAGCAACTAAAGGTGAGTTTGGTGGTTTAGGTATAGAAGTAACAATTGAGCATGGTGTAGTTAAAGTTGTTGCACCGATTGACGATACGCCGGCTCAAAAGGCAGGAATAAAGGCAGGTGACTTAATTGTTAGAATTGATAATCATCAAGTTAAAGGAATGACTTTAGCTGAATCGATTGAATTGATGAGAGGTAAAAAAGGTACGCCAATTACATTAACGGTTGTTAGAGTTGGCTCTGCTAAGCCATTAACGTTTAAAATTTACCGAGATATAATAAAAATTGTTTCAGTAAAATCAAAATTAATTGATGATAAATATGGCTATATTAGAATTAGTGCATTTCAAGAGAATACAGAAGAGAATCTGTTTAAAGCATTAGAGTCATTAGAGGAAGATTCTAATGGAAAATTAGAAGGTATTATCCTCGATTTAAGGAATAATCCAGGAGGTATTTTACAGGCTGCCGTAGATGTAGCAGATATGTTCTTAGATGTTAATAAGCTTAAGTATGATAAAAAAATTGTTTATGCTAAGGGGCGACTGAAAGCTTCTAGGTTTGATGGGTTTGCTGAGACTTCAGATGCCTCAAAAGGTTTGCCAATAGTTGTTTTAGTTAATAGTGGTTCAGCGAGTGCTTCAGAGATTGTTGCTGGCGCATTACAAGACCACGGTCGAGCAATTATTATGGGAATTAAGACATTTGGTAAGGGTTCTGTACAGACAGTACTACCATTAAATGGTAACTCTGCTGTGAAAATTACAACGGCACGGTATTATACTCCCAAGGGTAGAAGCATTCAGGCAGAAGGTGTAATGCCTGATATTACCGTTAATGAGTTAGAAGTGCCTTACGATGAAGAAAAGTCTAAATTAATGGCGCAATGGCAAATTAGAGAAGAGCATCTTAATCATGCCCTAGGTCAAAAGAAAGATGAAAATGACACAGAAGTCATTGAAGAAGAAGTAAGTGATCAGCAATTGGTAGAAGAGTATACAACTAAAGCTAATGAAACAGATAAGGCTAAAAAACACTTGGTTCATGAGGACTATCAACTTAATGAAGCATTAAATGTTTTAAAAGCAATGATCGTCATTCAGAATTTAGCTGGACGGTAAGCGAGTGATTTATAAAAATAGAGTATGCTTACAGGTAAAATGGCAATAATTAAACCACTTATAAAAATAATTTCATAATGAACTTTACTACCAACGTTAATACTCTCTGGTGGAATAAATCCTACAGCAAGCGTTGTCAGTGTACCAAGTAGACCCATAATGGTGATAATCCACATACCAATACTACCGCCTGGGATGCAAAAGGGGTGTTCTATTTTTTTGTGTTTATAGTGCAGTTTTATTGCCGCTAGAAACATCAAAAAGTACATCAATACATAAATTTGCGTGCTTAAGTCAGTTAAAAGCCAGTAAGAGCCATTAACACTGGGCATTAAGAGGTAGGCAAGTGAAATAATTGAAACTAAAATTGCTTGAGTTATAAGAATGCGACTAGGGGCATTGGCTTTATTACGTTTTTGAAAAAATAAGGGTAAAAAGCCATCTTCAGCTGCGTGCATAATGCCTCTGGCTGGGGAAATAATCCAGTTTATCATTGTGCCAAACGATCCGATTAAAATCATAATAACCAAGACAGGTAATAAAAAGCCTATTTGAAAGTGGTTTAGAAAGTTTTGAAACGATTGAAACACACCAGCAACGAGGTTTAATTGATGCTTAGGAACAACCATTGCAATAGATAAAGAGCCCAATCCCATGGTTAACAGAACAAAGATCATTGCAAAAAATAATGCTCTGGGCACCGTTTTTTTTGGGTTTCTGACACTTCTTACATGGACTGTTGCTAATTCGAGTCCTAAAAATGAGGTAATAATTGCAGTTAAGGTTAATAGTTGTTGACGGGTACTGCCATTGTTGAAAGGAATTGTATTTTGTAAGGTAAAGTGTAACTCGCTAGGGTTACCCATGGCGATGTAGATGATTGCTAAAATAATAATTAAAGACATTGGGATAACAACACCAATAATCGTGCAAAAACTAGCAATTTCGGCTGAAAGTCGTAATCCTTTTAAATTGACAATTGTGATGATCCAAAAAAGGATTAGCATCGTGGCAATTAGGTATAGCTTAAAATTAATTAATTCAGGTGAAATTAAATAGGCAATATTTGCAGCGAGGTATGATAATACGGTAGGAAACCAAAAAACGGTATTAATCCATTGAAACCAAATGGCAAGTAGTGCAATTTTTTCACCAAATGCTTCATGTACCCAACCATAGATACCTACTTGGCCTTTATTTGTATAGCTTGAAGCAAGTTCAGCTGATACTAATGCAACTGGGATAAAGAAAAACAAAGCAGCAAATACGAAAAAAAATGGCAAATAAGTGCCAAACAGTGCAGTTGTTGGTAGATTGCGAATATTATCAATAGCTCCTGCCATTAGCATAGCGAGCATAAATAAACCAATTTTGGCTGTGGACATAATCAATAAGTTCTATTTAATTAGAATGGTTCTATCATATGTCAGTGGTAATCAATTGCAAGTGGTTATTTATTACAAGCGGTTCTTTAAGTCTCTTACTTACTAAATTTCATTAGGATTATAATTTTAAATTAAGATAACAATTTTTATTAGATAAAGCAGTTGCTATACTTAAACAAAAGTAAGTGATCTAAAGAGATGCATTATTAATGGGATTTTGGAATATCTATTTATTAGTTTGTCATATTCTATCGTTAGTTGCATTTATTCGTGTTATTAGTCAGAAGCAAAGAACGCCTACGAGTATTATTGCATGGACGCTGGCCTTAGCGTTTATGCCTTATCTTTCTGTGCCACTTTACTTTATTATTGGTATTCGAAAGCGACCAACACCAACTCAATCAAGTCTAAATCAAGATGAAATTAAAGCACAGTCTGAGAATTTCATTCCGGCATTATTTAAAAGTTATGGTCTCGATACCGCTACCTCTGGAAATGATTTTAAGTTATTCACCGATGGTGTAGAAGCTTATTATGCTTTTTTAGATGAATTGAAAACTGCAAAAAAACGTATTTATATCAGCACATATGTATTTCAAGATGATTCAATGACGAAATCACTATTACACATCTTGAAGATTAAAGTAAAAGAGGGGGTTGAAGTTAAAATATTGGCTGACGGTGTTGGCTCATGGAAGTTATACTTTAACTATTTTTTGAGAAAAAAACTTAAATCATTTGGGATTGATTTACGCTTTTTTATGCCGATATTCAAAAATCCATTTAACAATGCAATTAATCTAAGAAATCATAGGAAAATTTATATTATAGATAGTCATTGTGCGTTTACAGGAGGAATGAATTTAGGCAATGAATATATGGGGCCTAAACCTAATAAAAAACGTTGGCAAGATATTTTATTTTCTTTGCAAGGTAATTCGGTAAAAACATTAGAATGCCTTTTTATAGATGATTGGCATTATACAACAGGTGAGTTATTAAAAAGCCTTAACCCTGAGTTATCCAAAGGCGAATATTTAGTTGAAGTTGCCCCTTCAGGGCCTGATGTTCAAAAAGATGTTGTTTATAATGTTTTGATGAGCGAAATTTATCAAGCAAAAAAGCGTATTTGGATCATGACACCTTATTTTATACCTCCTCGAGAATTAGTCAGGGCATTAGTAATTGCTAACTACCGAGGTGTTGATGTTAAATTAATCACACCATCTAAATCAAATCATGTATTAGCAGATATTGGTAGAAGTCATTATTTGGAGCGACTTAAAGATGCAAATATTGATGTTTGTTTGTTTGAAGGGGAGATGGTACATGCAAAAGCAGTATTATTTGATGATACGGTTATGTTAGGTTCAGTAAATTTAGATTATAGAAGCTTATTTTTAAATTATGAGCTTGGCGTATTTTTTCATTCAGATGTGATACTGAATCAAATTAAAGTTTGGATGGAGGGTTTTATTTTAAATGCGCGCCATGAGATTAAAACAGTTGGTCCAATTAAACAGTTTTTTGCAAATTTAATGAAAGTATTTATGCCATTATTATGATTAAGCCTGCCGTTGATTTAAAGCGATACACTCCGATAACAATCAAGTCGACATTAGATGGGCCATTTACACTTATTTGTTGGAATGTTTATAAAAAATTACATAAGCCAAAACAAATACGTTATTTAGTTAGCTTATTATCTCAATATGATCCTGATTTATTTGCGTTTCAAGAGAGTCCATCAATTAATCGAATTATGAAGTCAACTTCGATATTGGCAGCATATGAAAAATATTATTTTTCTAATTTGGAATTTAAAAATAGATCATTTGGCTTGTTAACGGCATCGAGTGTTGAAAGTAGGCATAGTAATTATGTAATTAGTAAACATAAAGAATTTATTTTTAGAACCCATAAAGCATTTTTAGTCAGTGTTTATCCGTTAGCATCAGGTGAACAATTAATGTTAATTAATGTACATGCAATTAATTTTAGAAGCGTTCAAGTTTATCAGAAAGAATTACAACAACTTTATGAGTTTGCCAGTTTACACCAAGGGCCATTAATTATTGCGGGTGACTTTAATAGCTGGGGGATTGGTCGACTGTTGCTATTAGATCATTTGATTGGTCAATTAGCGTTAACTCCTGTGGCATTTGAGAATGCTAACTTAATTAAATCCTTTATTTCAGCACCGCTAGATCATATTCTATATCGAGGTTTAACACTAGAAAAATCTACGGTATTAGACTGTGCTAAACTGTCAGATCATAATCCATTAGTTGTGACTTTTTCGCATCCAATCGGTTAAAATTTTCTTATCATAAAGTTGTAGGTATAATTAGTTTGACATTATTATAATCAGACATATAATGTACTTTGATTAGGTTATTGGTTTAATTAGATCTAGGTTGGGTTGCTACATTGAAGATTATGCATTCAAAGAAACTAAAAAATTTTAGTGCCATTAATTCACGGTATAATGAATATCTAATGAAAATGCATATCAATGGTTCTGAAAAATATGCTAATTTGATACAAAGTCTTGTTCAGCCGTTATCAAAGCATTTCAATATAGTAGGTTTTAGAAGTGTTGCCTATTCTTATAGTGGAGAGTTCTATTTTTATGGAAATTCTCCAGATAGAGCCAAGGACTTTATCAATGGTAATTTATATTTGTACTATCAAGATATCCCTTGGCCGAAATACGATGCTTTGGTGTTGCCATTAGATAAATTAAATGCAAAATTGCCTAAGCTTGATACTACCATGGATGCAAAAAAATGGTTACCTGATGAAGATATCGCTTTATGTCTTTGCGAGAATACCGAATATGGACGAGAACAATTTTGGTTTTCAGGGCATAGCAGAGATGGTGTTAAAGATGTTTTTTATAATGAACGAGGGGCATTACGTGAGTTTATTCATTACTTTATCCAAGAAAGCTCATCGTTAAGAGAAGAGTTAATGCAAATGCACTACTCAGTATATGACTACCATTATGATTCAAATGAAAATATTATTTCTAAAAATCAGTGTATTGAGACAAGTGATCAGCCATTTGCCCGACCAAATAATACTAGAAGATCTTCATTCTTACATGATATTGGAGTTTTTAATCAATTAGCAGTAAAACAGAATTTGTCTTATCGCGAGCAACAAATCTTACAATTAACTTCTCAGGGTAAAACCGCAAAAGAAATTGCTGATATTTTATTTTTATCAAATAAAACAATTGAATTTCATCTTGAAAAAGCCAAAGAGAAATTAAATGTACGTAATAAATTAGAATTAGTTTCAACGTTTAGTATCTTAAAACATATTGGTTTTGAATGGGTTTCTAAAAAGTGCCGACTCTATCAAAATCATCTGAAAATATGATGGAATTAACGTTCCAGTTAGCTGTAATGAATTAATTCAGATCATTGAATCAAGTTCAATCTTTAGTATCTTACAACAGATCAACTTTAATGCATTTCTAAAAAAAAGAGAACCGTAAGATATTCTGTAAATATAATTGAATATTTTTTCGATATAAAACAATTGCCTAGAATAATTTATTATTTTTTGTGTTTTATTTAATCAATTTTTAGTTGTCAAATTAATAATAATGTGTATTATTGTTGACTTCAATATATGAAGCATTGCGATATAAAAAGGGGAGAGATATGCTAACGAAAAATGAATTTAAAGTAAAATTAGAGAGTCTTAAATTAAATGGCAATGATTTAAGAATTACTAATAAACTAAATCAGCTTATAGATGAATTAATTAAACTCAGTGCAACAAATGACACTCATTTGAATAAATTTAATCATGACAATTTTAGTAATCTTATTGAAGAAGTCCAGGATGAGTTCGTGAACTTATTTTCTAAAAGTAAGGATTGTCCTGCACATGTGAAGCAACTAAGTGATCAAAATAAGCTTCAACATTCGGTTATTGGGCAAATTCAAGGGGTTTATGCATGTTTGAATGCTCCGGATGTTAGAAAATTTATTAAAGATGCATTAATACAGATAGCTAAAGATAGCAGGACAAAGGTAAAGCTAGGAATAGGGTTTGATACTATCTATAATAAAATGTTAGATGCACTTAAAGTTAATTTGAGTTTGTATAATAGATTAATGAATTTAAATAAATTTAGAGAAAATATTCCAGGAATATATGGAACTTTAAAAACTACTTTTAATCAACCTTTGAGTGCTGATTATCTAGATAATAATATTGAAAGAATACTTAATGAGATTAATCAACTACCTGAGTATTCTGCAAGTTATTGGGATATGACATATCCTACCGCACCTAAAACTGACATGTATATTAGACTATTTAGTAATCTTTTAGTGGATGATAACATTGCTAATATAAATCCGGCGACAAAACAAGTAATAAATCAACTAGCGCTATTTAAAAATAGCAGTGTAGATAACGAAAATATAAGTAAATTTCTTGACGAGTGTAGTGTACTTAAAGCAACATTATTACAATCAATAAAGTTGGACTATATAGAAAAAGCTAATAATTCAGGAATATTTGGACTTAATTTGATTAAGACTGACAATGACAAAATAAATATCATGCAAAATCTTTATGATTTTATTAACGAACTTCAGGTGTCTAAAGATCTTAGTAATATGAGTAGATTAACGGTTTCACCATTTGCATTCCTTCAAAAAGTAGTTAATGCAATCGCAATTACTGCCGATTTGATTTGTGCAACGTCAATTCAAAAAGGAATAGCTACTGGTCGTTCTCTTATGTTATTAAATGAATTATTTAAAAAGACAATGAAGTTAATGGATAACTATGATTTTACAGCTGATCCCAAGTTGATTCAACAAGCTGGTGAATTTATTAACATGAGCAGTGATAAAGTTTTTTCTAGTGATGCTCCCCCTCTACTATTTTCAGAAGAGAGTGGAGCTAATCAATCAACTTCAACTTATGAAGCAGCTTAATAAATAGTTGCTTCTAATCTTTAAATACATATATTTAAATAAGCTTGTTGTTTAATTTTTAATCAATAATGCAATAAATCTCCTATTGAATTAATTTAAGAAGCAATGCATTATATTTTATAAGTGCTGAAATTGCCATTATTTAAGAAAACTAAAATCTTAAATGATTTATATAAAATAGTAGAAATTTTATGGATGAAATTATAGTTATATATAGTTTAAAATCTGAGATGATAGAATCGATTAATGAAGTTAAAGCTCAAATTAAAAAACTTCAGATATCAAATGGTAAAAAAGCGCTTTATGAACTTTTTTTGAATGAATTAATTAAGATTATAAATTTAAAAGATACTTCGAAAAATATTATCTTATTAATGTCTAACGTTAGAGATACGTTATCAAATGATTTGATAGAGTTCTATCAGTTAAGTACTAATGATTCATTTCAAAGTCAGGCTAATATTCGCTCAAATTATATTGATTTAGTTAATATTTTGGGCAATTTATTTAATGGCTATATGCTAAATGGTTTTAAGTCGATATTAGCAAATTCTTGTTTTAATAAAGATAGTTTTATCAGAGAATATGAATATATAACTAATATGTGCCAATATCATAATCATATTTTTAAACAATTATTAAAAATTAATCAAGCTGGCCAAAATCAATTTAAATCATATTCAGAAAATATTTTATTTCATATGACAACAAATAAAATTACTGAAGAGAGTGTTAAGTATATTATTGAAAATTATAAAGAAATTTATGCTTTATGCTTAAGTCTACCAGAATATGAAGGACAAGTTGGTTCTCCAGTATTTTTATATTTACATGATACAAAACGTAGTGCCTTAGTTGATTATATTGCGGTGTTATCTAAAGCTATTGAAAGCCCTTTTATGGATAAAGAGAATAAAGAGAATATTATTAACTTTCTTAGTCAGAGTAAGTTGTTGGGTAGTGAGGTTCATCTTGCTAATATTCAAAAGTTTTCGAAAAAGTGTGATAGTTTACAATTAACTATTGAAAATAAGATATTTAAATTAGATTATACGAATAAATATAAAGTAAAACAAATAATGGCCGAGTTAGCTGGTTTTATAAAGTTATACCCAATTAATAGGCATATAGAAAGTTACATTCGTCAAAGACAATCGACTGATTTATTTGATTTTTTAGCATTTTGTGTGAATAAAATTACACTATCAGCTGCAAAGTTACTTGATATTTTTCTAAAACAGAAGGTGGCAGTTTATCATGAAGTGTTACTGTTAGATGAATTACTTAATCAATCTTTAGAACTATTAGATCAGTATCAATGCTCAAATAGCTTTAAATTATTAGCTTCACTTGAGTCATTTAATCGCTTAAATAAGGAAATTGACGAAGAGGAAGATACGTTGGCTTTAACGGGAAGTAAATTTCCAATATCAGCGCGTAAACGTTCTATTGCTTTAGAAAAAGCACCGTTTCTTGAACAATTTATAATAGATCAAAAATTTTCAAACTCTTGTGAGATTTAGTAAATCAAAATAATAAGGAATTTGTATATGTATGGAAATAAAACAACTCATAAAGGCAATGCTAAGTTTAAAAAAGAGTCTAAAAAAAAGCTTGATGCAGATATAAATATTTTTCGAGCAGAGCAGCTAGAGAATAAATTTAAAGAAGCAGCATTGAATTTATTAGAGAGAATATCTTTGGCAATAGATAACTCGACAGAAAGCACTATTGATATCATGATGGATCAAATAAATGAATTTATTCAATTTGTTAATAAGTTGAACTATAAACATGCTACACATAAACAACTAAATAAGTTGCTTAACACACTATTTCAAGTTGATTATCAAAATCACATTCATATTTATGATGTGATAGTACTTTCAGTAAAAGATACTTTTTCTAAATCACCGGATAAACTTTTAAAGAAAAGGGCTGATATCGAAAGTGCGCTCATGCAACTACGGTCTGTGCTTAAGGGAAAGTTAAATGAGGTTGAAAAAAATAGCAAAACATTGCTCCCAGTAGAAAAATATTTAAATGATTTTGACAGTAAAAGACATAATAATCTTTTAAGTAACTTAAAGCATATTTATGAGGTTTCAGTTAATTGTTTAACTCATTTGAATGATTATATAAAAAACCCAATACAACAAGCTTTAGTTAATTTGTTTGAGGTTAAGTTTAAAGAATTAAAATTTTTAATTGTTAGTGAAATTGCCAAAACAAAATTTGCTCATCAGCATAATTTTGATCAGCTAGTACATATTTTAGATGCATTTTTAGAAATTCTTCAAAATGAAGAAATACATAATAAAATGCTTGAATGTATCGATATTAATTTTTATGGTAATAACCTCCTTATTAGTAGTGCTTTGAATTATTTTAAATCACAAAATTTTCAGATATGCCTTTGGTTGGTAGAAACTCAACATTATTTAGAAAGTGAAAAAAATTTTATTAAGAAATATTTAAATTTACCAAGGTTATCTGATAGTCATAAGAAAAAATATGATTCCATTAATAATCAAGCTTTTTCAAAAGATCAAAGCAAATTAGAAGAGTTATTTCAATTAACAACTCAATTGCCTGAGTATGGTCTTTTAATTGGTGACGATGCAAAACTTATTGCAATAAAGAGCCATTGTTTTAGACAATTGCTTTTGACATTAAAACGATCAAATTATTCTTGTGAAATCAATATCACTAATTGTTTAACAATAGATTTTCAAGAGATAAAGGATTTTGCTGAATTAACTTCACAATTAAAAACGAAACTATTATCAAGCATATTGAATACATTAGAAAATTACACCTCAATTTTTTTAGAATTTGAGAAAAAGCATATCAACGACCTTAAAGAATTCATTGATTCATTCGATATTCTGCAGGCAGATAAATATAACGCAACAAAAAAAATGGTTCCACCATTTGAGTTTTTAAGAGAATGTATGCACCAATATGCAACTATATACCAAAAATTACTAATTGATACTTTATCATCCGACAGTCTAAGTTTGCCTGATAAATCATTAAAGTTGTTAAGTATGCTATTTGATCAAACATTAACTGTTATTGATCAATACTCTAGTAATAAGAGTTCGGCATTGTATAAATGCTTAAAAGAAACTGAAAATACAATAAGTGAACATCAAAAGCTTCAAACAACATGGCGACGCTCTATTAAACCAGAAGCTCAATCAATGCAGGAGCTTTTGTTACCAACCCCATTTTTGGAGAGAACATACCCACCTTCTCAATCAACACCAGAGTTGCCAAATTTTAATAATTAAAAATTTTAGCATAATTGCTCAGTGCTAAAGCTAGTGATGCTTTAGCCCAATTCAAAGGCGTAATGGGTGATGGCAGATAATAGTATTTTTGATCTAGTAGAATGGTATTAATACTTTCAGGCAGTTGTCCGTGTTTAAGCGGCTGACCATCCGCGCTTAAACTATTAGTGCCCGTCATTTGTGCTAAAGCTCGTTTGATGTGCCAGGCAGATTTTAATTTTATTGATTGATGGTCGTATCTAACTGGATAGTGTTGGTAAATTGACAAGTAGCTTAGTGCGATTAGACTGTCAAAAAACCATTGTGCTTCCGAGTTAGGTTGCATCATCTTTTGACGTTGGGTAAAACTACGTTCATTTGAGGTATCATCAGTTAATTGATGTAGATCTTCATCGTTAGCCGCTAACCAAAAATTAGCGCATTGGTAACTATCCTTAGAGTAGCGAATAATGCCATGGGCTCTTTCTAGTGGCTGAATAAGCTTTAATATTTCTTCATAGTAGCGAATATCCAATTCTTCCAATAAATAAGGCGTTATCACATGAAGAAGTGCTGCATCACTTCTACGATATTGAATACTTTTAATCGGGTAATTAGGTGATTCACCACCGAATGAAATTTGTTGTTTAACTTTCTCAAGCCCTTTATGTGCCAGCTGGTTTAAGTCACAGTTTAATGTTATGTTGTATTTTTGTTTAAGCTTAAGCCATTTGAAGGCGGCATTGGTAACAAGTGCAATACTTGATGTATTAACACGTTCAATTTCTTCCCAAGCTCCAGCATCTTCGTAATTACTAAAGTCAATAGCGTTAAAAAAGTTAAAAAAATAGTTAACTAGTTGATTAATATCTTTTTTTGTTGATTGATAGTCAATTAAATTAGAGTTGATTGCATCATAAAGTGCAATTAGAAACAGGCCATGTGCATCAAGTTGTTTATGATTCCAAATTTGGTTATGACCATCAATTTGTACATCTTGATACGTGTCAGACTTTCCATTGAAACGAATGTGTGGCACCTGCATTGAATCAGATGCGCGTGATGGTTGATCAATGATACACTCAAACCGCTTAAGTTGATCAGGATTTAAATAATATTGGCTCAAGCTTTCTATTAAGATTTTGGCCTTGCTAGGGTTAAACGTTTTGAAATAGAAATAAACCCAAACATTATCACGTATCCAAACAGCATCATAATGGCTTTGATCATTGTTGCTTTGACGCTCTGCTGCCTGAGCAAAGCCCTGTTCATTTAATTCAATGGCAAAACTTAATTGAAATTTATCTAGTATTGATTGTGCCATTTCGGCAGTTAGTGGGGCCTCAAGAAATGGTTTTAATTCGTCATAGTAATAATAAATGGGCTGGTCTGATTCAGGTGCTTGACTTTGATAGCAGCAATAATCTTTGTTTAAATAATCAATTAATTTACTTTGTTGCATGTCAACTTGCCTTTGCAGCTAAATGGCTAGCATTTTTGTTTTTCATTTGAAGTAAATGAACACTATAAATTAATAAACTAATGATTACTAATAAAATTGGCCCAATGGCCATTGCAGTATAATGGCCAAAGTAATCACCTAATAGTCCTGAAACTGAGGTGCCAATTGGAATACCGATTGCGCCAACGGTAACAAAAAATGAGGTGGCACTACTACTAAGATTGGGCAACTGATCCATCCCAAAACCTAAAATTGATGGATAGATACATGAGTCTGCCAGACCTAATGCAGCCATAATAAGAAATACCATTAAAAATGAGTGCAGTGATAGGTATAGACAAAATAAAATAGCAAATAGAATTGTCGCCGTTATTAGATAAAGATGAATTTTAATTTTAGGTAATAAAAATTTCCCAAACAGAATTCGTCCTAATAATTGCGCAAGCGTATAACTAGACACCAATATACCCACAGTTTGTATGTCAAAGCCGAGTTTATAATGTAAATGTGGTTGATTAAAATAGTTCATGATTTGTTCGACATAAACAATACAAAATAAACTAATTGCAATTAATATCGAAGCCAGATTTAAAAAACTTATCTGAAATGTAGGCTTTTTGTTGTTGATTTTATCTTCTGTTTGTTGTCGAAGTTGTGTTTCGATAAGCTCATTGATACGAATTAGGAGTAAAAATAAAATAAATACGCTAAAGAGAATCATAATGCTAAGAAAAACAACTTGCCAGTTAAAATAGTGTAATAGGATACCCACAATACTGGCACTGGCTAAAAAACCAAAACTAAAAAAGACATTTAAGATACTTAACTTTCCTTCTGATTCACCTTCTGATGTCACAGTTCCCATTGTCATATAATTGCAGGTTAATAGGACGTAGCCTACGGCCATATTGCATAGAAAGCTCATTAGTGAATAAACATAGATATTGATTGCGAGAATAGAAAAAGTGCTGCCGATGATCATTAATAATGCAGCTAAAGCTAACGTGTTTTTAGCTTTAATTTTGCGAATTACAATGCCACCTGTTGCCATAGCAAAAATCTGTCCCCATAAGCCAAAACCATCATAAAAAATGACATTGCTTGGACTAATTTGGAAATGTTTAGCGATCGAGACGGTTAACATGCCGTAAATGGCACATTGAAAGCCAGTAAATAAAAAAGCAATATAAGTTATAAGTATGGCTTTATGTTTATCAAGTTGAGTTGGAAAAATGGATAGTCTTTTTTTGTTTGATAGATTTTGGCTGAGCCCACCCATATCGACTCCATGTATGCTGGCTTAATTTAATGAGTGGATATTAATCATTATATTTATCTAAGTCAATTAGTTAAATGATTTATTTTTTCTGGGCAACTTGAGATTATTTTGAAGCTTTATTGGCTAATATATTGATATAACTGTTCAACTTCCTCATGTTTTTCTGCATAGCGAGAACTGATATGTTTAATTAAATCACCAATCGATAGTAGGCCTAAGAAGTGTCGGTTATCATCATAAATTGGTAAGTGTCGAATGCGTTTTTGTGTCATAACTTGAAAAGCATCATGTGCAGTTGCATTATGATTCATCGTTATTAGATCAGGTGTCATAATTGCTTTAACTTTTGTAGTTTGAGTATCAATTGATTTTGCTGCTACTTTAAAGGCAAAATCACGTTCAGTTACAATTCCTTTAAAGTCACCATTATGATCATTAACTAATAGCGAACCAACATTATGCTCTGCCATAATTTGTGCAGCAGTTAATAATGTTTCATCGGCATTGACAACAAAAACTTTTTTATTTGGATTTAAAATATCTTTTAGTAGCGTTTCCATGATGAATTTAGTCCTTTTAGATTAGATCTGTTAAAATTTAAAGGTGACATACTTAGAGAGATTAGATGAGTTTTCAAATGCTTGCAAGCTTGCTACAATAGCCGCTAGCATCGGTATAGTTAGTTAAAAGATCAAATATAAAATAGGTGATAAAATGGCAGGACATAGTAAATGGGCTAATATTAAGCATAGAAAAGCAGCTCAGGATGCCAAGCGAGGAAAGGTTTTTACAAAGCTGATTCGAGAGTTAACGGTAGCGGCAAAAATGGGGGGTGATGATCCAACAGCAAACCCAAGGTTGCGTGCAGCAGTTCAGACTGCGCTTAGTCAGAACATGACTCGAGATACCATTGATAGAGCCATTAAGCGGGGCGCAGGTGGTGATGATACAACGCAATTAGAAGAAATTCGTTATGAGGGTTATGGCCCAGGTGGTGTGGCAATAATGGTTGATTGTATGACGGATAATCGGAATCGTACCGTTGCTGAGGTACGTCATGCATTTACTAAAGCTGGTGGAAACTTAGGGACAGATGGCTCTGTGAGCTATCTTTTTTCTAAGCAAGGAATCATTGGCTTTAATTTAGATATTGATGAAGAAGCAGTGTTTGAGGTTGCATTAGAGGCAGGTGCTGAAGATGTTATATCAGATGAGTATGCAATTGAAGTAATTACGACACCAGAAAGTTTTTCAGATGTTAAAGATGCATTGGATGCTGCAGGGTTTGAGGCAGAAAATGCTGAGGTTACGATGATTGCTTCAACAAAAGCTGATTTAGATAAAGAAACGGCTGAGAAAGTCTTAGCAATGATTGATCGATTAGAAGATTTAGATGATGTGCAAAATGTCTATAGTAATGCTGAAATTTCTAGTGATGTATTAGCCGCTTTGGCAGAATAGCTAATGTTAATCTTAGGGATAGATCCTGGTTCAAGGATAACGGGTTTTGGTATCGTTAAAGTAATTGATCGAAAGTGTCAGTATGTTACAAGTGGTTGTATTCGTATCAAAGCTCAGGCGCAACACGATCGTTTGCACGAAGTATTCGACGGAATTTCACAAATTATACAAGCGTATCAGCCAGAGCAGGCGGCCATTGAACAAATATTTATGTTTCAAAATCCACAAGCGGCTTTAAAATTAGGTCAAGCACGTGGTGCAGCTTTGGTGGCTCTGTCACATCATAAATTAGATACGGCAGAGTATTCAGCAAAGCAAATTAAACAAGCAGTTGTTGGCAAAGGTGCAGCCCAAAAATCCCAAGTACAGCATATGGTTCAGAGTTTTTTAAGTTTAAGTGCAAAACCACAGGCAGATGCGGCAGATGCCTTGGCCGTGGCAATTTGCCATTTTCATACATCGCAGTCATTAAAGCATCTAGCCGGGGCATCAAAAATTGTAAGAGGAAGACTAAGAGAATGATTGGAAGAATTCGAGGTATTTTAATTGAAAAACAAGCACCTTTATTATTAGTTGAGGTTGGGGGTGTTGGTTATGAAATACTAGCGCCGATGACAACGATTTATCAGCTGCCAGAGATTGGGCAAGAAAGTATTTTATACACACACTTAATTGTTAGAGAAGATGCGCATTTGCTTTATGGTTTTCAATCAAAGACGGATAGAAAACTCTTTCAAGAGTTAATTAAGGTTAATGGAATTGGTGCTAAAATGGCGTTGGCTATTTTATCAGGAATGGATGCGGATACGATTTTATCATGCATTAAAGCAGACGATAGTGCTTTATTAGTAAGTATTCCAGGTATTGGTAAAAAAACAGCTGAGCGATTAATTGTTGAAATGCGGGATAAAATTCCACAAATTACCCTCTCTTTATCTGAAATTAATACAGATATTGCAACTAAAGCACTTACTGATTCACCACAGTCAAACGTAGCAACGCACGGCACATCATCGCTTCAAACCAATGAAGCAACCGAAGCTTTAATAGCTTTAGGTTATCGTAAAAATGAGGCACAAAAGGCTGTTTTTAAAATTAAGGACTCTTCAGATACAACAGAAGGCTTAATAAAATCAGCGCTAAAAGAGCTAATGCGTCACTAGTTGGGTAACTTTTGACATTCAGTGCAATAAAAAGTGCTACGTTGTCCAAGTATTATTTTTGCAATAGGAGTTTGGCAGTTAGTACAAGGTTTTTTATCTTGAGCATAAACGGCTAACTGTTGTGCAAAATAGCCAGGCTTGCCATTAGAATTCTTAAAGTCTTTCAGTGTTGTACCACCTTGTTTGATGGCTGAAGATAAGATGTATTTAATTGAGTTAACAAGACTCTGGCATTGTATCAACGTGAGTTTGTTCGCTGGTGTCAGTGGGTGAATGCTTGCATCAAAAAGTGCTTCTGATGCATAAATATTACCAACGCCGCAAACAATGTGACTATCCATAATGGCAAGTTTAATGGCTTTTTTGGTAGTTTTAAGCGTTGATTGGAGGTAGTTAGAATTAAAGTTAGTTGATAATGGTTCTGGGCCAAGTGACTGAATTAATTGATGCTGATCAAAAGGCTTATTACTCCATAGAATGGCACCAAAGCGTCTTGGATCGTGATAACGCAGTACAAAAGTATCAAAATAAAATTCAATATGATCATGTTTAAGCTTTTCAGGGGCGGGTAAATCATATAAGCGAAAAATGCCACTCATCCCTAAATGTGCCAGTAAATTGCCACTAGCAAATTCAAATATAAGGTACTTGCTACGTCTCTGAATCTTCTGAATTTTTTGTCCAACTAAGTGATTAAGTTGTGGGATTGGGTATCTGAGTTTGGGATGATGAATATAAATTTTTTTAATGATGCTACCTTCAAGGCTCGGTGCAAGTCCACAGCGAACGGTTTCAACTTCAGGTAATTCAGGCATGTTCAATTACTCCAGAGTTATATAATGTAATTTGGTCATTAATTTGAATATAGCTATACTGATTTTTATGCCAGTCGCCTAATACATAACGCGTTTTGCTATGATGCTTATGAATGGCTAGTTTGTGTGTATGGCCGTGAATAATAATCTGAGCATCTTTTGCATAACGGTTAATACCCTTATCGGTTGCATCAAATTCAATTTCATAGCGCTTGCGATTTTTGCTTTTTTGACGCATTTTATCAGCCATCTTATTGCGCAAAGCTAAAGGTAAGTGTAGAAATAACCATTTAAACCAACGAGATTGAACGACTTTTCGATAACGTAAATAACGTTGATCATCGGTGCATAACAAATCGCCATGCATTAAGGCAATTAATTGGTTTTGCCAGTGAAGGTAATATGGGTCTTGGATTAGCTGGATGCCACTATTAGCTGCAAAGGTCTTGCCAATAAGAAAGTCACGGTTTCCATGCATAAAATAGATGACTAAACCACAATTAGTTGCGTTTTTTAATAATGAGATAACACGTTGATAAAAAGTATCATTTGCATCATCACCAACCCAATATTCAAAGAAATCTCCTAGGATATAAAGCGTATTTCCTTTGTTAGTGATTTGTTGTAAAAATACACTAAATTGTCTAAAAACTTCTGGCTCAGCGGCTTTTAGATGTAAATCAGAAATAATGTAAATACTCATATTTTTATATAGCTTTTCGGTTATCTTCTTTTTAAAGAATAGTTTGGGGTGTAACTTCTTCTTATTTTCACGTAAAATCGATTCAAATCAAGTTATTCTAACATTTAATTTAAGGCTAAGAATGAGTTTAACACTGAAAAATGCTAATGTTCTAGTTATTGGTGACATTATGCTAGATCGATATTGGGAAGGCGCAACTAGGCGAATTTCGCCTGAAGCCCCTGTGCCAGTGATTCATGTGGATAAGATACAAGAGCGTGCTGGCGGTGCAGGTAACGTTGCTTTGAATATTGCTGCATTATCGGGTAAAGCCTATTTATGTGGTTGTGTCGGTAGAGATGAAGCAGCATTAAGTCTTAAAAATAAATTAAAAGAGCAGCAGATTGAGACACACTTTGTTGAAACTGGGCTACCAACAATAACCAAGCTACGTGTATTATCTCAAAATCAGCAATTGATTCGAATGGATTTTGAAGAAGGGTTTCATGAAGTTGATAAATCAGAGCTGCTGCATCAAGCGGAGGCATGTATTGATTCGGTTGGTGCAATTATATTATCTGATTATGGGAAAGGAACATTAAGTAATCCACAGGAAATAATACAGTTAGCACGTAATCACCAAGTGCGGATATTAGTCGACCCGAAGGGAAATGACTTTCAGCGTTATCATGGTGCAACGATGATTACACCCAATATGAAAGAGTTTGAAGCCGTGGTTGGTCGCTGCCACAGTGAGCATGATATAAAAGTTAAAGCGTTGGCATTGATTGAAAAATTAGAACTTGAAGCATTATTAGTCACTCGAAGTGAAAAGGGCATGATGATTATTCATCACTCAGGAAAAGCACATAGTATACCAACGCATGCTAAAGAAGTTTATGATGTTACAGGCGCGGGTGATACGGTTATTGCAGTAATGGGAATGGCATTATCGGTAGGTTATAGTTATCAAGAGGCAATGAAGTTCGCTAACACAGCAGCTGGTGTTGTGGTAGGAAAGTTAGGTACAGCAACGTTGACGTTACCTGAATTATACCAAGCATTACACGTATCTAGTGAAATACAATTTGGTGTATTAAGTGAAGCGGATATTAAAGTAGCGATGCATCAGGCACGCTTACAAGGTGAAAAAGTTGTATTTACCAATGGTTGTTTTGATATTCTTCATCAAGGACATGTTGATTATTTAAAAGAAGCAAAGGCGCTGGGAGATCGTTTGATTGTTGGTGTTAATACAGATGACTCAGTTAAAGCCTTAAAAGGGCCTTCACGACCGATTGTCCCATTAGCCGAACGCATGGCATTATTAAGTGCACTAGCCTGTGTTGATTGGGTTGTGCCATTTAAAGAGGATACGCCTGAGCGTTTAATTACAGAATTAACACCGGATGTCTTGGTTAAAGGTGCTGATTATGAAATTCATGAAATTGCAGGCAATGAACATGTTTTAAACCATGGTGGTGAAGTAAAAACAATTTGCTTAACCGAAGGCTTATCGACATCAAATATTATCAATAAAATTAAGTCTGAAGGACTTTAATAATGGCAAAAAAAGTACATATTTTAGGTATTTGTGGGACATTTATGGGGTCGCTTGCACTATTGGCTCGCCAATTGGGGTATCAGGTATCGGGTTCAGATCAAGCAAATTATCCACCGATGGGACCATTATTAGAAAGTCAAGGTGTAGCGATTTACTCGGGTTATGACCAACAGCAATTATCTACTTATGAGCCCGATGAAATCATCGTTGGTAATACCATGAAGCGTGGTGTTGAAGTTATAGAAGCGATGATGAATCAAAAAATTCCACTAAAATCTGGTCCGCAATGGTTATATGAAAAAATACTTTCTAATAAACGTGTTATTGCTATATCAGGCACGCATGGTAAAACTACGACCACTTCAATGGTGGTTAAGATTTTAGATTATGCAAATTTAAATCCAGGATTTTTAATTGGCGGTGTTGCTCATGATTATGATGTCTCTGCGCGCGTTACAGATTCAGATTGGTTTGTTATTGAAGCAGATGAATATGATACGGCTTTTTTTGATAAGCGATCTAAATTTGTTCATTATTACCCAGAGATAGCAGTAATTAATAACTTAGAGTTTGATCATGGTGATATATTTAACCATTTAGATGATATTAAGCGACAGTTTCATCATTTAATTCGTGGCATTCCAAGCAATGGCCAGCTAATTATTAATGCAGATGATAAAGAAATCACAGATGTCTTAGCTAAGGGTGTGTGGAGTCCTGTGATGACATTTGGACTAGCCGTTGGAAATTGGCAAGCAAAATTATTAGAATCAGACGGTAGTGTCTTTGAAGTTTATTATCAACATAAAAAGCAAGGAGTTATTCGTTGGGAATTATTAGGCAAGCATAATGTTTATAATGCGCTAGCAGCAATTAGTGCAGCATCAGCGGCGGGAGTTAATCCAAAGGTTTCTATCGAAGCATTATCAACATTTCAAGGTGTTAAACGACGATTAGAAAAAATAGCCTGTGAAAATAACATTTATATTTATGATGATTTTGCCCATCATCCGACTGCAATTCAATCGACAATGGAGGCTGTGCGCTCGAATATAGGTGATCAACAGTTAATTGCGATATTAGAGCCTCGGTCAAATACGATGAAGATGGGTTATCATGGAAAGCGTTTGCTTGAAGCCTTAGAAGCAGCGGATCATTTGATGCTATTTCAGCCTGAAGGCGTTAAGCTACAATGGGATGAATTACTAAATGGCGCACAGCAGCGAAGTGATGTTTTTAATGATGTTGATGTTTTATTAGCTAAACTGCCTGCAATTATAAAAAAACCAAGCCATATTGTGATTATGAGTAATGGTGCATTTGATGGAATTTATAAAAAAATTAAGAAAATGCAGCTTTAGGCTTGTAAAATTACTGCAGTTTGGGAATTTATGATATTATTTAAAATATAAGATAAAATGGTTTTAGAAAGCATATAAAAGGAATCCATAGGGTATTATTCATGTCAAAAGTCAAAAAGGCGACGTTAGCTGGCAGAAAAAGAATTAGTGAGCTATCTCATGAGAGTGCCTCTGCAGAAATGCCAATAGAGACAGTCAACCCAGATGATGTCTATTTACAAAAACAAGCAACGTTGTTGCAATTAAAGCGTCAAGATGAGATGGGTTCAACAGCCTCAGCGGTATTACAACAATCGATTAAAGAATTTGCAAGTTATTTGCAAGATCGTTATGAGGCTTGGTCAAAACCAAAGAATAATCATGCTTATATCTTTAGTCCTCAACAACGCTTAGATCAAATTAAAGATGAAATTGTAAAATATATTAATGACTTTGCAGAACAGTTACTTGAAGATGGCTATGATGAACTTGATATTCGACAAATATGCCAAGGTTATCTTGATGAAATTATTCTTCAATTGCATCACTTTCAGATCCCCATTCGAAGCTTGTACCTTGTAAAAAAGCGTTAGTTTTAAAACTCAAAAAATAATTATTACCGTTGGATAAATTATATGAAATCAGTTATTTATGGTATTCATGCTGCTAAAAGTCGACTTAAATCAGCACCTGAGTCGATTGAACAAGTGTTAGTTCAAAGTGGGAAACAGGATAATGCTAAGTTATCTGAGTTATTAGGGATGATTAAGTCAAAAAATATCCATTATTCATTTGTCGAGCGAGCACAGTTAGACTTACGTAGTGATGGTGGTGTTCATCAGGGCATTGTTATGTTGTGTCAACCATGCAATAACCTATTAGATGAGCAACAGGCGCTAGATTTAATTGAAAATAATGCGATGCCTTTGGTCTTAATTTTAGATGGGATTACTGATCCACATAACTTAGGTGCTTGTTTAAGAACAGCTGCAGCAATTAATGTTACTTGTGTGGTCATGCCAAAAGATAAATCAGCACCGATTAATGCAACCGTCAGTAAAGTAGCTTCAGGCGCTGCTGAAATGATGCCAATGAGTTATGTCACTAATCTTGCACGATTTATTGATCAGTTAAAGGCTTTAGGTGTTTGGATTATGGGATTAGCTGGTGAGGCAAATGAGAGTATTTATCAACAGGATTTTAATATGCCATTGGCTGTTGTTATGGGCTCAGAAGGCAAAGGCTTACGAATGCTAACGCGTAAAAAATGTGATTATTTAATCAAATTGCCAATGGAAGGTGACATTGAAAGTTTAAATGTATCCGTTGCAGCGGGTGTAACGCTTTATGAAGTATACCGACAGAGATTGGGCTAATCAGCTTTAAATAAAGTGCCAGATTCTAAACCCAAACAGTCAGGTACTTTTGTTTTCTGTGGCTTTGGTGGGCCTGATGAAAAAAATGAATCACAATGTAGCATTCAATAATTATTCAAAGCAAGGAAAGCTAGCTAATCATAACAATTAGAATAAGTAGTAAAAATAAGAGATAGATAATACTTTGGATTTTTTCAAGCATTTTATTAGATACCCATGTACCGATAGGGACACCACAAAAAGAACCAATGATAAGGCCAATCGTTGCCGGTAAATACACAAAGCCAAGCATACTGTGGGGTAAGTTAGCTGATGTATAGCCTAAGATAATATAGACAGTTGCACCTACCGCAGCTAGTGCGGGTGTAATTGCTGCAGCTATAGCAGCAGATTGTGGCATGCTAAATTTATAATGACGTAAAAAAGGTACAGCCATAACGCTACATCCAATGCCTAAGATTACGGCAACAAATCCTGATAGGCAGCCATAGATATTTAAAATTATGGTTTTTGGAATTACAAGTGCGGGGTTTTCTGTATCGTTTATTGGTTTTTTAATGGTTTTTAGTATCCATTTAGCAATGGTATAAACTAAAAAGATAATAAATATAACTTTAAGCACTTCACTATTAAGGAGGTGAGCAATAATTGCACCAATAACAGCGCCAATTAAAACCCCAACGCCTAAAGGCCATGCAACCTGCCAGTGTATATTTCCTCTTTTATGGTGAGAAAAGGTACTTGCTAATGATGTAAATATCATTACAAATAATGAGGTTGCAATTGCAATGTGCATGGTATATTCAGCACCTACGATATGTGTTATGTCTAAATACACACTCATGACTGGAACGATAGTTAAGCCGCCACCGAGGCCAAATAATCCTGAAAGTATGCCTACTACAATACCTGTAATAATAAATATTAATGCAATTTCTAGTAACATCAAAAATTTTCCTTAGTACTTTTACCATATTGCGTTTGACTAGAATCAGATTTTTTGAAAATAATCACTATAGCAAATAGTTTCAGATTAGTAATGGCAAGTCAATTCAAATTAATTAGTTTTTGTTATTAGATATTTCTCTAATTTAGGCGATACTTTTTATATTGACAACATAATATCAGTTCGATATAGTATTTTCGCAACAGTGCAAAAGCATTATCCAATTGAGGGGGGAAGTCTTATGAAATCTGGAAGCAATAAACCATTAACACCGACAGCACAAGCAATCATTAAAGAACTTGGTAAAGTAAAGCTATCTGAAGAGTTATTTGAAGAATTAAAAAACATTATTGAAACGATAGAAAAAACTTATCAGAAGCTTGGTAAACCGACACAAAGGGATCTACGAAGTAAACTATGTATTTTAATTGAGCTTGATGGTGTAGATGATATTAATCAGGTTGAGGCTCTTCAAAAGAAGCTTAAGGGTACGTATAAAAATCTAGGTGAATATATTGATACGATTTTTTGCGGCATAACTGATATAAACTCAATTAAAGCAAAAATATCTCAAATTGCGGCAGTTATAAATGAAGAAATTAATCAATTTGCTAACTCAGAAGAAAATAAGTTATTGGCACTCATTGCGAGAGAGAATGATTCAAAGCCATGTCGTTTTTCTATATTTGATAGCTATTTAGAGAAACATAAAGGCTCAACTAACCAGGTAGTAGAGACAATTAATCACTATATGAGCTCCGTTGCTAATATCTATGACATACTCGGCTATGATGAAAATTATTGGTTATCCGCTGTAAGAGCGCTATTACAGAGTTTAAGTGTTACTGATAATAATAATACGTTTAATAACAATTTGAATAATAAAAATCCGATTCCTAAGCAGTTACTGCAGATAAATACTATGCAAGCGTTTAATCAGGCGTTTGGCCCAATTTCTATTGATTTTATGCGCTTAGTTGGACAGTTCTATGAGAGTTTTGGTCTTGAAAGTATACAAGATAAGATCAAGCCAGAGAATAAGATTAACTTGACAAAATTTCAACTAAAGACAATAGAACAAATCTTAACGCTACTAGAAAAAAGTGACACAAAGAAAGAAATTCAGTCAATCTATAATACGATAATTAATAACGCGCTTTCATTCTATCAGCGAGCATTACTAACTGGCGCATCATTTGCTATGGGTCATAATTTTGATAGTATTTATCAAAAAATAGTTGATACGCTGTCGTCCATTGTTTTATCTAGCAAACTTTATTTTAACTACCTAGAGCTTAAACTTGTTAAAGGCCTTTCTGGTGAAATAGGTATCAATAGTGGTATCAAAAATTTTCGATGTCAAATAGAAGGCTATTTAAACAATAGCAGTATAGATAAAGATAAAAGGTCAGTAATGAAAACTTTACTCCGTCATTTTAAAAGTCAAGACTTATCTATTGATGAAATAGTTAAACTAAGTGTTCAAGCTCACGCACAAATTGCCAATATTTCAATTCAAAAAGGAATTGATTTTGGAAGATCATTTAAGATGTTAAGTGAATTTTTAGAAACACTCAATGCATCAATTTCAAAAAAACTTGAAGCTGTATCATCATCATCATCATCATCATCATCATCATCATCATCATCATCATCGTCATCATCGTCATCGTCATCATCATCGTCATCGTCATCAACACCGTCTTCTTTTTTCTATGAAAATGAAAAAGAAAATGAAAAAGAAAATGAAAAAGAAAATGAAAAAGAAAATGAACATACTATTTAGCTTAATTTAAGCTCAATCTTCAGTTAATAACTGGAATTAACTGGGTAAAAACGTTTTTTGCTTATATAAAAAATCACACTACATGACACCTACCAGAGCCATTCTTTGACTAATTGATATTTCAGGTTTAAATGTAGCTTTGATAATGTTACAGATATATTCTGAAGAATTAATTGCTCTAGCTAGCGATTTAGCAATAA